>NZ_JBEFLO010000001.1:0-797033 GCF_040149565.1 Sulfitobacter aquimarinus
GAGTGTTTCAATGACCGAAAGTGCATCAGCCGCCGCGGAATCGTCGCGTACCGCGATGTCGAAGCTGATGGTCAACGTTTCGCCGTACGCGACCCAGTCGAGGGCCGACGAAGCGTCGTATTGCACCGTAAAGCTTTCGCCAGCGGCTGTGGCTGTCGCCGAGGCTGCCGTGAAGCTGATAGTAGAGGCGGCAAGCAAGGCTGTCATATCGACATCTGCTGGCACGGTGCCGGTGTAGTTCGTGGTGCCAGTGCCGACCACCTCTGGCGTCAATTCATCTGCAGTGCGTGCAGCGCCTGCAATTGTACCGCCGAAATCAGCGTCAGTGACCGTAAGGGTCGCGGTCGCCGAGAGGGCCTGTATGCCGCTTGCCATACCGTCGTCGGCCTCGATCAGCACGGCAGGTGCGCTGATCCCTGTGACGATCGGGCGATCGTTGGTACCTGTTATCGTGACGGTCACGAACTCTTCGACCTGGCTTGCAGGGTTGTCCTGTTCGCGCACAACGACGCTGTAGGTTTGCACGATGGTTTCGCCAGCGCCCAAACTGTCGATCACACTATCGGCCAGCTCGAACTCCCAGCTGACCACACGGCCCGAAATGCCCGAGGAGAAATCACCGATATAGTCGGCAACATCCGGCGTAGATGCCCCTGCGCCATTCGCCACTTCGGAGATGATGACAAGGTGTGTATCCGACGGTTCCGCATCGGCGAATTCGATGGAACCCGAAGCGGTCAGCAGTGCTGTGCCCTCTGCGGCGTCCCCATCAGCGACTTCGGTGATATCGCCCGCAATATCAGAGCCCGCCACGATGATCGGCGCATTGTTGGTGCCAGTCACAGTGATGTCCGTGAAGGCAGCAGCGAATTCGCCCCCCGCGTCGACAGCTTCATAAGAGAACCGCAGGACCACGGTTTCGGTTTCGTCCAATGCGGCGAATTGCGTCGGATCAAGGGTCAGCGCGCCTGTCGCGGCATCGAGCGTGTAGGTGACAGGATCGCTCCATAGGCCCGAGTGTACGGCGAAGGTATCGTTCTGGATGTCCAGATCATCGCCATCGCGGTCGCTGGACACTCCGTCAAGCAGTTGCACAGTGATCGGCGCTGCGGCCTGATCATTTGTGCTGGCTGTGGTGCCGGTGATCACCGGTGTGTCGTTGTCGCCTGCCAACGTGATGGTCAGCGTCTGCGTGTCGCCTGCCATCTGATCGTCAGTGACCGTAAGGGTGAAAACATCCGTCTCCGTGGTTTGCAACGCTTCGACCGCCGCGTCGTTGGCGCGGTATTCGTACCCACCGCCAGTGCTGGAGAGGTAGAGCGTGCCGTAGGTGCCTGCCAGCTCGACGTCAAAGCCCGCTTCGGAAGACGTACCTCCCCCGGTGATGCCATAGGTCGCTGTGGCGTTGGAATCCGCGTCCACGGTGGTAAGTGTCCCCGTCACGGCGGCAAATGTGTCATCTGCGGCTGTGTCGGTGATCGTCGCGGCGGTCACATCCGCGCTGAGCACGGGAACGTCGTTGGTGCCTGTGACGGTGATGCTGATCGTGGCACTTGCCGTGGCCATTTGCGCGTCAGTGACTTCGACGGTGAAGTCGACCACTTGGGTGATCCCCGCGCCAAGTCCCTGGAAATCGCTGCCCGGGTCAAACACAAGATCGGTGCCTGAAATCGTCGCTGTCCCCTCGCCTACGCCTGCAAGGCTGGTGATCGCGTAGGACATGGTGGAGCCATCGTCTTCGGCGTCCAGATCGGCGGCAAGCGCGGCCAAATCAACGGTAATTTGTGCGCCGTCCTCAACTGCACCGCCCATACCAGCGGTGATGGTTGGCGCATCGTTGGTGCCGGTCAGGTTGATCGTGACTGTGCGGCTGTCTGTATCGCCAAAGCTGTCTGTGACGGTGACGGTGTAGACGACCGAGGCCGCCTCTGCATCGTTGAGGAAGTCGAAATCACCCGCAGCGCTGTCGAAGGTCCAGTTAACGGTACCTGTGGTGGCCCCATTGGCGATGACGTCGCCCATATCGACGCCGAACATCGCTTCAAGCTGGGCGGTTGTCAGCGCGGTTGTGACGCTGGCAGAGGCGCTATCGAGGGTCGCGGCCACGGACACGGTGTTGGTCGTGTCCACGTCGGTCACGGCGAATGTACCGCTCTCGCTCAGCGCGGCGTCACCTTCTGGCTGCGCTGCGATCACAGTGTCGGTTTCGGTGATCTGCGGGCCGTCGTTGGTGCCTGTGACGGTGAACACAACATCTGCATCTGCCGTGGCGCCATGTGTATCCGTTGCACGCACGGTCACGGTGGCAGTGCGCGTCTCGCCATCGGCGAGGTCTTCGAAATCAAGACCGGGCGCAAAGCTGAGCGTGCTGCTCCCTGCCCCTGTCAAAGACACGGAGCCAAAGCCAGCGGCGGGCGGTGTCACGATGGAGTAGGTCAGATCGGCCGGCGTGTCATCATTGTCGATGTCATCGGCCAGCTCGGTAAGGTCAACCTCAGCGTTTGCGCCGCCTTCTGTCGTGCCACCTGTACCGTCATCGAACGTCGGATCCGTGTTCACACCTGTCACAGTCACATTGAAGACAGTGGTCACAGTGCCGCCATCCGCGTCTTCCGCGGTCACGGAAATGGCGACAGCCGTCTGCTGGCCAACTGCCAGATACTGGAAATCGCTACCCGGATCGAACGACAGTGTGACGCCATCGCCAAGGATGCTGGCTGTGCCACTGCCTGCCGGCAATGCGGCCACGCTATAGGTCAGGTTGGAGCCGTCGTTGTTGCTGTCGACATCATTCCCAAGAGCAGAAAGGTCCACCGTCTGGGCTGTGCCGTTCTCGGCTGCGGTCATCGCGACCGAGCCAAGGGTCGGATCATCGTTTACGCCTGTCACGGTGATTGTGACATTCTCGGCTGCGCTGGTCAGCGTGCCGTCATTGGCGGTCACGCCAACAGTGACGTGGCGTGTTTCTCCCTCGGCGAGGTCCTGAAACGCTGTGCCCGGGTCAAAGACAAGCCCGCCGCTGCCATTGATCGAGGCGGCACCTTCTGCAGGGCCGCTGGTGATCGCATAGGTCAGGCTGCTGCCGTCATCATCGCTGTCGATATCATCACCAAGGGTGGTCAGATCGACAACAACCCCCGAAGCGCCGTCTTCGAACGCGGTGCCGGTCCCGCCTGCGGTGACTGTCGGCGCGTCATTGCTACCGGTAACAGAAAAGGACATGGTGGTGGTGACCGTCCCGCCATTGCTGTCTGTGGCCGTAATTCCGACAGTTGCAATGCGATTGTCGCCCTCTGCAAGGTCCTGAAAATCGCTGCCTGGATAAAACCGGATCTGGTTGCCGTCCGCGATCGTCGCTGTGCCCTCACTGGCCGGCGTTGTTATGGCATAGGTCAGCGTTGCGCCCGTGTCATCGCTGTCGGGGTCATCTGCAAAGGCGGGCAGGTTAACTATGGCCACGAGGGCGTCCTCTCCAAAGCCCACAGTTGCCGCAGTAAGGGTTGGGTTATCGTTGGTGCCGGTGACTGTGATCACCACATCATTCACCGCTGTCAAACCCGATGCATCTGTCGCAGTGACCTGAACGGTCACATCGCGCGTCTCATCCTGTGCGAGGTCCTGGAAATCGCCATCTGTGTTGAACACCAGATCGGTCGTACCTGATGCGATTGTTGCCAAGCCTTCGGCGGGCGCGCCCGTGACCGTGTAGACAAGGTCGGAGCCGTCGTTGTTGCTGTCGATGTCATTGCCCAAGGCCGACAGATCAACGGTAAAGTCGCCTGCATCTTCGGTCGCGGTGCCCGTGCCTGCCAACATGCTGGGCGCGTCATTGGTACCGGTGACGGTCACAACCACATCATTGGTTACGAATTCACCTTCGCTGTCGGTGGCGCGCACGACGATTGTGGCGGTTGTGGTTTCACCAAAGGCGAGGCTTTGGAAATCAGCACCGGGGGTGAACTCAACGCTGTTGCCATCCGCGCTGATCCCGGCGGAGCCTGCGGCGGGCTGGGTCTCGATGCTGTAGATCAGGCTGTCGCCATCATCGTCGAGATCAACGTCATCGCCCAAGGCGACCAGATCAATCGAAATGGTCGCGCCGTCTTCATTGGCGGCACCGACGCCTGCCGCCAGCGTTGGCGCGTCATTGGTGCCTGTAACAGTGATGACCACGTTGTTGGTGACCACGGCGCCATGCGCGTCCTCGGCCTGCACAACGATGGTCACATCGCGGGTGTCATTCAGACCGAGATCCTGGAAATCGCTGCCGGGATCAAAGGTAAGGTTCGTGCTGCCCGCAGCAATAGTGGCAGTCCCTTCGCTGGGCTGTGTGTCTACGGTATATATCAGCGATGCGCCGCTATCATCGGTATCAAGGTCAGCCCCAAGTGCTGCAAGGTTCACTTCAATCGTAGCGCCGCCTTCGGTCGCGCCGCCCGTTCCGGCGTCAAGCGTTGGCCCGTCATTGGTGCCGTTGATCGTGATCGCAACGTCCTGTGTCACGGCCGCGCCGGCGCTATCCGTGGCGGTGATTGTGTAGGTCAGAAGAAGGCTTTCCCCGACAGAAAGGTGGTTGAACGCTTCGGAATCGCTGTCAAAGCTCCAGTTGATCGTGCCGGTGGTGGCGTCATTGGCAATCACATCGCCTATGTCTGCCGTCATCATACCAAGGGTCGCCGCACCATTCGGGTTGCCAACGGTTGCCACGCTTGTGACCGCCACGCTGACGGTGTTTGTGGTATCCACATCCGCCACATCCAGTGTCCCGTTCGCGGTCAGCCCGATGTTGGCCTCATCAATGGCCGCTGCCGCGCTGCCGCTACCTACATCAATCGTGGGTGCGTCATTCGTGCCTGTGATCGTGACGGTAATCGTCTCGGTCGCGACGTCGTTGTCGCCGTCAATCAGGGAAATGTCATAGGTCTGCTCGATCGTCTCACCTGCGGCAAGGTAGTCGATCAGCGCGTTGGCAACCTCGAAGGTCCAAGTCACCGCACCCGTGGTATCCGCAACCGTGGTATCGGACACGCCGGCAAGGAAATTACCGATATAGCCGGTACCACCCGGCGCGATGCCAACGGCATGGGATTGCCCCACCGGAATGTCTTCGAAAGTGAGCGTACCTGTCGCGGTCGCTGCGTCTGTTTCAGGGGTAACGATATTGTCCGCAGCTTCTGTCGGCGTGCCGCTGTTTTGCGACACGTCAAGAAACTCTGCTGCGAAATCAAGCTCGAAGGGAAGTGCGGACGAGGCCGCACTGGGGTTTCCGGCAGGGTCGGTCTGGATGGCCGTGAAGGTGATTGCGTAGCTGCCGCTTAGTGTTGCAACCAGATCAGCCGAAGGCGTGATGCTCCAGTCGCCATTGGCATCGACCACGGCTGTTTCGGTGATGGCCTGCGCCAGCCCGAAGTCTACGGTATAGCTGACAGCGACAGTCGCCCCCACCTCGCCTGTGCCGATGATCTGGGGCGTGGCGTCATTTGCAACTGTCCCGAGCGTATCCGTGCCAAGGCCCGTGATAACGGGTGCAGCAGGTGCCGCCGTGTCAATAACTGCCGAAGTGTCCGATGCACCGGTGGTCATGTTGCCGGCGGCATCGGTTAGGTTGATGGAAACCGTGAGCGGGCCATCGGGCAAGCCTGTGATTCCGTTGCTGAGGTCAATGCTGAAGGTACCGTTTGCACCAGCGGGGAAGCTGCTGGTCCATGTGTCCGATCCAACGGTAAAGACCACCTGCGGTGTAGAGGTCGCATCCACACCGCTGATTGTGTACTGAACTGCTGTTACGTCATTTGCGTTGATGAACCCGTCCGTATCGACAAGCGCCACTGCGGCGTCGCCGCCCACATCAATCGAGGTGTCGACGGTGTAATTCGCGCTGGACGCGCCCGTGCCCGCGTTGCCCGCAACGTCGGTATAGGTATCAGCCAGTGTGATGACGTTGGTCGGGTCCTCGATCTCGGCGGTCGGCGTGAATGTCGCCGTCCATGTGACGCCCATATCCGCTGTCGCCAGCGCGGACAATTCGCCGTTTTCAGCTGTAAGATCCGTCAGTTCAAGCCCTGTTACCGCCTCGGAGAAGGTGATGGTCACGGTAGACGTCTCACCGATAATCAGGTCGGAATCGTCCAATGTGATGGTCGCTGTCGGGCGCAATGTTTCAACCGCGAATGTCGCGCTCACTGCGCTTGTGCCCGCGTTGCCTGCCAGATCGGTGAACCCTCCAGTCAGCGTGACGGTGTTGCCCATAGCTTCGGTATCAACCGCAGGCGTGAGCGTCGCCGTCCATGTGATCCCGTCTGATGAGGTCAGGCCCGACAACATGCCATTGTCCACGGAAAAGTCTGCTTCGGTCAGGTCCGTGACCGCCTCGGAGAAGACGATTATCGCGGTTGTCGTCTCACCTGCCAGCAGTGCTGCATTTGCAAGCGTGATGGAATTGGCTGTCGGCGCGACCGTCTCGACGGTGTAGTTGGCGCTGGACACACCTGTCCCGTCGTTGCCCGCAACATCGGTGAATGTATCGGCCAGAGTGATGACATTTGTGGGGTCCTCGATCGCCGCTGTCGGGGTGAATGTCGCCGTCCAAACCGTCGGCGTGCTCATCACCAGATTAGACAGGACGCCATTTTCCGACGAGAAATCAGTGAGATCAAGGCTGCTGACCGCCTCGGAGAAGGTGATCGTCACGCCTGCTGTTTCGCCAATTACCAGATCGGTATCGTCCAGAACGATGGACGCAGTTGTCGGCGCGACCGTATCAACCGCAATCGCGTTCGAGGTGCTGGCAGTGCCGTCATTGCCGTTCAAATCCGCATACGTGTCAGCCAGCGCGACCGAGCCTGCCCCCTCGACGCCCACGTCAGGCGTGAAGGTTGCGGTCCATGTGATGCCATCCGCCGATGCCAGATCAGACAAGGTGCCGTTGGTGGCCGTGAAGTCGCCCAGTTCCAGATCCGTGACCGCCTCGGAGAAGGTCACAGCCAGCGATGTCGTCTCACCAATCGCGACGTCAGCGGCCAGCGTCATGGTGGCTACCGTAGGCACAACCGTGTCCACGACGTAGTTGGCGCTGGACGTACCTGTCCCGCCGTTACCCGCAAGGTCGGTGAAGGAATCCGCCAGTGTGATGATGTTTGTGGTTTCCGAGGTGGTCTCGGAAGGCGTGAAGGTGGCTGTCCATGTGGTGCCGCCGTCCGCTGTGGCCAAGGCCGACAAGGCGCCGTTAGCAACCGTGAAATCCGCAATCTCCAATGCTTCGACCGCTTCGGAGAACGTGATGGTGACGCCCGTTGTTTCACCTACAATCAAGGTGCTGCTGTCCAACACGATAGAAACTGTCGTAGGCGCAGTGGTATCTACCGATACGGTGACAGATGCCGTGCCATCGCGCGTGTTGCCCGCCGTGTCCAGATAGCTGACAGTCAGATCGGTATCGCCTGCAGGAAGCGCCGCGGCAACCGTGCTGGAGCTTCCGGCAACGGTGGCGCCAACGGTAATGTCCACGGTGGCCCCTTCCGAGCCTGTAACCTCGTATTCTGCATAGATCGTGCTGCCTGAAACCAGCTGCACAATGTCGCCCGCAACCAGCCCGCTGGCGGGCATGGTCACCTGCACAACAGGTGTGTCATCGTTGGTCAGACCGTCGGTGGTGTTCAGCCCCGTATCCGTGATCAAGGTTGGCGCAGTTGCGACAACATCGGGAATATCCGTATCAATGTCGAAAATATCGTTAAAGGTAAATAGCCCATCCTGCGGCGCACCAGTCGCACCGCGGGCGCCAGTGACATTGATTGCGCGCATCAGCAATGCAACATCCGCGTCCAACACATCAAACTGGAACACATAGGTGTCATTGGGGAAGGTCGTTGTCGACCAACTGCCGCTGTCGAAGGCAATGGAATTTGTAAAGTCGATATTCGAATTCGGGAAGCTGATCACTGGCGTAAAGGAAGCCTGTGTATCCATAGATTCATTGAATTGAACGGTAATCAGAAACGCGCCGTCGCCCGTAGTGGAGAGGCTGCCACCGACGGCGGCCTCGTTTACGATATCATCTGTTAGATTTGTGGATACATCAATAATTGCTGGCATGGGTCGGCTCCTGGAACTTTATTTAGGCGCGCAAGGGCGCAATTGTTCACGCGCCGGAACCAATAGATTCCGAACACGCGCTGAAAGCGCGGACAGATTGTGTGGTGACGGGGCACGTCCCGCCGCCTATGCCGTTCGAGTAAGTTGCGCGGATCAGGTAAAGGTAGAAATATTACCACCCTGACGTGTGCTGACTGCGTTGGTTTTAATCACAACGCGGCCGAACCTCGTAAAGCTATGATTTAACAAAGAAACTGATTAAGAACTGTCTGCTATATGCGGATAGGGTTGGCGATTGACCGCTTTAAGTCAATACGCCGCAAGCCGATTTAACGAAAAATTAACATATCGCTTTTGCCTATGGCCAGCCGCGCCAAAATGCAAAAAGTCGTTTTCCCCAATTATACTAGGGTCAAACTACTGTCTTCGATTGTGAAACAAAGCCGAATTTATTGAAAATTTTTTTTATCTTTTGATCAAACTAAGCGGAGTGGACAGGCGCAAAGCTTGGCGCGCAAATCGTAAACACCACCTTAAGTTGATTACTTGCTCGCTCGGATAGAAATCAGATTCGCGGCAATAGGATTGCCAAACAAGACGAGTAGAATTCGGAACAGGTTATCCCCTGGAAATTCGAATAACCGTTGCTGGCCATGGCCTTAGAAAACCGACCGCGCATAGGCGGTGACCGCGTCACGCACCGACATATCGCCGTTGTGACGCGCGTCTTCGATCAGGCGACGGACCTCGTTTAGGTCACAGCGCCGCAGCAGGCTTTTGACCGGTCCGATCGACGCGGGGCGCATAGACAAAGACCGCAAGCCGATCGCCGCAAAGCACAGGGCCTCAACAGGGCGGCCCGCATCTTCGCCGCAAAACGACACAGGCGTGTTGGTGGCGGCACAGCGCTGCACGATCCCTTCAAGGAAGGTCAGGAAGCTGAGGTTGAGCGTGTCATAACGGCGGCGCACGCGCTCGTTCTCGCGATCTGCGGCAAAGAAAAACTGTTTGAGGTCGTTGCCGCCAATCGACAAAAACTCGACCTCTTGGAAGAAGACATCGGGCGCAAAGGCAAGGCTCGGCGTCTCAAGCATCGCGCCCACCTCGATAGAGGACGGTATCTTGTGGCCCAGCTTTTTCTCCCGCGCCAACGTGCGGTCCAACTCGGCGCGTGCGGCGCGGTATTCCTCGAACTGGGCGATAAAGGGGAACATGATCGTGAGCGGCCCGCCGTCTGCGGCGCGAAGCAGCGCCTGCAACTGCATCCGCATGATCCCGGGTTTATCAAGCCCCACACGGATCGCCCGCCAGCCCAGCGCGGGGTTCGGCTCGTCGTTGGGTTTCATATAGGGCAGGACCTTGTCCGACCCGATGTCGAGCGTGCGAAACACCACACGCTTGCCGCCCGAAGCATCCAGCACGCGCTTGTAAAGTGTGCTTAGCTCGGACCGGCGGGGCATCTGGTTGCGGACCAGAAACTGCAGCTCTGTGCGGAACAGGCCCACCCCTTCGGCGCCCGAATTTTCGAGCGAGGGCAGATCGGCCATCAGACCCGCGTTCATGTGCAGATCAATCCTTTGTCCGCATGTGGTCTCCGCAGGCTTGCCGCGGATCGAGGCATAGCGCTCTTGCGCTTCGGCCTGCATTGCGATCTTGTCACGAAAGGCCGTGGCCACGCTATCATCAGGGCGCAGATGCACGATGCCCTGCTCTCCGTCGACCATGACGTGATCGTTATTCAGCGCCTCATTGGTGATGCGCCCTGCGTGCACAATCAGCGGGATCGCCAGTGCGCGGGCCACAATCGCCGCATGGCTGCCCACAGATCCTTGCTCCAACACGATACCGCGCAGGCTGCGCCCGTATTCCAACAGTTCCGCAGGGCCGATGTTGCGCGCCACAAGGATAGGATCGGCGGGCATATCGGCGCCCGTGTCACTGCCCTGCCCCGTCAGAATCCGCAGCAGGCGGTTTGACAGGTCGTCCAGATCGCTCAGCCGTTCGCGCATGTAGCTATCGCTGGATTTCCCGATGCGCGAGCGCGCCAGCGATTGTTCTTTCTCCACCGCCGCCTCGGCAGACAAGCCTTGGGCAATATCCGCCTGCATCCGCGACATCCAGCTTTTGGAATTGGCGAACATGCGGTAGGTTTCAATCACTTCTTTCTGGTCTTTATCCCCGCCGGACATGCTCAGCATCTGGTCAACGCTAAGACGCAGTGTATCGACAGCCTCGGTCAGGCGCTTTGCTTCGGTTTCGGGATCGTCGGCGACGAGGTTGGTCACAACAACACGCGGCTCATGAAGCCAGATATGGCCCTCGGCCACGCCCTCCTGACCCACGGTGCCGCGCAGCAGAACGGGCTGGCTGTGACGGGCCGACATGGCCGCCCCCTCGCCTACAAAGGCGCCCAGCTCGGTCATTTCGGCCAGCACCATGGCCACAACTTCGAGCGCGTAAATCTCGTCGGTGACAAACTCACGCGCCTCTTTGGACTGCACGACCAGCACGCCCAAAGTATCGCCCAAGCGCTGGATCGGCACGCCTGCGAAGCTTGAGTAAATCTCCTCGCCCGTCTCCGGCATATAGCGAAAGCCGCGGGCCTGCGGCGCGTTGGGCGTGTTGATCACATGGCCGCGCTTGGCCACGCGGCCCACAAGGCCCTCACCCATCTTCATGCGTGTCTGGTGGACCGCGTCTTTGTTCAGACCTTCGGTCGCGCACAGCTCCAGCGTGTCATCGTCGCGGAACAGATAGATCGAGCAGACCTCGCACCCCATCGAGGTGGCGATCAGATGCGTGATCTTGTTCAGCCGCTCCTGACCCGCGTCATCTTCGGCCATGGCATCGCGCAAACGGCCCAGCAGCTTGCGACTGTCGCTATGTGTCCGTTCTGGCATGGCGTCCCTAGTCTGTGCTTGGGGCAGTTGTATCTACCCCTCCCCGTTTTGGGGAGGGTACATTTTGTAAGGTCTTAGGCGGCTTTATCAAGCTCGAATGCATCGTGCAGCGCCTGCACGGCAAGTTCCATGTATTTACGATCAATAAGTACGCTGATCTTGATCTCGGAGGTGGTGATGACTTTGATGTTCACCCCCTCGTCGGACAGCACTTTGAACATCTTGGCTGCAACGCCTGTGTGGCTGCGCATACCGATTCCCACGACCGAGACCTTGGCAACGCCTTCGTCCACGATCAGCTCCTGGTAGTTGATGATCCCGTCAGTGGCGGCCTGGCTCATCGCGGCATCGGCGCGTTTGACCTGATCGACGGGGCACGACCACGTCATATCGGTGCGGCCTTCCTCGGCGATGTTTTGCACGATCATATCGACGTTCACGCCCGCATCGCTAAGCGCGCCGAAAATCGTGGCGGCAATGCCGGGGCGGTCCGCAACCGACACCAGTGTCATTTTCGCCTCATCGCGGCTGAACGCCACCCCTGCGACTACATTGCTTTCCATGATTTCCTCCTCATCGCAAACGAGCGTTCCGGCCTCGTCGCTTTGTTCTTCAAAACTGCTCAGCACGCGCAGCTTCACCTTATAGCGCATCGCCAATTCAACAGATCGCGTCTGCAAGACTTTCGCCCCCAAGGACGCCAGCTCCAACATCTCTTCAAAGCTGATCTTGTCCAGCTTGCGCGCCTTGCTCTCGACCCGCGGGTCGGTGGTATAGACGCCGTCGACGTCCGTATAAATATCGCAGCGCTCCGCGCCAAAGGCAGCGGCAAAGGCTACAGCAGTGGTGTCAGAGCCACCGCGCCCCAGCGTTGTGATCCGGCCCTCGGGGCTGACGCCCTGAAACCCTGCAACCACGGCGACTTTCATACCATCCGCGAACTTCGCCATGATATTGGCGGGCGGAATATCCTCGATCCGCGCGGCAGAGTGGGCCGAGGTCGTCTGCACCGGCACTTGCCAGCCCTGCCAGCTGCGCGCAGGCACGTCCATTTCCTGCAAGGTCAGCGCCATCAGGCCCGCTGTTACGTTCTCACCGCTCGACACAACCGCATCGTATTCGCGGGCGTCATACATGGCCGAAGTCTCGTTCACCCAGCCGACCAATTCATTCGTCTTACCCGACATGGCCGAGACGATGACGATCACGTCATAGCCTTTGGCCACTTCCACGCCGACCTTTTTGGCCGCGCGGCGGATACGGTCCAGCGTCGCCACCGAGGTGCCGCCGAATTTCATTACCAATACAGGCATCTTGCCCCCGTCCTTGTCACTCCACGCAGCACTTACGCCAGCGCAGCGCTCAAAGCAAGGTTCAGTAAGGGTGCGCGCGCCCGTCCCATGTCTCGAAACAGCCCGTTGTCGCAAGGCTGAGCGCTGCAAAACGCCGGGTCAAGCCCGACACGGCCTCGTCCACCGTGATCGCCGCCGCGTCGCCGCCCATATCGGTCTGAACCCAACCCGGGTGATAGATGCCCACGGCGATGCCCTCGGATTTCAGATCGGTCGCCAGATTACGCCCCAGATTAAGCACCGCCGCCTTGGACGCACGGTAGATATAGCTGCCGCCGGGCGCATGTTCGGATGAGGCCATCTGGGACGAGATGATCGCGATGCGCGGGGAGCCTGCGCGTTTGAGGTTTGGCAACAGCGCCTGAATGCTCAGAAAGACGCCCGTGACGTTGGTGGCAAAGCTTTGCGCCCACAGATCCGCGCCATAGCCCGTTTCAATGTCATCGCCCTTGTCCAGATAGACGCCCGCATTGCACACCAGCAGCTCGACAGGCTTGTCGCCCAGCGCCTGCGCCATTTCTGTGTGGCCCGACGGGTGCGTCACATCCAGCGTGATGTCCGCCGTCAAGGAACGGCCTGTGCCCATCACGTCCAATCCCGCCTCGCGGTAGTGCGCGGCAAGCCCTGCGCCAATGCCACGGCTGGCCCCTGTAATCACGACTGTCATGCGCTGCCCCTTTGTCTGGCAAAATCCTGTGCTGCGCTATTGCAGCTTTTGTTTGGGTTTGAACGGCAATGGCACAACCGGCACGCCGTCCTCGATCAGTTTGCGGGCCTCGTCGCCGCTGGCCTCACCGTAGATGGAAGTCTCGGGCGAGATGCCGTCATGCATGTCGCGGGCCTCTTGCGCGAATTTGCCGCCCACATAGGTCGCGTTCTCCTCGACCTCGCGGCGCAATTGCGCCAGCTTGTCGGCCTGCGGATCGGGAGCCGCCACCCCTTTGCCCGCAGCGACCTGCGGGGCCATAAGCGTCTTTTCGACCTTGGCCACACCGCAAACGGCACAGTGTACATGGCCCGCCGCCTGCAACGCATCAAAGGCCGCCGCAGACTGGAACCAGCTGTCAAAGACGTGGTCGTTCTCGCATTTGAGGGCATAGCGGATCATTCGCGGGGTCCTTCTATCAGCCTGATTCTAGGATGTGGCCCAAGACGGGGGCAGGTCAAGCAGGTGTTGGCTGTCGCGGCGGCGTAAACCCTTTGATGAGCTTGCCCAGCTCGCGGTTGTCCACCATTTTAGCTGCCTTTTTACGGCTGACCCATTTACGCTTGCGGTCTTTGGCTTCCGGAAATTTATCTCTCAGCTTTTTGACCTTAACGGGATAAAGCAGCGCCAGACAGGGCACATTCGCCTCGCCTTCGCGGACACGGGCATAGGAATAAACGCCGATACAGACATCTTGCGCCTTGCCGCGCACGCCCGCCTCTTCCCACGCTTCGATCAGGGCACATTCGGCGGGGGTTTTACCGTCCATCGGCCAGCCTTTTGGCAATATCCACCGCTTGCGGCGGCGCGAGGTGATGACCAATACCTGCACCTTCCCCTCATGCCGCCGCCAGCATAGCGCCGCAAATTGGGTACGTGCGCTGCCTTTGGCACCGCCGTGAAGAGATATAGGCAACTGCTTTGCCATGAAATGTTACTCGGGCCTCGGAACCTGTTATTCCTGTTAGGATAAAGGAATTAACGTCGAATTGCCAGATGCGCCGTGCTGCCCCTTGCAGGGCTGGGACCGTTAAAGGATAGTCGCGGCGATATGCGGATGTTCCTTGCCCTTCTTCTTACTCTTGCGCCTCTGGCTCTTGGCGCGCAACCAGTGACGGTCTTTGCTGCCGCGTCGCTGCGCGGCGCGCTGAGCGAGATTGCCCACAGCTATGACGCCGATGTGACCCTGTCCTTTGCGGGCTCGGGCACGCTGGCGCGACAAGTGGCGGCAGGCGCGCCCGTGGATGTTGTTGTGCTGGCCCATCCTGAATGGATGGATTGGCTGGAGGGCCGCGGCCTGACCAAACCCGCAACCCGCGTAGATGTCGCAGGGGGGCGGTTGGTGCTGATCGGCCCTGCGGGCGCATCTACGCTGGAGGCTCCTGACACGGATACCTTGCGCATGGCCCTTGGCAACGGACGGCTGGCGATCGGGCAACGGGACGCCGTGCCTGCGGGCAGCTACGCCCGCGACTGGCTGCGCCATATCGGCGCGTGGGAGGCGATGATCCCGCATTTGGCCGAAACCGATAACGTACGCGCCGCGCTCGCGCTGGTGGCCGCAGGTGCCGCGCCGCTGGGCGTTGTCTATGCCTCTGACGCGGCGGCAGAACCACGGGTAAGCCTGCGCTATGCCATCCCCGCCGATACCCACGCCCCGATCCGCTATCCCGCAGCCGCAACAACGGACGCGGGCCGCGGTTTTCTGGATCATCTACAAAGCTCCGAGGCCCGCGCCATATTTACCGCCCACGGATTTGCGCCGTGACCTTTGACTCCGTCGCATGGGAGGCCCTGCGCCTGTCGCTATGGGTGGCGGTCTGGGCCACGCTGATTGCTGTGCCGCTGGCGCTGTGGGTGGCATGGCTGCTGGCGCGGCGGGAGTTCTGGGGCAAATCCCTGCTGAACGCGCTGGTGCATTTGCCGCTGGTGCTGCCGCCTGTGGTGACGGGCTATGTCCTGCTCACGCTGTTTTCGCCCGCCGCTCCTGCGGGCGCCGCACTCGCAGTCGTGGGTCTGTCGCTTGCGTTCAAATGGACGGGTGCTGTTCTGGCCGCCATCGTCATGGGCTTTCCGCTGATGGTGCGCGCCATGCGCCTCGCGTTCGAGGCCGTGGACCCCAAGCTGGAGGATGCCGCCGCCACGCTGGGCGCACCGCGCAGCGCTGTTTTCATTCGCGTCACCCTGCCCCTGATCGCACCCGGTATCCTTGCGGGCGCGGTCATGGGCTTTGCCAAAGCGATGGGCGAATTCGGTGCGACGATCACCTTTGTCGCCAACATCCCCGGCCAGACCCAAACCCTGCCCATCGCGATCTGGACTGCCCTGCAAATCCCGGGCGGAGAGGCGGCCGCCGCAGGCATGGCGGTTCTGTCATGTGTCGTGGCCTTGGGCGCGGTCCTTGCCTCCGAAGCGCTTGCCCGCAGGGTCGCTTTGCGGATCGGGGGCGGGCGATGAAACTGCGCCTGAAACACAGCTTTGGCGGCTTTGGCCTTGATCTGTCGCTGGAGGCAGGTGACGGGATCACAGCCCTGTTCGGCCCTTCGGGCGCAGGCAAAAGCACGATCATCAACGCGGTGGCAGGACTGCTGCGCCCTGACGAAGGGTATCTTGAAATAGGCGGCACTGTGCTGATGGATACTGTGCGCGGCCTGCATACCCCGCCGCACAAACGCCGCTTTGGCACAGTGTTTCAAGATGCGCGCCTGTTCCCGCATCTCAGCGTTGCGCAGAACATCGACTTTGGCACACGCTATGCCCCCCAAGGCGCCCAAGTGCCGCGCCATGATGTGATTGATCTGCTGGGCCTCGGCGCATTGCTGGACCGTGCGCCCACGACCCTGTCAGGCGGAGAGCGGCAGCGCGTAGCCCTTGCCCGCGCCTTGCTGAGCGGACCGCAAATGCTGCTGATGGACGAACCTCTTGCCAGTCTGGACGCGCCGCGCAAACACGAAATCCTGCCCTATCTGGAGCATCTGCGCGACGGCCCGCTGAGCCTGCCGATCCTCTATGTCAGCCACGCCGTGGACGAGATCACGCGCCTTGCCGACACGCTGGTGGTGCTGAAAGACGGGCAGATCGCGACCCAAGGGCCCTTGCGCGATGTGATGGCCGATCCTGCCGTCATCCCCCTTTTGGGCGTGCGCGAAGCAGGTGCCGTGATCGAAGCCACAGTACAAAGCCACGATGCCGACGGGCTGAGCACGCTTAAACTAAACGCGGGAAAATTGGTTTTACCAAAAGTAGAGGCACCCGTGGGCACGCGCCTGCGCCTGCGGATCAAGGCGCAGGATGTGATGATCGCCCGCACACAGCCTAAAGACATCAGCGCGCTCAATATCCTTGGCGCCAGCGTGGTGGACATCCACACAGGCAGCGGTCCGGGTGCTGCGGTCACGCTGGATGTGGGCGGCGCGCATATCCTTGCGCGGATCACCCGCCGCGCAGTTGAAAAGCTGGACCTGCGTGTCGGAACCTCGTGCTTTGCAGTGCTGAAATCCACCACCATTGCGCCGACAAGTATCGGCCGCCAAAAGGAGCCCTAGCGGCTTTCCTTGACCTTTTTGCGCTTCAGATTGCAGACTTTGGTCTGCGATCCATCCGCGTTCTTGCGCCAGACGCAGCCCGCGTTTTTGGGTGTGCCTTTGTGGATGATAAACTTGCCGCGCCTTTTCTTGGTGAACGTCTGGTTCGAGACATCATGCCCGCCGATGCGCACGTTCTTGCCAAAGCGGACCTCGGCCATCGCGGGGGCGGCAAGCGCCGCAACCAAGCAGGCGATAAGAGAAAGGCGGATCATCGGCGGCTCCTGTTCTTCTGCCCTAGTTTGCCAGTAGGCAGATGGTCTGGCAAGCTGTTCAGGCGGCCTAGACTTTGGCCAGCGCCTTCATCTTGCCGGCCAGCCGCAGGTTCAGCTCTTCCGGCGGGACATCTGCGTCAATCGCAAGTTTGCGCAGGCCGAAATGCACATGCGCCATGTCCTGATAATAGCTGGTGTAGGCGTAATTGGTCGCCGCCCCCGCCACGGCCCCAATCACAGGCACCGTCTGTGCGGCCAGCTTTTGCCCCATCACTACGGCAAGCCTTGGCGCGATTTTGTGGATGACCGCTTGCACGGCCTTGCCCGTCAGCGCCAGCCGCGCCGTCAGGAATGCAAGGTCCGACCCGTCATCATCGGCCAATGGCCCCGCAGCCGAAAAGACCTGCACACAGTCAAAGCGCACTGACTCAAGCTCGGGGTCGAAGCCATGCTCGACCGCGACGCCTTCGATCACGCGCAGCAGCAATGTCGTGGTTACAGGCAATTCGGCCAAAGCCGTGGGCAACCCGCCCGCACCGCCAACCGCCCCCATCGCCGCAGACGCGGCCGAGTTCAGCCACGCAGCCTGATCAGGCACATGGGCGCGGCTTTTGTGGGCCGCGTTCATCGCATGATCCAGCGCACGGATCGTCGCCCCCTCAAGCTGCCCGCGTACCGAGGCGGGCAAACGGTCCAGCAGGTTTTCCGCCTGTCCGCCAATCAGATTCAGCACGCTGATACCAACGCCACCCGCTTGGCTGTATCGCTGTGCGATCTTCTCCAGCTCAGCGTCGACATCAAGGGGGGCTGGCAGGTTGGTCTGGGTCATATGTGTGCTCCTATCCCTCCAATGTGGGCAGAAAGCAGACGGATTTCAACGCGCACGCGTCACGGTGCCCTGAACACCGTCCCACGCGCCGTCGCGCAAGGCACGCCCAAGGACACGTTCAGGGTTGGTGGGCGGCGGCATGGTCACGCCGTCCAGCCGCACAAACCCGTAGCGTTCATAGTAGGGCGAATCCCCCACCAACAGCACACGGTCCCACCCCTGCTTGCCTGCCAGTTCCAGCGAGGTCTGGATCAGTAACGCGCCCAAGCCTTCGCCCTGCCGCGTAGGGTGCGCGGCCACAGGCCCCAGCAACAAGGTCACCTGCCCGCCGACATCCACAGGCCAAAACCGGATCGCGCCCGCCAGAATGCCCAGATCATCGCGCGCCACCAGACACAGGCCCGCCACAGGCGCCACGCCTTCGCGCAAGCGGTACGACGAAAGCGCCGTGCGACCCGGCGCAAAGCAGGTGTCAAAGAGCGCCTCGACCTCCCACAGATCGTCGGGTGTTTCTGGGCGCAAATCATACACGGGGCGGCGCTGCCTCTCTTGCAGTGGGGTTTGTTCTGGTCAGCGGCCTATCACGGCGCTAGCTAGAGTTTCAATCACAACCACGAAAGGTGCATTTCACATGTTCTACCGCCCCCAAGACGGCCACGGCCTGCCCCATAATCCGTTCAACGCCATCGTGACACCGCGGCCCATCGGCTGGATCTCGACCCGCGATGCGCAGGGGCGCGACAACATTGCACCCTATTCTTTTTTCAACGGCGTGGCCTATGTGCCGCCTCAGATCATGTTCGCCTCGACGGGCGTGAAGGATGACGTGGACGGGACCAAAGACAGCATGGCCAACATCCGCGAAACTGGCGTGTTTTGCGTGAATATTGTGGAATACGCGGCACGCGATGCGATGAACAAATCATCCGCCACCCTGCCCCACGGCGCGGATGAATTCGCCCATGCAGGGATCGAAAAAGCCGAATGCGAAGCCATCAACGCGCCCCGCGTGGCCACGGCACCAGCCGCCCTTGAATGCCGCATGACCCAGATCGTCGAGATCGAGGGCGCATCGAATTACGTCTGTTTCGGCGAGGTCATCGGCGTGCATATGCGCGATGATTGCATCGTGGACGGGCGGTTCGACGTCACCCGCTACGTCCCGCTCAGCCGTTTGGGATACCGCGATTACACCGCCGTGCGCGAGGTGTTCGAGATCATCCGCCCCGACGATTGATCCCGATGCGCCGCCTTATGCAACGGGGCGGCGCAACATATGCCCCCGATGACAGGCGGGCGGAATGGAACAGCCACGCGACGGTTAGCCATCGCATACCACAACAGGCGCAACAGGCGTGCGTAGTGCCGCCCCGAGGCTGCGCTGGCATCGCGCCGACACGCGCAAGGAACGCGCCCACACGCGCACCATCCCATGCGGCAATATCCTCCAGCAGTCTGCCGCTTTCGTCTTGCTCAAAGATGCACGGCCTTTGGGATGATCCGAGAGGACAAGATTAAGCGGAGTGCCTTTGGCGGTAGCAAATGCGCCAGCGCCCTGCGCGATCAATATGCCGCGAAAACCTGTCGGCAATCGACTGCCAAGGGGCTTTTCGGCGGTGCAAATAATCACACTGCGCGTATCGGGGTGGCCGCAGTGTCGTCTGCGGTTCCCACCAAAAACGACCGCGCCTTCACGCCTGAAATGCGGCACCCCAAGGATGAATATTGGCCATCCATACGGGGTGCCCGCAGCCTAGTGCCCGCCCAAGATACCTGTGCGCACGCGGTAGTCCACGGCGATCTGGTATTCGGGGTCATCGTCACTGTCGACCATCAGGTGGCCTGCTTTAGTCAGCAGCGCATGGCAGTCGCGGGTCAGGTGGCGCAATTCGATCCGCTTGCCTGCGTTTTCGTATTTCGCCGCAATCGCCTCGATCGCTTGCAACGCGGATTGGTCCACCACGCGGCTGTCTTCAAAGTCCACAATCACGACACTCGGGTCGCCGACCACATCAAACAGCTCTGAAAACCCTTCGGCGGAACCGAAGAACAGCGGCCCTTGCACCTGATACACCTTGGCGCCTTCGGGCGTGGTATAGGTCTTGGCGTGGATGCGGCGGGCGTTGTTCCATGCATAGGCCAGCGCAGAGACGATCACACCGACAACCACCGCCACCGCGAGGTCTTCGTAGACGGTCACAACCGTCACCAACAGGATCACAAACGCATCGGTCAGGGGCACTTTGCGCAGGATCGTGAGGGAGTTCCACGCGAAGGTGCCGATCACAACCATGAACATCACACCGACCAGAGCGGCCAGCGGAATAAGCTCGATCAGGGGGGCTGCGACCACGATAAACAGCAGCAGGAAGACCGCCGCCGCGATGCCCGCAACCCGCGTGCGGCCGCCAGACTTCACGTTGATCATCGACTGGCCGATCATCGCGCAACCGCCCATGCCGCCAAAGAAGCCGGTCACGGTATTGGCAACACCTTGGGCCATACATTCCTGCGACGCGCCGCCGCGCTTGTTGGTCATATCGCCTACGAGGTTCAGGGTCAGCAAGCTCTCGATCAGGCCGATTGCGGCCAAAATCAGCGCGTAAGGCAGAATGATATAGAAAGTCTCAAGGTTGAACGGCGCCAGCGGCGTGCCATATAGCCCCTCGCCCGTGCCAAACGGGTTATGCAGCGATGGCAGCCCGCCCTGGATCGATGCCAGATCGCCGACCCGCGGCACATCCATGCCCGTGAAGATAACTACAGCCGCCACAATCCCGATGCCTGCCAGCGGCGCGGGGATCACCTTGGTGATGCGCGGCATGACCCAGATGATCGCCATCGTCGCGGCCACCAGCGCCAGCATCAAAAACAACGGCATTCCCGACAGCCATTCGCCCCCGCCCATGCCGTGGCCCGTATCAACCATCGAGCCCGGCACTTTGAACTGACCCATCTGCGCCAGAAAAATAACAATCGCGAGGCCGTTCACAAAGCCCAGCATCACAGGATGCGGCACCAGCCGGATAAATTTGCCCCATTGCATGATGCCCGCAAAAATTTGCAAAAGCCCCATCAGGACGACGGTAGCAAAGAGATACTCAACCCCGTGCTGCGCGACCAAAGCCACCATCACAACCGCCAAAGCGCCCGTCGCCCCCGAGATCATGCCGGGACGGCCACCAATCAGCGCCGTAATCAGCCCCACCAGAAACGCCGCATACAGCCCGACCAGCGGATGCACACCCGCGACAAAAGCAAAGGCCACCGCCTCTGGCACCAATGCCAAAGCAACAGTCAGCCCCGAGAGCAACTCGATCCGGACGCGGCTGACGGAAAACCCGTCCTCGCCCATCCAGCGCAAATCGGTGACGTCTTTGGGGGTGAGCGCTTGGGTAAAGCTGCGGAATGTGGTGCGGACCATTGGGGCCTCCTGCGGCGTATCGGCATGTCGTTTCGCCCGCACCTAGCCCATGTGGAGTAGGAAGGAAAGGTCACCGCTGTGCGCACTGGGCAAGCCAGAAGAATAGACTAATGTGAACAGGGCTACACGCGACGAGGGAATCATGGCGCATATCCGAACATTTGCAGAGCTAAAGGAACTGCCGCCCACAAAAGCGGAATGGCGCCTGATAGACGCGGCGCAGGCAGGTGAACCTTGCGTCCTTGGGGACGGCACATTGCCGCCCGAAGGGCCGCCTACCCCCGAGCGCCATATCCGCGCCGAAGTTCTGCGCTACCTCATTCTCGGCGGCTGTGACGCCTGCCGCGTTGATGATATCGGCGTTTGGCTTAAAGGGGCGCATATATCGGAGAAACTTGATCTCAGTTTTGTAGCTGCGCGTGGCGCAATTCAGTTGACTGCGAGCCGCTTTGATCAGCGTTTGGATATGGTTCAGACGCGATGCAAAATGCTTAATTTAATCGGCAGTTATCTAGCTGGTATATCTGGGCAAGCCATTGAGGTTTTTGGTCATTTATTCATCCGATATACTGTCATCACGGATAGCGTTGACCTTAACGGTGCTAGGATTACTGGTCAGCTTGCATGTGACGGGGCAATCCTTGAAAGCAAAACGGATTGGGCTCTTAATGTGCAGGACACCGAAATTTTGGGCGGCATTTTCTTGCGCCCCCTTGAACTCAATGACGAAACTGAGCAAGCGCTCCCCTTTTTCGCAAGGGGTGGTTTGACCTTGGCCTCAGCATGTGTGGGCGGCATCCATTCTTCGGGCATGATCCTTTCGGCAAACGCAGGGAAACAAGCCCTAAGAGCCAAGAACCTGACCGTAACTGGAGCCGCCGATCTCGAAGGCTGCAGTATTTTCGGCACCACCGACTTTACCGGTGCGAAAATTACGGGCGATCTCAGCTGCAAGAGGGCTACTTTTAACAACAAGGACGGCGATGCTTTCATCGCCCGCCGCATGCAAGTGGCGCAGTCTTTCATCTGGCGCAAAGACGCAACGGCCACAGGCAAAGTCATCCTTGACGGCGCGCATGCGGCCGAGCTGGACGACAACCCGCAACACTGGCCAGACGCTGCACACCTAAGCCTTGACGGCTTCACCTATGACCGCATCGCCGAATACACGGACTATAACCCCGCCCGCAAAGACTGGCTGCACAACGGCAGCCATACGGATGGCAAATTCTTCCCGCAACCCTACAGCCAATACGCCAAATTCCTGCGCGACACGGGTCACGACTCGGAAGCGCGCAAAGTCCTTTTGACCCGCGAAACACTGGTGCGGGACCATGAGCGTAGTGAACTCAACGGCTTCAATTTGGTAAAGCGCACAGCGGGCGACTGGCTCCAGAAAGTCGTGGTCGGCTATGGTCATGATCCGTTCAGATCAATTTGGTGGCTTTTTGGCCTGATTTTCATCGCCACGATCCCTGCGTGCTTTGCTTGGAACGAAGGCTCTTTCGCCCCAAACTCGGGGCCAGTCCTCGTCTCGCAAGGCTGGACAAACCTGCATACAGAAGCGCCGAACCCCGCGAAAATCTGGTCTGGCGACATGGTGCCCAAGGGATGGACACCCGAAGGCGTTGACACAACAGACTGGGATGAAACCCAATTAGCCGACGCGTGGAAAAACAGCGCCCCCGGCCGCGACTGGGAGACGTTCAACAGCGTCGCATATGCTGCGGACATCGTGATCCCCCTCATCAACTTTGGCCAGACCGAAACATGGGCCCCCTCAACCACACGCGGGTGGTGGGGCTGGCATCTGTGGTGGATGCGCTGGGGCTTCACCGTTTTTGGCTGGATCGTGACGGCCTTGGGCGCGGCGGCGATCACTGGCATTATCCGGCGCGAGTAACGCTTGGGTGAGCCACACTTTGCCCTGTTGCAATCCCCCAGCCCCCGCGCCACCATTGCGCCCGCAACGATGACCCAAAGGACCGCACCCATGACCCAGACCAAAATCGCCGTAATCGGCGGCTCAGGCATCTATAATATCGACGGGCTGGAGGGCGCCGAATGGGTGACTGTTGATACACCTTGGGGTGCGCCCTCGGACGCGATCCTGACGGGTTCGCTCGACGGCGTCGATATGGCGTTCCTGCCGCGTCACGGGCGCGGGCATGTGCATTCGCCCACGACTGTCCCCTACCGCGCCAATATTGACGCGCTCAAGCGGCTGGGCTGCACGGATGTTTTCTCTGTCTCGGCCTGCGGTTCGTTCCGTGAGGAAATGGCACCGGGTGATTTTGTCATTGTGGACCAGTTTATCGACCGCACCTTTGCCCGCGAAAAGTCGTTCTTCGGTGCAGGCTGCGTGGCGCACGTCAGCGTCGCCCACCCCACCTGCCCGCGCCTGTCGGACGCCGCCGAATCCGCTGCACGCGCCGCAGGCGTCAACGTGCACCGTGGCGGCACCTATCTGGCAATGGAAGGGCCGCAGTTCTCGACACTGGCCGAAAGCAAAATGTACCGCGACAGCTGGGGCGCGGATGTGATCGGCATGACCAACATGCCCGAGGCGAAACTCGCCCGCGAAGCCGAGCTGTGCTATGCCTCCATCGCGATGATCACCGATTACGACAGCTGGCACCCCGACCACGGCGAAGTCGACGTGACCGAGATTATCAAAACCCTGCAAGGCAATGCCGCACATGCCCGCGATCTGGTGGCGCGCCTGCCTGCCCTGCTGGGCAATGACCGCGCAGCCTGCCCGCACGGATGTGACCGCGCCCTGGAATACGCCATCATGACAGCGCCCGACGCCCGCGATCCCGCGGTTGTGGCCAAGCTTGATGCGGTGGCGGGGCGCGTGCTCTGATCCGCTGGGCCGCGATGTGCCTTTGTCTGGCGCATGGCGCGCAGGCACAGGACTTTGTTGACAGTAGCGGCCCGTTGGACGATGCGGCGTTCTACCGGCTGGTCGCCTGCGCGGCCCCGCCAGACGGCCCCTGCGCCAAACCCTTTTACAAGTGGCGCAGAACCACCCTGACCGTGGGGATCATCACCCGCGACCCGTCGTTTCTGGGCGGCAAGATGAAGCGCGCGGACGCAGCCCTTGTCCGCGCCCTAAAACACCTGAACGCGGCGGGTAGTGGAATGTCCTTGCGCCAGTCAGACACAAACCCCGACATCGCCATCCACCTGCTGCCCACCAAACGCGGCACGACGATTACGGCACCTGCCCCTCTGGGCGGTCTAACGATGGCAAACGCCATCACGGCGCTGGATGTCGACGGAGACACCATCGGTGGGGCCGCCATCGGGTTTTCCTCGACCATGACAATCCGGCAGTACGAATCCGTCATGCTCGAGGAAATAATCCAAGCGCTTGGCCTGATCACAGACATCCAGAACCCGCATTACCAAACCCGTTCAATCCTGTCGCAAAATGCTGACAACAGCTTGAAAACCTTGGGCGAACAAGACAAGATGGCGCTGATCCGGCATTACCCGCCCAACTGAAAGCCCCTCCATGCCCTTTGACCTCTGGCTCACCTTTGTGGCGGCAACGGCCGCCTTGCTGCTGATCCCCGGCCCAACCGTGCTGCTTGTCCTTAGCTATGCGCTCAGCAAAGGGCGCTCCGTCGCCCTCGCCTCCGCAGGCGGCGTCGCCTTGGGCGACTTCATCGCGATGAGCGCATCTTTGGCAGGTTTGGGCGCACTGGTTCTCGCCTCTGCAACCGCCTTTTCGCTGCTGAAATGGATCGGAGCTGCCTATCTCGTATATCTCGGCGCCAAACTCATCCGCTCGGCCAAGGATGCGGATTTCAACCTA
The DNA here is from genome assembly GCF_040149565.1 of Sulfitobacter aquimarinus. NCBI lineage: Bacteria > Pseudomonadati > Pseudomonadota > Alphaproteobacteria > Rhodobacterales > Roseobacteraceae > Sulfitobacter > Sulfitobacter aquimarinus. Next base: position 24,928 of record NZ_JBEFLO010000001.1, read on the forward strand.
CCCGATGCAACAGACATCACCGCATCCCGCGTGTTCTCGCACACGGCGGCGGTCACGGCACTTAACCCCAAATCGATCGCCTTTTTCATCGCCTTCGTGCCACAGTTTATCGCGCCGAACGCGCCGCTGGCACCGCAATTCGCGATCCTGATTACCACATTTGTCACCATGGGCGGCCTCAACGCGCTCATCTACGCACTCGCCGCCGACCGGCTGCGCCGCACCATCAAACGACCTGGCGTTCTGCCATGGATCACCCGCGCCGGTGGCGGCACTTTAGTCGCGATGGGCCTTCTCACAGCAACACTGCGCCGGAGCACAACATGAAACAAGTCCAAGACTACATCCGCACCATCCCCGATTTCCCCCACGAAGGGATCATGTTCCGCGATGTCACAACACTTTTCGCCAGCCCGCGTGGCTTTCGCATGGCTATCGACCAGATGCTGCACCCTTTCGCAGGGGTCCAGATCGACAAAGTTGTAGGCCTCGAGGCCCGCGGCTTTATCATGGGCGGGGCCATCGCACACCAACTCAGCGTCGGCTTCGTCCCGATCCGAAAAAAGGGCAAGCTCCCCGGAAAAACCCTAAGCCAGGACTATACGCTTGAGTACGGCCAAGCGACGATGGAGATCCATGACGACGCGATCCAGCCGGGCGAACGCGTCCTTGTGGTCGACGACCTGCTCGCCACAGGCGGCACCGCCGAGGCTGGCATCAAACTGCTCGAACGCTTGGGCGCCCAAATCGTCTCCACCAGCTTCATCATCGATCTGCCTGCCTTGGGCGGCCGCAAACGACTGGAAGCAATGGGGATGAACGTGCAAATTCTGTGCGAATTCGATGGCCACTAACACCTATTTTTTCTGGCCCTAAATCCCCTTGGGGAATTGGCCACAGGTCAATGGGGGCTGGCCCCCATCCCCCGCTAGCCGCGCAAAACAGCTCCCGGATTCATGATCCCCAAAGGATCCAACCCCGCCTTGATCGCCCGCATCGCAGACATCTTCGCGGGATCGCTATACCGCTCCAGATCCCCGACTTTCAGCCGCCCGACCCCGTGCTCGGCCGAGACCGATCCGCCCAACTCATCCGTCAGATCATGAACACAGGCCTTGATCGCATCGCGCTGGTTTTCATGATCCGCACGGCTGCGCCCGACCTGAGGGAAAACGTTATAGTGCAGGTTGCCATCCCCCACATGCCCGAAACAATTGATCCTGAAATCCCCCATCCGCGCCAACCGCTCGCCCGCCTGCACAATGAATTCAGGGATCGCCCCCAAGGGCACCGAAATGTCATGGCTCGATACCGATCCAATCCGCCTGTTTGCCTCGGGAATGCTCTCGCGGATCGCCCAAAACGCATCCGCCTGCGCCCCTGACCCAGCGATGAGCCCATCGGAAACGAGGCCCGCCTCGGCGCCGGAAGCGAAGAGCGTCTCGAGCGCAGAGGACGGGTCCATATCCGCAGCCAACCCCAGTTCGATCAACACGCACCACTCGGGCGGTGTCTCGAAAGGCTGGCGCACATCGGGCATCGTCTCGGTCAGAAAGTCAAATCCCTGACGGTGGATCAATTCAAACGCGCTGATCATCTCACCGAACAGCCCCCGCGCAAGGCTCAACAGCTTCAGTGCCGCATCGGGGCTTTGCACCACTAACAAGGCCGTGCCTGTCTGCGCAGGTCGTGCAAACAGCTTGAGAGCGGCCGCCGTGATAATCCCCAGCGTGCCTTCGGCCCCGATCAACAGGTGCCGCAGGTCATAGCCTGTATTGTTTTTGCGCAGCCGCGTCAGCCCTTTCCAGATTTGCCCGTCAGGCAGCACCGCCTCCAGCCCCAGACACAGGTCCCGCGCATTGCCATAGCGCAGCACCCCCGTCCCGCCCGCATTGGTGGCAAGGTTACCGCCAATCCGCGCCGTGCCTTCCGCCGCCAAGGAGAGTGGGAACAATCGGTCCACCCCCTCCGCCGCTGCCTGCACATTGGCAAGGATCACACCCGCTTCGGCGATCAGGACATTCTCGTCGGGATAGACATCGCGGATTGCGGCCATCCGCTCCAACGACACGATCAGGGGCGCAGGCCCGTCGGGGGCCACCTGCCCGCCAACCAACCCTGTGCCACCACCATAAGGCACGATACCAACCCGCGCATCCGCGGCCATGCGCACGAGCGTCGAGACCTCTTGCGCGTTACGCGGCCGCGCCAGAACACCCGCTTGCCCCGCGTATCGGCCCCTCGGCTCCTCCAGATACGAAGCGCTGGCACCATCTAGCGTCCCTTCAGGCAAAGCGGCGCGCAGGGTTTGCGCAAATTCGGCGTCAGCGGGGTTCAAAATATCACTCATACGGATTGATCTAATACGCGTGCTGCCGATGCAAGGTCCAACCCCTAGTCGGCACGCAGATAATTGGGCCGCAACACCATAATCGTGGGCCGTGAAGGCAGCGCATCGCGCCGCACATTCAGCCTTGGTCCCTCGACGCGCACCACATTGAACGCATCATCCATGCCCGCCAGAAACGTCTCCAGCCCCGTATCGGAAAACCAATGCATCGGGATCACAATCCGCGACCGCAACCGCTTGAGCAAAGCAATCATCGTCGGCAAATCCAGCGTCATGCCGCCATCCACGGGGGCCATCACCACATCCAATCGCCCGATGGCGGCGAATTGTTCGTCGCGGGGCATGTGGTGCAAATGGCCCAGATGCCCGATGCACAGGCCCGCCAGCTCAAAGATGAAAATCGAATTGCCGTCTTCCTCCACGCCCGAAAACTGTGATCGTATGTCAGTCGAGACATTGCGCACCAAGACCTCGCCCAGATCCAGATGATGCGTCACACCCTCGTTAAACGCGCCCCACCCGCGCAGCACATGCGGGATCGCAGGCTCGGGAAAGGCGGTCCAATGGGTGTCATGGGCGTGGTTCATCGTGACCACATCGGGGATCATCGGCGTGCTACCGATAAAGCCTGTAAAATCCGTCACCATGTTCAACCCGCCCGCGCTGCGCAGCAGAAAACTCGCGTGCGCGATGTAGTGAATATCCACCGTTTCCGCAGGCACGTCCTGCAGGCCTGCGCGATGCAGATAGGTCATGCCCTGCGTGGCATCGGCCAGCGCATGACAATGACTGGGCGTGCGCGTTTGCGCCTGCGCGGACCCAGCGAAGAGCAAAATAGCGATGAGCGCCCTCAATACCATGCGGCCACCCTAGCACAATTCACGCTCGTCTCAAAATCTCAGTCGGTTTGCGCCTTGCCGCGCCTGTCTGCCCGGAGCGACGCATACAGAACATGCGTCCGCCACCGCCCGTCGATCTGCAAATAGCTTTGCGCGACGCCCTCGTATTTAAAGCCCGACCGCTCCAGCAACCCGCGTGACGGCTTGTTTTCGGGCAGGCAGGCCGCCTCGATCCGGCTCAGATCAAGGTGGGTGAAGGCGTAATGCACCACTGTCTCGATCGCTTCGCGCATGTATCCATGACGTGCAAAGGCCTCCCCCGTCCAATAGCCCAGCGTCCCCGCAAGCGCCGGACCACGGCGGATATTGTCCAGCGTGATCGCGCCCAGCAACATCTGGTCCTCGCGACGGATCATGAACAGCGGCATTGCCGTTCCCGCATTCACCGAACGGTTGGCCCAATAGACACGGTTGGAAAACGCCTTGCGGCTCAGATGATCCGCAGACCACGATGGCTCCCACGGGGTGAGAAAATCGCGGCTGGCACTGCGCAGCGCGACCCACGGGCGAAAGTCATTATGGACCGGCGTGCGCAGGGTCATGCGCTCTGTTTCAAGCTTGAGTTTACGCCGCGACAAAAGCATCAGGCTGCGCGTCGCGCCTCAAGCTCGACCAGGGTGGGCGCTTTGTCGACAGGACCATAGAGCGCCAAGGCCGCAGGGGCCGTTGCTGCCATACGCTCGGCAAAATCACGCACGTCGCCAGTGGTGACGGCATCAATCTGGGCGATCGTTTCCTCCAGCGGCGGGATGCGATCCCAAATCTGTATGAGCCGCGCCAGACGCTCGGCGCGGTTGGAGGGGCTTTCCAGCCCCATCAGCAACCCCGCCTTCATCTGCGCCCGCGCACGGGCGACCTCGGCGGGTGACATATCCGTTGCAGCACGCTTCATCTCGTCAATTGTGATGCCCGCAAGTTCAGGCAGCTGATCGCCCGACGTGCCGGCATAGACCGTCATCATGCCTGTATCGGCATAAGCGCCCGCTTGGGCAAAGATGGTATAGCACAGGCCACGGTTTTCACGCACTTCCTGAAACAGGCGGCTCGACATGCCGCCCCCGAGGGCCGAGGCATAAATCTGCGCCACGTAAATATCGTCAGCGCGGTAACCGGGGCTCTCAAACCCCAACGCGAAATGTGCTTGCTCCAGCTCTTTGGTCTGGCGATGCTCGCCGCCTGCGAAAACGCCGGGCAAGGCGCGCATCAGCGGTTTGGGTTTCATATCGCCAAACAGCTTCTCGGCCATCGCCACCAGCGCGTCATGGTCAACGGCCCCTGCGGCGGACAGGATCATCTGTTCAGGGCCATAATGCTGGTCAATGAACCCCGTCAGATCATCGCGCCCGAAGTTCGAGACACGCTCGGACGGGCCAAGGATCGTGCGGCCCATCGGTTGATCGGGATAGGCCTTCTCTTGCAGCCAGTCGAAAATTACATCGTCGGGCGTATCAAGCGCCTGGCCGATCTCTTGCAGGATCACGCCGCGCTCTACCTCGATCTCGGCCTCGTCCATCACGGGGTTGCGCAGGATGTCGGCAATCACCTCAAGCCCCAGCGGCACGTCGTTTTCCAGCACGCGCACGTAATAGGCCGTCACCTCACGCGAGGTATAGGCGTTGATATAGCCGCCCACGTCCTCAATCGCTTCGGCGATTTGTAGCGCCGTGCGCGTCTTGGTGCCTTTGAAGGCCATATGCTCCAGAAAATGCGCGATGCCGTTTTGCTTGGGCGTCTCGTGACGCCCCCCTGCCCCGACCCAGACCCCGATCGAGGCCGAAGCGAGCCCCGGCATCTGTTCGGTTACGATGCGAAAGCCGTTAGAAAGGCGGTGCGTTTGCAATGTCACTGGGCAATCAATCCTTTGATGGTCGTCTTGAGTGCGGCCAGATCGTTTGGCACTCGGGCCAACCGCTCGGGGCGGTCAAAAAGGTCCGCCATACGCGGCGGCAAGGCTGGGCGAATGCCGGTGGCGGCCTCGACCGCGTCGGGGAATTTCGCAGGGTGTGCGGTGGCCAGCGTAACCATGGGGGTCGCAGGCTCGCGCATTTCGTATGCGACTTTCACACCGACGGCGGAATGCGGGCACAGCAATTCGGCGCTGTGTTTCAGCGTGTGGGTGATGGTCTTGCTGGTTTCCTCTTCCGAGGCGCGTCCAGAGGTGTAGTGCTCCGACAGCACTTGCGCCGCCCCTTGGGAGACATCAAACCCGCCCTGCCCCAGCTCGGCCATCAGCTGTGCCACAGCACTGCCGTCACGGTCATAGGCGTCAAACAGCGCACGCTCGAAGTTGCTGGAAACCTGAATATCCATCGACGGGCTGATCGAGGGATGCACCGTATCTTTGTGGTAGCCCTGCCCGCTGAGGCAGCGGTGCAGGATGTCGTTCTGGTTGGTGGCCACGACCAGCTGGTCAATCGGCAGGCCCATCTTCTTGGCGATGTAGCCCGCAAAGATGTCGCCGAAATTGCCCGTCGGCACGGTAAAGCTGATCTTGCGATCCGGCGCGCCGAGGCTCACGGCAGAGGAAAAGTAATAAACCACCTGCGCCAGTACACGGCCCCAGTTGATCGAGTTGACCCCTGCCAGTTTGACCCCATCGCGGAATTCAAAGTCGTTGAACATGTCCTTCAGGCGCGCTTGGCAGTCGTCGAAATCGCCATCGACGGCCAGCGCATGCACGTTGCTCTCGGACGGCGTGGTCATCTGGCGCCGCTGCACATCGGACACGCGACCATGGGGATAGAGGATTACGACATCGACATTGTCCAACCCGCGAAACGCCTCGATCGCGGCAGAGCCTGTGTCGCCCGAAGTCGCGCCCACAATTGTCACACGCTCGCCCTTGCGGCCCAAAGCCAGCTGGAACATCTGGCCGATCAGCTGCATGGCAAAATCTTTGAACGCCAGTGTGGGACCGTGGAACAGCTCGAGCAGGAAGTGGTTGGGGGCCAGCTCCTTGAGCGGGGCGCGGCTGTCGTGGCCGAAGTTTGCGTAGGCTTTGGCAATCAGATCGCGGAATTCGGCATCCGTAAAGGTATCACCGATGAAGGGGCGCATGACGGTAAAGGCTATTTCCTCGTAGGATTGGCCGGCCATCGCCTTGATCTGTGCGGCTGACAACTGAGGTATCGTTTCGGGCACATACAGGCCGCCATCACGGGCAAGCCCCGTCAACATCGCTTCTTCAAAGCTCAGGGAGGGGGCGGTGCCACGGGTCGAGATATAGCGCATGTTGGTCAGCTCAATCGTTGGGGTGCGCGGCGGGCGCGCAGGATAAAGGCGAGGCTCATCAACAGCCAGATCGCAGCAAGCGAGAACCATGTGATGGCGTATTGCAGGTGGTCGTTTGGAATCGCGCCCGTGTCAACAGGCAGGGGGGATATTGGCGCATCGTTGAACGATGTCGTCTTGGCCACCACAAGCGTAGGTTCGGTGTTCAGGGCGGCGGCCATGGCATCCACATCGCGCGCAAACCAGATGTTGTTGTCCAGATCGGGTTCAGGGGTGAAGCCGTCGGTTTCTTGCGGCCATTGCAGATTGCCCTGCACGGTCACCGACCCGTCATGCGTGGGCACATCCGACTCTGCCACAGGTGCAAAGCCGCGGTCCAAAAGCACTCTGCGCCCGCTCATCTCGATCGCGGAGATAATGCGGTAGCCCGCACCGATCTCTTTCTGGCTGACCAGAACGCGCAGATAATCGGGGGCGATGACACCTCTGATTTCTACGGGAAGATAGGCGTCGTTTTCACGGTCCAGAAAATCGGGCAGCGGGATGGCCTGTGCCTCGATGCGGCTGTTGATATCGTCGATGACGCCCAGCTTCCACTCGAGCCGCTGCATCTGCCACAACCCCAGCCAAAGCAGAATGGCGGCCCCGCCTGCCCCGATGACGATAAGAAAAAGACTACGGCGCATCAGCACCCTCGTGTTTGTAAAAGGAAAAACGCGCGAGGCCATGAGCCCCGCGCGTCCGTATTTAGCGTGCCTGCATAGAGGTGCAAGCCCGTGCTTAGTTGGCCGGAATGCCGAAGACGTAGACGGCGAAGAACAAGAAGAGCCATACGACATCAACAAAGTGCCAGTACCAAGCGGCGGCTTCGAAACCGACGTGGTTCTTTTCGTCAAAGTGACCAGCGCGGGCTCGGAACCAGCACACCAGCAAGAAGATCGTCCCGATCACAACGTGGAAGCCGTGGAAACCTGTGGCCATAAAGAAGTTCGAGAAGAACTTGTCGCCGCCGAATTCCCAGCCTTTATAGAGCAGGTAGTTATACTCATACGCTTGCAGCGCGGTGAAAAGCACACCCAGGACAACCGCGATGATCAGACCGTTCTTCAGGTCGGCACGGTTGTTGCCGTGGACCAGCGCGTGGTGCGCCCATGTGACAGCACAACCAGACAGCAGCAGGATCAGCGTGTTGATCAGCGGCAGGTGGAAGGCATCGACCTGATAGATTTGCGGTGGGATGTAGGTCGAGCCCACATATTCGTTCATCGGGTACATGGCGTGTTTGAAGAAGCTCCAGAACCACGCAACGAAGAACATGACCTCGGACATGATGAACAGGATAAAGCCATAGCGCAGGCCGATCTGAACAACCGTTGTGTGATCGCCGATCTTGCTTTCGTCCACAACCTCGGACCACCATGCAAAGCTGCAATACAGCGTACCAACAAGGCCGATCAGGAAAACAAACGGTGTAATCTCGTGCATCCACAGCACGCCGCCTGTCAGCATGACAAAGGCAAACAGCGAGCTGAGCAGCGGCCAGATAGAGGGGTTCAGAATGTGATAGTCGTGGTTCTTTGCATGGGCCATGATGGGCGTCCCTATGTGTGTTTAGTTCAAGTCGGTGGTTTGATCTGTCTCAAGGGCGGCATACCCCTCCGGCAGGTCAATTTCGTAGAATGTATAGGAGAGCGTGATGGTATGTATATACTGACCTTCACGGTCGCCCACAATTTCCGGATCAACAAAGAAGCTGACCGGCATTTGCACGCGCTCGCCCGGGGCAAGCACCTGTTCTTCAAAGCAGAAGCAGTCGATTTTCTCGAAAAAGCCGCCTGCCTGATAAGGCGTCACGTTATACGACGCCTGACCGGCAATCGGTTTGCTGGTCGGGTTGTACGCCTCGTAAAAGGCCAGCCCCGTCTCGCCGATGCGGATTTCCATCTCGCGCTGAACGGGGGCGAACTCCCACCCCATCTGGTTATTGAGTGATCCGTCAAAGCGGATCTTGATGGTTTGCTCCAGCACTTCGTCCGACGCAACGGTCGAGACACCCGGCACGCCGCCAAAGCCCGTGACACGGCAGAACCAGTCGTAAAAAGGCACGGACGCCCAAGCCAGACCGCCCATCAGCACAACCAGACCAACCGTCTGTGTGACTGTCTTTTGAGGACCTGTCATCGCCATCAGTCATTACCTCCAGTGGTGGAAGTTGGCACTTGCTCGCCCACACCATTGGCCTGTGAGGCAGGGATCTGGAACTGGGGCGACGTAATCTTGGTGAAAGTCAGCAGCATGATCAGCAGAACAAATGCGCCCAGCATCAGGCCGATGCCGATGTTCAGACCTTTGCGGCGGCTGTGAATTTCATGTTCGGGACGCAGAGCCATTAGAACAGCCCCCCCATGCCAAGTGCTGCTTCGGCAAGGATCGCACCAAAGTGGGCAAACAGATACCACAGCGACAGGCGGAAGAACTTGCGCTCGACCGCGAAGTTATCGGCCTCGGACATGTCTTCATCGCGCTGCCAGATGTCATAGGCGCCTTTGAGGAAAAGCGCGTTCAGCACCAGTGCCGTCACCAGATAGACCCAGCCGCCAATCGCGGTGAAGGCGGTGCCGACAGCCAAAATCACCAGCAGGACGGTATATCCAAGGATGTGATTGCGTGTGGCGCGGCGACCGTGGGTCACGGTCAGCATCGGCACCTTCGCGTCGTCGTAGTCATTGCGCATGAACAGGGCCAGCGCCCAGAAGTGTGGCGGCGTCCACATAAAGATCAGCGCGAACATCAGCCACGGCTCCAGCACCACAATATCGCCCGTTGCAATAATCCAGCCGATCACAGGCGGGAACGCCCCTGCCGCACCACCGATCACGATGTTTTGCGGGGTCGAGCGTTTGAGCCACATGGTATAAGGCACAACGTAGAAAAAGATCGTAAAGGCCAGCATCGCACCCGCCAGCAGGTTAGCGCTGAGGCCCAGCATCATCACGGACATGCCCGACAAAGCCACCCCCAGATAAAGCGCGGACTGAGCCGAAACTTTGCCCGCAGGGATCGGGCGGTTCACCGTGCGCTTCATCACCGCATCGATATCGGCATCCCACCACATGTTCAGCGCGCCCGAGGCCCCTGCCCCGATGGCCAGAAACAGGATCGAGGCAAAGCCGATGACAGGGTTCACAGACACAGGTGCGGCCAACATGCCGACCACAGCCGTAAACACGACCAATTGCATCACGCGCGGCTTCATCAGCGCGTAGTAGTCGCCCAGCTGCGGCTCACCTTCAAAGGTCTGGCTATTGGTCACGTCGGTCATAGAGGGGCTTCCCGATGCTATGAGAGGTCATGAAATGGAAAAGCCGCAGCCACAGCGCAGGGTCGCGCACTGTGGCTGCGGGTCGTATCAGTCGTTCGAGGCAACCGTCAAAGGTGCCGCGATGCCTGCGTATTCTTCGCGGGCACGGCCCAGCCATTCGGCGTATGCTTCTTCCGAAACAACTTTGACCGTGATGGGCATGTAGGCGTGGGCTTGGCCGCACAGCTCGGAACACTGACCGAAGTATACGCCTTCTTTTTCGGCCTTGAACCACAGCTCTGCCAGACGGCCCGGAACCGCGTCTTGTTTGACGCCGAATGCGGGGATCGTCCATGCGTGGATCACGTCAGAGCCGGTAACCTGAACAACAATCGTCTTGTTTACAGGCACAACCACGGCAGTATCTGTCGCCAGCAGCCATTCGTTTTCGGAATAGCCCGCTTCTTCCAGCTGTGCGATCACTTCCGGTGTCTTCATGTTCTCGCCGCCCAGCGCAGGTGCGCCGATCATATAGCTGTCAAAGCCGAAGCCTTCGTCAACATATTCGTGGGTCCAGTACCACTGGTTCCCGATGGCCTTGATGGTGACATCCGCTTGCGGAATTTCCTGCTGGCGGAACAGGATGGGCAGTGACCACGCGCCGATGGCGACAAGGATCAGAATTGGCACAACCGTCCACGCCACCTCAACAGGGGTGTGGTGGGTAAAGCTGGCAGGCGTCGGGTTACGCTTTGCGTTATAGCGGATCGCGACCCAGACCATCAAACCGGTCACAAAAATCGTAATCACGGTGATGATGACAAGAATCATCCCGTCCAACCATTGCAGGTCATTGGCCAGCTCGGTCACCGCAGGCTGAAAGCCCATCTTGCGGTCAGCGGGTTGTCCGATGATCTCCAGACCCGTTGGATCAACGTTCTGCGCCCATGCAGGCATACTTGAAAAACCAGCCAACAGGCCGGCAAGAGTGAGGTTCTTTGTCATCATATTCGTCCTGATATTCTTGACCCTAAGTGGCTAAAACGCGCAGGCAGGCGCACCCGCCGTTGTAATCTGGCGCCTTACAATCATATTCTGACTACGAAAGAAAGTCCCCAGCTTGCGTCAGATAGACGCGAGCGCCCCTGCGGCCCCATTTTCCCCCGCAGCCCCATTTCACGGAGCATCTCCCCATGGCCGACACCCCCTTTTCGCCCCTCACCGACAACATAGACCGCGACGTGGCGCTTTCCGTTTTGCGCGACGCGGTGGCAGGTGCCGACGACGGGGAACTGTTTTTCGAGCGGACCCGTTCCGAGGGGCTGGTCTTTGATGACGGCCGCCTAAAGACTGCAAGCTATGACGCTGCAACAGGTTTTGGCCTGCGCACCGTGCGCGGCGAAGTGGCAGGATACGCCCATTCCACCGAAATCTCCGAGGCCGCATTGCGCCGCGCAAGTGAAACCGCCCGCCTCGCTGTGGGTGACGGGGGCGGCACATGGGCAGACGCGCCCGAAGGCACCAACAAAAAGCTCTATACAGACGCGGACCCCATCGCGGGCGCTGCTTTCTCCGTAAAAGTTGAGACACTGCGTGAGATTGACGACTTTTGCCGCAGCCTTGATCCCCGCGTGGTGCAGGTCAGCGCCTCGATCTCCGCGTCGATTCAGGAGGTCGAGATTCTGCGCCCCGAAGGCACCAGTGTGCGAGATATCCGCCCCATGACCCGCGTCAATGTCTCGATCATCGTAGAACAAGACGGCCGCCGCGAAAGCGGCACGGCAGGCGGCGGCGGGCGCATTGGCCTTGATGGCTTGCTCGCCCCCGAAGACTGGCAGTCCAAAGCGCGTGAGGCCTTGCGCGTCGCGGTCGTGAACCTCAGCGCCGTGCCCGCCCCTGCGGGTGTGATGGACGTGGTCCTTGGCCCCGGCTGGCCCGGCATCCTGCTGCACGAGGCCATCGGCCACGGGCTGGAGGGGGATTTCAACCGCAAAGGCTCCAGTGCCTTCGCAGGGCTGATGGGCGAGCAGATCGCCGCCAAAGGGGTGACGGTTCTGGACGACGGTACGATTCCCGACCGCCGCGGCTCTATCTCGGTCGATGACGAAGGCACGCCCAGCGCCAAGAATGTCCTGATTGAGGACGGCAAGCTGGTTGGCTATATGCAAGACCGCCAGAACGCGCGGCTGATGGGCGTGAAAAGCACCGGCAACGGGCGCCGCCAAAGCTTTGCCCACATCCCCATGCCACGCATGACCAACACCTATATGCTGGGCGGTGATACCGCGCCCGGTGACATTGTGGCGGATCTCAAGGACGGCATCTATGCCGTAGGATTCGGTGGCGGTCAGGTCGACATCACCAACGGCAAGTTCGTGTTCTCCTGCACCGAGGCCTACCGCGTTGAGAACGGCGTGGTCGGCGCGCCCGTCAAAGGTGCCACTCTCATCGGAGACGGGGCCACCGCTCTGAAACAAATCCGCGCCATCGGCAATGACCCCAGCCTTGACCCCGGCATGGGCAACTGCGGCAAGCAGGGCCAATGGGTGCCTGTAGGCGTGGGCCAGCCAACGCTGATGATTGGCGGGCTGACGATAGGGGGTGCGGCGGCTTGACCACCTGCGCCAAATGACACCGCAGGACGAAACCACGCCTCTGCGCGCATGGCATTGGATTTTATCGGGGGTTAGCGCCGTTCTTATCTTGCATTTGGTCGGGTTCCTTCTCAGCCGCGCTGTCTTCTTGGCGGAGCTGCGCGACCTGCGCGTCGGTCCAAACTTGTACATGATAGTGATCTCGATCCAGCTGACAGCGGTTGTCGCATGGGTCTATTTACCCTTTGCGTTGTTTTGGCTGCGCAGGGCCACACGGCGCGGAAAAGGCGGCTTTGGCCGCGCCGCGGTCATCGGCGTTGTCTTTCCAGCGGCCAGTTGGTGCGTTGTGGCACCGCTGACGCAGATGCTCATTCCCGCGCTCATCGGCGCCTCAATGCTGAGCGGCGTGGCCATAGGTGTGATGACGTGGCTCATACTCACCGGCTGGCACCTCGCGGCTACGCGCCGGTCATTGCCAGCTTAATGCAATTGAGCGCGAAACGATTCATCCCTTGTTAACCACCAAAAGCTATACCTGATTCTAGCAACAGACGGAGCAACGGGATGACATTCGAGGATCACAATCCTTCTTCCACTCACCCCCCACTCCCACCCACCCCGGAAGACGAACGATTTGCCCGTCTCCGTCTGTTGCGTTCGCGCCGGGTCGGCATATCCACGTATAAACGACTGCTGATTGAACACGGCACTGCGCAAAACGCGCTGGCCGCGCTACCGGAGGTAGCGCGCGCCGCGGGCGTGTCAGGATATGAGATCTGCCCCGAAGGGGTCGTGCGCGCGGAATTGCGGGCCGCCCATGCCGCAGGTGCGCAGCTTTTGCATGTCGATCATCCCAACTACCCTCCGGCACTGGCAGAACTGGATGATGCGCCGCCCTTTCTTTGGTTGCTGGGCGATCCTGCCCTGCTGAACCGTCCGATGGTTGCCATGGTCGGCGCACGCAATGCCTCGTCGCTGGGCACCCGCATGGCCCGCACTCTCGCGAAAGAACTGGGCGAGGCGGGCTTTACCATCGTCTCGGGCCTTGCACGCGGTATCGACGCGGCTGCCCATCTGGCAGCCCTGCCCACAGGCACCGTCGCGGTACAGGCGGGCGGTGTGGACATTATGTATCCGGCCGAAAATACCGGCCTTGCCGAAGACATTGCCACCCACGGCTTGCGCCTGTCGGAACAGCCTATGGGCCTGCAACCCACCGCACGCCATTTCCCCAAACGCAACCGCATCATCTCGGGCCTTGCCCGCGCCACCATCGTGGTAGAGGCCGCGGCAAAGTCCGGCAGCCTGATCACCGCACGCGACGCGCTGGACCAAGGGCGTGACGTACTCGCCGTGCCGGGCCATCCGTTTGATGCCCGTGCGGCGGGCGGTAACATGCTGATCCGCGACGGGGCCACGCTGGTACGCAATGCCGCCGACGTGATCGAGGCGCTCAGCGATCTGCACGAAGACGCTCCGCAGCTCCCCTTGGTCGCGGAACCGCCGGCCCCTGCGCCCAAGCCCGCCAAACCGCGCAGAACCCTGCGCGAAACCGCCAGTTTGCACTTGTCCATCCTGCAACGTCTCGGCCCCTCCCCCGTTGCCGAAGACCAGCTGATCCGCGACCTTGAGGTACCGACTGCCGCACTCACCCCCGCCTTGGTCGAGCTTGAGATGGATGGCAAAGTCATGCGCAGCGCAGGCGGCCTGTTGTCGCGCCCCTCCTAAAGCCGCGAACCGCCCTTATCGCGCAGCGATGCGGCCCGTACTGCGGCGTCTGGCCCCAATTTCCCCTCATTTCCGAACGCTATGCAACGCGGTGCGCATTGACAAAGCCCCCCCTGATCCCACATGTCAGGAAACCACTGAACTGCCGAATTTCCCCCGAAGGACCTAATATTTATGCCCGTAGTCGTTGTCGAATCGCCCGCCAAGGCCAAGACGATCAATAAATACCTCGGTGATAACTTTACGGTTCTGGCCTCTTACGGCCACGTGCGGGACCTGCCGCCCAAGGATGGCTCGGTCGACACCGAGAATGATTTCGAGATGCTGTGGGAAATCGACAGCGGCTCCAAAAAACACATGAAGGCGATTGCCGACGCGCTGAAAGACGATAACGAACTGATCCTCGCGACCGACCCCGACCGCGAGGGTGAGGCGATCAGCTGGCATCTGCAAGAGGCGCTGACCGCCCGCAAGTCGATTAAGAAAGACACGCCCGTCAGCCGCGTGGTGTTCAACGCGATCACCAAAACGGCGGTGACAGAGGCGATGCAAAACCCGCGTCAAATCGACATGCCCTTGGTGGAGGCGTATCTGGCCCGCCGCGCACTCGACTATCTTGTGGGGTTCAACCTTAGCCCCGTTTTGTGGCGCAAACTGCCCGGTGCGAAATCGGCGGGCCGCGTGCAATCGGTCACTCTGCGTCTGATCACCGAGCGTGAGATGGAGATCGAGGCCTTCCGCCCGCGTGAATACTGGAGCGTGAAAGCCTTGCTGACGACCCCGTCGGGGCAGGAATTCGAGGCCCGCCTGACGGAACTGGCTGGCAAAAAGCTGGATAAATTCGATCTCGGCGATACGACCAAGGCTGAAATGGCTGTGCAAGCTGTCTCCAGCCGCGATCTCAAAGTTGCGTCGGTTGAGGCAAAGCCCGCCTCGCGCAACCCGTCGGCGCCTTTCATGACCTCGACCCTGCAACAAGAGGCCAGCCGCAAATTCGGCATGGGTGCGCGCCAAACGATGAGCACAGCACAGCGCCTGTATGAAGCGGGTCACATTACCTACATGCGGACGGACGGCATCGATATGGCGCCCGAAGCCGTGCAAATGGCCCGCGATGCCATCGCGGATCGCTACGGCGATAAATACGTACCGAGCAAGCCGCGGGTCTACAAGAACAAGGCCAAGAACGCGCAAGAGGCCCACGAATGCGTGCGCCCGACCGATATGGCCAAGGACGCAGACGCGCTCAAGCTGATGGATGGCGACCAGCGCAAGCTTTACGATCTGATCTGGAAACGCACGCTGGCCTGCCAGATGGAGACAGCGCGTTTCGAGCGGACCACAGTCGAGATCGGCAGCGATGATGCGCAGGTCACACTGCGTGCCAGTGGTCAGGTCATGCTGTTCGACGGTTTCCTGCGCGTCTATGAAGAAGGCCGCGATGATGTCTCGGGGGATGACGACGATAAACGCCTGCCTCAGATCGCCATGGGCGACGCGCTGAAAAAGGCCGCCGCCGCACGGTACAGCGAAGAATTCAGCAAGGCCACGGGCCTCACGGATGACGATCTGGTGGACACAGGCGACACGGGCCAAGGCGGGATGCAGCGCAAATCCAGCGCCCTGTTGGCCGAGGCAGAGGCCGTACTGGGCAGCCAGCATTTCACCCAGCCCCCGCCCCGTTATACCGAGGCAACGCTGGTCAAGCGTATGGAAGAGCTGGGCATTGGCCGCCCCTCGACCTACGCCAGTATCGTGACGACCATTCAGGACCGTGGGTACGTGCGCCGCGAAGGTCAACGCCTGATCCCCGAGGACAAGGGCCGTCTGGTCACAGCTTTCCTCGAGAATTACTTCCGCCGCTATATCGGCTATGACTTCACCGCCGATCTGGAGGACCAGCTGGATCAGGTGTCGGCAGGCAATGCCGAATACAAAAAGGTGTTGGACCGTTTCTGGCGTGACTTTTCGGCCTCTATCGCCGAGACGTCAGAGCTTCGGATTACCGAGGTGCTTGAGAAGATCAACGATGTGCTGGCGCCGCATTTGTTCCCCGCGAATGAAGACGGCAGCGACCCGCGCCTGTGCCCCAACTGCGGCAAAGGCAGGCTCAGCATGCGCACCGCCCGTTCAGGCGGCGCATTCATCGGCTGCTCGGCCTACCCCGAATGCCGCTATACCCGCCCCTTCGGCCCGCCAAACCCCGAGGCCGAGGCGTCAGCCATCCCGCCCGAAGGCAAATTGCTGGGCGAGGACCAAGGCGACGAGATCCGTGTGTTCAAAGGGCGGTTCGGCCCCTACGTGCAGCGCGGGCAGGTCACCGAAGAAAACAAAAAACCGCCGCGCCAGTCGATTCCCAAAGATTGGGAACCTGAAGAGCTGGAGATGGAGCGCGCGCTGATGCTGCTCTCGCTCCCGCGTGAGATTGGCCCCCACCCCGAAGACGGGATCATGGTCTGGTCCAACATCGGGCGTTATGGCCCGTATCTCAAACATGCGCCGTCCACATCGGACCGTGGCGGCACGAACGCCAACCTTGAAGGCATCGACGAGGTCTTTACCGTCGGGATGAACCGTGCGGTGCAATTGCTGGCTGAAAAAGTCGCCTCTCGCGGGCAGCGCGGCAAAGCCGCAGCCCCCCTGCGCGAGTTGGGCGAACATCCAGAGGCAGGCGGCGCAGTCAATGTGATGAAGGGCAAATACGGCCCTTACGTCAAATGGGAAAAGATCAACGCGACGATTCCCGACACCGTCGACCCCGAAGAGATCACGATGGCACAGGCCGTGCATCTGATTGATGAACGCGCCGAGAAGGCAGGCAAGAAAAAGCCTGCGGCCAAAAAGAAAGCGGCCCCGAAGAAGAAAGCCGCCGCCAAAAAGCCAGCCGCCAAGAAACCGGCAGCCAAGAAAAAGGCCCCCGCGAAAAAGCCTGCGGCCAAGAAGGCAGCTGCAAAGAAATCAGAAGAGTAAGACGCACAACCCTGCATAGTAGTTGGCGCAGGGATGTCGCACTTTCCATAAAATCAGCATGGCGCTGCCGCGTGGCGCTATGCAAACGGCCCTTCTGCGTGCTTGTGTAAACAAAAAAGACGAGCAGAACTTGAGGGCAATATGACACAACCGCGTTTCACGCGCCGACATTTGATCGGCGCCGTATCGGCCGCTTTGGCCGTACCGACACCGCTGTTGGCGGCACCATCGGTCAACCGCAACAACATCATGGGTTTCACCACGCAGCATTGGCAGGACCATTTTGATACGCTTGGAAAAGGCTGTATCGTGGCCGATACCACGTCGCGCGCCCTGCATTTCTGGGCCGGTAACGGCAAGGTCGACAAGGTCTACCCGACCTCTGTACCGCGCACGGATGATCTGACCAAACGTGGCTACACCGAAATTGTGCGCAAAAAAATCGGGCCTGATTGGACGCCTACGCCTTCGATGCTGAAAGACAATCCTGATCTGAAATACATGCCGCCTGGCCCGCATAATCCGTTGGGCACCCATGCGATGTATCTGGGATGGCCCGCATATTTGATCCACGGCACGCATGATGCGCGCAAGATCGGGCGGCAATCGTCCAGCGGCTGCATCGGTTTATATAACAAGATGGTAGAAGATCTGTTTGCCATGGCTCCTGTCGGCACCCAAGTGCGGGTGATCTGACGCCGCGCCGCAGCATTGACATGCCCCTGCCCCCGCGTCACACAGATGCGGAAATGTGAAACGACAGGGGAGCCAATTTTATGAAGAAGATATACGCAAGCGCCGCCGAGGCGCTGGAAGGTGTGATCGACGACGGCATGTTGATCGCTTCGGGCGGTTTTGGCCTGTGCGGCATCCCCGAGCTTTTGCTGGCCGCGATCCGCGACAGCGGCGCAAAGGATTTGACCTTTGCCTCCAACAACGCGGGCGTTGATGATTTTGGCATTGGCATCTTGTTGCAGACCAAACAGGTGAAAAAGATGATCTCGTCCTATGTAGGCGAGAACGCGGAATTCATGCGTCAGTATCTATCGGGTGAACTGGAGCTGGAATTCACCCCCCAAGGCACATTGGCCGAGCGGATGCGCGCAGGCGGCGCAGGTATCCCCGGATTCTACACCAAAACAGGTGTTGGCACGGTGATTGCCGAAGGCAAAGACGTCAAACAGTGGGATGGTCAGGACTATATACTAGAGGAAGGCCTGTTTGCCGATCTGTCCATCGTGAAAGCATGGAAAGCGGACGAGACGGGCAACCTGATCTTCCGCAAAGCGGCGCGCAACTTTAACCCACCTGCCGCCACCTGCGGGAAAATCTGCATTGTAGAGGTGGAAGAGATCGTGCCCACAGGCAGCCTCGACCCCGATCACATCCACCTGCCCGGCATCTATGTGCACCGCATCATTCAGGGCGACCATGAAAAGCGCATTGAACAGCGCACGACTAGAAAGCGGGAGGAAGCATAACATGTGGGATCGCAATCAAATGGCGGCACGCGCCGCGCAAGAACTCGAAGACGGCATGTATGTGAACCTTGGCATCGGTATTCCGACGCTGGTGGCGAACTATGTGGGCGACAAGGACATCACCCTGCAATCCGAAAATGGCATGCTGGGCATGGGCCCCTTCCCGTTTGAGGGGGATGAAGACCCGGATCTTATCAACGCGGGCAAGCAGACTATCACCGAAATGGACCGCACGGCGTACTTCGATTCAGCGACATCCTTCGCGATGATCCGCGGCGGCAAGATTGCTGCCGCGATTCTGGGTGCGATGGAAGTAGCCGAGAACGGCGATCTGGCGAACTGGATGATTCCCGGCAAGCTGGTCAAAGGCATGGGCGGCGCGATGGATCTGGTTGCAGGCGTGGGCCGTGTGATCGTGGTCATGGATCACGCAAACAAACACGGTGAGAGTAAAGTGCTGAAAGAATGCACGCTGCCCCTGACCGGCAAAGGCGTTGTGGACCGTATCATCACCAACATGGGTGTGCTGGATGTGGTGGAAGGCGGCCTGCGCATTGTTGAATGTGCCGAAGGCGTCACCGAAGACGAGCTACGCGCCGCCACAGACGCAACGATCGTTTAATGCGCAGCGGTGGCGACAAAGTCTCGTCCGAGACTTTGTGCACAGAGTTTCTATGAAACTCTGCTCCCCGCGCGGGTTACTTCATTGCTGCAAATACACAGCCGTCCGAGATAAGCTCGGGCGGCGTTTTACATAGCCCCTTGGCGACCTGAAACGCCGCCAGCACTTTCGGCACGTAATCGCGGGTTTCGGGGAACGGCGGGACGCCTGCGTGTTTGCGCACGGATCCTTCGCCTGCATTATACCCTGCCAGCACAAGAATAGGGTCATTGCTGAAATGCCCCATTAACCAATCAAGGTATTTGATCCCGCCCGCAATATTCTGCGCAGGCACCAAACTGTCTTCGACGCCAAAACGGCTGGCTGTGGCGGGCATCAGTTGCATCAAGCCCTGCGCCCCTGCCCCGCTGACGGCTGCAACCTTGCCGGACGATTCCACCGAGATCACGGCAAGCGCCAGCGCAGGCGATACTTTGGTCCCGATGGTCGAGCGCAGGATGTCCACACCGTGCACCTTTGCGATGTCCTGCATATGCTGCAATCGCGGCGCGGGCACGCGGCTGTTTGAGCCGGACAAGGTCGTGATCGCCTGCTCCAACCGTCCCGGCCCCGTTTGCGCCGCATCAGGAGAGACTTTGGCCCAGAACCAGTCATACTGTCCCTTCCGCGGCTTTGCTTTTGCAGCGGGTTGCAGGGGTGCTGCATCCGGCGTAGGCAAAATAGCCGGGCGATTGATCTGAACATTCACCCTTTTACGGGCACCCGCCTTCGGGGGTTTTACAAACTTCGGCTTAAAATCGGGAAACGGTTTAGGTTGTTCGGCCAAAACGGCCGCCCCAAGCGGCAAAACGGACATCATCGCGCCCAGCATCAGTATCTTTGCAAAAGACTTCATGGACCTGCTCTCGTTTTTAGGCTGCTTTTTTCGGCAATATTACCGAAAACCGGCGCCCAATCCAACAATTGAGGCAGTCAAACATGGCGAATTTGACACAATTGGGGTGTTTGGGTCGCAGGCATTAACCAAAACCAAAAAATGAATGGGTAATTTTCCTTTATATACATGATCTTAACACGAATACCCCCAAAAACATCAGTTAAATCGCGAAAGCCTTATTCGCGGTCAAATTCATGCCCCATTCATCCAGCTATATAGCGTCATACCAAGTCAAGCAGGCCTGAATGAGAGCGGGCCAGACAGCGAGGCAGGGTTGGAACTTAAACCTTATATCCTTTGGAGGGATACTATCATGATGAACTTCGTAAAAAACTTCCGCAATGACGAATCCGGCGCCGTAACAGTTGACTGGGTTGTTCTGACAGCCGCAGTTGTTGGCCTGGCAATCGCAGCCTACGGCTCGATCCAAACCGGTGCCGACAACATGACAACCAACACCGCGACCTTCCTTGACGGTCAGACAATCGGTACCGTTGGCGCACCAGCGCAATAATCGAATGCTAAGGATGATGGCCTAGCCATCACCCTTACTCGGGGGGCTGCGTTCTGCATGGAATGCAGCCCCTTTTTCTAGTCCGGTTGCACAGCTTTGCAACGAACCGAAAAGAGAGTTGCGATGTTTGACTTCATTAAATCGTACACATCAGACGACAGCGGCGCCGTCACAGTAGACTGGGTTGTTCTGACAGCAGCAGTTTGCGGCCTGGCCATTGCGTCATTTGCATCAATCCAAGCTGGCAGCCGTAGCGTTGGCGACAACGTAAGCGACTACCTGACCAACACAGACGTCGAAACAGTCATGGGTCTGGACGGGTAAAAAGCGATCTTTTTGCCCAACCCGCCGCACATCGGCGGCGCACAAAGACCACAATCAACCGGCACAATAGCCGGATCATATAAACCGCGACGGCATTTTCCGTTGCTTGAGGAAAGAGGAACACAGAATGCGCATGATTTTTGGACTGGTGCTGTTGGTTGGACTAGCGTTGGCCGGCGGCGCTGTGTATCTCGCGAAGGGCCAGATTGGTCAGTATAAAAACGCAATCGCGCACGCCGAAGCCGCGAAAGCAAAAGTCGTGAAGACCCAAAAGGTTTTTGTGGTCACACGCGCCCTGAAATACGGTGAAAAGCTTGCAAAAGAAGATGTCCGGGCGGTCGAATTCCCAGTTACCGCCCTGCCCGAAGGCTATTTCGACGACATTCTGAAGATTTTCCCTGAAAACACCGATGCGCAGCGCGTTGTCCTGCGCCCCATCGAGAAAGACGAGGCTTTGCTGGCTGTGAAAGTCACCCGCCCGGGCGAAGACGCGGGCCTGACCTCGCGGCTTGAGAAAGGGATGCGCGCCTTTGCGATCAAGGTCGATGTATCCTCTGGGGTGTCGGGCTTCTTGCGCCCTGGTGACCGCGTCGATGTCTATTGGACAGGCAGCGTCGGCGGTGGGCAACGCCGCACCGAAGTGACCAAGCTGATCCAGACAACCGTACAGCTGATCGCGGTCGACCAAAGCTCTGGCACTGTCGAAGGCGCACAGATTGCGCGCACTGTTACTGTCGCTGTCACACCAAATCAGGTGGCGTCGCTTGCACAAGCCCAGTCAACAGGTCGCCTTTCGTTGTCTTTGGTTGGTGCAGGTGACGACCTTGTCATCGCCAGCAACATTGAAGTGAACCAAAAGGATCTGCTGGGTCTGGAAGAGGAAACTGTTGTCGCCGCGCCGAAAAAGGTGGAAGAGAAAGTTTGCACCATCCGCACCCGCCGCGGCTCGGAAGTGGTCAACCTGCCCGTTCCCTGCACGAATTAAGGGGTAAATCGCGGGATAAACCCCCTATTTCCCTCAACATAGATGCGCCGCTCCCATCAGGGGCGGCGTTTCGCGTTTCGCCCCTGTTGCCATTAATCCACAGAAATGTTGCCTGCGAACGTATTGATTCTTGCAAAAAAATCGAAATTGCAGCAAGGTTAACAAAACGGCGGGCAAAAAGACCCTATTTTGAGGCGTGATCAAAAAGGCAGGTCACATGAAAATCGATAGATTTCTAAAAGCGGCCCTTCTGGGGCTGACGCTAAGTGTATCCGCAATTGCGGTAACGGCCCCTACGGTTGCCGTTGCCGATAATCTGCGTGTCGTCAAAAGTGGCACAAGTGCCAGACTGCAGGTACCGCTCAACCGCGCAATTGTTGTGGAAAGTGACACGCCCTTTGCCGAACTGAGCATCGCAAACCCCGGCATCGCGGATTTGTCCTCGCTTTCGGATCGCACCATTTATGTATTGGGCAAAGCGCCCGGCACCACCACGCTCACGCTGTTTGACGCCGCAGGACGGCTGATCACAAACGTTGATGTGGTCGTGACCCCCGATTTGTCCGAGTTCAAAGAACGTCTGCGCCAGATCCTCCCCGGTGAGAAGATCGAGGTCCGCTCTGCCAATGACGGGATCGTGCTGTCGGGTGTCGTGACATCGGCACAAAAGCTGGCCCGCGCGTTGGAACTGGCTGAGCGGTACGCCCCCGAGCGTGTCTCGAACCTGATGACTGTCGGCGGCATTCAGCAAGTTATGCTGAAAGTGCGGTTTGCTGAAATGCAGCGATCCGTTGCAAAAACCCTCGCCTCTTCGCTGTCGATTGGTGGCGGCAACAACTTCGGCGTTAACGGCGGCACTGGCTCGCTCATCGCGTTGGGCGGCTCTGCGGCCCAAACGGGCCAGTATGCGCCTTCCAACGTCAACTCCGGCGCGGTTCTGTTCGGTTTTAACGCAGGCTCGGTGCAGGTTGGTATTCTTCTGGAAGCGCTGGAGCAAAAAGGCGTTGTCCGCTTTCTGGCAGAGCCGAATCTGGTCGCTCTTTCAGGTCAGGAAGCGAAATTTCTGGCAGGTGGCGAATATCCGGTCCCCGTTGCCCAGGACGGCAGTGCGACGGCCATTGAATTCAAACCCTTCGGTGTTGAACTGGCCTTTATCCCGCGTGTTGTAGACAAAGATCTGATCAATATTGAGCTGAAGGCCGCCGTATCGGCGATTGATACAAATAACGGCGTTGTACTGGACGGCTTTCAGGTTGCTGCTTTCTCGCGGCGCGAAACCTCCACCACGGTCGAAATGCGCGATGGCGAAAGCTTTGCGATTGCAGGGCTTTTGCAGGACGACTTTAGCGATAGCGCGACGCAATTGCCGTGGATCGGCGACGTGCCCGTGCTGGGGTCCCTCTTCCGCTCGGCCAACTACCAGCGCAGCCAGACCGAATTGGTCATCATCATCAGCGCGCATCTTGTGACCCCAACCCGTGGCGAGGCTTTGGCCCTGCCGACCGACCGGATCAAGCCCCCGACAGAGCAGGACCTGTTCCTGCACGGTCGTACGGCCGCTGGCACCCGCACGCCTAAAAAAGGCGCCGCAGGCGAGGTTGCCAAGCAGGACTTTACCGGGTCATATGGCTACGTATTGGATTAAGGCTATGAAGCGCATGACCACACGGCACATATTCACAGCCTCGATGCTAACGGCGGTTGTCGGGCTTGGCGCCTGCGCCACCACCAGTTCCGATCCGGTCTATACGCAGTTTTATTCCGAAGCGGGTGCGCTGGTTGATACAGGTGATTTTGGCAATGCGACGCTGAACAACCGCCTCGTCATGACGGGCGAACGCCAGTATACCTTTGATTTGGCGAAACGTTTTGCCGCCGAGATCGACAGCACGGTCAACTTTGCGTTCAACTCGTCACAGCTTGACGGGCAGGCACAGGCGATCTTGCGCAAGCAGGCGGGCTGGATTCGGCAATTCCCCGAAATCCGGTTCAAGGTCTACGGCCACACGGACGCTGTCGGCACAAACCGCGCGAACAAAAGCTTGGGCAAACGCCGCGCAGATGCCGTTGTGCGCTATCTCTCGACGCAGGGAATCAGCCGCAGCAGGCTTGAGGCCGTCGTCTCCTTCGGCGAGACACAGCCGCTGGTCGTCACCCAAGGCCGCGAGCGCCGGAACCGCAGAACGGTCACCGAAGTCAGCGGTTTTGTGAAACGTCATCCAACGGTGATGGACGGCAAATACGCCCAGATCATTTACCGTGACTATGTGGCCAGTGCCGTGGCGCCGTCGACTTTGTCATCTGATCAGACAGGCATCACCGGCACCAACTAAGTCTTTGAAACAACTTAAAAGGCCGCTCTTCCAGAGCGGCTTTTTCATTTAGATCAGGCGTTTTTTGCAGAAATCAATCCGCCCTATCACCCCCCCATCGTTTCAAGAAACCCAACAATCGCAGCAATTGCGCCCCAATCATGCCCCAGTTCACTGGCAAGAATTCCTCAACAAGAAAACTCTGTCCGGGCAAAGGTCCGGCAGGGGGTGGTCGGGCGAAATCTGCATCTGACATGCAGCACATTGGCCCCCCTCCCTTTGATAAAAGGAATGAAGGCAATGAGCAGCGTAATGCCGCAACCCGAACAGGACGTCATCCTTGCATGTACGGTTAGCCGTGACGTGCAGAACTTCGATCTGCTGATCGAGGACATGGAAAGCGCGCTTGGCGAAAGCTGGGGTGATCTGGGATTTGCCGAGGCACTGGCGTTTTTCGGTCAACCCGAGGCACAGGGCATGGAATTCATCGCCCTTGCGATGGACGACGCCGACGAAGACAACATGCCGATGATGACCGAGATCATCACCCAAGCCAAGGCACGCGGCCTCAAGGTTATTCTGATCGCCGAAGACGTGACCCCCAATGCGCTGCACACTTTGCTGCGCCAAGGGGCCGATGAGTTCGTGCCCTACCCCCTCCCCGAGGGTGAGCTGGCCCAAGCGATCGAGCGTATCCGCACCCCTGAACCTGTGCCCGAAGTCGCAGGTGCAAGCGGCCTGAAGGCAGGCGCGCAAAAAGACGGCGCGGTGATCGTGGTTCACGGGCTTGCCGGTGGCACAGGCTCGACCACAATGGCCGTGAACCTCGCATGGGAGCTGGCCCTGGCGGGCGGCAAAGGCACGCCTTCGGTGTGTTTGCTGGATCTGGACCTGCAATACGGGTCGGTGTCGACCTTCCTTGACCTACCCCGCCGCGAAGTCGTCTATGAAATGCTGTCGGATACCGAAGCGATGGACGAAGAAATCTTTGGTCAGGCGCTGACCACCTACGAGGACACGCTTTCGGTTTTGACCGCCCCGTCCGACATGCTACCGCTGGACCTGATCACAGCCGAAGACATTGGCCGCGTGCTGGATATGGCCCGCAACCAGTTTGATTACGTCGTGATCGACATGCCCTCGACCTTGGTGCAATGGTCCGAAACCGTGCTGACCACCGCGCATATCTACTTTGCGATGCTCGAGCTGGATATGCGGTCGGCGCAAAATACGCTGCGTTTCAAACGTGCGCTGCAATCCGAAGAGCTGCCGGTGGAAAAGCTGCGCTATGTGCTGAACCGTGCGCCCAAATTCACCGATCTGAACGCCAAAAGCCGCGTGAAGCGGATGGCCGAAAGCCTCGACATCAGCATTGATCTGCAACTGCCTGATGGCGGCAAGCCGATCACGCAGGCCAACGACCACGGGATGCCTCTTGCTGCATCGGCGCCTAAAAGCCCGCTGCGCAAAGAGATTTCCAAACTGGCCGCCTCTATCTTTACCCTGCGCGACTCTGAAGCCGCCGCAGCCTGAGCCCGAGACATAGAAAGCACACGCCCATGTTCTCCAAGTATAAAAAACCGGACGCCGCCGCAGCCCCTGCCCCGCAGGCCAAGGTAACGCCGATCGAAGCAGCAAAACCCGCCGCACCAGCACCGGCGGCTTCCATGCGCAAAGCCTCGCAGCCCGCGGCGGCCACGCCCGTGGACAAGGAAGTCAAACGCAAGCAGCGTATGGGCGAGATCAAGCTCGATCTGCACCGCGTCCTGCTCGACAACCTGAACCTTGCCGCTTTGGAGCACGCCACCGAGGCTGACTTGCGCGCGGAAATCAACGCAATCTCGGCCGAGCATCTGGCCGAGAAGTCCATCGTTCTGGGCCGCGAAGACCGCATGACGCTCAACTCCGAGCTTTATGACGAAGTTACCGGCCTCGGCCCGCTTGAGACGTTGCTCAAAGACGAAACCGTGAACGATATCCTCGTGAACGGCCCGCAACAGATTTTTGTAGAGCGTTCGGGCAAGCTGGAGCTGACGGACATCACCTTCAAGGACGAGCGTCACCTACTGCGGATCATCGACAAGATCGTATCGGCCGTGGGTCGCCGCGTCGACGAATCGAACCCCTACGTCGATGCGCGGCTCAAAGACGGCTCGCGCTTCAACGCGATGGTGCCACCAGTTGCCGTTGACGGCAGCCTCGTGTCCATTCGTAAGTTCAAAAAAGACAAGCTTGGCATCGACGATCTGGTGCAATTCGGGGCCTTCACCGAAGAGATGGCCGCATATCTGCAAGCCGCCGTTGCCACACGTCTGAACGTGATTGTGTCGGGTGGTACGGGTTCGGGTAAAACGACCACGCTCAACGCGCTGTCCTCGTTCATCGACAATGCCGAACGCATCCTGACCATCGAGGATACGGCGGAACTTCAACTGCAACAGACCCACGTGGGCCGGATGGAATCCCGTCCGCCAAACGTAGAAGGCAAAGGCGAGGTATCGCCGCGCGACTGTCTGAAAAACGCCCTGCGCATGCGGCCCGACCGCATCATCGTGGGTGAGACTCGTGGCGAGGAAGTCATCGACATGCTCCAAGCCATGAACACCGGCCATGACGGCTCCATGACGACGATCCACGCGAACTCTGCTCGGGACGGTGTGTCGCGTCTGGAAAATATGATCGCCATGGCCGGTATCGAAATGCCCCTGAAGGCTGTGCGTAGCCAGATTTCAAGCGCTGTGAACCTGATCGTGCAGGCCTCGCGTCTGCAAGACGGCTCGCGCCGCATGACCTCGATCACGGAAATCACAGGCATGGAAGGCGACGTGATCTCGATGCAGGAGATCTTCCGCTACCAGCGGGTTGGCCTGACGCCTGATAACAAGATCATCGGGCACTTCACCGCAACAGGTGTGCGCAGCCACTATGCCGAACGCTTCCGCATGTGGGGCTATGATCTGCCCTCGTCCATCTATGAACCCGTTGCGGCCGAGTAGGAGTACCCGATATGAGCGTTGAACCCATCATCTATGGCCTGATTTTCGTCGGTGTTCTGGTCCTCGTCGAGGGGATCTATCTGGTCGCCTTTGGCAAATCCATCTCGCTGAACTCCCGCGTGAACCGCCGTCTCGAAATGCTCGAGAAGGGCCAGCGCCGCGAAGAGGTGTTGGAAAAACTGCGCAAGGAAATGCACCAGCACATGAAGGCGCGGTCGATCCCGCTGTATTCACTGCTGTCTGAAAAGGCGCAGAAAGCGGCGATTGCGTTCACGCCCCAGCAGTTGATTTTGGTGATGGCGGGCCTGTCGGCAGCAATCTTTATGGCGCTGACCATCGGCACCGCGACCGAGCCCGCCGTGCGTCTGGTCATGTCCATCGGGATGGGCATCGGGGCCGTGTTCATGTGGATTTCCATGAAAGCCGGAAAACGCATGGCGATGATCGAAGAACAACTGCCCGACGCGGTTGAGCTGATGGTCCGCTCCCTCCGTGTGGGGCACCCGTTCTCAAACGCGATCTCCATCGTGTCAAAAGAGGTGCAAGACCCGCTTGCCTCCGAATTCGGCGTGATCGCGGATGAGGCGGCTTATGGCCGTGACGTCGGCGAGGCGCTCAAAGACATGGCCGAGCGGTTGGACATGCAGGATTTGCGCTTTCTCGCCGTGGCCGTGACGATCCAGCAGCAATCCGGGGGTAACCTTGCGGAAATTCTGGCCGGTCTGGCCAAAGTGATCCGCGCCCGTTTCCGCCTGTTCCGCCGTGTAAAAGCGATCACCGCCGAGGCGAAGTGGTCAGGCAAATTCCTGTCTGCCTTCCCGCTCATGGCCTTGGTCGTAATTCAGGTCGGCGATCCACACTACTACGACGAAGTGAAAGAGACGCCCTACTTTATCCCCGCGTGTTTCTTTGTCGGTATCTTCCTCGGCGTTAACCTTCTTGTGATGCGCGTGCTCACAAATATCAAAGTCTAGGGGGCGGATATGCTTGGTAATATCAACACTGCAATCAGCGAAGTGATGGGGCCTTTCGGGCTGATCATCATCCTTGGCGTGATGGGGGCCGTTCTGGTCCTGGCCACAGTTGTCATGATGATCAACCAACCCGAAGACCCGCTGGACAAGCTCAAGCGGGAACAGCGCGCCCCGCGTGGCGGCGTTGATGAACCCGCAAGGCTGCGCCAAAAGGATGGCAACGCCCAGCTGCAAAAGTTCTCGACCTTCCTTGAGCCGTCAGACGACAAGGAACTGAGCGACAAACAGCTGGAGCTGCGTCAGGCAGGATACCAATCCCGCGATGCCGTGCGCATTTTCTATTTCGCGCAGATGACTCTGGGCCTGCTGGGCCTTGTGATCGGTGTGGTTTACACGAACTTCATCGTCGAAGTTGAGATGACGACACAGAAAACCATGATGTGGACCCTTGGCCCCGGCGCTGTCGGCTATTGGTTGCCCAAATACTGGATCACGCGCCGCGTTGCCGCCCGTAAGGAAGAGATCGAGGGCGGCTTTCCAGACGCGCTCGATATGATGCTGGTCTGCGTTGAGGCCGGCCAGTCGCTGGATCAATGTATCGTCCGCGTCGCGCGTGAGCTAAAGGCGTCTTATGCCGCCCTCGCCGATGAATTCGAAGTCGTGGCCCAAGAGATGAAGGCAGGTAAGGACAAGGTTAACGTCCTCAACGACATGGGCACGCGCTGCGGCGTGCAGGATGTGTCGTCCTTTGTGACCGTGCTGGTGCAATCGGCGGCCTTTGGTACTTCGATCGCTGACGCCTTGCGCGTTTACGCGGCCGAGATGCGCGACAAACGCGTCATGCGTGCGGAAGAGGCCGCAAACAAGTTGCCAACCAAGATGACACTTGCCACTATGATGTTCACGGTGCCCCCTCTGTTGATCATCCTTGTTGGTCCATCGGTCATGGGCATCCAGAAAATGGGCGAAATGAGCGGACCCGGACAATAATGACATCATGGCTGAGGGCGCTGGCCGCCCTCCTCATTCTTAACACTGCTTTGGCCGCCTGTTCTTCGGGCGGCTTTGGCGCATCTGTGTTCGGCCCAAAGGTTGATCCGCTGGATGCGCCGGGTGTGGATTTGCGGGCCGACGGTGCCGACAATCTTGAAACAGGTCATCGCCTCGTTTCCTCGGGGCAGTATGAATTGGCGATCCGTTCGTTCAACCGTGCCGCTATTGACCGCGGCACAGTCGATGCCGAGATTCTGTCGGGCCTTGGCACCGCTAACCTGGGGCTGGGGCGGTTGGGTCAGGCGGAAATCCTGCTGCGCCGCGCCGTGGAGCGTGACGCGACAAGCCCCGAAATCTGGAACAATCTGGGCGTTGTCCTGATGGAGCGTGGCAAAAATGCCGACGCCACACAGATATTTCGCAAGGCTTTCGCGCTCGATAATGGCGAAAGTGTCTCAATCCGCGACAATTTACGCCTGGCCCTCGAAAAGAACGAGAATTTCGGCGCGGCATCGGGTACACCCCAAGACTATAAGTTGGTGCGCCGTGGATCCGCAGACTATGTGATCCGCTCGGGGCTGTGACCTAAAAATAGGCACGGCAACAACATCCCGCGCAGGGGCACCGCATGAGGCAGAAGCAGTAAAAGGACGCAACCATGCGCCATACCTCCCGTTTGAGCGCCCTTTTTGTAGGGGCAGTTATGTTGGCCGGCTGTGCCGAGCAGAACGCAGAAGAAACCGTCGAGCGTGCCTTTCAGGACGTGAACGTCATTGACGACGCCAACCTGAACGATGTCATGCTGACCGTGGGCGACCCTAACGAGGCAGTGACCTATTTCAAACGGGTGACTGCCGAGCAGCCCAAAAATATCGAATTCCAGCGCGGTCTGGCGCAATCATTGATCCGCGCCAAACGTTATGACGAAGGTGCGGCGGCGTGGGGCAAGACGACCTCGCTGGCGGGTGCCACCAATGACGACCGCGTCGAGCACGCGGATGCGCTGATCCGGTCGGGCGATTGGGCGCGTGCGGAAAAGACGCTGACCGCGATCCCGCCCACGCATGAAACCTTCAAACGCTACCGTCTGGAGGCCATCGTCGCCGACAGCAAAAAGCAGTGGAAAAAAGCCGACAGCTTTTACGAGATCGCGGTGGGCCTGACGACAAAGCCCGCGCCTGTACTGAACAACTGGGGCTATTCCAAACTGACGCGCGGTGATTTCAAAGACGCCGAGCGTCTGTTCACAAGCGCCGTTACCCAAGACAGCGGGCTGTTCACGGCCAAAAACAACCTTGTTTTGGCCCGCGGTGCGCAGGGCAACTATAACCTGCCTGTCGTCCCGATGGATCAGACAGAGCGCGCGCAACTGCTGCACACAATTGCCCTATCCGCGATCAAACAAGGCGATGTCGAGACAGGCAAAGGCCTGCTGCGCGAAGCGATCGAGACGCATCCCCAACACTTCGAGGCCGCCTCTCGGGCCCTCGCCGCACTCGAGGCGTAACCCGTGGCGATTACGGTCTACGCCGCTGCGTGGTTCTTTCCCTTCGTGCTGCCGATCTGTCTTTATGTAATATATACAGACATTTCGACGATGAAGATCACCAATGGCGCGAACTTGTTGCTGGCCGCCGTCTTTGTCGTGATTGGCCTGATCGCCCTGCCCTTTGACGACTACCTGTGGCGGCTTGCCAACCTTGTGATCGTGTTGATTGCAGGGATCGTGCTGAACGCGGCGGGTGCTATGGGCGCAGGCGACAGCAAATTCCTCGCTGCGGCGGCCCCCTTTGTCGCACTGGGCGATCTGAACCTGTTGATCTGGCTGTTCGCCTCCACGCTGCTGGCCGCTTTTGTGACCCACCGTTTCGCCAAATTCACGCCGCTGCGCCAATTGGCCCCCAATTGGACCAGCTGGGAGCAGGGCAAGAAGTTCCCAATGGGCCTCGCCCTTGGCAGCGCGCTTAGCCTCTATTTGGGCCTCGGCCTTCTTTATGGTGCCTGAAAACGGCCATTTTTTCCTGCTATTGACGGGCTAACAACAGCCCAGCAGAGGGAGACAGCAGTATGAACGCCCCAACCACAACCGTCATGGCCCCGCCACCGCCCAAGACCTTGTCAGACATGCGCCTGCCCATCGTCATGATGCGCGATATCCTGATCAAGACAATCTTCCGCAAGAACCTTGATCTGGTCAGCGACCTGAGCAAAGCCGTCTGCCTGCCCATCCCTGTGGTACAGGAACTGGTCGATATGTGCCGCACCCAGCGCCTGATCGAGGCGACAGGCACCGTGGCCGAGGACGGCGCCAACGAGATGGGCTACCAGCTGACCGATGGCGGCAAGGCCCGCGCGCTGGATGCGTTGGCCCAATCGGAATATTTCGGCCCTATGCCCGTCCCGCTTGAGGTGTACAAAGAACAGGTCAAACGCCAATCCGTGCGCAACATGCAAATCACCCGCGCCCAGCTGACAGGCGCGATGGGTCATCTGGTGCTGCCTGACGATCTGCTCGACAACCTCGGCCCTGCCGTCTCGGCCGGCCGCTCGATCCTGATGTATGGCCCACCCGGCAACGGTAAATCCTCAATCTCGAACGGCATCCGCGACGCGCTTGGCGATCAGGTCTATGTGCCGCGCGCGATTGAATACGCCAGTCAGGTCATCACCATGTTTGACCCGATTGTGCACACCGAAGTCGCACAGGCCGAACAAGACCCCAACTCCCTGCGCCGCATCACCCGCTTCGATGCCCGCTATGTCTGCTGCGAGCGCCCGACGGTTATCACAGGCGGTGAGCTCTCGCTCGACATGCTCGATCTGGTCTATAGCCCCAACGCCAAGACATATCAGGCCCCGCTACAGCTCAAATCCACCGGCGGCATCTTCATCGTCGACGACCTTGGCCGCCAGAAAGAACCCCCGCAAAGCATCGTGAACCGCTGGATCGTCCCGCTGGAGGAAAGCAAAGACATCCTCGCCCTGCAATCAGGTGAGAAGTTCGAGGTCCCCTTCGACACGTTGGTGATCTTCTCCACCAACTTCCACCCCAACGAGATCTTCGACCAAGCGGCCCTGCGCCGGATCTTCTTCAAGATCAAAATCGACGGGCCAAATCAGGCGAACTTCCTCAAAATCTTTGCCATGGTTGCCAAAAAACGCGGCATGCCGCTGGATGAAGCGACGCTGATCCACTTGCTGAAAAACAAATATCCCACAATCGACAACACATATGCCAACTATCAGCCGATCTTCCTGATCGACCAGATCATCGCAATCTGCGAATTCGAAGGTGTGCCAAATCACATGACCCCCGAATTGATGGATCGCGCATGGGCAAACATGTTCGTCAAAGACGAACACATCGTGAAATAAGATGCGCTCGCGGACTGGCATAGCAGGCTGCGGGCGAATGGGCGCACCGATGCTGGCCGCTTTGCGCGCCGCAGGCGTGCCCGCTCGGGGATACGATGTGGTGCCCATGGACACGCCCCACATCACAGACGACATCGCCGTTTTCTCCGAAGACCTCGACACGCTCATCACCGTGGTCCGCGACATCGACCAGACCGAAGCAGTCCTGTTTGGCGACCAGAACTTCACCGCCATCCCGACCCTGATCCGCATCATCATCTGTTCGACCCTATCCCCACGCTACGTCAAAGACCTGCGCGCCCGCATCCCGTCCCACATCGCCCTGATCGACGCGCCCATGTCTGGCGCTCAAATCGCAGCGCAAGAAGCCCGCCTCAGCTTTATGCTGGGCGGGAACGCGACCGATCTGGATGCCGCACAGCCGCTCTTCAGCGCGATGGGAAAACATTTTCACCGCATGGGCGGTTACGGTGCGGGGATGCAAGCCAAGGTTCTCAACAACCTTCTTGCCGCGTCAAACACCGCCATGACACGGCTAGTTCTTGACTGGGCAGACGCCGCACAGCTCGACCCCGAAGCCCTTCTGGACCTTATCCATACCTCGTCAGGCCAGAACTGGTTCGCCTCTGGATTCAACAGCATCGAATTCGCCCGCGACGGCCATGTGGATAACAACACAATCGCCATTCTTGTCAAAGACATCGCCAGCGCCCTTGATGCAGCACCCGAA
The DNA here is from genome assembly GCF_040149565.1 of Sulfitobacter aquimarinus. Lineage (NCBI taxonomy): Bacteria > Pseudomonadati > Pseudomonadota > Alphaproteobacteria > Rhodobacterales > Roseobacteraceae > Sulfitobacter > Sulfitobacter aquimarinus. The sequence continues at coordinate 58,244 of NZ_JBEFLO010000001.1, forward strand.
CACGCAGACACCACCCTGCCCGAAACGATCCAATCGCTGCTGAAAACCCTCAAACCCCGCGACTGATCGCCTATTTTTCTGGCCCTAAATCCTCCTGGAGAATTGGCCTTTTGGGCCAAGGGGGCTGGCCCCCCTGCGCAACGGTGCTACCTTACACTCCATGCGCAAACTCCCCCGAACTTTCCAAAACTGGTTCCAGTCCAAAGGCTGGACCATCCACCCCCACCAACAAGAGATGCTCGACCGCGCGGATGATCCCGCTCTCCTGCTTATCGCGCCAACGGGCGGCGGCAAAACTTTGTCAGGTTTCCTGCCAACGCTCATCGACCTGCACGAGACCCCCCACGACGGGATGCACACGCTCTACATCTCCCCGCTCAAAGCGCTGGCTGCCGACATCAAACGCAACCTGCGTACCCCGATTGAGGAGATGAACCTCAGCATCCGCGTCGAAGAGCGCACGGGCGACACCACCGCCACCCTGCGCAAACGTCAACGCGCCGACCCGCCGCATATATTCCTTACCACTCCAGAAAGCCTCGCCCTGCTGGTCAGCTACGAAGACGCGCCGCGCATGTTTCGCGGTCTGAAACGCGTCGTGATCGACGAAATCCACGCGCTGGCAGAATCAAAACGCGGCGACCAGATGATGCTTGCGCTCGCACGGCTGCAAACGATCTGCCCTGATCTCAAACGCGTCGGTCTTAGCGCAACAGTGGACGATCCACAGGCCATCGCCCACCTCATGGCCCGCAACCCGGACCCTTGTGCAATCCTTCAAGCCGATCCCGGCCCCGCGCCCGACATCACCATGCTGCGCACGGATGAAGCCCCGCCATGGTCGGGGGGCGGTGCGGCCTATGCGATCCCTGCCGTTCTGGAACAGGTCAAACAGCACCAGACCACGCTCATTTTCCACAACACCCGCGCACAGGCGGAAATTTTCTTTCATAACCTCTGGCTCGCCAATGACGACAGCCTGCCGATCGGCATCCACCACGGCTCACTCGACCGCGAACAGCGCACAAAGGTCGAGGCCGCGATGGTGCGCGGCGAGTTGCGGGCGATTGTCTGCACAGGCAGCCTTGATCTGGGGATCGACTGGGGCGACGTTGATCTGGTCATCCAGATCGGCGCGCCCAAGAACGTCAAGCGGCTGGTCCAGCGCATCGGCCGCGCCAACCACCGCTATAACGCGCCGTCCAAGGCGCTGCTGGTCCCCGCCAACCGCTTTGAAGTTGTCGAATGCCTTGCCGCGTTAGAGGCCGTACTGGACGGCGAACTGGACGGTGACGCACGCGGGCGGGGCCCGCGTGACGTGCTGTGCCAACACATCCTCATCACCGCCTGCGCAGGCCGGTTCGACGAGGTTGCCCTATACCACGAGGTCAAAACCGCAGGAGCCTACAGCACCCTCACCCGTGCCGAATTCGACGCCTGTCTGGATTTCTGCGCCACGGGCGGCTACGCCCTGCGCACCTATGACAAATGGCAACGGCTGATCCAGCGCCCCGACGGCATGTGGCAGTTGCGCGATCCGCGTGCGGCCCGCAATCTGCGCATGAACATCGGCACGATTCAGGACACCGACAAACTCAAGGTGCGGATGAAACGCAACCGTGGCGGCAAACCCTTGGGCGAGATCGAGGAAGGCTTTGCCGCGACACTGACCGCTGGTGACACCTTCCTGATCGGCGGGCAGATCGTGCGCTATGAAGGTCTGCGCGAGATGACCGTCGAGGTCTCGCGCAATGCCGCGAAAAAGCCCAAGGTCGCGACCTTTGGCGGCACAAAATTCGCCACATCAACACAGCTGAGCGCACGGGTGCAGCGCATCTTTGCCCAGGACCGCTGGCCCGAACTGCCGCCCCACACCGCCCAGTGGCTGGAGCTGCAACGCACCCACAGCCAACTGCCGCAACCGGGCCGCCTGCTGATCGAGAGCTTCCCCCACGATGGCCGCGAACAGACGGTCTTCTACGGCTTTGCCGGCCGCAACGGGCAGCAAACGCTGGGCCTGCTGCTGACCAAACGGATGGAGGAGCTGGGCCTGAGCCCGATGGGCTTTGTCGCCACCGACTACGCCACCCTGATCTGGAGCATCGACCCAGTGACCGACCCCGCGCCCCTGCTTGACCCGACGGCCCTGCATAACGGGATGGAGACTTGGCTGGCCGGTAATGCGGTGATGAAGCGGACCTTTCGCGCCAGTGCCACCATCGCAGGATTGATCGAGCGCAACAGCCCGCAGGCGCGCAAATCGGGGCGGCAAGCAACGTTCAGCTCGGATATCCTTTACGACACGCTCACGAAATACGACCCCGACCACCTGATGCTGGACATCACCCGCGAAGAGGCTCTGCGCGGGCTGGTCGACTTTGGCCGGATCGAGGAGATGCTGGATCGGACACGCGGGCGGATCGATCATCTCACCCTGCCCCGCGTCACGCCGCTGGCCGCGCCTTTGTTGCTGGAAATGGGCCGCGTGCCCGTGAAGGGAGATGCCGAGGAACGCCTGCTTGCCGAAGAATCCCGCCGCCTGATGCAGGAATCAGGGCTGGCGCAGATCACGCCTGCGCCCTCGGACAAGCCGCGCTGGCGGGCGCTGCCCTAAGCGCCCTTGCGGCGGTTGCCAATCTGTTCCACACCTGACGCCATGAAGGGATATGATTTCACTTTGTCGGGCGCACAGCTGACAGCAATGGGGTCGGGCGCACTTTGGTGGCCCGATCAAAGCCTGCTGGTGGTCAGCGATCTGCATTTGGGCAAATCCGAACGGATCGCGCGGCGCGGCGGCACCTCCCTGCCGCCCTATGACACCCGCGATACGCTGACCCGTCTGGCCGCTGATCTGGCGCTCAGCCATGCGCGCACGGTGGTCTGTCTGGGCGACAGTTTCGACGACCTTGCCGCCGCCGATGCCCTGCCCGAAGAGGAACGCCAATGGATTTTCCGCCTGCAAGCGGGCCGCCGCTGGGTCTGGATCGAGGGCAACCACGACCCCGGCCCGGTCGAGTTCGGCGGCGCCCATCTGGCAGAGCTTCCCCTACCGCCCCTCACCTTCCGTCACATCGCACAAGACGGGGCCAGCGGCGAAGTCTCGGGGCATTACCACCCCAAGGCCAGCGTGCAATTGCGCGGCCGCACCGTCACGCGGGCGGCGTTTCTGATCGACACAAACCGCATCATCCTGCCCGCCTACGGCACCTATACGGGCGGCCTGCACAGCCAACACGCCGCCCTGCGCGACCTGATGCGCAACGAAGCCATCGCCGTGCTAACAGGGGCCACCCCCACCGCCATTCCAATGCCGAGATAACCCATGGACCAGACAACAATTCAACGCATCCACGACAGCTTTGCCGCCCAATCCATGATGCAGACCCTGGGGGCTGAACTGTCCGATGTCAGCGCGGGGCTTGTGCGCATCACCGCGCCGATATTGGCAGGTGCGCGGCAACAACAAGGGCATGGGCACGCGGGGCTGACGTTTTCTATCGGTGACAGTGCGGCGGGCTATGCCGCGCTCACCACGTTGCCGTTGGACATGGAAGTCGTCACCGCCGAGATCAAGATCAATCTTGTAGCGCCCGCACGCGGCGACCATCTTGTCGCGGCAGGGCGCGTGATAAAAACGGGCAAACGCCTGTGCGTGGTCACCTCCGAGGTCCACGCGGTCGAGAACGGCAAGGAGACCCTGATCGCCATCCTACAGGGCACCATGGTCCCCGTCCCACGTTAGAACAATCCCGCGTCTTGTGCGCTTGGCCTAAAGCTTCGGCTAACCGGTACTTCGTGGCCATCCGCCATCACCATCAGATCGCGCCCTTTGTCACGCCGATGCTTTTGCACCGCATCCAGCGCAATCCAATGCGAGCGGTGGACCTGTAGCCCAAGGCCCGACAGCTCTGAAATTGCTTCCCCCAACCGCATCAGGATCAGCGTGATGCCCTTGGACGTGACCACATTCAGGTAGTGATCTTGCGCCTCGATCCGCACCAAGGGGGCACGCACCTCAATGGGCAAACGTTTTTGGAACACATCCGTGGGCTGCGATGCCTCCACCTGCGGAGCGCGCCCTTCCACCGCCCAAGCCAGCAGATGCACGGCGATAGCGACCACAATGACGTTGACCGCTAGCGACAGCCAGCGCGCCACCCCTGACCAATGCGCAAATAGAAAACTATTCGCCACATGCACGACAACAGACAAGCCCAGCAAAAAGCCGATCCAAACCAGCAATGATCCGATCCGCCCGAAGCGTTGTGCCACATGGTAGGCCGCCATGCTCATCGCGATCGAACCCGCCGTCACCGTGCCCCAATAAGCCACGCGCCCGCCCAACTCCATCGCCTCGATCGTGCCGAAGGGCCCCGCCATCGCGGCAACAGACGTCACCGCTAGCCAGATCAATAACGGCAACCTGAACCTGCCCATTTCACGAAGCGTGACCTGCATTCCACCCCTACCCCGATGTCATTCACGAAAGCAAAGCGCCACTTGCGCAGCCGCTCTGGCACCGTCCTCCACAGCTTGCCATGACAAAGCAACCGAACACAATGGAGCCCCGCTATGACCCTCACGCCATTTACAAACGCGCCGCTGATTATCCAGATACATATGATAGTTGCGATTGGCGCAGTCATCCTGACCATGGCCATCTTCGCCGTTCCGAAGGGTAGCACAAACCACCGTTTCATGGGACGCCTTTGGGTCGCAATGATGGCGATTGTCGCGCTCAGCAGTTTTGGCATCACCGAGCTGCGCCTGATCGGCCCGTTCAGCCCGATCCACCTGCTGTCGCTCTATGTTCTCTGGAGCCTCGTCCGCGCCGTGCGCGCCGCCCGCGCAGGCCGCATCGACGAGCATAAGAAGACCATGCAAACCATGGCCTTCACAGCGCTCTTTGTGGCCGGAGCGTTCACATTCCTCCCCGGCCGCATCATGCACAGCACGTTCTTAGGCGGTTAAGCCCTCAGGCTCCGCCAACCCGTGCGCACGGCAGCAGGCGGTGACGGTATTGGCCAGAAGGCACGCAATCGTCATCGGCCCCACGCCACCGGGCACGGGCGTGATAGCACCCGCTACTTCCGCAGCACCCGCAAAATGCACATCGCCCAACAGCTTGGATTTGCCAGGCTTGTCGGGGTGCGGGATCCGCGTAATGCCCACATCAATCACCGTTGCACCGGGCTTGACCCAATCGCCCTGGACCATCTCGGCGCGGCCCACGGCGGCCACCAGAATATCCGCACGGCGGCATACATCCGCCAGATCGCGGGTCCGCGAATGCGCAATCGTAACGGTGCAATTCTCTTGCAGCAATAATTGCCCCATCGGTTTGCCAAACAGGTTCGACCGCCCGACCACAACCGCATCCATGCCCGACATATCGCCAAGCTGGTCGCGCAGCAGCATCAAGCATCCCAAAGGCGTACACGACACAAGGCCCGTCTCGCCACTGGCCAGCAAACCCGCGTTGGTCACGCTCAACCCATCCACATCCTTGGCCGGATCAATCCGGGCCACAACGCGCCGCTCGTCCAGATGGTCAGGCACAGGGAACTGGCACAAAATACCATGCACAGCCGGATCGGCATTCAGCTTATCAATCACCGCAAACAGCTCTTCTTCGCTCACATCCGCTGGCAGCTTATGCTCGAACGAGGCCATACCCACCTCAACCGTCTGCCGATGCTTGGCCGCCACGTAAACCTCGCTCGCCGGGTCCTCGCCCACCAACACAACCGCCAGCCCGGGCGTTATCCCGTGATCCGCCTTCAGACGTGCCACATGGTCACTAACCTGCCCCCGCACGCGTCCCGCAAACTCTTTCCCGTCAATCACAGTCGCCGTCATCTCACCGCGCCCCTTTTCTTTATTTTGCCCTTAAACTCATCTTTGGCCCCGCGGGGCCAAAGCAAAGCGGGAGGAGGGTCAATCCCTCCTCCCGCTTTCTAACCCGTTCAGCTTCTAGAACAAGCCTTCGACTTCGCCCGCATCATTCAACCCGATGCTTTCCGCAGAAGGCACGCGCGGCAGACCCGGCATGGTCATGATCTCACCGCAGATCGCCACGACAAAGCCCGCGCCCGCGCTCAAACGCACCTCACGCACAGGGATGTCAAACCCCGTCGGCGCGCCGCGCTCGGCTGGATCAGTGGTAAAGCTGTACTGCGTTTTCGCCATACAAACAGGCAAATTGCCATAGCCCTGATCTTCCCAATCCTTCAACTGGTTGAGGATCTTTTGGTCCATCTGCGCGCTATCCGCACGGTAGATTTTGGTCGCGATCGTGTTGATCTTATCGGCCAGCCCCATGTCATCAGGATAAATCGGCGCGAAGTCCGCCTCGCCCTTCTCGATGGTCTCGACCACTTTGGCCGCCAGATCGGCAGACCCTTCCGAGCCCAATTCCCAGTGGCGCGACAGAACGGCCTCGGACCCTTGGGTCGCGACGTAATCCTTCACTGCCTGCACTTCGGCATCCGTGTCGGTGACAAAATGGTTGATCGCCACAACCACAGGCACACCAAAGGATTTCATGTTCTCGATGTGACGGCCAAGGTTCGCGCAGCCGTTCTTGACCGCGTCCACATTTTCGTTGCCAAGGTCCGCTTTGGCCACGCCGCCATTCATCTTCATCGCGCGCACCGTGGCCACAACCACCACAGCCGACGGGGCAAGCCCCGCCTTGCGGCATTTGATGTTGAGGAACTTTTCAGCCCCCAGATCGGCACCAAAGCCCGCTTCCGTCACGACATAATCCGCCAGCTTCAGCGCCGTGGTCGTCGCAATGACCGAGTTACAGCCGTGCGCGATATTCGCAAAAGGACCGCCATGCACAAAGGCGGGGTTGTTTTCGAGCGTCTGCACAATATTGGGCTGCATCGCGTCTTTCAACAGCACGGTCATCGCGCCATGCGCCTTGATATCGCGGGCAAATACGGGCGACTTGTCACGGCGATAGGCCACGATCATGGCGCCCAGACGCTCTTGCAGGTCCGCCAAATTTTTCGCCAGACACAGGATCGCCATGACCTCGGAGGCCACGGTGATGTCAAAACCCGCCTCACGCGGGAAGCCGTTGGCCACACCGCCAAGGCTCGCCGTGATCTGGCGCAGCGCACGGTCGTTCATGTCCACCACACGGCGCCAGACAACGCGGCGCGTGTCAATCTCCAGCGCGTTGCCCCAATAGATATGGTTGTCGATCATCGCAGACAAAAGCGAGTGGGCAGAAGTGATCGCGTGGAAGTCGCCGGTGAAGTGCAGGTTCATCTCTTCCATCGGCACGATCTGGGCATAGCCACCGCCAGCGGCCCCGCCTTTCATCCCAAAGTTCGGCCCCAATGACGCTTCGCGGATACAGACGGCAGCGTTCTTGCCGATGCGGTTCAGACCATCGCCCAGACCCACAGTCGTCGTTGTCTTCCCCTCACCCGCAGGCGTGGGGTTGATCGCGGTCACAAGGATCAGCTTGCCATCTTCGCGGTCCTGAACCGAATTGATGAAGCTCTGGCTCACCTTCGCTTTGTCGTGACCGTAAGGCAGCAGGTCATCGCTGGAAATACCCAGCTTCGCGCCAATCTCCTGAATGGGTTTCTTGGACGCTTCGCGTGCGATTTGAATGTCGGTTTTGTAAGCCATGGTATTCCCCATTAAGTGCCGTTGCGTCAGATACTATCTGCTGCATACTAGGGCACGCGAGGTTCCCACGTCAGAATTACGACATTTTCCACGCAACTTGCGGCGCGGGTTGGAACCTTCGTTTCGTTTAAGAAACGAATTGCCGCTTCTGCATTATCGCCGGTTTTAAACTGCTCACACAAAGCGGCGTCAGGTGGCCAAAGACCCATACGGCACTCCATCAACCGTTTGCGCGTGCCGCTGGTGAGATACGAGAGAGGCTGGGGTAGCCTTTGCACATCGTCGCCCCGCCCAAGATATCGCCCGGAAGCAGCGGCAGGTAGGCGTCCTCCCGAACCTGCCAGAACGAGAAATCAGCCTGCGTCGTCAGAGCGCTCAGGTGCCCACGGTCGCTGATCAGGCACAAACAGCCTCAGCCTGTCGCCCACCGCAAGGTCGCCCTCCCGCTCGATCCACGCGGTCACACCGCGCCTGCCCCTTGCCGCCGATTTGAACGCCTTGCCATGACCGGGGCTGTCGCTCTCGATCTCGCGGGCGGGGAAGTTGCAGGGGCCGTTTTCGACATCAATCACAATCGTCGCGCCGCTCTCGGCTTGAAGGCGCGAGGCGGGTGGCAGGTGGGTGAAGTCGGGAATACCCTCAAGGATGATCGACGCGCCGAGATGCTCGGGCTCCAGCACGTCCAGACCCATCGTTGCCGCCACTTGCGCCATCTCCTCGGCGGAGAGGATCGACAATTGGCGCGTGTTGCGGATTTCAGTACCCTTCGCGTGCCGCCCCGTGACCCGCACACAAGAGGCCCGCGTCACGCCGCCGTGATAATCACCCTCAAATCCTGCATAGGTGGCGCGCACATGATCCACCGCTTGCGAGCGGATGTTGGGCCTGTCCAGCGGTACTTTTCCCAGCCAGGTAATCGTGCCGTAAATGTCGGTTGTGCGGTGCTCTGCCATGGGGGCCTCCTGTTTACGGGCGCAGAGTGCGGCAGCTCTGGACAAAAGAAAAGGCCCCGCAGATCGCGGGGCCCATCATAACTTGTGTCGTCGATATCACGCAAAGTGATCAGACAGAGGGTTCAGGCTCCATCCCGCCGCTAGGCGGTGATTTCTTGCCTTTGGCCTTCGGGATCGCCGTCACGCTAGGGGCTGAGCCGCTGTCGGATGTGTCATCCTCGTCGTCAGGCTCGGTCGGGGGGTTGCCCGCCATCACGCGCTTGATCTCGTCACCCGTCAGTGTTTCGTACTCAAGCAGGCCTTGGGCCAAACGCTCGAATTCGTCTGCGTGATCCTCGATCAGTTTGTAGGCGAGCGCATAGCCTTCGTCGATGATGCGCTTGACCTCTTCCTCAATCAGCTCTTTCGTTGCGGCAGAGACGCTAAAGCCGCCCGCCCCGCCATTGGCCTGATAGCCAGCAGCCGCTTCTTGATAGTCGATATTGCCGACCTTGTCGGACATGCCGTAGCGCATCACCATGGCGCGTGCCAGCTGGCTGGCTTGCATGATGTCGCCCACAGGCCCAGACGAGACAGAGGCCGCGCCGTATTTCCAGATCTCGGCCGCTTTGCCCGCCATGGTCATGGCGATCCGCTCTTCGGCTTCATCCTTGAACATTTGCAGCTTGTCCATTTCAGGCAGGCTCATCACCATGCCAAGGGCACCGCCACGCGGGATGATGGTCGCTTTGTAGACCGGGTCACATTTCGGCAGTTTGATGCCGACAATCGCGTGGCCCGCCTCATGGTAGGCGGTCTTTTCCTTCTGGTCTTGCGTGAGCACCATCGACCGACGCTCGGCGCCCATCATGATCTTGTCTTTCGCGCTCTCGAAATCGAGCATGGCGACGAAACGGCGGCCAACACGCGCAGCGGTCAGCGCCGCTTCATTCACGAGGTTTGCCAGATCAGCGCCCGAGAAACCGGGCGTGCCGCGGGCAATGATGCGCAGATCAACGTCAGGACCCAGCGGGGTCTTGCGGGCGTGCACGCCAAGGATCTTCTCACGGCCTTTGATGTCGGGGTTGCCGACGGTCACCTGACGGTCAAAACGGCCCGGACGCAACAGCGCAGGGTCCAGAACGTCTTTACGGTTGGTGGCCGCGATGATGATTACACCTTCGTTGGCTTCAAAACCGTCCATCTCGACCAGCAATTGGTTGAGCGTTTGCTCCCGCTCGTCGTTGCCGCCGCCGTAACCGGCGCCACGGTGACGGCCCACAGCGTCGATTTCATCAATGAATACAATGCAAGGCGCGTTTTTCTTGGCTTGCTCGAACATGTCGCGCACGCGGGACGCACCCACGCCGACGAACATCTCGACAAAGTCGGACCCCGAAATGGTGAAGAACGGCACACCTGCTTCGCCCGCAATCGCACGCGCAAGCAGTGTTTTACCGGTGCCGGGAGGACCCTCAAGCAACGCGCCTTTGGGAATCTTGCCACCCAAACGGCTGAACTTCTGCGGATTGCGCAGGAATTCCACGATCTCTTCGAGCTCTTCTTTCGCCTCGTCGATGCCTGCAACGTCATCAAACGTCACGCGGCCATGCTTCTCGGTCAACATCTTGGCTTTGGATTTGCCAAAACCCATTGCACCGCCCTTACCGCCGCCCTGCATCCGGTTCATGAAGTAAATCCACACCCCGATCAGCAGCAGAATGGGCAAAAGCGAGACAAGGAATGTCTGCAAGCCGCTTTCCTGCTGGCTTTCGGCGCGGAAGGGAATGCTGTTGTCTGTCAACAGCTTGGTTACCTCGGCGTCGATGGGTTTGATCGTGACATAGTCAGTGCCGTCCGATTGCTTGAAGCGCACCTGCTCCCCGTCAAGGGTGACGTTGCTGACATTGCCATTCTCGACAGAGGCGATGAAATCTGAGTAGCTGATCTCACGGTTTTGCATGGACCCGCTGCTGCCGCCGTTGAACAGATTGAACAACGAGAAAACGAGGATCAGTAATACAGCCCAAAACGCGAGATTGCGAAAATTGCCCAAGGAAACTCTCCTGAATACGTATCGGCACAAAGAGACTCTCTGCGCCACGTGCCTAAGATAGAGGCTGCCGCGATTTGTTCAATGCGAAAGCAAGAAAGAGGTGAAGTCTGCGAAGATCTGTGCAGTCCATTCTCCACCCCAGCCCGCAACAGGTGCCGCAATCAACGTATCCCCCCGCCAAATCGCGGGCGAGGCCATCAAAGACTGGCGCGGCATGCCGCAGGCGCGCCAGTCCGGCACCTCTGCGACAGCCTTCCCCAGCGCGCGTATCGTTAGCTCTGGCGCATGTGGCCCGATCAGCCGCCAGCGTTGATCCCACGCTACATCCGTAGCTGTTACCAAATCCTTAACCGCATTATATTCGCGGGTGATGTGAAAATGGTCTTTGCGCTTCATAATCAAACAGCCGCTTTGCGTTGTACGCGGCTGGTCCATCAGTTCATGGCCAAGGCTTCCCGCGAAAATCTTGCGCGGGGGATAGGGGTTTGATCCGACCCATTGCAGGGCGGCCACAGTCAGGCGTCTCTCGATCTCGGGGGGGACATCCGTGGGAAGTTGCGCGGGGAGCAGAAGGTCGCCGCCTTGTTGCACCACATGCTGCGCAGCGGCCTGTCGGGTATAATGCGCCAAAGCGCTTTGGGCCTGACGCAGCGCATAGGCCGAGTGGTGGATCGCTTGGGCATCGATACCCAGTTCGGCCAGTTGCGGCAGCAGGGTGCGGGCGCGGGTGCGCATGTATTTGGGGTCGTCGTTGCTTGGGTCTTCGACCCACGGGACATCGTGGCGACGCAGATAGGCCCGCAACGCCTCGCGGCTTTGTTGCCACAAGGGGCGGACCCAAGTGATGCCGTGCCGTACAAATCGCGCTTGCATCTCGGCCAACCCGTCAAGACCCGCTGAGCGCCCCAAGCGGATCAGGAAATTCTCGGCCGTGTCGTCGATGGTATGGCCCAAAGCAATGCCGCCAATGCCATTCTGCTGCGCCCACTGCGCCATCAGATCGTAGCGGGCATTACGTCCAGCAGCCGCCAGATTGCCTGCTATATCAGGGCGTTGCCATGTCAGAATATCATGCGGCACGCCCAGCGACCGGCACAGATGTGCGACGCCTTCCGCCTCGGCGCGGCTTTCACTGCGCAGGCCGTGGTCCACGGTCACGGCAGCAATGGGATGACCCGTTTGCGCCGACCACCGCACGAAAAGGTGCAGCAACGCCACGCTGTCACCGCCGCCCGACACCGCAATGCCAATGCGGGCAGGCAGATCAGTGCCAAAGGCACGGTCGACACCATGAAGCAACATGGCGTCTTCGCCCTGCTGCATCACCCATGCCTGATCTAGCTGCATCCCAGCTTGGCCTGCTCGGCCTGCGCTTGGGGAGCAAAGGGGCTGTCGGCGAAACGGCTTGGGACTTCGCCCAAGGTCACGCAGGCCTCTGAGGTTTGGCCCAATGCGCCAAGGGCCGCGCCCAGTTTGAACAAGGCTTCGGGGGCAACGGGGCCAGTCGGCACCGCGCCAAAGCTGCCCAGATAGGCCCGCGCCGCTTCGCGCGTGTCGCCAAGGCCCGTCAGCGCATCACCGCGCAACAAATCCACTTGTGCCGCTACTGGAGAGCCCGGGTAGGTCTGATTGAAGGTCGCAAGCTGGTCTGCGGCGGTGCGAAAGTCACCGGATGCGAGCGCCTCCTGCGCCCGCTCAAGATCGTCACGCTCGCCCACGGCGAGCTGGCTGGTATCGGTTTGGGGGGCGGGCGCAGGAGCGGGCGCACTGGCCTGCCCGTCGCCGCCCAAGGTGCTGGTCTCCCCGAGGGTCGAAATATCGCCGCCCTCAAGCTCTACCAAACGGAACTCAAGGTCCGCGACGCGCCGCGTGCCGTCATCGACGATGCGGTTGATGCGAAACTCCAGCTCTTCGGTCTTGGAGGTGACGCGGGCAAGCTCGCTCTCCATCGCGTTGACGCGGTCCAGCACAGAGGCGGGCAGTTGCACACCGCCTGCATTGCCCGTGGTCGACAGCTCGCGCTTGAGCTTGGTCATCTCGACGCTCAACGTCACCAGCTCCTGGCGGATGTCGGCGAGGGTTTGCGCGTCCTGCGCATTGGCCGCCATCGGCAGGGCGGAAAACCCGACCCCGCCCAGAACGACCGCAAAGATAAATGCAAACCGCATCCTACGTCTTCCTTCTTAACTTGTCTGGCCACCCGCCAGCACAGTCACAGCGCGGCGGTTCTTGGCGTAGCATGCCTCGTTCGAGCAAATCTCGATCGGGCGTTCCTTGCCGTAGCTGACAACCCGCAAGCGGGCGGCTGGCACGCCTTTGGACAGAAGGTATTCGCGGGCCGCATTGGCGCGGCGTGCGCCAAGGGCAAGGTTGTATTCGCGTGTGCCTTGCTCGTCCGCGTGGCCTTCGATCACGGCTTGGTAATCTGTGTTGGTGGCAAGCCAGCCCGCCTGCCCGTCCAGCGTGGCGCGGCCTGCGGCGGTCAGCGTCGACTGATCGACCTCGAACAGCACGCGGTCACCCACGGTCTGATTGAAATACGCGGTCGAGGTCGGGTCATTCGCGCTGCCCGGTACGATCCCGTTCGAGGGCTGCAACGTCCCCGAAGGCACAGGATTCGCAAGCGCGTCATCGTTGGCACCAAAACGGTTGGGATTGGTACAGGCCGACAGCGCAACGGCTGCGACCAGAAGGCTCATGGGGAGTAGTTTCATCTGCTTCGACCTCTTAAGGGTGTTATTAACTTTTAGATACCACACCGCAGGGCGGCGGGGCAAAGGGTTACTTTTGCAGCGGTGACCAGCTTGGGTCAGAGCCGCCTTGGGGGGTGTCCACCTTGCGCAATACGCGGCCTGTGATGTCCACGGAATAGAGTGAGGATGCACCGCCCTCGCCCTGCGTCTCACGGGTGAACATGATCACGCGGCCATTTGGCGCCCATGTCGGGCCTTCGTCCAGAAACGATGCCGTGAGCAGGCGTTCTTCGGAGCCGTCCGTGCGCATAACGCCAATGTGGAAACGGCCCGCGTTTTGTTTGGTAAAGGCCACCAGATCGCCGCGTGGCGACCACACGGGCGTGCCATAACGCCCTTGGCCGAATGAAATGCGCTGCGCTTCGCCGCCGCCTGCGGACATGACATACAACTGCGGCGAGCCTGAGCGGTCGCTCTCGAACACAATCTTCGAGCCATCGGGGCTGAAGCTGGGCGCGGTCTCGATCGAGGGGGTGTTGGTCAGGCGCACGGACTGGCCCGAGTTTATGTCCATCGTGTAGATGTCTGTATTGCCGCCCTGCGACAGCGAGAAGACAACGGTCTGCCCCGAAGGCGAGAACCGCGGCGCGAAGCTCATCGTGCCGTCGCCGCTCTCCAACACCCGCCGCTGGACCGAGCCTATGTCGAGCACATAAATCCGCGGAAAGCCTGACTCGTAGCTGGTGTACAGCACGCGGTCGCCCGAGGGCGAGAAACGCGGGGCCAGCACAATGGCGCTGCTGTCGGTCAGGTAGCTGACGTTGGCGCCGTCATAATCCATGATCGCAAGCCGCTTCTGGCGCTCGTTCTTTGGCCCTGTCTCGGACACATATACCACGCGGCTGTCGAAATATCCGCCCTCGCCCGTGATGCGTTTATAGACTTCGTCCGCGACCTTATGGGCCATGCGACGCCAGCCTTCGGTGGTGCCCGAAAACTGCAACCCCTCGCCCAATGCGGTGCCGGATACCACGTCATAGACGCGGAATTTTACGTTGACCGAAGTGCCATTTACGGCCACAGCGCCCGTGACCAGCGCCTGCGCGTTGATCGCTTTCCAGTCGGGGAACGACACGGCTGCATTGAAGTCTGAGTAGTCCGCGATAAATGCCGAGGCAGGGATCTCGCGAAACACGCCCGTCCCTTGTAGGTCGGCTGCAACCACACGGGCCAGATCGGCGGCAAGCTGCCCTGCCTCGCCCGTCTCTGCCTGAAAATCGGGCACGGCAAAAGGCAGCGGCTTGATGATGCCTTCCTCGATCGTGATACGCAGCGGGCCTTGCTGCGCTTGTGCGGGTGCCGCAAAGCTGGCGGCAAAACCAAAGGCGCAGAGGAGCGCCAAACATATACTCAGGTATTTCATCGCAAATTCGTCCTTTCAGGGTCGAACGTCAGTTCAATATTCCGCCATTTTGCGTATTTCTCAACCGGCAGGTCAAAGCCGCCGCGCCCACAGCGTAAAACCGCCCGTTTGGCCGCGTGGTAAGACGCCTTTGCCATGCCCTGCCCCGTGCCGCGCAGCGTGACGGAGCCTGCAACAGGCCGCCCGCTGCGGTCCAGCGAAAAGGCCACCGTGACAGGCACCGCCCCTTGGGGCGGCAACCAACAGGCCAAGATTTGTTGCCCAAGCGCGCTGCGCTCTGCACTGCTCATCGCGTTATCGTTGCTGGCGGCAAGAATATGTTGCGCGGGGCGGGGCGTCATTGGGGCCGCAAACGCGGACATGCTCAGATAGTCTGGTGCATGCGACACCGTTTTAGCGCCGGCAACTGAGGCCAGACACACAACAACGGGGATGAGCATTCCTCCCCTCATCTGATCCGCATCCGTTCGGGGTTGAAGGTCATCTCGATCTCTTGCCACTGGCCGTATTTCTCGGGTGGCAGCGGATAGCCGTCTTTCTGGCACAGCAAAATCGCCCGCCGCGCCGCCCCGAAGGCCGCATTGGCGGTAGACGCATCACCACCTTCGCTGGCGATCATCCGCAGCGAGTTGCCGACGACTTTGCCGTCTTGGGTCATATTCATGGCAACGGTCACAGTGGTCTGTGCCCACCGCGCACCGGGATCCACGTTCCAACAGCCCTGAACGGCCAGACGCAGCGCGTCCTTTTCGCCCGATGACATCGGCGGACCTGTGGGCACATCATTTGTGGCCGAACTGAGCGCCGCCTCCAACGCCGCCTGCACAGCAGCATCCACCGCATCGCTGTCGTCCGTTTCAGGCTGGCTCGGGGCTTCGGTCGTCTGGACGGGCCGCGGCGCAGAGGGCCTGCGCGCAGGCGGGCGCATTGAGGCATTGGGCGCGGCGGCGGGGGCTGTGTCTGCCTCGGTCACGATACGGTCACTGGTTTGCGGCGTCTCGGCTGCCTCTTGTGGCGGCTCGACCGTCTCGCCTGTTTCTTCGGGGATCACTGCCTCTTGCGGCTCTGGCTGTTCCACCGCTTCGGGCTCTGGCGCAGGTGCGGGGTCAGGTGCGATCACCTCGGCGGGGCGCTCGACCGGTGTTTCGGCGACGGGGGCGTCGTCCACTGTCACTTCGGCGGCTGGCTCCGGCAATTCGGGCGCTGCGTCCGAGACATCGGGCGCGGTCTCTTCCACTGGCTCCTCGGCAGGCTCTGCCACCTCTGGCGCGGGGGCGGGCTGCGGTTCTGGCGTGGCGGCATCAACTTCTGGCGCGTCCTCGACAGGGTCTGGTGCTGCGGGCACAGGCTCGGGCGCGACCTCTACAGGTTGACGCGCCGCATCCACCAGCGCCTGAAACTCAGCCCCAGAGATCATCGCCGCCTCCTGCACCTCAACCGGATCGGGACGCGAGGTGAACATACCTCCAAAAAGCACCCAGCCGATGAAAGCCGCATGCCCCGCACCCGATACGATATTGCCCGTTTTCCGCGCCCGCGACATCGGCCTAGTTCCCGGAGCCGTCCAGCGTCGGCCCGCCGATATCCGTCACCAGACCGATATTGGTAAACCCGCCCGCATTAAGCGCGCCCATAATCTCCATCACCGCGCTATACGGCACCGCACCATCCGCCCGCAGGAAGACGCGGTCGCCTTCACGCTCGGCGGCAACGGCACGCAGCTTGGCGACCAGCTCGTCTCGGGCGGTCTCGGTGTTCATGATCTGCACCGAACCTTCAGCGGTGAGCGTAACCGTCAGCGGCTCTTCCTGCTCGGCAGGCAGAGCCGAGGCGGCGGTTTTGGGCAGTTCAACCGGCACGCCCACCGTCAACAGCGGGGCCGCGACCATGAAGATAATCAGCAGCACCAGCATCACGTCCACAAACGGCGTGATGTTGATCTCGGCCATAGGCTGTGCGCCGCCGCGCCGCCTGCGCCGCCCGCCGCCTTTGCCACCGCTTTGCATGACACCACCCGCCATGGCTCAACCGTCCAACTGGCGGCTGAGGATGGTGGCGAACTCATCCGCGAACGCCTCGTACCCGCCAAGGATACGGTCACTGTCCGCGTTCAGTTTATTGTAAAACACCACCGCAGGGATCGCGGCCAAAAGACCCAGACCGGTCGCCAACAGCGCCTCGGCAATGCCGGGGGCCACGACAGCAAGGTTGGTGTTTTGCTGCTCTGCAATCTCGATGAACGCGTTCATGATGCCGAAAACCGTACCGAACAGACCAACAAAGGGGGCCGTGGACCCCGTGGTCGCTAGCACAGGCAAACCCTTCTGCAACCGCTCCGCCTCTTTGGCGATGGCCACATCCATGCTGCGGTCAATCCGCGCGGTGGCACCGGGGATCAAACCGCCATCCTCGCGGTGCGAGCGGCGCCATTCGGTCATGCCGGCGGCAAATATCTTCTGCGCCGCCCCCGACGGCTCGGGGCCGATTTGGTCATAGAGGCCATCCAACGGCTCGCCCGACCAAAAGGCGCGGTCGAATTCTTCCGCCTCGCGCTTTGCAGCGCGGTACTGGATGGTCTTTTGCACGATGATCGACCACGTCCAGAAACTGGCCACCACAAGTGCGATCATCACAAGTTTTACGGTAAACGTCGCTTGGGCAAACATGCCCCATACGGTAATGCTGCCGCCGATTTCGGCCGCGATCAATGCTGTTTGCATGTCTGTTGCTCTACTCTACTGCCTTATGCGGGCCTGTTCTCAGGCTCCATTTGCAGCTAAACTAACGCAGCGAAAACCAAAAAGCGAGGGCCAAGCGTATTGCCGCCCGTTCACGCCTCCAGCAGGCGACATTCCGCTGGCAACCGCACAGGTTTGCCCGATGCACCGATACACACGATCAAGACTTTAGCACTGAAAACCAGCGTCTCCCCGCGCCAGACTTCCTGAGCCATGACCATCTTGGCCGCACTCAAACTCTCAAGCGTGGTACGCACCTCCAACACATCATCAAATCGCGCAGGCGTGACATAATCCGCCTCGACACGGCGCACGGCAAAAACAACGCCCGCCTCTTTCATCGCCAGCTGGTCAATGCCCACATCACGGACCCAATCACTGCGGGCGCGTTCAATGTACCGCAGGTAATTGGCGTAATAGACGATGCCCGCCATGTCCGTGTCTTCGTAATAGACGCGCATTTTTTTGCGGTGGATCACTGCACATCCCCCACGGACATACGCGCAAACAACCGCAGCGCATGGCTCGGGTCCATTGCCGCCGCAGGTAAAACCGGATCATAAGCCGCCCGTATCAACCCAGCGATGTCAGGGCGCAAAATCGTCTTGTCCTGCACCACTGCCAAAGGCGACTGGGCACGAAACGCCGTATCCGACCACAGCAGATAAGACTGTACAACCTGGCTCAACGCCAATGTCTGCGCAGGCACCGCACTCAGATGCGCATCCATCCGCAAGAACACAAAGCACGCCTTGATCGCGCCCGCCTCGTCAAAGCGGAAAAACCGGTACTGGTTCGCATCGGCGCCCGACAGCTTTTCAACCAATGGCCCCAGATCAGGCACCAACCGGTCCATCCCCGGCACGTCCAGCAACTCCGCCCAGTCTTCAAAGAAAAATACCATGAAGTTAGAGCCAAGCTCCATATCCGTCTCGGCCATCTTGTGACCCGCCAACGCCGCCACCGCCTCCAACGCGCCCTTCACAACCTGCAAAGTCTCGTCCTCAACGCCGAAGACCACAGGCGCAATCGGCCGCCCCCAACGCGCAAAGACAAACTCCCCGTCTGCCCGTGTAAACAACGCCTCTATCTGCTCAGGTCCCATTGTCATGCCCCAAAGCCCCTCTTTATTTTGCCCTTAAACTCAATCCCGAACTCAGCCAAACAGGTCAACATCCCGTTTCGGAGGCTCCATCCCCAGATGCACCCAAGCCTTTTGCGCCAACATCCGCCCACGCGGTGTGCGCTGGATCAACCCTTGCTGCAACAAGAACGGCTCAATCACTTCTTCCAACGCATCCCGCGATTCACTCAGCGCCGCCGACATCGTCTCGATCCCCACAGGCCCACCCTGATAGTTCTCGGCAATCAGCTTCAAATACCGTCGGTCCGCACCATCCAGCCCCAGATGGTCCACCCCCAGTCGCGTCAGCGCCATATCCGCCAATTCCCGCGTCACACGCCCGTCACCTTCAACCACAGCAAAGTCCACAACGCGGCGCAACAAACGCCCCGCTATCCGCGGGGTGCCGCGGGCGCGCTTGGCGATCTCACGGGCGCCGCCCTCATCCGCAGGCGCGCCCAGCTTGCGGGCGTTGCGCTCGACAATAATGAACAGCTCGTCTTCGGTGTAGAATTGCAACCGCGTCGGAATGCCAAAGCGATCGCGCAAAGGCGTGGTCAGCAAGCCCATCCGCGTCGTCGCCCCCACCAGCGTAAAGGGCTGCAACTCAATCCGCACGGTCCGCGCCGCTGGCCCCTCGCCGATCACCAGATCCAGCTCGAAGTCCTCCAGCGCGGGGTACAAGACCTCCTCAACCGCGGGGTTCAAGCGGTGGATTTCGTCGATAAACAGCACATCGCGGGCTTCCAGATTGGTCAGGATCGCAGCCAGATCACCCGCCTTGGCCAGTACAGGCCCCGAAGTCATGCGAAAGCCGACCCCCAACTCCCGCGCCATAATCTGTGCCAGCGTCGTCTTACCCAAGCCAGGCGGGCCATGGAACAATGTATGGTCCATCGCCTCTTCGCGTTGCTTGGCGCTTTGGATAAACACCTTCAGGTTGGCACGCGCTTCGGCCTGCCCCACGAACTCATCCAGCATCTGCGGACGCAACGCGCGGTCAAAATCTTCCGGCATGCCCTCGGGCCGCACAATCGGATCACTATCTATCATGTCGTCCCCAGCGAAGAGCGGCCAAAGGCCAGCGATGAGCGAACGCCCCTGCGGCGCAAAAGCGTAACGCTCCGACGGAGCGATGAGCGCACATTACTCTCTTGGCGCCAGAAGTTTCAACGCCGCACGGATCAGCGCAGGCGTATCAGCGTCAGGAGCCTCACCCGCCGCTTGCGCCACAGCACCCGCCGCATCCCCGGGGCTGTAGCCCAGATTGCCCAAAGCCGACAACGCCTCTGATTGCGCACTTGCATTGGGCGCGGGGGCTGGTTTGCGGCGCGGTGCGGGCGTCTCGATCACTTCAGCCTCCGCATCGCCCAGCGCCTCGGCCACGGTGCCGCCCATGGCCATCATCGCAGGGGCCTTGTCCTTCAGGTCCATCACAACACGTTGCGCGATCTTGGGGCCGACCCCTTTGGCCGCCTTCACCGCGTTCCAATCGCCCAGTGCAATCGCACGGCTCACCCCGTCAGGGCCAAGCGCCCCGAGGATCGCCAACGAAGCCTTCGCCCCGATGCCCTGCACGCTTATCAACAACCTGTGCCACTCTTTCTCGGCCAGCGTGGTAAACCCGAAAAGCTGCAAGTTCGTCTCTTGCACCAGCATGTCGGTATAAACCGCCGCCACTTCGCCCACGGGTGGCAGCGCCGCCAACGTCCGCTCGGAGCAAAAAACCAGATACCCGACACCGCGCACATCAATCAACACATGGTCCGCGGCGCGGTAATCAATCCGCCCTGTAATCTTGCCAATCATGCGCTGGCCTTTGCGACAGCCGCGGCAAAGCTGGACGCCCCGCCGTGATGCGCATGGGTAATGGCAACAGCCAAAGCATCCGCCGCATCAGGCCCTTTAAAATCAACACCGGGCAGTTGCATCTTGACCATATGCTGCACTTGCCCTTTGTCCGCATGGCCCACACCCACGACGGTTTTCTTCACGTTATTGGGGGCATATTCGCCCACGACCAATCCCATCTGCGCAGGCACCAACAAGGCAATCCCCCGCGCCTGCCCCAGTTTGAGGGTCGCAACGCCGTCTTTGTTCACGAACGTATGCTCGACCGCGGCGGTCTGCGGGCGGTAGGTCGCGAACACGCGGGTCAGCTGCGCATGCAGCGACAAAAGACGCTCCGCCAGCTCAACACCCGTTGCAGAATGGCAAATTCCGTTTGCGACATGGCTCAGCTTGCTGCCCGCCACATCAATCACACCCCAGCCCATATTCCGCAGGCCGGGATCAATACCGATCACCCGTATCATCCGCCCTATCCTCTCGCTTCTTTTGCTTTTGTGCAGCGATTAGCACGAAACGCGAACATTGCCTAGAATTTTTCGTATTCCCATCGAACCCCGCAGTTTCCAAGGGTCAGCCAGAAACCGACAGGGACACAGGGCATAAGCGACATCCAGACAGACAAATACGACAGTATTTCAGCGCGATTACACCATGTTTTATTGGGGTTTGCCACAAATATGCTGCTATGCAGAAAACGCATATCCGATACGCGTTTGCGGGGCTTGCGCGGTTTTCGTAATCTGCCTATTTGCCGCTCAAGACGATTATAATTTAGACACACGCTCGACCTACGAAGGACTGTAATGATGACATCTCTTGACGCTTCCCGCACGACATACGGCATTGCAGCATTTGCGAACCGCTTTGCAGCAGGCACCGCCAATCTGATCGGCTACGCGATCGCATGGAACGATGCCCGCACAACCGCACGCGCCCTCCACAATCTGACCGACCGCGAACTGGCAGACGTTGGCCTGACACGCGGCGACATCGCAAGTGTCGCAAGCAGCGATTTCATCCGCTAACGGATAACGGGGTCGCCCAAAGGGGGCCCCATCGAAATACAGAAAAGCCGCGCCGGATTGCTCCGGGCGCGGCTTTTGTTTTGCGTGCTACAGACGCAAAATTTTCACGGCAGGCCCCTCCCCCCGGAAGGCCACCACCGTGAAAATGAGATGTTAGCGGAACATCGGGCCAATTTTGTCGGCAATGAACTGAGTGGCTGGATCAACCGACAGAACGCGTGCGCCCATCGCCTCAACCACATTGCCGTTTTCCAGCGTCGCCAAACGCTCGCTGTAGGCATCAGGGCCGTTCGCGGACAGCATCAGCGCCTTCAGGCACAAAAAGCCCAGCACCATGAACACAATCCCTTTGAGAGGAAAGCTCAGGCGGCGCGCCTTTGGCTTTGCGAAAATTACACCGTTGTTGTCGACCCGTGCAGAAAAGCGGCGGCGCAACATCTTTGATTTCTTGCGGTCAACGCCCTTCAGGCGCGATTGAAAGTCTTCTTTTGTGTAAACCATGGCAGCGGTCTCTCTCAACAACAGCCCCCACCATTGTTGATTCAATTTTTACCGACCGAATGTGGCAAGAATGGGGCAAATGCGGCAAATTCACCTTAAATGGGGTTAATTCGCGTCCATCTTCCGAAGCGTTAACGTCGTCCAATCACCAATGCTATCGCGGTGATGTAGATTGATGCCGGATCGTGCATAAACCTCGATCACTTCGTCCGCCTGTTCGTTCAACAGCCCCGAAAGAATCGCAAAACCGTCCTGTGTCATCGCGCCCGCCATATCGGGTGCTAGCGCGACGAGCGGCCCTTTAAGGATATTGGCAAAGACCAGATCGAAAGGCGCGGCGGCATTCAGATCGGGATGGTCAAAGCCTGCTGCCTCAACGCAGGTCACGCGGCCTTCCAGCCCGTTGGCCACCACATTGGCCCGTGCGACGTCTACCGCGACCTCGTCAATGTCGGACGCCAGCACCGTGTCGGACCAGATCCGCGCAGCGCCCATCGCCAGCACCGCAGTGCCACAGCCGATGTCAACGACACGTTTGCCCACAAACCCGTCCAGCGCCAAACGGTCCAAAGCCCGCAAACACCCCAGAGTCGTGCCGTGGTGGCCGGTGCCAAAGGCCATCGCGGCCTCGATCAACAGCGGCTCGCAATCCGCGGGAACTTTATCAGCGTCATGGCTGCCGTAGACAAAGAAGCGCCCCGCCTCAACGGGGGCCAGCTCACGCCGCACATGGGCAACCCAATCGGTTTCGGGCAATTCGGAAACGGTAAACGCCTTGGCCCCCATCGCGGTGGCCAACAGCGCAAGCGACGCCGCATCAGGCTCTGCCTCGAAATAACCGCCCACTTCCCACAGGCCCGATCCGTCTTCGACCTCGAACACGCCCACGCCTGTCGGCTCGGGTGTCATGGCTTCCATCGCCTCGCCCAGTTTATATGCAGGGTCGCGGCCCATCAGGGTGGTGAGGGCGGTAAAGGTTGGCATCTATCTGCTCCTGTGTCTGTCGGGGTTCGGGTAGGGGGGCGCGGGCGCGGCGTCAAGACCGCGCGTGTCCGCCGGCCCCAAGCCTTTGACGTAGAACCAACCCCAAGTGGCCGATGCTGCGCCGACAATAATGCCCGCCGCCGCTTGGCCATAGATCACGCCTGCGGCTCCAAAAATACCCGCAAACCAGATCGCCGCAGGCATCGCCAGCACGCCGTCCTTGATCCAGTTCACAAGGGTCGAGCGTGCAGGCTTGCCCAGATTGTTGAACGCCGCATTGGACACAAACAGCGCGCCAAAGAAAATGAAACCGCCCACGCCGATCACCGCAAAGGCATTCAGCACATCCGCCCCCTGCCCCTGCAAATCAAACGTCGCAATCACATAAGGCACCAGCACCACAAACAGCCCCCACGCGACCAGAGTATAGAGGAAACAGAAAATCAGCGCGTCGCGGTAGGTGCTGCGCACGCGGTCCAATTGCCCCGCGCCAAAGTTCTGGCCAAAGATCCCGCCAATCGCACCGCTCAGCGCAAAGATACCGCCGAACACCACCACCGTCAGCCGCCCGACCACGGCCCAAGCCGCCACAGCGTCGTCGCCAAACGGCGCCATCACACGGGTCAGTAGATAGTTGCCGACAGGTGTGCTCATCTGCGTGGCAATGGCGGGAATTGCCACGGCCACAAAAGGTGCGCCGATGTTGCGCAGGGTGCGCAGCCGCGGGCGGTCCACAAGGTTCAGCTGAAGAACGGCAAACCGCACCGCCAGCGCCAGCAGCGCAAAGCGAAACAGCACCAGCCCGATCGCGGCTCCGTCCAGCCCCCAGCCCATGTAGAAGATCAACACCGGATCAATCACCAGCAGCACAAGCCCCGCAATCAGCGTGATATACATCGCCTTCGCGCCATAACCATCGGCCCGCAATGTCCCAGACATGACCAAAGCCGCCGACATGGGAACAAGCGACGGAATCGTAATTGCCAGATACCGCGCAGCCAGCCGCGCCGTCTCTCCGCTGGCACCTGCCCACCCGACCAATTGATACCGCAGCGATACAATCAGCACGCTCACCACCGCCAGCGTGAGCGCCGCAATCAGCGCCGCAGCCCCCGCCTGCCTGCGCGCCCGCGCACGGTCCCCCGCGCCAATGCTGCGCGACACAACGGCCGTGGCCGCAATCATCAACCCCACCGCGACCGAGACGGAAAAGAACTGCACCGCATAGGCAAAGCCAACGGCGGCAACCAACTGTTTGTCGCCCAGCTGCGAAATCCACAACAGGTTCGCCGCATCCACAATAAACACAAACGTAATGCCCAGCGCACCTGTCGCCGTCATCCGCACCACATGCCCCAGGGTCGAGCCCGTCAGAAACCGCCCCTGAGCGCTCACTCCGCAACCCGTGGGCGGCGCAGAGCAAACACCGTCTCAGACCCCGCCTCGGGATGGCGCGGGATCAGCGTCGCCAGCACAAACGAGACAAACGCCATCCCCGCCGCCAGCAAGAACACCGCCGCGGGCGAGACAAGCCACAAAAGCCCCAGCAACACAGGCAAAAACACTGCCGCAATATGGTTGATCGTAAACGCCACCGCCGCCGTGGGCGCCATATCACCGGGCGCGCCGATTTTCTGGAAGTAGGTCTTCAGCGCCAGAGCCAACCCAAAGAACATATGGTCCAGCACATAAAGCACCGCCGCTACCTGAAACCCCCAGTCAAAGAAATACACGCCGCCGTAAGCCAGAAATACACAAACAAGACCCGTATATTCAAATATCAGCGCATTGCGCTCTCCAAAACGGGCGACAATGCGGCCCAGCATGGGGGCAATGACCATATTCAGAACCAGATTGATCAAATACAGCCCCGCCACCTCATGCACCGCAAATCCAAACTTCTCGACCATCATAAAGCCGGCAAACACCATAAATATCTGCCGCCGCGCACCTGACATGAACTGCAACGCATAATACAGCCAATAGCGTTTGCGCAGCACCAGCTTTTTG
Organism: Sulfitobacter aquimarinus; assembly: GCF_040149565.1. Taxonomy (NCBI): domain Bacteria; kingdom Pseudomonadati; phylum Pseudomonadota; class Alphaproteobacteria; order Rhodobacterales; family Roseobacteraceae; genus Sulfitobacter; species Sulfitobacter aquimarinus. The sequence continues at coordinate 83,230 of NZ_JBEFLO010000001.1, forward strand.
ATCTGCGGATGCGGGCTCTCGTATTGCGGATAGGCCAGCAGCGCAAACAACGCCACCGCAACCGTGATCCCGCCCCCCGCCAAGAACACAGTGTTATAAGTGAGGCCCAACGGCTCCCACAGGATCATAATCACGAAATACACAATAAACGTCGCCGCCGACCCAGCCGCCATCAACCAACCCAGCATTTGCGGCGCGCGGTCCTTGGGCAACCATTGCAGCTGCAACGACTGGTTTACCGTCTCATAATAATGAAACCCGACCGAGCTTAGGAACGTCAGGATCATAATCCCCGTTAACTGCGGATACCACGCGGTGATCGCCGTCGCCGCCCCCAGCAGCATAAGCGAAACAAGCCCCAAGACCTGTTCGCGCACGACAATAATCAGATAGATCACCAGAAACGACAAAAACCCCGGTATCTCGCGCACCGTATGCAACAGGCCAATATCCGCCCCGTCAAAGGCAGCCACCTCCTGCACAAAGTTATTGAGCAACGCATACCACGTGAAAAACGCAATCGGCATGGCCAAAGCCATCACAAACAAAAGCGTCGTCGGCCGCCGCCAGACAGGCTGGTGCTTGGCATCCTCAAGGCTCAGATAATCAATCATCCCCCAGCCTTACGCCCGCCCGCCGCCAAAGGCGATAGCTATCTGCGCACACAACCAGACTGTGATCCCCCGCCCCCCGCTTCTTTATTTTGCCTTTAAACTCAAAATCCGGCGCTCAATAAAAGCTCTGCGGATCAATATCGACAGCCAACCGCAAGTCACCCTTCAACCTGATCTGCCCGACCCACGTGCGCAGCGCCCGCTGCAAGGCAACCCCCTTGTCGGCCTTCACCAGCAGCCGCACACGGTGCCGCCCGCGCACCCGCGCAATCGGTGCAGGTGCAGGCCCGTATACTTGCGCACCAACCGCCCGCAAAACACCGTCATTACGCGCCAACTGGTTGCCCGCCTCGAACACCGCCGCCATATCAGGCCCGCTCAGGATGATCCCCGCCAAACGACCGTAAGGCGGCATGCCCGCGCCGCGCCGCTCGCCTGCTTCGGCCTGCCAGAACCCCTCTTCATCCCCCGCCAGAATGGCGCGGATCACGGGATGGTCAGGCTGGTACGTCTGCAACAAGGCGGTGCCGGGGGCCTCGGCCCGCCCCGCACGGCCCGCCACTTGGCGCATCAACTGGAACGTCCGCTCGGCCGCACGCAGATCACTGCCCGTCAGGCCAAGGTCCGCATCAATCACCCCTACCAACGTCAGCTTGGGAAAGTTATGCCCCTTCGCCACCAGCTGCGTACCGATGATAATATCAGCCGAGCCTTCGGCGATCCCCGCAATCTCGGCCTTCAGCGCACGGGCCGAGCCATACATATCCGAGCTAAGCGTCGCGATACGCGCATCGGGCCAAAGCGCCGTTGCCTCTTCGCCCAACCGCTCCACCCCGGGGCCGACAGGGGCCAGCTTGTCCTCTGCTTCACAGGACGGGCAAACGGTCGGCATCGGCTTGCTCTCGCCGCATTGGTGGCAGATGAGGCGCTTGAGAAACCTGTGCTCGACCATCTTGGCATCGCAATCATCACAGCCGATCTGATGCCCGCAGGCACGGCACAACGTCACCGGCGCATAGCCACGGCGGTTGATGAACAGCATCGCCTGCTCGCCCCGCGCCAGCCGCGCGTCAACTTCGTCCTTGAGCTTGGGTGAAACCCAGCGGTCGCTAGGCAACCCTTGGGCACGCATATCAATCGTGCCCATCGTCGGCATCACCGCAGGCCCGAAGCGTGATGTCAGCTCCAGCTTGGTATACTTGCCAGCTTCTGCGTTGGCCCAGCTTTCCAACGATGGCGTGGCCGAGGCCAGCACCACATGCGCGCCGCAAATACTGGCCCGCAGCACAGCCATATCGCGAGCGTTATACAGCACCCCGTCCTCTTGTTTGTAGGAGGTGTCGTGTTCTTCATCCACCACGATCAGCCCCAGATCACGGTAGGGCAAAAACAGCGCCGACCGCGCCCCGATCACCAGCTGCGCCTGCCCCTGCCCGACCATGCGCCAGATGCGCCGCCGCTCGGTCATGGTCGCACCCGAGTGCCACTCGGCAGGCTTCGCGCCAAACCGCGCCTCGACCCGCGTGAGAAACTCCGCCGTCAGCGCAATCTCGGGCAGCAGCACCAGCGCCTGACGCCCCGCCCGCAGGGCAGCTGCCACCGCCTCTAGATAAACTTCGGTCTTGCCCGATCCCGTGACACCGCGCAGCAAGGTGGTGCCGTAGTCGCCCGAAGACACGCCCGCCGCCAGCACCGCCGACGCCTTCGCCTGATCTTCCGTCAGCTCTTTGCTGGGCAGGTCAGGATCCAGCGGCTGGAACGGCAGATCACGCGGGCTGTCTTCTTCAAACACCACATCCTGTTTCACCAGCCCTTTGATGACCGAAGACGTCACCCCCGCCATCTCGGCCAGTTCCTTGAGCGTGAAGGACAGATCACCGTATTCCGCCAGCGTCTCGATCACTTTGGTGCGGGCAGCGGTGACGCGGTCCGGCTCCCCCGTCCCGCGGCGGTAGATTTTGCGCATCGAGGGCGGATCGCCCAAACCCGGCGCACGGGTCGTCAGCCGCAGCATCGCGCTGAGCGGGGTCAGCGTGTAGGCGGCGGACTTCTCAAGAAAACTCACCATCTCTTCGCGCATCGGCGCGGCATCCAGCACGCGGTAAGCCGAGCGTACTTTGTTATGGTCAAAATCCCCCGCACCTGCGCCCCAGACCACGCCGATCACCTTGCGCGGACCCAGCGGCACCTCGACGAACGCGCCCAAATGGCAGCCGCCCTCGGGCGCTTTGTAATCCAGCGCACGGTCCAGCGGTTGCGTGGTCAACACCGCAATTAACGCACCTTCGTCAAAGAACATCTGTTTGGACAAACACGGCTTCCTTTTGGGGCAAAGGGGGATCAAGGCTTTCAGCATCGCAGATCATGCGCTAAAGCAAAGGCAGATATAACCGTTAGCGCCCACATTCCAACAAGGAACCGGAAATGAAATTTTTTGTAGATACCGCTGAAATCAAAGACATCGCCGAGCTGAACGATCTGGGTATGGTCGACGGGGTCACCACCAACCCCTCGCTGATCCTGAAATCAGGCCGCGATATTCTGGAAGTCACCAAGGAAATCTGTGATCTGGTCGACGGCCCCGTCAGCGCCGAAGTCGTCGCGACGGAAGCAGACGACATGATCGCCGAGGGCCGCAAGCTGGCCAAGATCGCCGATAACGTCACCATCAAACTGCCCCTCACATGGGACGGGTTGAAAGCCTGCAAGGTCCTGTCGGGCGAAGGTAACATGGTCAACGTCACCCTGTGCTTCTCGGCCAACCAGGCGCTGCTGGCGGCCAAAGCCGGTGCCACGTTCATCTCGCCGTTCATCGGGCGTCTGGACGATATTGATCTGGACGGCATGGACCTGATCGAAGACATCCGCACCATCTATGACAACTACGGCTACGAGACACAGATTCTGGCGGCCTCGATTCGCAGCGTCGGCCACATCCGCGAATGTGCGCTGGTTGGTGCCGACGTCATCACCGCCCCCCCGGAGGTGATCCGCAAGCTGGCGTCACACCCGCTGACAGACAAGGGGCTGGATCAGTTCATGAAAGACTGGGCCAAGACCGGCCAGAACATCCTGTAAGGGATGACGCTACTGCTGTGCGCCCAACAGGGCGCGCAGCTGCGCGGGGTTCAGCGGGAAAAGCGGCGTATTATTTTGTGTGCAGTTCTGTTCCATGCCCCGACATTACGCTGGGGAAGCCAGTGTCCGTCAGGGGAATGAGGCCGCCCTCCTCCCCAAATCTGTGTTTTTGGTGCCGCTGCATCAATAATAGGCAAAAAAACCCCACCACAGCCCAATATCCCGTGCTATAGAACAAAAAAACAAAACGAGAGCAGCATGAGCAGCAGCCCAAAAATAGAAGACACACTGCGTGAAGCCATCATTTCGCAGCCCGATGTGATTCTGGATGACAACGATGTCATGCAGGCATTGATTGCCGCGAATGAAAAAGCGATGGGCGGTAATATCGTCGATCTGCGCGGCATCGCGATGGAACGACTTGAGACGCGCCTTGACCGTCTGGAAGACACCCACCGCAGCGTGATTGCAGCCGCCTACGAAAACCTCGCAGGCACCAACCAGATTCACCGCGCCATCCTGCGGATGCTTGATCCGGTCGAGTTCGAGACCTTCCTGCGCGATCTGGGCGGCGAAGTCGGAGAGATTTTGCGCGTCGATACCGTGAAACTGGTTCTTGAATCCGTGCAGAATGACACGGACCCAGCCGTGCAACGCCTCGGCGACGTCCTCAGCGTGGCAGAGCCCGGGTTTATCGACAGCTACCTGACCCAAGGGCGCGGTGGCACGGTCCGCCAAGTGACCCTGCGTTCGGTCCAGGACGCATCAGACAGCATTTATGGCCCCAACGCCGAATGGATCCGCTCTGAGGCGTGTCTGAAGCTTGATTTCGGCGCAGGCCGTTTGCCCGGAATGTTGGTCATGGGCGCCGAAGACCCGCATATGTTCGGCCCGCAACAAGGCACGGACCTGCTGGCGTTCTTCACCGGCGTGTTCGAGCGTGCGATGCGCCGCTGGTTGTCTTGAGCGGTACAGCCACAGATACGCTGGCCATTTCTCCCGCTGCGCGGGACGCCCTGCAAACATGGCTGGACCAACAGCGCGCCCTGAAAGGGGCCGCAGAAAACACGCTCACCGCCTACCGTGGCGATGTGACAGAGTTTCTGGCGTTTATCTCTGTGCATCACGGCCAGACCCACGGGCTGGGCGCATTGTCGCACATTACGATCAGCGACATGCGGGCATGGATGGCGCAGACACGCGGCAACGACGTGGGGCCACGCAGCCTTGCGCGAAAACTCTCGGCGGTCAAAGCCTTCTACCGCTGGCTGGCCGAGCGTGAGGGGTTCGAGCCCACCGCCGTCCTGTCCACCCGCGCGCCGAAATTTACGAAAAAGCTGCCCCGCCCCCTAGCAATTGACGCCGCTCACGAGCTGATTGACTGCGTAGAGGTGCAATCGGCAACCCCGTGGGTTGCGGCGCGGGATGTGGCGGTGCTGACCCTGCTGTGGGGCTGTGGCCTTCGTATATCCGAGGCGCTGGGCCTGACGGGTGCGGATGCAAACCTGCCCCAAACCCTGCGCATCCTTGGCAAAGGCGGCAAGGAACGTGTGGTGCCTGTGCTGCCTGCCGCCCGCGATGCGGTTGCAGCCTATGTTGCCGCCTGCCCCCATCCTGTGCAATCCAAAGGGCCATTGTTCTTTGGCGTGCGCGGTGGCCCGTTGGCTGCGGGTGCGATCCAGAAGGTCATGGCCAGCGCCCGTATGCAACTGGGCCTGCCCGCCAGCGCGACCCCCCATGCCATGCGCCACAGCTTTGCCACCCATCTGCTGGACGCGGGCGGTGATCTGCGTGCGATTCAGGAGCTTCTGGGCCATGCGTCCCTCTCCACGACCCAAGCCTATACCGCCGTGGATACGCTGCGCCTGATGGAAGTCTACAACCGCGCCCACCCCAAGGCGTGACATTTTTCCTTTTGCATCCTTCGGGACGATTTGCGAGACAGATACCATGACACTTCGCACCAAAGCACTCGCCGTTCACCTGCTGACCGCCACTGGCGCCGTTTTCGCCATGCTGGCGATGCTGGCCGCTGCGGACAACAAATACGACATGATGTTCTTATGGCTTGTCGTGGCGTTTTTCGTCGATGGGATCGACGGGCCATTGGCCCGTAAATACGAGGTCAAAACCAACGCCGCCGAATTCGACGGTGTGCTGCTGGATCTGGTGATCGATTATCTGACCTATGTTTTCATCCCAGCCTTTGCCCTGTTCAAGTCAGGTCTGATGAGCGGGTGGAGCGGGTGGCTGATGATTATCATCGTGACCTTCGCAAGTGCGCTGTATTTCGCGGATACGCGGATGAAGACCAAGGACAACTCGTTCTCGGGCTTTCCGGGCTGCTGGAACATGCTGGTGCTGGTGATCTTTGCGCTGCATATCCCGTGGTATATCAGCCTTGTGTTGGTGACATTCCTGTCGATCACGATGTTTGTGCCGCTGAAATTTGTACACCCCGTGCGCACCGAACGCTGGCGCGTGGTGACATTGCCGATGGCGCTGGCGTGGACGTTCTTTGCGGGCTGGGCCGCGTGGGTGAACTTCCACCCCGAAAGCTGGGCCGCGTGGGGGTTGGTTATAACCTCGATCTATCTGCTGTTTGCGGGCATCGCGCAGCAGATCATGTACGACGGCCGCGACCTCTAGATCAGGAAACCGCCCGCGCCTTCGTGGCGCAGCAAAGCGACCTTTGTCTCGACCCCGCCTGCCCCTGAAAATCCGGTGAGGCCCTTGGCGCCCATCACGCGGTGGCACGGAATGATGACCGGAATGGGGTTGCCGCCACAGGCCCCGCCGACAGCCTGCGCAGGGACGCCCAGCGCCTTTGCGATGTCGCCGTAGGTGCAGGTATCTCCAAACGGGATCGCCGACATGGCGGCGCATACTGCGCGCTGGAACTCTGACCCCTCGACCCGCAGGGGCAGATCAAACACCTGCAAATCGCCCGCGTCATAGGCGGCAATCTGGCGGCACGCCTCCTCGAGCACGTGCGTGCACTCCTCGGCTGGGGCGCGGCCCCAATCGAGTTTGGTGATATAGTCGCCCGTCTGGATCAGGACCAGATCGCCGAATTGCGTGGAAACGGTGCATGTTTTCATAGGGCAGAGTATGGGCGCAGCGGGCCGCAGGCTCAATCCGAAACACGCGGAAAGCTGTCAGGGCAAGGGAATGCCCCTGCCCTGACAGTCATTTAAAGAGCGCTGTCGCAGCGGCCGCAGACGGCCTCATGGCTGTGCGTGCCGACATCGGGCAGCACCTTCCAGCAGCGTGCGCATTTCTCGCCCGTTGCCTTCTCGAAGACAACGCCGACGCCTGCCACATCTGTCAGGGTGAACGCGCCCTCGGGGGCCTCGCCCGTTTGCAGGGTGATCTGGCTGGTGATGCACAGATCGGCAAAGGTGTCGGGGTTGGTGATGACCGCCGCCAGCTCGGGCGACATGAACACAACCGGCCCTGCCTCAAGGGACGAGCCGATGACCTTGGCCGTGCGCTGCTCTTCGAGCGCACCTGTGACGACACGGCGCACGGCGCGCACGGTCTCGGACCGCTCGGCCAGCGCATCGTCGCGCCAGTCGGCGGGGGTGTCGGGGAAATCGACCAGATGCACCGAGGTATCCTCGCCGTTGCGCTGCAACCAGACCTCTTCCATCGTGAAGGGCAGGATCGGCGCAAGCCATGTGGTCAGCCGCGCATAGAGGTGATCCAGCACCGTCAAAGCCGCCAAACGGCGCGGTGTGTCGCCATCACAATACAGCGCATCCTTGCGGATATCGAAGTAGAAGGACGACAGATCCAGCGTGGCGAAATCAAAGATCGCACGGAACACGCCCTGGAAATCGAACCGCGCATAGCCGTCGCGCACCACACCGTCCAGCACGGCCAGCTTGTGCAACATCAGCTGCTCCAGCTCTGGCATATCATCCCGCGCCACGGCCTTGGCCGCATCAAAATCGGGCAATGAGCCCAGCATATAGCGCATCGTGTTGCGCAGGCGACGATAGCTGTCGGCCACGCCTTTGAGGATCTCGTCCCCGATGCGCTGGTCGTTGGTATAGTCGGTTTGTGCGACCCACAGGCGCAGGATATCCGCGCCGTACTGGTCCACGATCTTTTGCGGCACGATGGTATTGCCGATGGATTTGGACATCTTCATGCCCTTCGCATCCAACGTGAACCCGTGCGTCACAACATTGCGATACGGCGCACGGCCATAGGTGCCAACCGATTGCAGCAGCGACGAGTGGAACCAGCCACGGTGCTGATCCGTCCCTTCCATATAGACATCCGCGATCCCGTCGTCCGATCCGTCCACGCGGTCGCGCAGGGTGAACGCGTGGGTCGATCCACTGTCGAACCAAACATCCAGAATATCGGTAACCATGTCGTAGTCGTCCGCGTTTACGATCCCGCCAAGGAAGCGCTCTTTGGCGCCATCGGCGTACCATGCGTCAGCGCCTTCAACCTCGAACGCCTCGACGATCCGCGCGTTTACGTCCGCGTTGCGCAGCAGGAAGTCGGGGTCCGTGGGCAGCACGCCCTTGCGGGTAAAGCACGTGAGCGGCACGCCCCATGCGCGTTGGCGCGACAGCACCCAGTCGGGGCGTGCCTCCATCATCGCGTGCAGGCGGTTGCGGCCTGATTTGGGCGTCCAGTTGACGTTGTCGATCTCGGTCAGGGCGCGTTCGCGGATCGTGGTGCCGTGCATGTCCTGCCCGTCGCCCACAGGGCGGTCGATGGCGGCAAACCACTGCGGCGTGTTGCGGTAGATCACCGGCGCCTTCGAGCGCCACGAGTGCGGGTAGCTATGCTTGATCTTGCCACGGGCCAGCAAGCCGCCAACCTCCACCAGCTTGTCGATGACAGCGGCATTGGCGTTGCCCTCCTTCCCGTTGGGCTTGAGGATCGCCTTGCCGCCAAAGAACGGCAGATCATCGCGGTAGCGGCCATCGGGGTTCACGTTGTAGGTGATGACCTGCTCCAGCATGCCAAGCTCGCGGTAGAGGTCGTATTCCTCAAGCCCGTGGGACGGCGCGCAATGCACAAAGCCCGTGCCTTCGGTATCGGTCACAAAATCAGCGGCGCGGAAATCGCGGATGTCGTCCCATTCGCCGTTTGCACCCTCGGCACCCGCCAGCGGGTGCTTGAGGCTGATGCCCGCAAGCTCGTCATTGGTCACATCGCGAACACGGGTCCACTGATCGTCCTCCAGACGCGCACGGCCCAATACGTCCGCTGCCAGGTTATCGGCCAGCAAATAGCGATCGCCCACATTGGCCCAGCATTCGTCGGGCGTGCCTGTGATCTTGTACAGGCCATAAGAGACACCTTCGCCATAGACCACCGCCTTGTTGGAGGGCATGGTCCACGGTGTTGTCGTCCAGATCACGACCTGAGCGCCCGCCAGATCGCTATCGCTCAGCACCTCAAACTTCACCCAAACGGTAAAGCTGTCCTTGTCGTGATACTCGACCTCGGCCTCGGCCAGTGCAGTCTGCTCTACGGGCGACCACATCACGGGTTTGGAGCCTTGGTACAACGTGCCGTTCATCAGGAACTTCATGAACTCCTCGGCGATCACACGCTCGGCGTGGAAATCCATTGTCAGGTATGGCTCGGCCCAGTTGCCCTGCACACCAAGACGTTTGAACTCCTCGCGCTGGATGTCGACCCATCCTGCGGCGAAGTCGCGGCATTCCCCGCGGAATTCGTTGATCGGCACCTGATCCTTGTCGCGGCCCTTCTTGCGGTACTGCTCTTCGATCTTCCACTCGATCGGCAGGCCATGGCAGTCCCAACCAGGGATATAGCGCGCATCACGGCCCATCATCTGGTGGCTGCGCACGATCATGTCCTTGATCGTTTTGTTCAGCGCGTGGCCGATGTGCAAATGCCCGTTGGCGTAAGGAGGGCCATCATGCAGCGTAAACGGCTGGCGCGTCTGCGCCTTCGCCTTCTCGCGCAACTTGGCGTAGACGTCCATTTCCTCCCAACGGGCCAGCCACGCGGGCTCGCGCTTGGGTAGGCCTGCGCGCATGGGGAAATCGGTGCGGGGCAGATTGAGGGTGGATTTATACTCGGGGGTCGTTGTCTCGGCGCACATAAGGGGCGTCCTTTATCGGTCTGGTATGTCAGGGATATGGGGGCGGTGCGAGCGGCTCAAACACCTTTGCCCGGCGGCTCACGCGATGCGGAGCGCCGGGGATGTAATTCGTATGATGTGCAGATGTACTGTCATGTTACCTTGGCTTATAGGCACCTGCCCCCGAGGGGGCAAGCGCGTCTTAGTCCAGCGTCGGGGGTGATGGCGGTGGAACAGGCCCCTGCGCCTCGGCGCGGTCGCGCTCCTGCGCCCAGCGGTTCAGCCACGCCAGCGCAGCCAGCGCCAGCCCCAAGACCAGCAACGAGAAGACCCGCGTCAGCCCGTCCAGATCGGTGACGTCGATCAGGAACACTTTGGCGACCGCCAGACCAATCACCACCAGCCCCGCCTTGCGGATCAGCGCCGAGCGCCGTGCCAGCGATTGATAGAACAGCCCCGCCCCCGCCAGCAGCAGCACGATTGTGTAGGTGTACTGCTCGGGCTGCCCGATGCCTAAGCTCAGCGGCATCGCGTCACCGCCCTGCCAGAAATGGCGGATCACGGTAAAGCCCCAGAAGGCCACAAGCGCTGCGCCAACAGCGCCCAATGCCATCCGCATCCGCGCATCAATCGCGCCCAGACGCCACGCGCCTGCCAACAGAACCGCCGCAGGAACCAGATAGGCCGCCGCCAGCGTGTTGAACAACACAGGCCCGTACACCTGCGCCTGCGCCATGCGGATCAAGATATGCTCGGACAGCGGGGCGGCATTGCCCCAGCCGTAGGTCGTGGCGAAAACGGGTGCGCTGCCCATAGCGGTGACAAGCGCGGAACCACCGATCAGGCCAAAGATCGTCGCAAGCACCCACCGTGCTTTATCAAGCAGTTTCTCCGTCCCCCCTTGTGTCCGCTGCACCTGCGCCAGCGCCAGACCGCTCCAGATTGCGGCATTCAGCCCGAAGGTCCAATGCGTTGTCATCAAATTACTGCCTGCGTAGCTCTCGATCCAGCGCAGCAAGAGGATGCTCACCGTCAGGCCGCCCGTTGACCACGCCGCGGAATCGAGCATGACCTTCGCCGCCTCACGTTCCAGCGGGCGCAGCAACCACAGCGCGGCGATGAACACCGCCAGCGTACCGCAATAAGCGACCAGCACAGCCGCCAGCGGCCCCGTGCCGCCATATTCCAACCCCGGATCGACCACCAAACGGTATCCCAGCGTGATCACCCCGACGGCAATGAACCACGTCATCGCAGGCAGGTTCCACGTACGGTCCAACGCCGCCGCCGCCAGCACCGTCACCGCCAGCGCCACGGTCAGCGCGACCGAACTGAGCACAATCACGAAAGCAAAGGCCAGACAGGCAAGCATCGACATCACGGCAAAGCTCACCCGCAGGCGGTATGCCCCATCCGCCCGCGCCAAACGCTCGGCCACAAAAGCCATCAAAGCCGCCAGCCCTGCGGCATGCAGCGCCCACGGATAAGCGCCTATCACCTCTGCGGGACGCCATGTCATCTCGAGCATGATCGCCATCGCAGGGGCAAAGACGGCAGCAATCAAGGCCCAGATCACGCCGAACTGCCCCGCCCGCAGCGCCCGCCACAGCGCCATGAGCGAGATCGCCGCACCAATCGCGATGAAGATAGTGATGATCCACGGAAAGGCCGCCTCGATGTCCTGGGCGTAGGTCTGGGTGAACTGGCGGTAGGTGGCGCGGCCGTTTTCGGCCTGCGCAAAGATCGACAGCAACAGCGTGACGGGCGGCAACAACGCCGCGTCCTGCAATGCAGGCGCACGGTCAGACCACGAGATCAGCACAATGCTGAGAACCGACAACAACGCCACGCTCAGCCAGATTTCACCCGCCCCCGGTTTGTACGAAATAAGCACAATCACACTGCTGGCCGCGACGCTGGAAAACGCAAGCAAGGTGGGGAAGGCAGGCCACGTAAGGCCGCGCTCTTTCGCGCCAAGGGTCAGGCGCCTGAGCAAGCCCAGCGTTGCAGGTGGCCCTGCATGATCCGGCACCAGACTGCGTGCGGGGATCAGGATCGCCAGCAACGGCAGCACGGCGAAATAGACCTGCGCCGTCCACCGCACGTTGCTGCCTCCGCCCAAAAGCAGAACAAAGCCCATGAAATAAGCCAGCACCAGCGTCAGCGCCGAAATCCAGCCCCAGCGGCGGATCGTATCAACGCCCAAGCCCAGCACCGCAATCACCGCGAAAAAGCCAAACAGCGGGCTGGCGTCCGAGTTGGAACTCTCCAACACCACGGGTGCCGCATAGGCGCCGATCACCCCCACGGCAACCAACAGCGGCCCGTGCATCCAGCCCAGCACCATGGCCACCAGCGCGACAATCACCATGCCGCCCATCGCCGCCCCGCCGCCGATCAGATCATAGAGCATCCGCGCCGACAGGATGCCGCCAAACAGCGTCACAATCCCCGCGCCGGAGAAAACAGACGGCAGGTATTCGGTCACCGATTGCGCATCGTCGCCAAAACGGCGGCGAATAAACTCACCCACGCCAATCAGCGCCGCGCCAAAGGCAAGGGCGGCGGCCACACGGGCACGCGGCGGCAGCAGGCCGTTCTCCATCCCGTATTGCACAAGGAAAATCCCTGCCAGCGCCAATGACGCGGCCGAAACGGCATAGAACCAGTTTTGCTGAAGCCACGGCCCGAGCTGCGCAAGCGCTGTCGCCACAGGGGATGGCGGGCGCGGCACCTCAGATGCGGATCGGGTCACAGGTGGTGGAGTGGCCTTGGCCGCGGCGACCTTCGGGGGCGTATCGGCCATGTCGGGGGGCGCAGAGGCGGCAGCGGCTTTGGCAGGCGCGGCGCGCAGCGGCTCCAACTGGGCTGCGGGTTTTGTGGAACGGGGTGGCGGGGTGGCGGCACCGCCTTCATTCAACCGCTTGAGGTCATTGCGCAAATCACTGATCTTACGCTCGGCCTCGGACAGGCGCTCCTTTACCCCCGATTGCGAGATGATCAACCCGATCACAGCCACTGGAATGCCAAGCACAACCAGTGCCACCACGATCAACAGACCTTCCATACCCACACTCTCCCCTTACTTTCGGGGCCAGTGTAGCAGCCTGTGCGGTAGCTGCCAGTAAGGTTAACCTTAATTGCCGGCGTCAGATTTGCGAAACAGGCTGCCAAGGCTGTTGGTGATGATCGTGCGGACCTTGGGGCGAGTGCATGCGCCGAATGGCAGCGGGCGGCAGACCTCCATCGCGGCCACGCCAACGCGGGCAGTGAGTGCACCATTCACAACGCCTTCGCCAAAGCGGCGGCTAAGCTTGGCCAAAATGCCGCCGCCCAAAATCGGCTCCAAAAGGTCATCGCCCACGGCCACTGCGCCCGTCGCCACCAGATGCGACAGCACCGCACGGGTCAGCCGCCAGCTGCCAAAGAACCCCGACCGCCCACCATAGATTTCGGCAATCCGGCGGATCATCCGCAAGTTCGAGGTCAGCGCCGCCGCCACATCGGCCAAAGCCAGCGGCACCAATGCCGTCACAGTCGCGACCTGCCGTGCGGCGGCCTCGACCTCGCGCTGGGCGGCCAGATCAAGCGGAGCGAGTACTTCGGCCTCGGCCACCGCCAGCAGCCCTGCGGCATCAAGTTGATCCCCGCGCAATTCGGCCAGACGCTCGCGGCCCCAGCGGGTGTCATCGCGCCCTTTGTACAGACGCACCAGTTGATCCGTGACGCCGCGTGCGGCGGTCAGGTCAGCAGCAGCCAAGGCTTGAGTTGCGTTGTGGCGCAATCCGTCCAGCCGCCCCAAGCGACCAAAGGCCGCCGCCTCGCGCAGGGCGACCAGCGCCATCACGATCAGGAACACCACCAAAAGCACGCTCATCGCGGTGCCGATCAGCGGGTATTGCACCATCAGGTCGGTGACAAACCGCCACGCCGCCAGCGAGATGAACGCCGCCAGCAAGACCCCCGCCAGCCCCCAGAACAGCCGCATCAACTTGGACGGTTTGCGCGCCGCCAGCCGCGCGGCGATTTGCATGGCCTGCCCCTGCGGCGCAGGTAGCACATCAAGGTCGGCGACGGGCGGCGCATCGGCAACCGACGGGGCGGCCTGCGCGTCTTCTTCAAGATCGAACAGTACCGGACCCTTGGCCATTATTCCGCGTCCCTGTGCCATTCGAAACGAATGTCGGGCAGGCCCGCATCATTGCCCTGCCCTTCGGTTCGCAGCTGTTCCTTGAACCCTGCCTTGGCGTAAAACTCCGAGGCATGGTCATTGGCCTGATAGCTCCACAACCCCAGCTTTTTCGCCAGCCGCTGCGCATCGCGCATCAGCGCACGCGCCACGCCTTTACCTTGCATATCGGGGCGCAGGCACAGGGCGTGAATTTCGGTCCCCTTGCGGGCGATAAAGCCCACGGCGACGCTGTCCACATAGGCAACGCGCACCCAGCCGCTGTCGATCATATCCCCGATCAGCATGATCTCCTCGGCCGAGGAGTAAAGCATCGGCAACCAGTCGAACTGCGCATTGGCAGCGGCAAGGATATCCGCCAACTTGCCTGCATCCAAACTGCGCGCAGGGCGTATCATCACAGCACTCATAGCCGGTCTCCGATCAAAAATTCTGCCGCACGGTCAAGGCGGATGTGCGGCGGGCCGTCACCTGGACGCAGGCTCAGCTTTGCGGGTGCAAATCGCATGATCTGGTAATCAGCATCAAGCCATTTTTCCGCCCCCGCCCGCGCAGGGCTAAGCAGATGCGCGGGATCGTCGGGCAGCGCACCGGGATAGAAGGCCGCCTGTTTGCCGCTGTCCAACAGCGTGCCGCGCACCACGTCCAGCGGCGTCCCCTCATGGGTCATCCGATCTTCGGTCGTAGCCCGCAGGGAGGCAATGGACAAGGCCGCCGTCTTGGCCCCCGCGAACCGCGCACGTTCGCGGGCCTCGCGGGTCAGCGCCTCCATAATCGCGGTCAGCTGCGCGTGTTGGCTGTGGTGCAAATGGTCGGCCTTGGTCGCAGCAAAGAGGATCTTCTCAACCCGTTTGGCGCCCAGAAGATTGCCCAAAAAGCTGTTGCTGCCGGGGCGGAAGGCGCCCAAGGTCTCGCTCATCGCGGCACGCAGGTCTTCGACGGCGGGCGGGCCTGCGTTGATCGCACCCAGCGCGTCAACCAGCACGACCTGACGGTCGATACGCGAGAAGTGGTCGCGGAAGAAAGGTTTGACGACCTCGCGCTTATAGGCCTCGAACCGTCGCGCCATTTCACGCCGCAGGGTTTTGCGACCGTCATCGCCGCTGGCAGGCAGCGGCGCAAATGTCAGCACGGGAGAACCCGCAAGATCACCGGGCAACAAGAACCGCCCCGGTGTGCAGTCAGAGAACCCGTCAAGCCGCGCTTGGATCAGATAGGCGGCATAAGCCTCGGCCAAAGCCTTGGCCACAGGCTCGTCCAGCTTGGCCTGCCCGTCCGTGGCCCGTGCCAGCGCAAGATACTCTGCCGCCTGCGCACGGGGCGCGATCCGCTCCAGCGTTTGCGCGGTCCAGTCATCATAGGAAATATCCAGCAGCCCCAGATCCAGCAGCCATTCGCCGGGGTAGTCGACAATATCCAAATGAATAGTCCGCAGTCCTTGCAACCCCGACAGCAAGCCATTGGGCCGGGCCCGCAGGCTTAGCCGCAATTCGGACACGGCGCGGGTGCTGTCGGGCCAGTTGGGGGTCGAAGCGGTCAAGGCACCCAAATGCGCCTCGTATTCGAAGCGCGGGATCGTATCGTCGGGCTGGGGTTGCAAGAACGCCGCCTCGATCCGGCCCTCGCCTGCGGCGACAAGGCCCGGCATCCGTCCACGGTCAATCAGGTTGGCCACCAGCGAGGTGATGAACACGGTCTTGCCCGATCGCGCAAGCCCCGTCACACCCAGCCGGATCACCGGCTCGAAAAACGTCTCCGAGACCGTATCCTGCACGGCCTCGACCTGCCGCCATATGCCATCCGCAATCTGAGAAATCACCACGTGCGTGCCCGTCCTACCTAACGGATCCTACATAGTGGCGTTTTGCAGGGATTGCCACAGCAACAGCCGCGGGATAAAGCCCCTTTCATGCCCAGATTTGCCCTCCAAGTTGAATATGACGGCGCGCCGTTCCACGGCTGGCAGCGCCAGAACGACCTGCCCTCGGTGCAGGGCGCGATTGAACACGCCTTGGGCAAGGTCGAAAAAGGCGTGCATAAAATCGCAGCCGCAGGGCGCACGGACAAGGGCGTGCACGGCATCGCCCAAGTCGCCCATTGCGATATGGTGCGCGACTGGACGCCGTTTCGTTTGTCCGAGGCGATCAATTATCACCTCAAACCCAACCCCGTCTCGATCACTGCTTGTGCGCAGGTGCCCGACACATTCCACGCACGGTTTTCCGCGCAAGAGCGGCGGTATCTGTTTCGCATCCTGCCCCGCCGCGCCCCTGTGACCCATTCGCGGGGCTTTGTGTGGCAGGTGAAACAGCAGCTTGATCTGGACGCCATGCGCGAGGGGGCCTCGCATTTGCTGGGCAAGCATGACTTTACCACTTTCCGCTCGACCATCTGCCAATCGCTCAGCCCTGTGAAGGCGCTGGATGTGCTGGACATCTTTGAGGTTGAAACCATGCACGGCACCGAGGTGCATTTCGACGTGCGCGCGCGGTCCTTCCTGCACAATCAGGTCCGCAGTTTCATCGGCACGCTTGAGCGGGTGGGCAGTGGATCGCTCCAACCCATCGACGTGAAAACCGCGTTGGAGGCGCGGGACCGTCAGGCGTGCGGCCCTGTCTCACCGCCGCACGGGCTGTATCTGGCGGGGGTCACGTACGAGACATCGCCCTTCGACGGCTCAGTCGTTGTCGGTTAGGCCCGCCCCCGCGCCCGACAGCCGCGAGGCATCGCTTTCCGGCACCAACAGCTTTGCGGCAAGGGCGCTCCACCCCGCATAGGTCTGCGGGTCCAGCGCAATCCGCTGCGGCACCTTTCGCGGTGCAGGTGTCGTTAAATCGATCTCCACACGGCCCTGCGCATCCATGCGAGCGACAAAGGGCAGCGTTTCGACGTAACTCTGCGCAAGCGGCGCGGGCGGCAGAACGCTTGCGCCTTCGCCCCGTTCGACTATCCGCGCAATCGCGAGCGGTAGATCAAGGATCGGCCCCGCAGGCAAAGCCGCCAAGGCTGCGTCCAACGCAGCAACATCGCGCCCTTGCTGCAAATGCCAAACGGCTGCCGCACCAAATTGCGCAGCCTGTGCAGGCGGCGCCCCCGCCCCGCGTGCGGCTTTGCCCGCCAGCACCATCACCTCGTTGGCCGAGCGTGTCATGCGCCGAACACCGGCAACCACCAGTCGTCTGCGTCGCTGTTCAGGTCCTCGGCCAAAGGCGCACCCTGGCACAGGGTGATGCGGGTCCAGCGGTCGGATTTGGGGTCGAACTTGGACGCGCCAAAGAACGACAGCTTGCAGCGCAGCATATCAATGGGCAGGCAGGTTTGTGCGATCAGATTGTCGCGGATTTCGGCATAGGGGTGCTGGGTCGACAGGGCCACACGCTCTACCGCGAGGGCGTGTTCGGGGTGACGGGTCAGGAAATCAGAGACGGGAACCGCATCCGCTGGCAGATCGGCAAAGGCCGCTGCCACGCGCCGCGCGATATCAAGCGGTGTCTCAAGGGCGGCCCCCTCTTCGGTGAACCGCTGGCCAAGACGCGGCTCCATCTTCGCCTCGGAGACATACCAGAACTGCCCGCAGTGCGCCGCGGCGGCATAGTCCACATCCAACGCCCAAGCAAAGTGATCGGTTATCCGCGCCCGCACCGCACCCGTGTCGCGCAAAGGCAGCGCAAAGCCGCAAAACGGGTCGGCCATACACTCGGTCAGCCCGTCCACCACATCGCCAAACGGCTCGATCAGCAGCGCGGCCATGAGCTCTTGCACGTCTTCGCTGTGGTCTTCCACGCGCTGCATCACGGTGTCGAGCGGGGTCTGCCCCGTCAACGCACCCGCCTCCAGAAAGGTCGCGGCGGTGCGCCAATCGCGGCGCAACCGATCAATCCGCGCCTGATGGTCGGGGTCTGGCACGCGCCACTGCGCCAGATGCGACGCGGCCCGCGCCGCCAGCACGCCCAGCCGCGTGATCTGCGCCGCGCTCAACGCCTCAATTGCCCGCACCCGCGCCAACGCCGTCTCGCGTGCCAGCATCCAGTTATTGAGCAGCACGGGGTGGGTCACCAAAAACGGCGCCATGCCAAGGCCCGTTGAATTTCCGATACCCAGATGCCGTTTCAGATGCGGCGCAAGCGTGCCGCGCCCCACATGTTCGGCCAGCGCATGTGTGAAGTGGCGGATCAGCCAGACGGTCAGCATCTCTGCGGCGAACGGCCCCTCCAACCCCGGGCGCGTGTCATAGGTCGCACGGTCGGCGATGCCGAATTTGCCGTTGCCGTAAACAGCGGTGGTCCGCATCAGATAGCCGACATCGCGGATCATATCCGCATCGGGTTGCCGCCCCGCCTGCAGCGCGTCGGTAACATGGGCAAACAGGCGCACGGATTTATTCGCACGGCTCAGGATCAGGTCCCGCGGGCCAAAGCGTCCCGCCTCTTGCAGGGGCGCGTTTTTGGTGATCCGCGCAATGTCATCCGGGTCAGGAATGCCGTCGAACAGGACATATGCGCTGTCCCACGCTGTCGCGATCACACGGTCGGTGCGCAGCGCGGGCGGCAGGTCGGTCGAGACGGCGACCAGCGAATAGGTATGGCCGCCAAGATCGACGCTGAACACCGCGTGGCCAAACCCGTCTTCGCAAATCTGCCATGCGTGGCGGGTGACGGTGGCCCGCTCCTGCGCGAGGCGGCGGATCAGACTGCGCAGGAAGGACAGCCGCGAGGGAAACATTGACCCCATCCGCGACAGGCGCATGACATCATCAGGGGTGCGCAACGGCTTTTGTGGCGGCTGCGCAAGCCCGTCTTTCATGTCGCGGCCCCAAAGCTTTCCTCATAGAACCGCAACCAGTTGCCACCCATGATCCCGTCGATTTCCTCGGCGGTCAGGCTGGTCGCTTGCAGCCCTGCGCGGATGTTGCCAAAGTCGCGATTATCCCCGAACCAGTCGGGCATCGCGGGAAAGCCCGCGTTGCTGGCCGAGCCTTCGCCATAGTCGATCACCTTGGACCAACGGCCCACACGCATCCATTCCACGATGCTGTCGGGCTGGTCCTGACACAAATCTGTACCGATGCCGAGGGTGTGCGCGCCGTAGCGGCCGGCGGCCTCTTCTATCATCTCGCAGAAACTTCGCGCAGTACATGAAGTCCCACCTGCAAGATGATGAGGATAAATAGAAAATCCCAACATTCCACCACTGGAAGCAAGCGCGCTCAGCACCGCGTCGGACTTGTTGCGCAGCGCCGCGTGCCACCACGCAGGATTGGCGTGGGTGATGGCAATCGGGCGGGTCGAATGCGCGATCGCGTCCAACGTCGAACGCTCGCCCGAGTGGGACATATCCACCACCAGACCCACGCGGTTCATCTCGGACACGACCTGCCGGCCCATGCGGGTCAGGCCTGCGTCATAATCCTCGTAACAGCCCGTCGCGAGCAGGGACTGGTTGTTATAGGTCAGCTGCATAAAGCGGATGCCGAGCTGGTGACAAATCTCGACCAGACCAATGTCATCCTCAATCGGGCTGGGGTTCTGGAAGCCAAAGAAAATCGCCGTGCGCCCTGTCGCTTGGGCGCGGCGCACGCAGTCGGCGGTGGTGCCCTTGAAGATCAGATCGGGATGCGCCTCGAACCAGCGGTTCCATTGCTCAAGGTTCAGCACCATCTCACGAAAGCTTTCGTGATAGGCGATGGTGACATGCACGGCGTCCACCCCGCCCGCGCGCATCTGTTCGAATATGCGAGGTGAGAAGTTGGCGTATTGCAGGTTGTCTATCAGAGGCGTTTTCATGCCATAGTGATGACCCAGCCCCGCGTTTCGGTCCAGCAAAATTTCACCGCTGCGACGGTGATGCGCTCGCTGCGGCACTTCAACAGCTGAACGCGCCTTGAACGCCCTCTCGCTCCGCGTGTAATTTGCGAATCACACCCTGCGCCACCTTCGAGGTTTTAATGACAACCGACCGCGTGATCGAATATTTCTACTCCGCCCACTCTGCCTATGCCTATCTTGGCGCACAGCAATTGACACAAATTTCCCGCGACGCAGGACTGCGGATCGAACACCGCCCGTTCGACTTTTCCCCCGTTATGCAGGCCACGGGCGCACCCGCGTTTGCAAACCGCAGCGCCGCACATATCGACTATTTCTTTGGCCGCGAACTGGCCCGTTGGGCGCAATGGCGCGGCCTGAAGATGATCCGCCACCGCCCGACACATCACGACAATCCGCTCGCACTTGCGAACGGGATGATCATCGCCAGCGATGATCCAGACCCGCTCAGCTTTGCGATTTTGCAGGCCCATTGGCGCGACGATGCCGATATCGCCGATCCCGCCACGCTGACAGCGCTGGCCTGTGCCTGCGGCCAGAACGGCGCGCACCTGCTAGAGGCAGCGCAGTCCGACACCGTGCAAGCCCGCCATGACGCCAACACCCAAGAGGCGATCAGGCGCAACATCTTCGGCTCGCCTACCTATTTTCTGGATGGTGATATGTTTTACGGGCAGGACCGCCTGGAAATGCTGGCCCACGCGGTCAAGCAGCCCTTCTTTTGCTAGACACCCTATAGGCAATGGCGAAGTGACGTGCTTATCATCGTCAAAGCACTGTCCATAGAAAGCCCTGTATCATGCAAACCCCTACCCTTTCGTCCTATGACGTCGTCATCATTGGCGGCGCGATTTATGGCTCTTCGGTCGCATGGTGGCTGACCCAGATGGAGGGGTTCGACGGCACTGTATTGGTGGTTGAGCGGGACCCGACCTATCAGTTCGCCTCGACCTCGCATACCAACAGTTGCATCCGCCAGCAGTTCAGCAACCCGACCAATATCTCGGTCAGCCAGTTTGGCGCGCAGTTCATCCGCAACTTCCGCGACTTCATGGGCGGAGACGAGGAGGTTCCGCATCTGCCGCTGCAAAGCTATGGCTATATGTACCTTGCCGATACGCCCGAATTTGCCCAAACCCTGAAAGACGCGCAGCAGGTCCAGTCCCGCCTTGGCGCGGCCACCAAACACATGAGCGCCGAACAAATCGCCGCCGATTATCCGTTCTACAACCTCGAAGACATCTATGCAGGCAACCATAACCTGGTGGACGAAGGGTATTTCGACGGGGGCACCATGTTCGACTGGTTCAAACGCAAAGCCCGCGCCAATGGTGTGGAATATGTCCACGCCGAGGTAAGCGCAATGACCCGCGACGGCAATGCCGTGACCAGCGTGACATTGGCCGACGGGACTAAAGTGGGCTGCGGCACGGTGGTGAATGCCTCTGGCCCACGGGCCGCTGCTACGGCGCGGATGGCGGGGCTGGAGATTCCTGTCGCACCGCGCAAACGCTACACCTTCATCTTTGACGCGGCCCAGCCGCTGGACCGCGACCTGCCGCTGACCATCGACCCCGGCGGCGTTCACATGCGCACCGAGGGGAAATACTATCTTGCCGGGTGTCCGCCCGATGTGGACCCCGATGTGGCCTATGATGATTTCGACTTTGACCACTCCATCTGGGAAAACAAAGTCTGGCCCACCATCGCCAACCGCATTCCCCAGTTCGAAGCGATCAAAGTGATCAATGAATGGGTCGGTCACTACGCATTTAACACGTTTGATCAGAACGCCCTGTTGGGCCGTGCCGATAGCTGCCCCAACTTCATCTTCGTCAACGGGTTCTCGGGCCACGGGCTGCAACAATCGCCCGCTATGGGCCGCGGCATTGCCGAGCTGATCGCCTACGGCGCTTACCGCAGCCTTGATCTGAGCGCGTTTGACGTGAACCGCGCCGCAAGCCGCACCAAATTCGAAGAAACCGCCGTCATCTAGGAAACCGCCATGCCCGTCACCACCCGCCCTGTTGCCCCTGCCGACCGCCCCGCATGGGAGGCCCTGTACGCAGGCTATGCAGAGTTTTACGGCGTACCCCAAACCCCCGCCATGCGCGAGACGGTCTGGGGCTGGCTGCATGATCCCGCCCATGAGGTGAACGGATTTGTGGCCGAGCAGGACGGCACCTTGATCGGCCTCACCCATTACCGGCCCTTCCACTCGCCTCTTGCCGCCAACACACGCGGATTTTTGGATGATCTGTTCGTCGATCCCATCGCCCGTGGCAGCGGCGCGGCGCAGGCGCTGATCGATGCGGTCAAAGCCGAAGGGCGCGCCCGTGGCTGGGCACTGATCCGGTGGATCACGGCCGAAGACAACTACCGCGCGCGGGGCGTCTATGACCAACTTGCGGACCGCACGCCTTGGGTGACCTATGATGTGCCTCTCTAGCGGTATGTCTGTGGATAAAGGCGTGAAAAGTTGACAATAGACAACAAATTACCATCACTTAGTGAATAAGGCCTGCACAAAGTTGATAAATAACAACCCTCATTGCTAGGAAAGGGACACCAAATGAACTATCCCGACAATGCCTTCACCCATGCGCTGCGCGAAAACCGCAAACAGCTGGGTCTGTGGGTCAGCCTGTGCAGCCCCTTTGCCGCCGAGGTCACAGCACCCTCGGGCTTTGACTGGGCCTTGATTGATATGGAGCATACGCCCAACGATTATATGACCGTCTTGGGCCAGCTACAGGCTTTTGCCGCCACCCCGACCACCGCCATCGTGCGGCCCGAATGGAATGACGCGGTGATGGTCAAACGCCTGCTGGACCTTGGCGCACGCGGGCTGCTGTTCCCGATGATCAACACTGTTGAGGAGGCGCAAGCCGCTGTCGCCGCAACCCGCTATCCACCGCATGGCGTGCGCGGGTTCTCTGGCGCGACGCGGGCTAACAAATTCGGCCGCGTCACCGACTATCTGGCACGGGTCGAGGACGAGACGACGGTGCTGCTGCAACTGGAATCGCGCCACGCGATTGAACAGGCCGAGGCGATTTCGGATGTGGACGGCGTGCATGGCATCTTTTTTGGTCCTGCGGATATTGCGGCGGACATTGGCAAGCTGGGCAAACCGCTGGATGCCGAGGTCTGGGACCTGATCCGCCCCTGCGCGCAAAAGCTGATTGCCAAGGGCATGCCTGTTGGCACATTGGTCAATGACGGCGCCTTCGCCGCGCAATTGCTGAACGAAGGCTTTACCTTCGTCGCCTGCGGCACCGATACAACCCTTCTGGCCCGCGCCACCGATGCGCTGCTGTCAGATGTCAAAAACAACCTGTTCTGAAAGGCTTTTCCATGGCTGCTAAACTAAAGAAAATCGTACTGACAGGCGCGGCTGGCCGTCTTGGCTCGTATCTGCGCGAACCGCTCACTGCACTGTGCGACGAACTGGTCTCCACCGACATCGCGGACCAACCCGGCAGCCTCTATGCGGGTGAGACATTCGTGCAGGCCGATCTGGCCGATTTCGCTGCGATGGAGGCCGTGATCAAGGGCGCGGATATGGTCGTTCACATGGGCGCAATCGTGGACGAAAAGCCGTTTGAAGAACTGCTGGGCCCGAACTTTGTCGGCTCCTACAACGTGTGGGAAGCCGCATCGCGCCACGGTGTGCGGCGGGTGGTCTATGGCTCGTCCATCCACGCGGTCGGCATGTACCCCAAGAACGAATTCATCAACACCGAAGTCGCCCACCGCCCCGATACCTTCTACGGGCTGGCCAAGTGTTTCACCGAAGACCTTGGCCGGATGTATTGGGAAAAGCGCGGATTGGAGAGCGTGCACATGCGCATCCTCAGCTGTGCGCAGGTCAACAACGCGCGCGCGCTTGGATCCTACCTCAGCTATGACGACCTGATTCAGCTGGTCACGCGCTGCATCGAAACACCCGTGACGGGCTGGGCCGTCATCTACGGCGTCAGCAACAACGACCGCGCACCGGTGGACAATGCCAAGGCCAGCTTCTTGGGCTACCGCCCCACCGACAACGCCGAAATCTACGCTGAAAAAGTGCTGGCCGAAGAGCCGCCAATGGACCCGCACGACCCCAATCACATGTGCCACGGCGGCCCCTTTGCGGGGGTTGAGCTGGGTCAATCCGGTCTGGCGGGCATGAACGTGATCGACGACAGCAAGAAAAGCTAACCCCCCTTGCGCCCCTTGGGTTTCACCTTGGGGCGCAGGCCTGCCGCAGCATATCCGCCACCGGCAACCGCACACCCAGCCGTGCGCCCAGCAGGAACATCCCCGCAAATTTGCGCTGCAGATACAGCACATCCATCGGCACAACGGGCGGGATAAATCCGTCACGGGCCAGTGCTTCGCCCTCGGCCTGCATCTGCCGCGTGAGGGTTTTATCGGTAAAGTCGAACATCGGAGCAGCCAGCGATGTGAAAGCGACCCGCATCAACGACATCAACTTTTCTCGATGCTCTGACTTGGTATTTTCATCCACAAATCCGAGACTTAGAGCAAGATCTTCACACTTACCCCAGCCTCCATCCAGCCCCGCCATCAAGATCGACCTATAAAGCACTGAAATATCTTCACTAACATCTCTCGTCGCTCCAAAATCCAACAAGATTATATCTCCGCTCACCGGATCAAAACGGTAGTTTGCAAAATTAGGATCACTCTGCATCACCTTGAATTCAAATACTTCCTTTAGCATCAGATCAATCAAGCGAGCCATGATTGCATTACGCTGCTCTTGCGGCGCCTCTGCCGCCTCCTCGATGGGACGGCCTTCCAGATAGTCCATCGTCAGGGTCGACCCTGTGCTCAGATCCGCATGCACCTTCGGCAGGCGAAATCCCTCGACCCCGTTTAACAAGTCGCGAAAGCGATTGAGGCAGGCCGCCTCGCGGAGATAGTCCGTTTCTTCGTGCAACTGCCGCGCCGCTTCGTCCAGATAGGGGTCCAGCGCAAAGCCCGCAGGCAGCAGCCCCGACATGCGGATCAGCGTGCCGACATTTGCCACGTCGCTGTCGATGCTACGCGCCACGCCGGGGTACTGCACCTTGATCGCCACATCGCGCCCGTCGCGCAATTGCGCACGGTGTACCTGCCCGATCGAGGCCGCAGCGATGGGGCGCACGTCAAAGCGTTTGAAGTCGCGCAGCCAGCCGTCGTGCCACTGGGTCGCCAATACTTTCTTGAGCTGAGCAGGCGGCATGAAATGCGCATCATCCCGCAGCCGCGCCATGATCTGCGACAGCTCGGGCGGGAGCATGTCGCCCGCGTCCATCGAGGCAAGCTGCCCGATCTTCATCGCCGCGCCGCGCATCTTGGCCAACTGGTCCGCCACGCGGGTGATATTGGCAGGGGTCAGCAGCAAACCGCGCCAATCGGGCCGCTGCCCGCGCCCCAGCTGCGCCATCCCGCCCAGCGCCATGTTCCCCGCCACCCCCGCGGTCATCGAGCCAAGGCGCGTCAGCCGCCCCAGCCTGCTGGCAGGCACTGCCAGTCCCTTGTCCCGCGGGGTGCTCATTTATACTGCGCCCGTCGGCTGCCGAAATCGCGCACGCGTTTGCGCCATGCGCGGTAGCTGCCGGGCTTCAGGGCGCCACGCATCAGCGCCTGCACGTCCTTTTCCCCCAAGCCATATTCCGCCTTGATCGTGGCAAACGGCACATGATCGCTCAGCGCCATTTCGATGACCGCGCTGATATCGGCGGGGGCCAAATCAGGCGCGCTCATTTAAAGTACCGCACGGAGGCCACGGCGATGTCGGCCTGCATCTCGGCCCCGTAGGCAAGCACGCCCATGCGCCGCAGGCGTGCGGGATCGAAAGGCACATCGGTCTTGTTGCGCTCAAACGCTGCCCACGGCAGGCGCAGGGTCTGCCATTCGCCGCTGGTGTCGAACACTGCGCGGTAGGAATGCCACGGGCGCGACAGCTCATCCGTGCGCAGACGAACCTCGTATTGTGCGCCATTGCCACGCAGGTCGATCTCGATCCCTGCCCACTCGCCACCCTGCGGCATGTCGAACGCCATCTGGATAAAGCCACCATTATTCTCGAGCGAGACCGCGCCATGCAGTCGCATCGCGGCACGCCCGTCTAGGGTGACCTGCTCAATCTCGCCCTCCGATACGCCGCCCATCACCGTGTCGGCGACAAATTCCCATTCGGGGTCCAGCTCCATCATCTGCTCCTGTGTTGCGGCGGTTTGTGTGCTCAGCGCCAATGCCAAAACTGCGTATCTGATACGTCCCATCGCGCCCTCCTGACTACGCGACGACATAGCGGGCGGGGCGCGCTTGACCAGCGCGGCGCGGCAAATGGACCGACGGGGGCAAAATCGGGATGGCAATGGCGCCGATCCGCGATAGGTCTTGGGGCAGAGCGGAGCGCGCCCATGTTACTAGACGTCCAGAACCTTACAAAATCATACGCAGGAAACGACGGCCCCGTGCCGGTGCTGCGCGGCATTGATCTGGAGGTGGCGGCCGGCGACACGCTTGCCCTTACAGGCGAAAGCGGGTCGGGCAAAAGCACGCTGCTTCACCTGATTGGCGGGCTCGATACCGCGGACGCGGGGCGCGTGGTGCTGGAGGGGCAAGACATCGCCAGCCTTGATGATGCGGGACGCGCCGCCGTGCGCCGCAACCATGTGGGCATCATCTTTCAACAGTTCAATCTGATCCCTTCGCTGGATGTGGCTGCCAACATCGCGTTTCAGGCGCGGCTTGCGGGGGTCTATGACGCTGCGGCGGCGCAGGATCTGGCAGCACGGCTGGGCCTGTCCGAGCATCTGCGAAAATACCCCGAGCAGCTGTCAGGCGGCCAGCAACAGCGCGTGGCCATCGCCCGCGCATTGGCCGCCAAGCCAAAGCTGATCCTCGCGGATGAGCCGACGGGAAATCTGGACGAGGAAACCGCCGCAGCGGTGATGGAGCAGATGCGCGATCTGGTGGCGCAGACGGGCGCGGCGCTGGTCATGGTGACACACTCGCCCACGCTGGCCGCACAGATGGCGCGGCGGGCGCATCTGCGCCAAGGGGTGATCGCCCCGTGACCCGCGCAGCGCTTGCCGCACTTTGGTCGCATTGGCGGCGCAACCCGTTGCAGCTGTTTACGCTGATCGCGGGTCTGGCGCTGGCCACAGCACTTTGGTCGGGCGTGCAGGCCGTCAACGCCGAGGCACGGGCCAGCTATGGCGCAGCCGCCGCCACATTGGGTGAAGGGCAATATGACCAGCTGCTGCCCACGTCTACGGACGAAATCGCGCAAGAGACGTATATCGCCCTGCGGCGGGCGGGCTGGCTGGTGGGGCCTGTGGTTGAGGGGCAGATTGGGGAGCAATCCGCACGCATCAGGCTGGTCGGGATTGATCCGCTCACAGCACCCGGAGGCTTGGGGCCTGTGGGGGTCGGTGGCGATTTGCAAGGGTTCCTGAACGACAGGCCCGTCTTTGCCAATGCCGCCACGGCGGCCAAGCTGCGCGGCGTGCTGGACACCCCCATCGTGATCGAGCCGTCCATCGCCCCCGACACGGCCATCACCGACATCTTTGTGGCCCAGCGCCTGCTGGACGCGGGCAGCACGCTAAGCCGCCTTATCGTCGCCCCCGATCAACCCATAGGCCGCCTGCCCCTCGCACAGGTCGCACCTGAACTGACGCGCCGTGCCGCGCAGGGCGGCTCGGATGTGGCGCGGCTGACGGACAGCTTTCATTTGAACCTCACCGCCTTTGGCTTGCTGAGCTTTGCGGTGGGGATTTTCATCGTTCACGGTGCCGTTGGCCTCGCGTTCGAACAACGCCGCGCCATGGTCCGCACGCTACGGGCGCTGGGGCTGCCCTTGCGTCGACTTGTTGTCCTGATGGCGGCGGAGTTACTGGCGCTGGCGCTTGTCGGCGGTCTGTTGGGGGTGAGTGCGGGGTATCTGGTCGCGGCGAGCCTGCTGCCCGATGTGGCCGCAACACTCAAGGGGCTGTATGGGGCGCAGGTGTCGGGCACGTTGCAATTGCGGCCTGTTTGGTGGCTGTCCGGCATGGCGATATCGGTGCTGGGCACGGCGATTGCGGCGGCGGGGGCGCTGACCTCGGTGGCGCGGATGCCACTGTTGGCAAGTGCGCGGCCAAGGGCATGGGCCACCGCACGCGAACGGATGCGACAGGTGCAGATGGGGGCAAGCATCGGGTTGCTGGCAATCGCAGCGCTGCTGGCGGCGGTGGGCAGCGGGCTGGTCATGGGCTTTGGCCTGCTGGCCTGTTTGCTGATCGGCGCGGCGCTGGCGCTGCCTTTGGTGTTGGACGTCGCGTTGCGCGCCATGGGCCGCGTGGCCAAAGGCGTCACGGCACAGTGGTTCTGGGCCGATACGCGTCAGCAACTGCCGGGGCTTAGCCTTGCGCTGATGGCGCTGCTGCTGGCGATGGCGGCCAACGTCGGTGTGTCGACCATGGTGTCGAGCTTTCGTCTGACCTTTACCGGATTTCTGGACCAGCGGCTTGCCTCCGAGCTTTATGTCAGCACCGAAAGTGCCAAGCAGGCGCAGGCGTTGGAGGCATTTGTAGCCCCTTACGTGACCGAGATCCTGCCTCTGCTGTCGGTCGAGGCCGAACTGGCGGGGCTGCCAGCCGAGCTTTATGGCGCACGGATCGGCGCGACCTACCGCGAGAATTGGGGCCTTTTGGATCAATCGGCAAAGGTCTGGGACCGTGTGGCACGCGGCGAGGCGCTGTTGGTGAACGAGCAGTTGGCGCGGCGGGCGGGCCTGTGGGTCGGGGATGTGCTGCAAATTTCGGAGGGCACATCGCTGCCTATTGCGGGGGTCTTCGGCGATTACGGCAACCCCATCGGGCAGGCGATTGTGACTGAGCCATTGTTCACGCGCTTGCATCCCGATGTGCGGGCCTTGCGCTTTGGCCTGCGGACCGATGCACCGCAAGAGTTGCGGGCGGCTTTGCGCGACGACTTTGGCCTTGGCGATCAGGCGATTACGGATCAGGCTCAGATCAAGGCGTTCTCATTGGCCGTGTTTGAGCGGACCTTCACGGTGACTGCCGCGCTGAATGTGCTGACGCTGTGCGTGGCGGGGTTTGCCATTTTCATGAGCTTGCTGACGCTGGCGGGGATGCGCCTGCCGCAACTGGCGCCTGCCTGGGCCTTGGGGATGACGCGGGCGCGGTTGGGGCAGTTGGAACTGGTGCGGGCGGTTGTACTGGCGACCCTGACGGCGGTTTGTGCGCTGCCTTTGGGGATGGCGCTGGCGTGGGTCTTGCTGGCTGTGGTAAATGTCGAAGCCTTTGGCTGGCGTTTGCCGATGTATGTGTTTCCGCGTGAGTATGCGGTGCTGGGGGGCTTTGCGCTGCTGGCGGCGACACTGGCGGCGGCATGGCCTGCTCGCAAGCTGGCGCGCACGCCGCCTGCGGATTTGTTGAAGGTATTTGCAAATGAACGGTAAGGCCGCGCTCCTCGCTACGCTCCTCGCTTTTGGTGCGCCCGCTTTTGGTCTGGCGCAAGGGTTTGCGGGCATGGGCACGCAGGCCGAGGGCTTTGCCACCCCTGCCCCCGACCCGCAATTCGACTTTCCCGCCGATCATGGCCCGCACAACGACTACCGGATCGAATGGTGGTATGTGACTGCCAATATGACCGATGCGAATGGCACCCCCTACGGGCTGCAATGGACGCTCTTCCGTTCGGCCCTTGCGCCCTTTGCCACGAACGATTGGGACAGCCCGCAAATCTGGCTGGGCCATGCTGCTGTCACTACGCAAGACGCGCATCACACGGCCGAACGCTTTGCCCGTGGCGGTGTTGGACAGGCTGGCGTGACCCCTGCCCCCTTCGAGGCGTGGATCGACGACTGGCACATGCGCGGCGAGACGATGGAGCGCGTGACCCTGCGGGCCGCAGGCACCCAGTTCGCCTATGACGTGACGCTGGAGACTCAAGGCCCGTTGGTTTTCCAAGGCGACGGCGGCTATTCGGTCAAATCCCAGCAGGGGCAGGCCAGCTATTACTACTCGCAACCCTTCTTTGCGCTGGAGGGCACGTTGACCCTGCCCGGCGGCGATGTGGCCGTCACCGGCAATGCGTGGCTGGACCGTGAGTGGTCATCGCAACCGCTGGCCAGTGACCAGACGGGGTGGGACTGGTTCTCGCTCTCGTTTGAGGACGGGGACAAGCTGATGGGGTTCAGACTGCGGCAGGCGGACGGCAGCTACTTTACCTCTGGCACATGGATCACGGCGGCGGGTGCGGCAACGCCCCTGCCCGACGGCAGCTTTCAGGCCGAGCCTTTGACGGTATCAGACGTGGGCGGGCGCGAGGTGCCGACGCGCTGGCAGGTGCGCGTGCCCGATTACGGCGTGGATGTGACCGTGGGCGCGCTCAACCCGCACGCATGGATGGACCTGTCGGTGCCCTATTGGGAGGGGCCGGTGACCGTGTCAGGCAGCCATCAGGGTGTCGGGTATCTGGAGATGACGGGATACGACCGAGAGCTATAAATCCACTTCGATCACGCCGTCCTTTTGCGCGGCACGGGACTGACACAAGATCACCGTATCCGCCCGCTGCGCTTTGGACAGCACGAAATCGCGATGCTCGACCTCGCCGCCCAATAG
This sequence comes from Sulfitobacter aquimarinus, assembly GCF_040149565.1. Taxonomy (NCBI): domain Bacteria; kingdom Pseudomonadati; phylum Pseudomonadota; class Alphaproteobacteria; order Rhodobacterales; family Roseobacteraceae; genus Sulfitobacter; species Sulfitobacter aquimarinus. The sequence continues at coordinate 113,658 of NZ_JBEFLO010000001.1, forward strand.
GGTGCATTTGCACACACCGCACAGCCCGTCCGCGCATTTCACATCCAGATGCACGCCGTTCTCGGCCAGCACATCGGTCGCCACACGCCCCGCAGGCACCGGCAGATCACGCCCCGAGCGGGCAAGCCGCAGGGTGAAGTCGTGGTTCTGGTATTCTGGCACCTCGGGGAGCGTGAAGTATTCCAGATGCACCGCGTCTTCGGGCAGGCCCGCGTCCGATGCCGCTTGGATCACGGCGTCCATATAGCCCTGCGCGCCGCAAGTATACAGATGCGTGCCGTTCGGCAGCGCTGCCATGATTGCGGCCAGATCAGCGCGACTGCTTTCATCCGAGATATGCAGCACCACGCGGTCCGCCCAGCCAAAACCCGCGATGTCGTCCAGAAAGCCCATCGTAGCACGGCTTCGACCGGAATAGTGCAGCGCGAAAGGGCGGCCTTTGGCGTATAACTCATGCGCCATAGCGATCATCGGAGTGATGCCAATGCCCCCGCCCATCAACACGGTATGTGGGGCATCCGCATCCAGCGCAAAGTGATTGATCGGCCGAGAGATGAACACCCTGCGCCCCACATCGAATATCCGGTGCATTAGTTTGGAGCCGCCACGCCCTGCGTCCTCTTTCAGCACCGCAATCTGGTAAAGGCTGCGGTCCGCAGGATCACCCGACATGGAATATTGACGCAAAAACTCGGGGGCGACCACAATGTCGAGATGCGCACCTGCGCTCCATGCGGGCAGGTCGCGCCCATCAACGGCGCGGAATTCGTATTTGGTGATGCCGTCGGCGATGGCTTCGGCCTTGCTGATGACCGCGGGGATAACAGGGCTGTCGCCCGTGGCCGCATAGACATGCGCGACCTGATCAACGGTGCCATCGCGCAGATGCGCCTTATAGTCATCCGCGCTGATCATCGCGTCATAGGCGGCAATGCCCGCCTCGCGGTCCATCGGGAAGGGGTATGGATAGGGAGGCGGCGCAAGCGGCGCAGGATAGACGGCAAGGGTCTGGTCCTCGTGCTTTAACTCAAGGTCTTTCTGCAGGCCCCTCGCGTTCACGGGTTCTTTCGTCGGCGCGTATGATCCGTCTTCCTCCAGCGCCAGATCCCACCACCATTTCTTAACCGGATTAAGCCCGCCCTTGCCCAGCGCATCATCCAGCCGTGCCAGCACGGGCGCCGCCGCAGGCAGGTTCATCGCGGCCCAGCGAAACGGCTTTTCGGCAAAAAGCCCCTCAAGGTTCCACGGACAGGTTTTCATGCACCGCCCGCACATGGACCCGCCCGGCGTGGTGATCCTGTAGGTCGCGCATTTCTGGCTGTCGGATTTCCAGATCTCATAACCGTTGAACATGCGTTTCGGCCCTGCGGTGATCGCCCCCGAGGGGCATTCACGAGCGCATTTGTTGCAGCTTTCGCAGAATTTTTGCAGGCCAAAGTCGATGGGTTTGTCGTGGGTCATCGGCATGTCGGTGGTGATCACACCCGACTTCAGGCGCGGGCCAAGGAAAGGGTTCAGGATGACTTCGCCGATACGGCTGACCTCTCCCAACCCTGCGAGCAACAACAGCGGCGGTTGCAAGACCTCGCCATCCATCACTGTATGCGCCTTGGCGCTATAGCCCAGATTGCGGATTTGCTGCGCCAAAACACCGCCCAGCAGCGAGAATCGCAGATAGGCGCGCATAGACTGCGCGACGCTGATCCAGTCATCGCCGCTTGCGCCCTCCATCGTGTCGAACCCCTGATCAATGATCACGCTGATCGCTTGATCGTGGGGCGGTGTAATCGCATCGCCACGGGCGTCATGGCTGTACCACGTCCAGTCGGGACAGGCCGAGATGCCCACCGCATCGCAGCCCAGCCAATAGGCGGTGGCCTTGACCAGATCGGCCGCTTGGGGCGCGGGGATATCCGCCTTTGTCTGTGTCACGTCACCGTCCTGCAGTGGCACAAACGCCGCCAAAGCGCGGCGCTGCGCCATCGAGGGGGCGGCCCTGCGCACATAAAGCCCGCCTGTCGCGCCCTTTTGCACCGTTTTGCCCATGTCGCCAAATTGCGCACGGGCGAACATGTCGGCCCGTTTGGGCACGCGTGCCACGCGGGCCGCGTCGATGAAGGTGGTCGGGTCGTCCACCCGTTTCAGCGTCTCGAAAGGGTGGCCCCCGTCCACAAACCGCCGTTTGGCAAAGGGCACCGCGTTAAAGGCCGTGCGCTCCTGCCCTGCACCAATGCGCCATTTCAGGCCAAAGGCCGACGCGGGCTGTTCTTTGGCCAAGGGCGCATCAACGGCCATCTGAAAGGTGGTCGTCACCGCCGCCAGTCCGAACCGCGTGCCGATATAAGGGTGGGACAGGCCCTGCGCCGTGGCAGTGGCAAGCCCCGCGGCCACGGCCAGCTTGTTCAAATCCACATCTGCGGTCGTGACCGTATGCGCCCGCGCCTCAAACCCCAAGAGGCGAATATATTCGGCCAGCACCACGGCTGTCTCTGCGGCCAGAAGCCCTGCGCGGTGGGCAGAGGCGTCCTCGATCCACGCGGTTCCTGCCTCGTCCGCGTCTGGTTCACGGGGGTTTTCATACATCAGCACGATGGCATGGCTGTGGTCATCAATGCCCCTTGGCGGGGCTGTAATCGCATCGCGCAGGTCGGCCATAACCTGATCAATCCCCGCAGCGAGGGTTTTGGCCTGACGGGTTTGCAGCTTGTCCCCCAAGGCCGTCATGTCGGGGTTGTGGTGGGGCGTCTGCAACATCGCCGCCTGTGGCAGCGCACATATGCCGACCACTGCCGCATCCGCGAAATAGCCAAAGGATTTGAGGTGGGAAGCCCGCGCATCCACATCCGAGGGGCAATCAGCGCGGGCGGCGTTCACGTGCCCTTGGCGGATCACGTCCAGCATCGCCTGATATTCCCGCATCGCATTCACGATACTGCGCGGGTCATCACCGCGCTGAAACGCCAGCGGCCGCGCCGCCGGCACCTGCGACAAATCGGGCATCCGGTCGCTGCGCTGCAACAGCTCTGACGGAAAGCCGCCTTGGTGTATCGGCCTGTTTTTGCCAGAGAATAACTTCATTTCGGGGGTCCTGTGTGTACGTGGGGCGAACGTACCGCAACATCGGGCAAGGGTCACGGCAAAGAATGACCCCTGCGCAGAATGCGACGCACAGGAACCCGTGGACATCCGCCCGCATTGCGGGCTAGGCACATCCGACCAAAGACAGAGCGCCCGATGACCCACACAACCTATCCAAGCCCCGTTCCTACGCACCGCAGTGCCGACCTTGCCGTGCATGTTATAGGCTTTGTCCTGATCGTGGCCGCAACCGTTTTGCTAATGCGGGCTGACTACAGCGGCCATAGCAAGGCGTTGGTTTGGGCAATGGTGGTATATGTGGTCTGTGCGCTGGCCTCCAATCTGGCCTCGATGACCTATCACTTTTCGTCCCTGCACGACCGCCGCATCCTGCTGCGCCGCATTGACCATGCCGCGATATATCCCAGCATTTCAGGGACCTTCACCCCGTTCTTTGTTTTGGCGAACACCACATGGACGATGAGCCTACTGGTCATCTGCTGGGCTTTGACCGCGCTCGCCGTGTGGAACAAGATCACCAATGCGACCGTCAAATCACGCTGGTCGACGGCATCATATCTTGGATTGGGCGCGATTGGCCTGTCGGCCCTGCCCGATCTGGAGGGCGTGCCGCTGACCACGCTTTGGTGGATCATCGCGGGGGCGTGTTGCTATGTCGTGGGCACCACGTTCTACGCACGCAAGGCCCTGCCGTTCCGCTATTCGCTGTGGCATATGTGCGTCAACTTTGGCGGCATCTGTATGTTTATCGGCATCTGGATCGCGCTGTTTCAGGGCTGACCTGCCCCCCCCTAGCGCCGCTTTATGCTGCGTGGTGGCCTCTGTACAAGCACAGCGTTACAGTTGAAGATACACGGCGCCGATTGGCGCAAGACAGGCCTGTCGGCACAGCCATATTTCATAGGGGATTTGATCATGACCGCCATTCGCTTTTTGCACACTGCGGATGTGCATCTTGGCAAACCTTTTGGCGGGTATCCGGCTTCGGACCGTTTGCGCGTGGCACGCCAAAACGTGATCGGCAGGTTGATCGCGATCGCGCGGGAACACCAAGCGCCCCATATCCTTGTTGCGGGGGATTTGTTCGAAACCCCAAATCCCGCGGCGCAAACATGGCGGCAAATGGCGACCGAGATGGCCGAGGCGACCGATCTGACATGGTGGCTGCTGCCCGGCAACCACGACAACCTGCGCGAAGCGCAGGCCACATGGGACGGGATTGAACAGTTGGGCCACGCAAATCTGCGGGTCTTGTTCAGCCCCGACCCTGCGCAGATGCAGGACGGCGTCTTTTTACTGCCCGCCCCGTTGGCGACACGCCACCCCACCGAAGACCCGACAGGATGGATGGACACGGCCCCCACCCCCGACGGGGCCATTCGCATCGGTCTGGCACATGGCTCCATCAAGGGCTTCAGCGAGGGCGTCATGCCCGCCGACGTGATCGCACCCGACCGCGACCAACGCGCGCGTCTCGACTATCTCGCGCTTGGCGACTGGCACGGGTTTACCCAAGTGTCACCGCGCACCGCCTACTCTGGCGCGCCAGAGCGGACGGGGTTCAAACACAATGGATGCGGCATCTGCCTGATCGTGGACATTGACGCGGCCACCGCGACGCCCCGCATCCACCAGGTGCCTGTCGGCGTGCTGGATTGGCAATCCGTCACGTTGGACCTGCTGCCCGGCGATGATCCGCACGCGCAGATACGCGCAGCGCTGCCCGACACCGCACACCGCGATATGCTGGTCAAAGTCGCCGCGCAGGGCCGCCTGACCCTTGGCGAAAGTTCGCAATTAGCCGCGCTGGAGGCCAGCGTCGGCCCCGAGTTCTGCCACTTTGAGCTGGAGACATCGGCGTTGCAGACCGAGATCGAGGCACAGGACCTAGAGGCTATCTCAATCGGTGGTGCGCTGCGCACGGCCAGCGACGCCCTTGCCGCCGACGCCAACAGCGCCACCCTGTCCGAGCACGACCGCGACATCGCGGCAGCGGCCCTACGGCGGCTTCACGCAATGGCGACAGAGGACATGACATGAAGCTGCGCGAGATCACGCTGGATAATGTGCGGCGCTTTACGGAGCCTGTCACCATTGGCCCGATTGGCGATGGTGTAACGCTGCTGTGCGAACCCAACGAGGCGGGCAAATCCACCCTCTTTGACGCGCTGCATGCGGTGTTTTTCCTCAAACACAACAGCAAGTCAGGCGATGTGACCGCCCTGCGCCCGCATTCGGGCGGCAAAGTCAGCGTGGAATGCACGTTGGAGCATGAGGGCGCCACATGGCGCATCCGAAAGGAATGGCTGACAGGCGCATCGGCACGGATCTGGCGCGACGGGACATTGGTGCATCAGGCCGAAGCCGCCGAAGACTGGCTGGCCAATCTGGTTTCTGGCGCTGCTGGCGGACCCGGCGGATTGCTGTGGGTCCGTCAGGGCCGCGTCTTTCTGGAAGCCAGCGAGAAAAAGGACCAGCGCGACGAGTTTGAAAAACGGCGTGATCTGCTCACCGCGATTTCGGGCGCGGTCGAGCAAGTCACAGGCGGCGAGCGTATGGACCGCATCCGCTCGGAAGTATCAGAGGCGCTGAACCGTCTGCAATCCAGTCGCGGTGCGCGAAAAGGCGGCCGCTGGGCAGACGCGCAAGACGCGGTAGACGCGCTGGGCACGCAAGAGGCCGAGCTGGCGGGCCTTGTTGAGGCGCTGCGCAGTGATCTGGATGCGCGGCGGCGCTTGACCGCCGAGCTTGGCACGCTCGACGCGCCCGAAGCAGCCCAAAAGCGGCGCGCGGATTTGGCCGCTGCGGGGGCCGCGCTGAAAGAGGCGGAAGGGCTGGCGCAAGAGTTGGAGACACTGCGCACCCGCGCCGATCTGGCCAAGGCCAAGGCGGACTCGGAACGCGCCGAAATTGCGCGGCAAAACGGACTTTGGGACGAGTTGGAAAAGGCAACTTCGGCCTATGCCCAAGCCGACGAGGCGCATGCCGCCGCCGCCCAAAAATCCCATGATGCGCAAGCAGCCGACACCGCTGCGGGGGCCGCCCTATCCGCAGCAACCGCCGCCCACGCTGAGGCGGATAAGATGCTGCGCCGCATCGACGACCATGCCCGTGCGAAAACCGCCAAAGACGAACACACCCGCCTTGGCAAAGTCATCGCGCAGGCCGAGGCCGCTGATGCCGACCGCATCGCCGCCCATGCCATTATCTCGAAAGGGCCGGACGACAAAACCGTCGACACCATCGAAAAGCTGGCCCGCGCCGTCACTACCAGCGAGGCCGTGCGCGATGCGGCAGCCCCGCGTGTCATCGCCCATTACGACCCCGATGCGCCAATGGTGACAATGGGCGGCACTCCCGTGGCCGCCCAAACCCCGACGCCGCTGCCCGCCGATGGCATGATCACCCTGCCGGGCATTGGCCAGCTACAGATCGACACCGCCGATCAGGAAACAAGCGCCACCATCGCGCAGGCCCAAGCCAGCCTTGCCACCGCGTTGGATGCTGGCGGCTGGCCCGATATGACGGGCCTGCGCGATGCCGCCCGCATCCGCGCACAAGCACAACGCGCACATGACCTTGCGCAAAACGCGCTGCAAACACTGGCCCCTGATGGCGTTGAGCATCTGCGCCTGCTGCGGGCGGCGATTGCCATCGATGAAACAAGCGATGCCACGGACCTCCCCGACCGCGCCAGCGCCATGGCGGCGCGACTGCAAACGGAACAGACGCTGGAACAGGCTCAGGCAGACGCCCGCCAGACAGACAGCAAGCGACAGGCCTGCGCGATCATCTTTGCCCAGACAGAGGCCAAAAAGGCCGCCGCCCATGAACGCCAGCAAAAAGCGGCCCGTGATGTCGAAGGATTGCCCCCTTTGAACGCAGCCGAAGGGCAAACCCGTCTCGAAGAGCTGCTGCGTGCAGCAACCGACGCCCAAACCGCGGCCGAAACGCTGGCCAGCAAACTACCCGATGTGCAGAGCCTCAAGGCGCGGCATGACCGCCTTGAGGCGGTGGCGCGGGCAGCCGCCGCAGACCGTGTGCGCATCGAAAAGCAGATTGCCGAATTGAACGTCAGGATCGAAATCCGCGGGCAGGAAGGTGTCGAAGAAGCGCTGGAAGATGTGCGCGGACGGCTGAGCGTGGCGCAGGCAACGTTGGCGCGGGTCGTTCAGGAAAAGGACGTTCTGGTGCGCCTTCTGGACGCGTTGGACACCGCCCAGAAAGCCGCGCGTGAGACGTATTTCGCCCCCGTCGCAGAAGAGCTGCGCCCCTTGCTCGCCGATCTGTGGGACGACGCAGAGCTTCAGTGGTCCGACGAAACCCTGCTGCCTGTATCGCTGCTGCGCAAAGGTACAGAAGAGCCGATTGACGTCCTGTCGGGCGGCACGCAAGAGCAGATTGCGTTTCTTGTCCGTCTCGCCTTTGCCCGCCTACTTGCGAAATCAGGCCGCCATGCGCCTCTTATTCTGGATGACGCGCTGGTCTATTCGGACGATGACCGGATCGAGCGGATGTTCGACGCGCTGCATGGTGCCGCGGGCGATTTGCAGATCATCGTTCTGTCGTGCCGCCAACGTGCCTTCCGCGAGCTTGGCGCGCCCAGCCTCGGGTTCAGGCCCGCCACAGGTCTTTGATGCGCGACAGCCTCGGCAGGCCGCGCAGCCCAAATTTGTAGACAGATGCGCGTCTGCGCGATATGCCCACCCGAACGGTGCAGCAGACTGTTACACCAGTACCGGAGCTCTCTTTCCAGATAAATGTTTTGGCGGCTGAATTTGACGAACAATTTCCGCAACCCGGCTTTGACGTCATTCTTGACAAGCTTGGCGCAAAAGAGAAATTCGCGTACCTCAAACTCAACCACGGCATTTGGGAGCTGTTGGTAAAGCTTGAAAATCTGGGCATTCCGCGGGCGCAGATCATGACACATGACGGCGCCGAGCTGGACGCGATGACAGGCTTTAGCGATGTGCCGTTTTTTGGTGGCGGGTTTCTTGGGCCGCTTCTTGCGCGGTTGCGCAACCTGCCCGACCCGTCCCAGGGGCTGACTTTTGTGTCGTCACTGGAACCTTGGCCCGGCAGCTATGCCATCGAGAGCACTCCGATTGCAAATCGCACCCATACGGATGAGATCAGGCGATACTTTACCGATCCCAAACATCTCGACAATATTGAAAACGGTGGCTGGACAGGTCACGAGCTGAAGGCCGCAGTTATATCGCAGACCTTTGGCAAATTGATCGCGCAGATGGCAGACAGACCTGTTTTGCTGCTGGGCAATTCGGAGTTCACCACCGCGTTGACGGGATGGGGTGTGCATGATGCGCAGGTGCATAACGTGCCGATCGCGGGGGCAAGATTGCAATGTGACGCGCTGCGCGATGTGGTCGCGGACTGGCTGGCCCGGCATCAGGGGCAATCGCCTTTGGTCGCTGCAAACGCGGGTGAGGCGACGACGACATTTCTAGGCCTGCATGCTTTTGAAAGCTTCGATGACATCGCTTTCCTCGATTTTGGCGGAAGCCTCGCCGCCTGTGCGCCAAACATCGCAGCGCGGGCCAATTGGGTGACCACCTACAAACATCATTTACGCCGCGTCAGCGCAGAGTGGCCAGCCGCCGTTGCGCAACCGATGCAGCCCGTTTTTGACAGCGCATTTGCTGAACGTGCACCGCAGCTTGTGCAAATCGCAACAGACCACGGCGTACCGCAGCCACAGCCTGCCGCACTCACCGCCCCGGGCCTGCGCAGCGAGGTCCAGTTTCTTGAGAACAAGTCACCCGACTTCCAGCGCATTGCAGACTTTATGACCCTGTCGGCACAGGCCAACCGCTATGCCAATGGCGGCCCTGTTGCGCATCTGCTGGAGCAGGTTATCGCCGTCCAACTGGCATTGCCCGCGCACCGCCATGTGGTGGCCGTAGCCAATGGCTCCGCAGCTTTGGCGCTGACATGCGGCGCCGCCGCAATCGAGACGGGGCAAAGCGATCACCTAACGTGGTTGTCAAACGGCTTTACCTTCTTTTCGGCCAGTATCGGGCCGCTGGCGCAGACCCGCGCCATTGATTGCACGCCAGACGGCGGGTTTGACCTGAATCAGATGGCATCGCTGGGGGCCGATGAATTCGGCGGCGTCATCCACACCAATGCCTTTGCCAACCACAGCAAGTGGGACCCCATCGCGGCGGCCTGCCGTGCGCAGCGCAAACCCTTGGTCATCGACAATGCGGTCGGGCTGTTGGACCGCCCTGCATCCGCGCTCAGGGAAAATGCACCGATGGAGATCATCTCGGCGCATCATACGAAAGCCTGGGGTCATGGAGAATGCGGGCTGATTATTTGCAACGCCGCGCAGGCGCAGATTATTCGCAAGCTGGCCAACTTTGGCGTTGGACTGCCCGCGCAGGTGGCACCCTTTGCGATGAACGGCAAGTTAAGCGATCTGAGTGCCGCAGCCGTGTTGGAACGGCTAGAGCGGATGCACGACTGGGGGCACCGCTATCGCCTTCAACGCAGGCGCAACATCTCGCTTATGGTCGACGCGGATGCGGGCATTACCCCGTTTAGCGCAGGGTATACGCCCAAATCACCAACCAGCTTCACCCCTTTCTAAGCCCCAGACCGATTGATTGGTCGACCCCTGTGTCGGGCTTTGAGGTGCGGCGATATTATCAACCGATGCGCGGGGTCGACGGCACCGCGTTGCCCGTGGCCGAAGACATCTACGCACGCATATTCTGCCTGCCCAACAATCCGGACATGCAATATATTCCCAGCGATCACATCATTTCAGAAATTCACAAATTAACAGGAAACATGCCTTCATGAGCATTATCAGGCTTTCCGCCGCAAGCGCCACGCCCGACACCGTCCGCCACGCACTGCACACCGCAGGTTTTTGCGTGATCAACTACGGTGACGTGGGCAGCGTCGCACAAGCGCAGGCACTGACGCTGGATTTGGCCCGCGACATCGGCACGCCCATGGCACACGACAAACGCGGCGCATTGCTGTGGGACATTCGTGCGCAAAGCGGCGGCACCACCGAAGGGCGCACCTTCTCGGAGCATAGCGACGAGGCGGCCTTGCACACAGACAGCCAATACCGCAACACGCCAGAGGACGCGTTCTGCCTTTACTGTATAAAACCCGCAGCCTGCGGCGGGGGGCGGTCCTTTGTCCTCACGCTGGGTGATTTACTGCTGGATCTGGCGCAGGCGGGCGTTGGCGACGATATGATTGCGGCCCTGCAAAACCATGACTTCCCCTTTGCCGTGCCACATGTGTTCGAGACAGAGAATGACAAATTCACCTTTGGGCCCGTCGTGGGCGCGGATAACACGATCCGCTACCGCAAAGACGCGCTTGAAAAAGGGATGCAGGCGCATGGTGCTCGAGGTCCACAAACCCGCGGGTTTCGCAGCGTTATCCAAGGCCAAACAGCGCGTTGCGGCCTTCTGGAGGGACACGCCCTTTCGGGCAGGCACCTATCGCACCGACTATGTCTTTGATGCCGCCCTCACCCCCCGCCTGATCGAGGTCACTTCGCGGTATACCCAGAACGGATACATCACGCATGTGCTGAACGCCCATATGATGCAGACGGCCTATCCCGATCATGTGCCTGAGGCCGCGCAAGAGGACCCCTTCGCAGGGTTCTTTGCCGATCTGGAAAGCTATTTGCACGGCACCGACAGTGTCGTGTGTTTGCGCGGCGACGATCTGCGCAATGACAGCCGCTTTTTGACCCGCGCCTACGAGGGGTCTGCCCAACCGCTGCATTTGGTAGACTACCGCGACACGGACCGCCTGCTTCGACTGCTGGAGGGCGCGTTTGTGATCTGTGAGCTTTCCATGGATGAAATCTGTGCCCTGCCCGACGCGGTTCTGAGCGCACTGGCGCAGGTGCCAATGATCAACGACCCGCTCTCGGTCTTTGTGGTGCATGACAAGGCGTTTTTTGCTGATATCTTTGACCCCGCGGTTTGTGAGGCCGCCCTTGGGCCACTTGCGCAGGACTTCAGGCGCTATCTGATACCGACCTACCGCCATGCAGGCCATGAAGACATCTGGGCAAAAGCACGCCACACCCCAGCGGCGTGGATCCTGAAACACCGCTTTCTGGGCAAAAGCAAAAGCATTTTTGCAGGCCCCCTGATGACACAGGCAGAGTGGTCTGACCTGTTTGACACCCAAGACCCCAATGACTTTGTGTTGCAAGAATGGATCCCGCAAAGCAGGCTACAAGGGCCGCAAAACGGATCGGACTGCGCGCATTACGTGGCGGGCACCTTGTTGCTGATGAATGGCAGCTACTACGGCAACAGCGAAATCCGGACCTGCGAAAACGCCATCAGCAACACAGGCAGCTTGCGCAAAATCTCAACGGGTCTGTCCCCCCTGCCCCAGACGTCATTCCCGGGCCGTTGGGTGGCGGGTTAAATGCAGGCCGCCCGCAGCAGTGCAATCATGCAGCCCTATTTCTTGCCCTACATCGGGTATTTCCAGCTCATAAACGCTGTCGATGTATTTGTGCCCTACGGGCGGTGCAACTTCATGGTGCAATCCTGGGTCTCAAGAAACCGTATACTTGGACCCAACGGCGTGTTTTACATCCGTCCCGCAACAAAAGGAGCAAGCCCGTCCAAGATCATCGCCGACATCATGGTTGATCCCGCAGACAGGTGGCGCCGCAAGATGTTTTCCAGCTTCAAACAAGCCTACAGCACTGCACCCTATGCGCATGAAAACTGGGAGCTTCTGGAGCGGATCATCTATCATCAGGCCCCTGATCTGGACACTTATAATACCTATGGCATCAGACAGATCGTGGCGCATTTAGGGATCGAAACAGAGATATTAGGCACCCAGGACATCCCCGCAACGATCGAGCCGCATGTCTGCGCCCTCACCGATCCATCCCAGCGCAGGCAAACCCGCGTCACCGAGATTTGCGATGCGATCAACGCGCACGCCTACGTAAACCCGGCAAGCGGCCAGCACCTCTACAGTGCTGATCACTTCACGCCGCGCAACAAAAGCCTGCCCTTTCTGAAGCCTGATATGCAGGCCGTCGCCCAGCGGCTTGAAACACCGCACGCCGACCTGTCCATCGCACATTGCCTGATGATGAGCGGGAGGGAAAAGCTGCGCGAGGCGCTTGCAAGCTGCACCCTTATTCCGACGCAGCCTAACGCCTAGGCAGCCCCTACCCGCGCAGGTATCAGCGCGGCTGGCTTGCCCCTGCTGCGCCGTAGCCCGCGCGGCGGCCAAACACCGCCCCAGACGTCAGGCCCGATCCGCCCGGATAGCCTGCAAAAAACACACCGCCAACAACTTCACCACAGGCAAACAAGCCTTCAATCAGCGATCCATCCTGCCTGACGACGCCGCCATTGGCGTCCACTTTCAGACCTCCATATGTGAAGGTAATGCCGCCGGTGACTGGGAAAGCGCGAAAAGGCCCTTTGTCGATGGTTTGGGCCCAGTTCGATTTGGGCGGTGTCAGACCAGTTGTTCCATTGCCGTCCAGAACCGTGGGGTCAAAACCAGTTTGTCCGTCCACTGCATCGTTATACGCCTTGAGCGTTGCGGTTGCGGCATCGACGTCGACGCCCGTCATCAGGGGCACCAACGCCTCCAACGTATCAGCCTCGACAAAGTGCGCGTCATGGAACCTGTATTCGGCATAGAGCAGATCGAACACTCTGCTGTCGAACACCTGCCACGCGAATTGGCCGGGTTGTTCAAGGATGGCCGCACCATATTGCGCGTAGGTGTAGTTGCGGAAATTGGCCCCTTCATCGACAAAACGTGCGCCATCGGCATTCAGCATCACGCCCAGAAAATACGAAATCTTACGGTAGTTCTTGCGCTCGCCTGCGGGCAGGTCAAGGTTTCCGAAGTCGGCCATATGCAAATCCATCGGCGTCGCATGGCATCCCGCAAAAAGCCCGTATTCAGCCGCGCCGACCTGTGCGGCCATTGTCAGCCCGTCACCTGTGTTGTGCGGAGTGCCGCGCACTTTGGCGGCTTTCCAGTTCGGGCCCATGTGCTTGATCCGCAAATCTTCATTCGCCTCAAACCCGCCAGAGGCAAGGATCACCGCGTCCGCATGAAGGACCTCGTCACCGATACGCACGCCCGTGACGCGGTCTTCTTCCGTCACAAGACCCGTCACGGCGCTGTTGTACCGGACTGTGCCGCCCATCCGCTCTACGGCGGCCAGTTCCATGTCGAACAGGCCCACCCCTTCGTTCTCGGCCGCCAGTGTCAGGCCGCCCCAAAACACATGGCGGCCGTCTTTTTCAAAACTCTGACGGCTGTAGATCGGTTCAAACTTCACATCATGTGACGCAAGCCAGCGCATCGTTTCGCCCGACAGATTGACAAGCGCCTCTTGCTCTTCGGACAACGGACGCCCGTCGTTAAAGCCCAACAGATCATTGCCGAATTTCCCGGTGTCGTAGCTGCCGAAATCAGCGTTCTGCACGCGAGGATCATCGGGATTGCGCAGCAGCGGCACAAGATCAGCCGCCCCGTCATAGGCAAAGCGCATCGCACCTGCGGTGTATTTTGTATTCCCGCCCGATAGCGCCTGATCCGCCTTTTCCAGCAAGGTCACCTGCGCCCCGTTCTCCAACGCTGCAATCGCGGCACATAGGGCGGCGTTACCTGTTCCGACGACAATCACTGATTTTGACACTGGTGTTTCCTTCTCATATCTATATTGTATCCAAGCGGATACAATTTGGACCCACCTAAAATGAACACCATAGAATTGCAAGACATGTCTCAGGGCGAAATCGCGTATCACCGACTACACGGGGCGATCAGGGCGGGCGAATTCGCACCGGGGGACCGCCTGCGCGAGATTGACGTGGCAGCGAAACTGGACCTGTCGCGCACGCCCGTGCGCGAGGCGTTGCGCAAGTTGGAGAATGACGGGATCGTAGAGCATCGCCCCCGTTTGGGCGCGGTCATCCGCACGCTCACCACCCCCGAAATTGTTGAGCTGTATGAGATGCGCCTTGTTCTGGAGCGTACCGCAGCACAGATGGCCGCCAAACACGCAAACGCGGCCGAGGTTGACCTCCTTCGGGATATTAACGAACAGATCGACGCCGCCGGACAGGACACGCCCCGTGCGGCGGCTCTGAATCAGGACTTTCACCGCAGCATCTACCTTGCCACGCGTAACCGTTTTTTGCTGGCCTCGGCCCGTGCGCTTAATAATGCGCTGATATTGCTGGGGCCAACCACGCTGGACGACGAGGCGCGGATCAAGACGGTCAGCAGCCAGCACAATCAAATCATCGCAGCGATTGCTGCGGGGGATCAACAGGCGGCGGGCGATGCGGCAGAGGCGCATTTGCAAACCTCCCTGCGTCACAGGCTCAAGGTTCTACAAGAATGATGCCGCGTCTTTATGCATTTGCGGTCGCGGGGGTCGGCGTTTTTGCATTCAAGTCTATGCACTTACCCCTGCCTTGGTTGCTGGGACCAATCTTTGCCTGCCTGATCGCGTCTATGGCAGGTGTCCCGATGCGCGGCATAAAGCCCGTGAATGAGGCCATGCGCACGATCCTTGGCGTTGCCGTGGGTGCGACATTCACCACAACGCTGTTGGGGTCGATGGTGGGAATGTGGCCGACCTTGCTCATGATCCCTGTGATGACAGGCTGTATTGGCGTGGTCGGCGTGCTGTATTTCCAACGCCTTTGGGGGTTTGATTTCGCCACCAGTTACTATTCCTCCATGCCGGGGGGCTTGCAGGATATGCTTGTCTTTGGCGAAGAAGCTGGCGGCGATGTGCGTGCGCTGTCTCTTATCCATGCCACCCGTGTGATGGTGATTGTGGTTGTGTTGCCGTTCCTGCTGACGTGGATTTGGGATGCGGACCTCAGCACCCCTCCCGGCAGTCCAGCCAGCACCATTGCGCCCGCGCAATTGGCGCTGATGGTGTTTTGCGGTTTTGCGGGATGGCAGATCGCAAAGCGGGCGGGCATGTTTGGTGCCACAATTCTGGGCCCGCTTTTGCTGGCTGCGGCCTTTGCGCTGACGGGCATTTTGCACCACCGCCCCCCCGCCGAAGCAATCTGGGCTGCGCAGTTCTTCATCGGGATGAGCGTGGGGACCAAATACGCAGGCGTTACCATGGCAGAAGTCCGCAGGGATGTGACCGCAGGTCTGGGCTTTTGTGTGATCCTGCTGGTGCTTACTGTCCTCTTTGTCGAGGCCATCCATCTGGCCAACCTTGCCCCCCCGATGGAGACGATCCTTGCCTTCGCGCCCGGCGGGCAGGCAGAACTGACTGTAATTGCTTTGATCGTTGGGGCGGATATGGCTTTTGTGGTCGCACACCATGTGCTGCGCATCTTTGTGGTTATACTGGGTGCGCCGCTGTTCGTGCGGCTGTTCAATGCCGATACTTAAGAAAGGCAATGACGATGCAAGAAGCGTTGAAAACACTGGCACGCGACGGCGTTCTGCGGGCAGCGATCAACACGGGCAATCGCGCGTTGGTTCAGCAAAACGGCGATAGCCTGACGGGTGTCAGCCCTGCACTGGCCAAACGGCTTGCGGATGAGATCGGCGCCCGTCTGGAACCCGTTATCTACAGCGGTGCAGGCAAAGTCTTTGAGGACGCAGGTCGTGACAAATGGGACGTAGGCTTTTTGGCGGTTGATCCGATGCGAGCGGAGAAAATCGCCTTCACCCGACCTTATATCGTGATCGAGGCGACCTTTGCGGTGCGCAGTGACGCCCCCTTCAAAAATGTAGAGGATGTGGATGCGGCAGGCGTCACCGTCTTAACATCGACGGGATCGGCCTATGATATGCACCTGACCAAGACCCTTGAACACGCCGTGCTAGAGCGTTCGGGCACGCCCCCCGAAAGCTTTGAGGAATTTCGCGCAGGCAGGTGCGATGCAGTTGCAGGTGTGCGTGCCTCGCTTGAAGGGGCCTTTGCAGGGGCATCCGGCTTTCGCATCCTGTCGGGTGTGCTGACCTCGGTTCGTCAAGCGATGGTGCTGCCTGACAGCACCGATGGGCGCATCGCGGCGCTTGATGATTTTGTGGCCCGTGCCATCGCGGACGGGTTCGTTGATGCCGCGCAAAGCGGTTAAGGATAGGCTTCGGGATTGATCATATGGATCGGTGCGCCTGCGGCATAGGCATTGATCTGGTCAAAGATGTCAGAGAATTGCAGATCAAACTCATCCTCGGTGACAAATCCGATATGCGGGGTGGCCAGTACATTGGGATGGGTCAGCAGGATGTTGGACGTGTCGGTCAACGGCTCTTGGTCAAACACATCGACGGCGGCATGAAGCCCGCCTTTTGCCACCTCGGCCTCCAACGCGCCGGCCTCTACCAGACCGGAGCGTGACGTATTCACAAACAGGGCACGGGGCTGCATCTGTGCCAGATCAGCGGCGGTGATGAGGCCGCGTGTTTCGGGCTTCAGCCGCACATGCACGCTGACGATATCTGACGACGCAAAAAATGCCTCGCGTGATGCAGCAACGGTTTCGCCCGCGGCTTGTGCCCGTGCGCGGCCCGCCTCGGACCCCCACCATTGCACATTGATCCCCAGCGCCTTGGCGTATTCCGCGACCGCACCCGCGATCCGCCCATAGCCATAAAGCCCAAGCGTTCGGCCGCGCAGCGTGCGCCCAACGCCCGATTGCCACTGCCCTGCCTTGATGGATGCCGTCTGCTGCGGAATCTGGCGATAACTGGCAAGGATCAGCGCAAGCGTATGTTCTGCCGCGGCATAGGAAGGCGCGCCTGCATGCATGTTAGAGCTGAGCAGGACGCCCTGCGCCGTACAGGCGGGCACGTCCACATGGGGGTAGACACTGCGCTGTGAGATAAGCTTGAGGTTCGGCATACCGGCCAGTAACTCCTCGCCCACTTTTGTGCGCTCGCGAAACAGCACCAGTGCTTCGGCATCCGTCATCCGTGCGGCAAGTTTGGCGGGATCGGGTTCGTGGTCGGTCCAGACGGTGACATCATGATCGGCCAGCTTTGAAAAGCACGGCAAGCCGCGCAACGTGTCGAACCAATCGTCAAGAATGTGAACTTTCATCGGTCTATTCCTTGGTAAATGTGGTGTCAGGCACCGCCCCAAACGGATGCGGGGATGAACACGCTTCCGGCGGCAATCTTGCGCGCGGTGCGGACCAGCCCTGCGGATTTGATCTGAAACCCTGCGTCGGTTTGCGCGTAATCTACCATTACATCAATCGTGCCAGAGGCATGTTCCAGCGTGATGGGGGCAGGAGTTTCATTGGGCTTGGCCGTCATGCCGTCCGCAACCGTCCCCGGCGTCAGCACGCAAGCGGCAAGGCATTGCGCCCCTGTGACAGCCATTGTGGGGTGCGCGTTCCACGGCATGAAGTAGCGCGTGGCGATGGTGCCGCCCGCGCGGGCGGGGGCCAAAAGCCCGAATTTCGGCGTGACAGAGGCTGTCACGTCGCCCATGCCCATCAGTGCGCCCGCTTTGATGCGCAGGGCTTCCATTCTGGCAAAGAAGCTGCGGTTTTCATCCAGTTCGGCGGCGCTTTCATATCCGGTCAGGCCGAAATCACCGGCTTTGGCGATGACCATTGGCATGGCAACGTCCATGCATGTGACAGCTACGCCGTCGACAACATCAACCAGATTACCAGTGGGCAGAAACGCCCCCGTGACGCTGCCCACTGTCTCCATGAACTGCAAGCCGACAGGCGCCGCCGTCCCCGGCACGCCGTCGATCTTTGCGTCCCCGTCATAGCTGACCTGGCCGCCCGGCGTTTGCACAACGGCGGCAACCCGTGCTTCGGTGTTTACGGCGCGAATGTTAACAGGCGTCTCCCCGTCCTGAGCGGCGACCAGCCCCATCTCAATCGCCGCTGGGCCGACGCCAGACAGGATGTTGCCGCAGGTGGGTTTGAAATCGACCAGCTGATCCTCGACGCTGACCTGCGCAAAGAAATAGTCCACATCGGCCCAGGCATCATCGGATTTCGACAGCATCGCGACCTTGGTTGTCACCGCGGCCCCGCCCCCGATCCCGTCAATGTTCAACGGATGCCCCGAGCCGACCATCGCGATCAGGACCTGCGCCAAGCGGTCGAGGTCATCGGGCAGATCGGCACGGTTAAGGTAGGGCCCGCGCGAGGTGCCGCCGCGCATGAAGAGAAAGGGAATTTCTGTCTGGGTCATGTGAAAGGCCATGGCAAAGCAAAGTACTCCTGCAACAATCCGGGTGGGAAATCGCGGTTCAACAGCCACGCCATCGCGCACATAAACGCGAGGCCCGCAGCGGTGTAGAGGGCGGCGAAGACCATGCTGACTCTTGCGCGGACCACCATGAAGGCGAACAAAAACACCATCAGCGCAAGGATGAAGCCAAGCAGTGAGGTCAGCACCAACAGCGCCGCAAACCACGCCAAGGTGGGCCACAACCCGTGGGTCGCCTCTGCGTCCTCGCCATTCAGTTCGCGATCCGCAAAGATCGTGTCTGTTTCGGGCTTGAGCATCATACGGATGATAAGAAACGCACAGCCAATCAGACAAATGCTGGCGACAAAGATCGGGAAGGTCCGGTCGCGGCTGTAGCTTGGGATCGACATGCCGTCATACAGTGCAAAGCCGATGAAGGCTGTGACGGCCAACAGGAACACCATCGGCGCACGTTTGGAGCCTGCTGTAATCTCGCCTTCTGCCATGATGTGTTTGGCCTGACGCAGCCCAAGCACAACCGAGATCACCGTGATGATGACCAAGACGATGACAATGGGTGAGAAGATATAATCAATCCCCTCGCCGAACCCTTTGCGAAAGCGCGATTGCGCGATCTGGATCGCTTGGTTTGCGTAGTTCTCGGCAGGGTTTGACAGCACAAAACCGATCAGGAAAGCAGGGCGCGACCAGTCGAACCGCCGCATCAGGATGCCCAGAAAGCCGATCGCGAACAGCGCCACCAGATCCATCAGGTTCTGCCCCGACTGGAACGCCGCAAAGCTGATAATCATGAACAAGAACGGAGCAAGCAACACAAAGCGGATGGTAGTCAGCTTCGCGATACCACCAGAGGCCGCGATACAGATAACCGTGCCAACCACATTTGCCAGCGCCAGCAGCCACACGATCGCATAGGTGATGTCGAGGTTGTTTTTCAGCATCGCCGGACCGACTTCGATCTGGCCTGATCCCAACAGGGCAATCGCCCCGATAAAGATCGCCATTGAGCCTGAACCCGGAATCCCGAACAGCAAAGTAGGCACCAGCCCGCCGCCTTCCTTGGCGTTGTTCGAGCTTTCAGGCCCGATGACACCGCGCACTTCGCCTTGGCCAAAGCCGGATTTGTCTTTTGTGGTTTGCACCGCGTGACCGTAAGCGATCCAGTCGACCACCGATCCGCCCAGACCGGGGATTACGCCCACAACAACTCCGATGATGGAGCACCGTACAGACAGCCAGATATTGGCAAACCAGTCTTTGACGCCGTCAATCCACCCGCCGCCAATTTGCGGCTCTTGGCTGATGGCGCGGTCTTGGCGCAGCAGAGAGATGATCTCGGGGATGGCAAAGATACCAAGGCCTACAATGACCAGTTTCAACCCGTCGGCCAGATAGGGGTAGTCATAAGATGACATCCGCAGGTCGCCGGACGAGGCCCCCTCCCCGATCATACCGATCAACATGCCAAGGCCCGCCGCCACGATCCCCTTGATCGCGATACGGCCCGCAAGGATGCCCACCATGGACAGGCCGAAGATCGTGATCATCAAAAGTTCTGGCGTGCGAAACTCCAGAACGATGGGACGTGCAATCAGGATAAAGATGGTCAGAAAACTGGCCCCGACAAGCCCGCCGAATAGCGAAGAGGCAAATGCGGCAGAGAGCGCGCGTGCGGCCTGTCCCTTTTTCGACATCGGGAAACCATCCAGCACAGTCGCCTGACTGGCCGATGACCCCGGGATACCCATCAAAACAGAAGCAAACGTATCAGAGGTGGGCACAACAGCGACCATACCGATCATCAACGCCAGACCCAGAACAGGCTCCATGCCGAACATGAAGGGCAGCAACAAAGACAGACCTGCAATACCGCCCAAGCCCGGGAACACGCCGATGCACAGGCCCATCAGCACGCCCATGACCAGATACCCCAACACAACAGGCTGTAGAATCAACCCCCAAGCGTCGCCGAATGCAGGCAGAGCCTCCATGATGACTTCCATGAAAAATCCTCCCACTTTTCTTTGGAAAACGCCCCGCTGGTGCAACCGGGGCGTTCAGAAAGAAAAGTTAGTTCAGGGAAACGCCGTATTTCTCCTGAAGCCAGTTCACGATGAACGCTTTGGCTTCGGGCGATACTTTGGTCGCGTTTGCCTTGGCTGTTTCAGCCGCAGCACCTGTCATCTGGGGGTA
Source organism: Sulfitobacter aquimarinus (assembly GCF_040149565.1). Classification (NCBI taxonomy): domain Bacteria; kingdom Pseudomonadati; phylum Pseudomonadota; class Alphaproteobacteria; order Rhodobacterales; family Roseobacteraceae; genus Sulfitobacter; species Sulfitobacter aquimarinus. The sequence goes on from NZ_JBEFLO010000001.1 coordinate 134,187, forward strand.
TTTGCCCAAACGCTTGCCCGAGATTTCGGCGAAATCGGCACGTGCCTGAACCGCCTCGAACGCGGCCGTGTAGGTGGCAATCGCATCAGCCGAGGCGCCCTGCGGCAAGAACACCATCTTTTGCGCAGGGAACCCCGCGATAAAGAAGGCTTTCCACGCATCCCATTTCTCGCCCGATGTCTCGCAGCCTTCGGTGCTTTCGCAGACTTCCTTGAAGGTCGGCACGTCGGGGAAGGTGGGGTCACGCACGATGTTGCCGGCGTCGTCCAGCGACCCCCAGGTCATCATGGGCACGGCTGTGCCTGCCTCGACCAATGGCGTCACGCCTGACAGGTAGGAGGAAGATGTCTGATAGTCGATGTTGGCTTCGCCGCGCTCGAACATCAAACGGCCGTCACCGCGGCCCTTGATGCCCATAACGCTTTCGACATTCAGACCCAGCATTTCCCATGCCAGCGTTGGCACCAGATCAAGGCGCGTGGCCCCTTGGTTGCCATAAATGAAATCTTCGCCCTGCAGGCCAGTGGCATCCAGACCGTCCATCTTTGCGGCCAGTTCCGGCGGCAGATAGGCCACGCCACCTGTGCCGGAGGCAAGAACGACGTTCCAGTCCGCGTATTCATATTTCACCCGTGGGTCGCCCAACAGGTACGGAAACTGGGTAGAGCCTGAAGACCCGAAGATCAGTGTGCCGTCTTCGTAGGTCTGCTCTTGAAAGAAGTTCGCCCCTTTGGTCGACCCTGCACCCGGCATGAATTTGACGACAACAGTCGGCTGGCCCGGCAGGGCTTCGGAAAGGAGTGGTGCATAGAAGTTGGCCCATTTGGCGGAGCCGCCCGTTTCGGAGAACGGGATGATCCATTCGACGGTTTTGCCTTCCAGATCAATGCCATGACCGCCAGCATTTGCTTGCAGGCCAAAAGTCGCAGCAGCCGCAGCCACAAGGCCCATGGCCACGCGGCGCGTGGTTTTAAGATTGGACATATGTTCCTCCCGGTTTTGTATGCCCCTTCTCCCAAAGGGGCCAATATAGAATCGCTCCGAGGGTGTCCGCCCCCGGTTGATGTATGCCTTTTGACCTGCGAACCTTGCACCAGACTTGCATTAACGGGATTCATTCAACGTGCGGATCACACTGGTTGAAGACAACGTCAGCCTCGCAAAGGGCATCACTTACCGTCTTGAGGACGCAGGCCATGCGGTAGACGTGTTGCATGACGGCAGTGCCGCAGAGGATTATCTGGCCCGCGATCAGGCCGATCTGGTGATCCTTGACATCAATCTGCCCGGTCAGGACGGTCTGTCCTTGCTCAAACAGATACGCGGGCGGGGCGATAGCCGCCCGGTGATATTGCTGACCGCACGCGCCCAGACCCAAGACCGCGTGACCGGCCTTGATGCGGGGGCCGATGACTACCTGATCAAACCCTTCGAGATGGCAGAGCTGGAGGCGCGGGTGCGGGCGTTGTTGCGCAGACGTGACATTCCACAGCAACAGCTGCGCAGAGTTGGCGAGTTGCAGTTCGATCCCGCCGCCCGGCAATTGTTCGATGGCCAGACCGAGATTGACCTGCCCCGCCGCGAGATGTCGGTGTTTGAATGTCTTGTGGCCGCGGAAGGGCGCACTGTTTCGAAAACGGCCGTTCTGGATCATGTCTATGGCGTGGGGGCGGACGTCGAAGAAACGGTTGTCGAGGTCTATGTGTCGCGCCTGCGCGGGCGATTGAAACAGCACGGGATCACGATCCGAACGCGGCGCGGGCTTGGCTATCAGATGTCAGCGGAAACCTTGACATGAAGCTCAGGTCGCTGCGCGCGCGGCTTACGTTGATCATTTTGCCGCCGCTTTTGGTTATCTCTCTGGTCGCTGCGGCGTGGCAGTTCCGCACAACAACCGACCGCGCCGAGGACATTTTTGACCGTGGCCTTTTGTCTGCCGCGCTTGCGATATCGCGCGATGTGGCCCTGTCTGACGGCGATGCCATCAGTTCTTCCACCCAGCGCCTTCTGGGCGATACATCAGGCGGGCCGATCTTTTATCACGTCTACGCACCTGACGGGGTGTTTGTGACCGGCTACTCAACGCCGCCTGTGTTGCCCAGCGTACTTTCTGACGGGCCGACCGATCCGCAGTATTACAACAGCACCTATCAAAGCGAAAACGTCCGCGTCTTGCGCTATCGCGACAGCACCGTTGTCAGTGGTGTGGCAGGGGTTTTCAGCATCACGGTTTGGCAAAGCGCGCAGGTTCGCGCCAGCTTTGTGCGCGATGTGCTGTCGCGCTCGTTCGGGGTGATTATGCTGCTTGTGCTTTGTGTCGCGGTGGTGGTCTGGTTCGGCGTGGGGTTGGGCCTGCGCCCCCTGCTTGATCTGGAGCGCGCCATCGCCGAACGCAGCCCGACCGAGCTGAAGCCCATCCGCCGCGCTGTGCCAGCAGAAGCACAGGGTCTGGTGAATACGCTCAACACACTGCTTGACCGTATTTCCCGAAGGATCAGTTCCAAGGATGAGTTCATCTCCAACGCGGCGCATCAGTTGCGCAACCCCGTTGCGGGCGTTCTTGCCTTGGCTGAAGCAGTTGAAAACGCACCAAATCCCCAAGCCGCCCAAAGGCGCAGTGCCGAATTGCTGCTGGCTGCACAGGAAGCCAGCGATCTGACGAACAAGCTTTTGTCCTTTGAACGGGCAAGCGGCACGGACATTTTACGCTCTGGCTTGCCCGTTGAACTGGGTGCGTTTGTTCGCACTGTCGGGGCTGCGTTCAGGCAACAAAACCCCCACAGTGGTGTAGAGCTGGTCTACGCCCTGCCCTCCGGAAAGGTGGTCATAACGGGCGATCCCACCATGTTGCATGAAGCGGTGCTGAACCTGCTGACCAATGCAATCATCCACGGTGGCGCGGGTTTGACACGGATTACGCTGGAACTGTCGCAGGACGGATCAATGGCAACTCTTGTCATCAACGACGATGGTATAGGCATCCGCCCCGATCGCCACATCGCAGCGCTCAGCCGCTTTTCGCAGGCGGGCGGCGGGCCTGGCAGCGGATTGGGCCTGCCCATTGCAAGCAGAGTGATGGAGAACCACGACGGGCGTCTGGAGCTTTTGGAAAGCGTCACGGGCGCTTCGGTTAAGCTTACGATGCCATTGGCCAGCTAGATGCGCCCCCTTGGCTGACAATAAAGATAACCGCTGGTGCCGAGTGTGGCGCGGTGTCTCGTGTTTGGGAACGACCATCCTAACCCGCCACGCAAGCAACGGGTGTTATCCAGACAGCACCATATCGGCGCGGAGCCTTTTGCCATAAACCAAACGCGCATTGGGCAGATCGTTTTCTTCGGTTTTCCGCGTCGCTGCATCGCTGTCATATCCCAGATCCAGCCACCTCTTGAGGAGCCGCTCTCGCAGCTCGGCCAAAGGCACATCCAGAACGATGCCGAAATCCCAAAGGTCGGCCAAGGCCTCCCATGGCGGCGCATCAAACAGCAGGTAATTGCCTTCGACCAACACGGTTGTATCGCTGGTGCGCAGGCATCCCCCATTCGGGACAACGCGGTCGCGGGCCCGATCAAACGTAGGGAACGGGACCTCGCCTGCGCTGCGCATCCGCTTGACCACAGAAGCCAGCCCCGCTACATCGAAAGTCTCGGGCGCGCCTTTGCGCGATAGCATTCCTTGGGCGTGCAGGTGGTCGTTGCTGTGGTGGAACCCGTCCATCGGGACCACACAGGCCTGCGGGAGTCTGGTGCTCAGCGCATCGGCAAGATAGGATTTGCCACTTGCGGGAGGGCCCGAAATAGCGATGATCCGCCGCCCTTTTCGCAGCGGAACATCCATGATCCTTTGCGCAATGTCCGCATAGTCGATCAAGCGCTTGCAGTCTCGGACGGCGCGTCCTTTGCCCCCGTCATAAAGGCGACTGCGTCGGACATGGTGTAATCCTTTGGATTGATCACACACAGACGTTTGCCCAAACGGTGGACGTGGATGCGGTCGGCGACCTCAAAAACATGCGGCATGTTGTGGCTGATCAGAATGATCGGAATGCCGCGTGATTTCACGTCCTGGATCAGCTCAAGCACTTTGCGCGATTCCTTGACGCCCAAGGCGGCTGTTGGCTCATCCAGAATGATCACTTTTGACCCGAATGCCGCCGCGCGTGCCACGGCAACACCTTGGCGTTGGCCGCCCGACAATGTCTCGACCGCTTGGTTGATGTTCTGGATCGTCATCAACCCCAGCTCGGTCAGTTTTTCACGGGCCAGACGCTCCATCCGGGGCCGATCCAGCTGTCGGAACAGCGAACCGCGAATGCCCGGACGGCGGATTTCGCGGCCCATGAACATATTATCCGCAATCGACAGCGCAGGCGACATGGCGAGCGTCTGATAGACGGTCTCGATCCCTGCATCGCGGGCCTGAATGGGAGATTTGAAATTGATCTCTTTCCCTTCGAGGTAAACCTGCCCCTCGTCGGGGATCACAGCGCCCGACACTGCTTTGATAAGCGATGACTTCCCCGCGCCGTTGTCACCGATCACGGCAAGGATTTCCCCCGGCATCAGGTCAAAGTCACAGTGGTCCAGTGCCGTTACTTTGCCGTAGCGTTTGACGAGGCCGCGGCCTTTGAGAACAGGTTCCATTATGCTGCTACCTTTCTGATCCACTGGTCAACGGCGACCGCCGCAATGATAAGCACGCCGATGAGCAGGTAAGTCCATTGCGCGTCTGCCCCCATGAGGCGCAGCCCCAGCGTGAAAACCCCCACGATAAGCGCGCCGAAGAATGTGCCGAGGATCGAACCGCGCCCGCCAAAAAGCGAGATGCCCCCGATCACCACGGCGGTGATACTCTCGATGTTCAAAAGCTGCCCCGATGTGGGAGAGACAGAGCCGATCCGCCCGATCAGTGCCCAGCCGGCAAAGGCGCAAATCAGGCCCGCAACCGCATAGACGGAGATGATCGTGCCTTTGACATTCACGCCAGACAGTTCCGCCGCGTCCGCATCATCGCCCACAGCATAGACATGGCGACCCCATGCCGTATGGCGCAAGACGTAAGCCAGTGCCGCCACAAGCACCACGAGGAAGACAACACCCACTGTGAACACTGCGCCGCCGATGTTGAACTTGGCCCCCAGCAATTGCAGCAAGGGGGCGTTTTTGGCGATGTCCTGACTGCGGATGGTCTCGTTCTGGGAATAAAGGAAGTTGGCGGCCAATACGATCTGCCACATGCCCAGGGTGACAATGAAAGGCGGCAGTTTCATCACCGCCACAAGCCAGCCGTTGATATATCCGATGGCCGTGCCCGCCAGCAAACCGCAGGCCACTGCCACTTCCACAGGAAGGCCGTATCGAAAGGTGAATTGCCCCATCACAACAGAGGAGATGACCGCGATCGCCCCCACACTCAGATCAATACCTGCGGTCAGGATGATCAATGACTGCGCAGCGGCCACAATGCCGACAATCTGCACCTGCTGAAGGATGAGCGTCAGCGCAAAGGGAGAAAAGAATTTCGACCCCAGCAAGAGGCCAAAGACGACGATAGAAGCAACAAGCACGATCAATGGCACCAGCGCAGGGTTGGTATGCAAGACATGCTGAACCGTCCCTATCACCCCGCGATGCGGATCCTCGAATTTTGCGACCCCGTCCGTCGTGGTATCTGTATTGGACATCTTATCCCTCCCTTACCGTTGAAAAAGGGGCGAACACCGCCGCCCCTTTTCTTTGATCAAAGCCCGTTCAGGGCCGATGGGCAATCAGCCCCAGCAGAGATTGGTACCCTCTGCAGTGTCGATGCTCTCGACACCGTCGGCAGGCTCGTCTGTGACCAGTGCAACGCCTGTGTCAAAGAAGTCCTTGCCCGGGGTCAAGGCGGGCTTGGTGCCGTCTTTGGCCCATGCGGCAATCGCTTCGATCCCTTTGGACGCCATCAGCAGCGGGTATTGCTGGGACGTGGCACCGATGATGCCGTCCTTGATGTTCGCGACACCGGGGCAGCCCCCATCGACAGAAACGATCAGCACGTCATTTTCGCGCCCGATGGATTTCAGCGCCTCATAGGCACCCGCCGCGGCAGGTTCGTTGATGGTATAGACCACGTTGATCATCGGGTCTTTTGCCAGAAGGTTCTCCATTGCCTTGCGGCCGCCCTCTTCGTTGCCTGCGGTCACGTCGTTGCCAACGATGCGCGGATCGGTCTCGTCCCCGTTTACGTTCGGGTCGGCCAGATCAATGCCAAAGCCCTGCAAGAAACCCTGGTCGCGCAGCACGCCAACCGTTGGCTGGGATACGGCAAGATCAAGCAAGGCGATCTTGGCGTTTGCAGCGTCGTCACCAAGTTTGGCCGCCGCCCATTTGCCGATCAGCTCCCCCGCAAGGAAGTTGTCTGTGGCGAACGTCGCATCTGCGGCCTCAATCGGGGACAAGGGCGTGTCGAGAGCGATAACAACCAGCCCTGCATCGCGCGCCTGCTGAACCGAAGAGACGATGGATGATGTGTCGGACGGCGTAAGCAGAATGCCTTTTGCGCCATCAGCGATGCATGTCTCGATGGCTGCGACCTGTGTTTCGTGGTCGCCGTCAACTTTGCCCGCAAAGGACTTCAGCGTCATGCCCAGCTCGGCTGCTTTGGCTTCTGCGCCCTCTTTCATCTTTACGAAGAAAGGGTTGGTGTCGGTCTTTGTGATCAAACATGCCGTGACGCTGTGGCCATCTGCAAAAGCAGCGCCAGACAATGCGGTCAATGCGACAGCCGTTGTTGCGAGTAGTTTCTTCATGAGGTCCTCCCAGACGTTTTCCGATTAACCGGATACAGGTCCCGCATCTTGCGGAATTGGCCTCAGGTAAGCCGATTCTTCGGCACGGGTCAATAAATAAATAAACTTGATTTATTAATTCAATCTGCCACCTTCATTCCAGCGCGATATGCATGTAAGGCCTTTGGGTATGGACGGGTCAAAGATCAGAAGTTTGAGTGGCGGCGTGAACCAGAGAGGGTTGCGCGACCACAACGAGAGGCTGTTGCTGTCTATGCTACAGCGCAATGGCCCAATGCCGGGCAGTGATCTTGCGCGGGTTGCAGGTCTATCGCCCCAAACCGTTTCCGTCATTCTGCGAAAGCTGGAAAAGGACGGGCTGCTTGCCCGTGGGACGCCCGTCAAAGGCAAGGTGGGCAAACCATCGGTGCCTATGGCGCTGGCTGCGGACGGGGCCTTTTCGCTGGGCGTGAACATCGGGCGGCGCAGCGCCAAGATCGTCTTGATGGATTTTCACGGCACCGTGCGCGATGGGCGCAGCACCCGCTTCCAATACCCCCTCCCCGCTGATGTGTTCGAATTCCTCAGGCTGGCCAGCGCGGAATTGATCGAAGGCCTCGCCGCCCCCTTGCAAGAGCGTTTGTGCGGGATCGGCATCGCCGCCCCTTTCGAGCTTTGGAATTGGCATGAAATGGTGGGGGCGAGTGCGGAAGAGTTCTCGGCGTGGAAAGACATAGACTTCCACGCCGAGATTGCACATTTTTCCGACCTGCCCGTGCATATCGTCAATGATGCCACCGCCGCCTGCCGCGCAGAGCATATCTATGGCCGCGGTAAAGAGTTTCGCGATTATGCCTATTTCTTTGTGGCGGCATTCGTCGGGGGGGGCATCGTGCTGAACCACTCGGTCTTCGAGGGGCATCAGGGCAATGCAGGTGCGCTGGGATCGCTGCGCAGCGTAGGCCCCAATGGCGAAAGCCGCCAGTTGATCGACATCGCCTCGATCCATCTGCTTGAGGCGCGCCTCGCCGAGGTGGGCCTTGACCCAAGCGGGCTGTGGAACAGCGACGACTGGTCCCCCTATGAACGCTATGTCGAGCCGTGGATCAGGCAAACCGCGCAAGAGCTGGCAAAAGCCGCGCTCTCTACCTGCGCGGTCATCGACTTTGAGGCGGTTATGATCGACGGCGGCCTGCCCCAAGACGTCAAACAGACCTTGGTTGACCGGACCCGTCGATATATCGCGAACCAAGACACACGCGGCCTGATCCCGCCCCAGATCGAGGCAGGGACGATGGGCCGAAACGCGCGCGAAATCGGTGCCGCGTGCGGGCCGATCTGGTCGCACTTCTTGCTCAAATCAAATGCGGGTCTGTCCTAGACTGTCGCGTCCATAATTTCGGTAGCCGAAAACGATCAGGGGAAATGCAATGAAGCGCTCACGCATCAACGAAATCATGTCGCAAGCGGACGACATGATACGCTCCTTCGGGTTTTCGCTGCCGCCCTTTGCCTATTGGACCCCTGCGGAATTTCAGGCGCGCAAAAGCGTGGCGTCAGCGTTGATCGATGCGCGGTGCGGGTGGGACATCACAGACTATGGCGCTGGCGATTTTGATCAAATGGGTCTGTTCCTGTTCACTCTGCGCAACGGGCGTCTTGCCGAGCTGCAGCAGGGCAAAGGCATGTGCTATGCCGAGAAACTGTTGATTTCGCGTCAGGATCAACTCAGCCCCATGCACACCCACATCGAAAAGGCCGAAGACATCATCAACAGAGGCGGCGCGACTTTGGTGATTGAGCTTTTCGGCTCTGACGATAGGGGCGAATTTTGCGCTGATAAAGGCGGGCAAGTGCTGTGCGACGGGGTCGTGCGGGATTATCATGCGGGCGAAAAACTCAAACTCGCCCCGGGGGAAAGCGTCACCTTGATGCCGGGCGATTGGCACGCTTTTTGGGGCGAAGGGGGGGATGTCTTGATTGGCGAAGTGTCGACAGTGAACGACGACCTGAACGATAATATCTTCCGCGAGCCGATTGGCCGCTTTGCACAGATCGACGAAGATGTTGACCCCCTGCACCTATTGGTGAGCGACTACGCCCTGTCGTTTGGATGATATTACGAAACCATTGGTTACGGGGTCTTGCCCCCTCGCCCTGGTGAAGATCAACGAAAGGGATCGACCAATAGTGAGAGTGAGCCGGGAGACTGCACAAAAGAGCCGCCAAAACGTTGTGAAAACAGCCAGCGTGCAGTTTCGCACACACGGCCTGACGGCATCGGCTTCGCAAGCCTCATGAAAGCGGCAGGAATGACCCAAGGCGATTTTTACAAACAGTTCGACAACAAAGAAGCGCTGGAATGCAAGGCGACCGAAGTCGCATTGAGCGATAATTTCGCGCTTTGCGCCAAAACCATAGAGGGGCAAAGCGATCCCGTGACCGCGCTCAAGGCGGGGTATTTGTCACCTCAGCGCCTGTCGGCGGTCGGCCGTGGCTGCACATCGGATTTATCGGCGATCTCGGACCTGCGGCGGCAATATCCTGCTACAGGCGGTTGATTGACCCGTTCAAAAAGGCGGATCTGCACCTGTCACTGACGATTGGACATGCTGGTATGAACGGATTGCTGCAACGGGCAGGCAATGATCAACGACCAATAGGCGGACGCTGTATTACTTGCAGCAACGGATGTGAGGTTGGCGTTCGACAATCAAACGCCTAGGTTTAGATGTATCGACGTGATCGAAACCCACATCAATACGCGGGTTTCACTGGCCTCGGCGGGGCGGCTGAACTGAGGGCGCTAGCAGTGTCAGCCCTTGGCCTCACCTAGGTTATCCGCCTTTTCAGCATCGCGCTGCCCCATGGGGAGGTCACGGCCCTGCGTTGTGTCCCGTGCTGTCTGCGCTTCCATTTCTGCGTTCAACTCGGCCCCGAGCAGGATGATGAACGCCGAAAGCCACAACCACGTCAACATGATCACCACGCCCGCAAGGGTCCCGAAACTCTCGTTGTAAGACCCGAAGCTGTCCACGTAATACGCAAAGCCCGCCGAGCCGATGATCCAGAGCGCGCAGCCAACGACTGCACCCGTAGACGCCCAAGCCCATTCCGGCGCATCGCGGCTGGGGCCATAGCGATACAGCACAGATAGGCCAAAGACTGACAGCACGGCAACGATCGCAAACGATGCGATGATGACGATCGTATCAACAACCCCGCCAAGGCCGAAATAAGACAGCACCGCAGGCAGCACCAATGTCGCTGACACAGAGAGCAGCAGACCGAAAATCAAAAACAATGTCAGAGCGAGCGTCACCAGTTTCAGGCGAATAAACCCGCGTTTTTCTGTTTCATCATAGGCGACATTGATGCCGTCCATCAGGCTCCCCATGCCCGAAGAAGCAGAGTAAAGCGAGATCAGCACACCCACCAAAGCGGTCAGCCCGAGGCCTGCTTCATCAGACCCTGTGACCGCCTGCGCCTGACTGATAATAATGTCGATAATGTCATCAGGCACAAACGCGGACAGGCTTTGCAATTGCTCGGTCACTTCCGTCGGGGAGAATACCAGACCGCTGAGCGCCATAATTGCAGCAATGGCGGGAAAGATGGACAAGAAACCGTAAAAAGCAACGCCTGCGGCAATCAGGCCAACGCGATCCTCAGAGACTTCGTCCTTCACGCGAAATGCAATATCTTTCCACCCGCGTTGAGGTATTTCGAGGGGCTTATCAGCTTGGCGGCCACGGGGCATATTGTTTCCATTCATTTCGTTTTATGTGTTGTTCGACCGTCCGCAACCCGGACGCGCCGTGTCAGAATTCAGATCCGGCGGACACCTTCAAGAAGGATCGGGTCAACATCGTCTCCGTGCAAGACAGAGACATCGCCGGTGGTCTCCAAAACGGCTGATTTGACCGAGTTGGGGTTCAAGGCGTTCGCCTCGCGCAGTTTTGCGAGCAGGTCACTTCGGGCAACGCGAGTATGCGCCAAAGCCGCGTCGAGGATCACACCATTTTCCATGATGAGGACAGGTTCATTGTCGATCAGCGCCGATACAGCAATGAAACGCCGCCTTGCAAACGCCAAAGCGAGCTGCACACCAAGCAGCGCGGTCACTGCTGCGCAGGATTGAACAAAACCGTTCCAGTCCGTTGCCTGCGCGGCGCCAGCCAAAAGCGACCCCGTAGCCACCGTTACAACAAAATCGAAACCCGTCATTTTCGAGAATGCGCGCAACCCGACAACGCGCACCAGAAAGATGACCCACGCCAACGCGAGTGGCGCCAGTACGGCACCGCGCCATATGCCTGGATGGGTTGAGTATTCGAAAATCATGAGGGGCTCCTATCTGGTGCAATGCACTCGGTTTTGTCGGGATGGGGCCAACAGCGTGGCGTCTAGGATGACCGTTTTGGCCGACGACACTTTCGCATTTTTCAGATCGTTAAATGTCGTCGAGCGTCTCGAAACAGTCTGACGGCTGTCCATAGACGGCACATCGGGCCTGTTTCTTTTGGCCTGCGGGCTGACGCCAACACTGCCAACCTCCTCCTCAAAGGCGTCCCAGCGGAACATCGGCACGGCAGGAATTGAAGACAGCAGCAGCATCATTGAACTCTCCGATTGATTGGTAAGCTAACCGCTGGCGGCGTTGAAAGTTCCCCTGACCCCTTAGCGAAGTAAGCCAGCGGCCATGAAAAAGCCCCCCGCACTTTCGCGCAGGGGGCCGAAACAGACCGTAAAGTCAGTCTTCAAGCGGGCAGAATTTAGCCTTCGTATTCAGGCATTTTTTCCAGCGCTTCTTCTGTTGCGTCGATGTAGACGCGGATATCGCCACCGTCGTCCTGACGCAGGATTTGCAACTCATCCATCTTCACAGCGACAGATTTTTCACCCAGACCAATGAAACCACCTACATCGATGATTGCGCGGTCCAGTTTACCGTTGTCCGTGACAAGAAGCTCGGAAATCTCACCGATATCTTCGTCATTGGAGCTGTAGATACGCGCACCCGTCAGGTCTTCGGTGTTCAGATCGTCAGAAGACACAGTCATGTAACCCTCGCGCTCGGTCATCGGTGTTGCGGGTGCCTTGTCAGTGGCTGCCTCGTTGGCTTCCATTTCTTTGGTGTCGTCCGCCATAGCTTCCTTGTCGTCCGCCATCACTTCTTTTTCATCCGCCATAGCTTCTTTGTCATCCGCCATCGGTGCTTTCATCTGGCTGGACTCGTAGCTTGGAGCCTCTTCGACGCCGGCTGCTGATGCTTTGATGACGATGAAATAATTGTCAATTTCACCTTCTTCAGTGACGAACTGCAGCTGATCCATCGCTACGGATACGTCTTTTTCACCAATACCCAAGAAACCGCCCACACCGACGATCACGGATTGCACTTCGCCAGAGCGCGTCAGCAGGATCTCGTTGATCTCACCGATGTCATCCCATTCCTTCTGACCATCCATCGTCACTGTCTCGCCCTGAATGTCAGCTTCGGAGGCGTATACGCGCATACCGATAACTTCCGAGGCGTTCAGATTGATCGCGCTGTCAAAAGTCGTTTCAGAAAATGCACTGGTGTGCGCGTCTGCATATGCGGATGTACCAAGTACGAGAGCTGTTGCGGTTGTTGCGAGAAACGTTTTCATTGTTGATCTCCTTAAGTAAGTGGCCGCCCCGTCTGTGTTGCGGCTTCGGGGAGATAACAATCGAGTAACACACTCGTTCCATTGAAATAATTGTTTTTTCGCTGGAACAATTTGCGGCGCGATGCGTTAGCGGCATTTTCTGAGACGGGGCAGAAAATGACAAAACCGCAGCGCAAAGCGCCGCGGTTCAGGGTCGTCCAAAAAGAGCGTTGCGGTCAGGCAGCAGCTTGTCGCAGGGCCTGCTCCAACTGCCTGATAGACACGGGCTTGCGTATGACGGTGTCTGTATTTTGGGCAAATTTGATCTCACTGGCCTCATAGGCGGTGATATAGACATACGGAATGCCCCGCTCTCCCAGAACCTTTGCTATGGGCTCCGAGGTATCCCCACGGCCAAGATTTACGTCCAGACAGGCAACGTCGAAATCCGCTTCCTTGGCAACCGTCAGGGCGTCATCAAGATGCATGGAGGGACCCACGACCTCAAACCCGAGGTCCGAAAGCGTGTCCGCCATTTCAAAGGCGATCAGCGCTTCGTCATCTACGATGAAAATCTTCTTCGGGGTCGACGTCATATCGCTTAACCTTTGTCTTTTATTGGCATTGTAAGGCTCCATTCAAAGCCTGACTCGGGGTAGTCTATGGACACTTTGCCTTGCGTTTCGGCTACCAAAATCTGGTTAATAATCTTAGAACCAAACCCTTTCGTCGTGGGTACAACGGGCACAGGGCCGTTCCGTTCCACCCAATTCAGGCTTATTTGACCAGGTGCAACAATCTGCCACACCAGCTCTACCCGCCCGTTAGGGTCCGATAAGCTGCCGTGTTTCATAGCGTTTGTTGCCAATTCGTAAAACGCCATCGACAGGGCCATTACAGACCGAGAGGGCACTTCGATCGTAGGGCCGGACATAGTGATACGGCCCCCTGCAATATGACCAACTGTGTCGGTGGCGATGTCCAATATCGACGCCCGATCCCAGTGATTGCCTATCAGTTTCGAATGGGCCTGTGCGTATGCGTCCAATCGGTGATCAATGGTATCGCGCACGGCATTGGAGGCTTCTGTGTTGCGAAGGGATTGGCTGACGATCGATTTCACGACGGTGAAGGCATTTTTCACACGGTGGTTCAGCTCGGCAATCAGAATGTCCTGTTGCTCAAGAAGGTGACGCTCGTTGTCGATGTCGATCAAGGCGACTGATGCGCCGATCATCTCGCCGTTACCATCCAGAACGGGCCGACAGATGATCCGCATCCAGAACATCGTGCCGTCACCCCGTTGATAGTTTACGTCCAGCTCGGCGTAGTCTTCGCCACCACCGATAACGCGCGCCAGAGGGTATTCATGGCTTTCGACACGCCGACCGTCTTCATGAAATGAAATCCATTCGCCGTAAGATGCGGTGTCTTCGGATTCGTAAACGGGATGGCGCACAAGGTCTTCGGTACGCTTGTTTCCCATCACGATCTTGCCGCTGGGTGCTTCGGCCATGACAACGCCGATTGGCATCGTGTCCAGCATAGCTTCGATGAAATTGTAGCGCCGCGCATCTTGTTCCGATGCGGTTGCCTGATGTGCCAAGGCCAATTCCAAATCACGCTTCAGCTGTGCGTTCTCGGCTTTAAGGTCTTCAAGAGATTGATCCAACGTAGCAACCCTGTTCAGTTCGATGATTATTAATGTGCACCAATGAGGTCGGTACAGACGGTTGGCTATTCAAGTGTAAGCGCAAAGATTTCCGCAATCATAGCGTCTGGCAAACCATTGGCAAGCCATCGGCACCAGCGATCCCAGCCCCCTCTGAGAAAGAGGGCCGAAGACAACGGGGTCGAGGCGCTGGTACGGTCTCGCACGCTTGAAAACGCAATCCGTCGTCTTACCCTTCTCGGCATGAGTGACGTTTTAACCTTTACAGAAAGGGGCATTTATTGCCCGGCGGGTGATTTTTACATCGACCCTTGGCGCCCCGTGCCGCGTGCGTTGATCACCCATGGGCACTCCGATCATGCGCGTCCCGATATGGGGCGGTATCTGGCCACTCGCGCCGCCGCGCCGGTGATGCAGCATAGGTTGGGCGATGCCGCGCAGATTGAAACCATCGACTATGGCGAAACCCGCCAGATCGGCGGTGCGTCAGTCTCGTTTCACCCCGCTGGCCATGTGCCCGGCTCGGCGCAGATCAGGGTCGAAGTCGCGGGACAGGTCTGGGTCGCTTCGGGGGATTATAAAACCGTGGATGACGGGCTGTCCGAAGCCTTTGAACCTATCAAATGCCACGCATTCATCACCGAAAGCACCTTCGGCCTGCCCGTGTTCAAATGGACGCCGCAGGATGTTTTGACAGGGCAGCTCAATGACTGGTGGGCCGCGAACGCCGCGGCGGGCCGCACGTCGATCCTGACGGCCTATGCCCTTGGCAAGGCGCAGCGCCTTATGCGCAGCGTTGATGCCTCTATCGGCCCGATGTTGACGGTGACGGCGGTGGAAAACACCAATGCGGTGCTGCGCGCCCAAGGGATCGCCCTGCCCGACACCACGCAGATCACCGAAGACGTTAGCGCCAAAACCCACCCCGGCGCGTTGATCATCGCCACCCCCGGCAGCACCACGCAACACTGGGCACGGCGGTTTCCGCAGGCGGCTACCGCCTTTGCATCGGGCTGGATGGCGTTGCGCGGTGTCCGCCGCAGGCGTGGCACGGATCGCGGCTTTATCGTCTCTGACCATGCGGATTGGGCCGGTCTGAACAGCGCGATCAAAGCCACGGGGGCCGAGAAAATCTTTGTCACTCACGGCTATACGGGTCAGTTTCAACGCTACCTGTCCGAACAGGGATATGACGCGCATGTGGTCTCGACCGAATACACCGGCGACGACACCGAGGAGGCGACATGAAACAGTTTGCCGCCCTCTACGCCCGCGTCGACGAAAGCACCAAAACCACCGTGAAAGTCGCGGCTTTGGCCGACTACCTTGGTCACGCGTCAGACACCGACCGCCTGTGGACCATCGCCCTGTTCACGGGCCGCCGCCCCAAGCGCGTGATCTCGACCACGAAACTACGCTTTTGGGCGGCCGAGGTTGCGGGTCTGCCTGACTGGCTGTTCGATGAAAGCTATCACATTGTCGGCGATCTGGCTGAAACCATCAGCCTTGTTCTGCCAGAGCCATCCGATCCGCAAGACCACAGCCTTACCCATTGGATCGAGACGCTCGCCCATCTTTCCACGCTGGATGATGATGCGCGCAAAGCCGGCATTCTTGCGGCTTGGGATACACTTGCCCCCGACCAACGGTTCTTGTTCACCAAACTTCTGACAGGCGGCTTTCGCGTGGGCGTCAGCGCCAAGCTGATGACCCGTGCGTTGGCACAGGTCACGGGGCAGGATGTCGCCGCGCTGACCCACAAGCTTATGGGCAAATGGACTCCGCAGACGACGACTTGGCAGGCGCTGATCGAGGCTGACGACCCCATGGCCGACCTGTCGCGCCCCTATCCGTTCTACCTTGCCCATTCCGTCGACGACCCCGCCGACCTTGGCGATCCGCCCGACTGGCACGCGGAACGCAAATGGGACGGTATCCGCGGCCAGTTCATCACCCGTGGCGGCGAACACCACATCTGGTCGCGTGGTGAAGACCTGATGACGGACCGTTTTCCCGAACTGTCGCAGCTCACTGACTACCTGCCGGAGGGCACCGTGATTGACGGCGAAATCCTCGCCTATGCGGATGAGACGCCGCTCAGCTTCAACGCACTCCAAAAACGCATCGGACGCAAGACAGTGCCCAAGAAGCTGTTGGCCGAGGCGCCGGTGATCCTGATGGCCTACGATCTGCTGGAACAAGACGGCGCCGACATCCGCGAGACAGCTTTCGAGGACCGCCGCACCGCGCTCAAAACCCTATTGGCAGGTGTTCCGCGCGAAGCCCCCGTCCGACTTAGCCAAGAGGTCCCCTTTGACACATGGGGCACGCTGGCGGCCGAGCGGGAAACATCCCGCGATCACAATGCCGAAGGCCTGATGATCAAACGCCGCGCCAGCCCCTATCTGGCGGGGCGCAAGCGGGGCGATTGGTGGAAATGGAAGATCGACCCGCTGACCATTGACGCGGTGATGATCTATGCGCAATCGGGCAGCGGTCGGCGCGCCAATCTGTTTACCGATTACACCTTTGCTGTCTGGAACGGGAACGAGCTGACGCCCTTTACCAAAGCCTACTCCGGCCTGACCGACGCCGAATTCCGCAAGATTACAGCATGGGTGCGCAAGAACACGCAGAACAAATTCGGCCCCGTGCGACAGGTCACGCCGCACCACGTGTTCGAAATCGCGTTTGAAGGCATTCAAGCCTCGCCGCGCCACAAATCCGGCGTTGCGTTGCGGTTCCCGCGGATGCTGCGCTGGCGGCACGACAAACCTGCATCGGAAGCGAACACCTTGGACGATCTGAAAGAGATGCTGGCCGCCTACGGCTAGCGAAATCCCGCCTGAGATATGAAACGACCCTGTACCAAGGATGATCGCTGACGCGAAGCTGCATTGCCTCCGCGGCGGTACGCCACGGCCGCTTCCGGCTTGGTGGGCAAATCGACTAAACGCGGCCAAAGCTATTTGGTGCCAAGACGGTACGGCGTCTCTGACCGCCCGCACAGGCAAGACATACCGCATCGACACCCCGACATTTATTACCAATCCTTTGCCTTACGTGTTAGGTTTGCCCGACCCTGCCACGCAATCGCAGGCGCGCACGGCGCGGGCGGTGGATATAGCCACCGGGCAAAAGATAACCGACCCTCAAGGGATCGAACTCCGCCCCCGTGCGTTGATCTCGCAAACATAACTGGAGCAGCCTATGACGACCCCCGCCCGAACACTCGCCGTCGTCGGCTTTGGCCCGCGTGGCCTTGGCGCGCTGGAGGCTCTCGCGATTGGCGCCTTATCCCGCGACGTGCGCATTAAGATCGACGTTTTCGACACGCTGGATGCCGTGGGCGCAGGGCCGAATTTCCATCCCGACGAAGACCCGCTGTGCATCCTGAACATCCCTGTTCGCATACTCGACATTGATCCGCCCGCGTTTATGTCCGATCATATCGCACCCTTTGCACAATGGTCCGCCACCGATTACCACGGCGACGATTTCCCGCCTCGGGCGGATCTGGGCGCCTATCTGGAGGCGCGGTTCGCGGCGCTATGCAAGGCCGCCAGTGATGTGTTCGAACTGACCCACATCAAAACCAAAGCCCGTACAATTGGCCAGAACGGCGGCTGGATGGTTACAACACAGGACGGCCGGCATGGCCCTTATGACGAGGTGCTTCTTTCCCTTGGTCAGCCCACGACAAAGCCGGACCCGCAGTTGCAGAAATGGACGGACCACGCGCAGGATCACGGTCTTGATCTGCGCCCCGCCTACCCCGGGACGGCGCTGCGCGATGCCGCCCGCAATTGGGGGGACAAGACCGTTGCGATCCGTGGCTTGGGCCTTTCGACACACGATGTTTTGCGGCTGTTGACCGTTGGTCTTGGCGGGCGATTTGATGGCGGCCGCTACATCAGGTCGGGCAATGAGCCGCGCAAGATTTTGCCGTTTTCCCGCGATGGCCTGCCCCCCGCCCCCAAACCCGCAACAGCCCGGATTGACGCGATGTTTGACCCGACCACCAGCGAGGTCGAAAGCTTTAAGGCGGCGCTGAAAAAGGCAGTCAACCAAGCCCCCGACGCCGCACAAGAGACGATCTGTGCCGCGCTGATCCCGCCTACCCTGCGCATTCTGGGGGCCTGCGATGGCGCGCAATCGCGAGATGCAGTGCAGCAATGGCTCGCGACTGAGCGCGAAAACCCGGGCGCGCAGGATATTCAGGACACCTGCGCCGCGCTGCGCACAACGATCGAGATGGCGCATCAGCGTATTGCTCCCTCCGCGGGGTATGTGATCGGGCAGCTGTGGCGCAAATTGCAAAATGAAATCCGCAGGGGCGTGAACAGCGCCGTCTTGACGCCCGAAACCGCCACCGCGATTATCGGCTTTGACGAAGGGTTGAAGCGCTACAGCTACGGCCCGCCCGTTGCGGCCTCGGAACAGCTGTTGACCCTGATTGACGACGGCCTCGTCAGTCTGCAAACGGTTGATGATCCCGACATAGAGTTAACGCCGAACGGGTGGCGGTTGATCGAAGGAGACGACGACCTGCTTGCGCCTGTGATGGTTGATGCGGTGCTGCCCGGTCCCGATTTGGACAGCATCACCGATCCGCTGATTAAGGGCGCGATGGACGATGGTTTCATTACGCCTGTCGATGACGGCTTTGGCGCGACGACGCTGACGGACGGGTCGCTTGTCGGGCAGGACGGGACTGCGCAAGAGGGCTTGTGTTTGCTGGGGCGTCTGTCGTTAGGCAGCGTCATCGCCACGGATTCCCTGCACGATTGTTTTGGTGCCTCGACCCATCGCTGGGCAGCGGGCATAGCTGATCGCAACGCGAAATAAAAAGAGGGGCGAGGCTTTTGCCCCGCCCCATTTCAATCACCCGCCAATACTTTTGGCAGAGGCCATGCCCGGCGCGTCAGACGCCCCGCCGAGCTTCTCGCGCACGCCGTCTTCGATCTTCTGTCCAATATCCGCGTCGATATTGCGCCAGTAGTCGAACGCCCGCACGAGGACTTTCTCGCTGACGCCGTCGCACAGGTGGCCGACAACATTCCCCACAAGCCGCTCACGGCCCGCGTCATCCATAACATCGCGCACCAGAATGCCCGCTTGGGTCCAGTCGTCATCATCCTCGCGTAGAGTATAGGCCTCGCGCACCATGTCGCCCTCGGCGTACCACAGCCCCGCTTCGTGCGGGTCGGGCTGAGCTGACGGGCCACCATAAGAATTTGGTGCATAGACCGGATCGGCAATTTTCTTGGTGCGCCCTGCCCCGTCCTTGGAATAGCTGTGAACATCCGACTGGGGGCTGTTCACAGGGATCTCTTTGTAGTTCACGCCCAGACGCGCACGGTGCGCATCGGCGTAAGCGAACCCGCGTGCCAGCAACATCTTGTCTGGCGACAGGCCAATGCCCGGCACCATGTTATTGGGCTCGAATGCGGCCTGTTCAATCTGCGTGTGAAAGTCCGTTGGATTTTCGTTCAAGGTCAGCTTGCCGACCTCCATGAGGGGATAATCCTCGTGCGGCCAAACCTTGGTGAGGTCGAATGGATTGATCCGATAGGTTTTCGCATCCTCAAACGGCATCACCTGCCATTTCAGCGTCCAGCTGGGAAAATTCCCGTCTGCAATTGCATTAAACAGGTCGCGGCGGTGATAATCTCCGTCCTGTCCGGCCATTTTATCGGCCTCTTCTTGTGTGAAATGCGCATTGCCATCACCTTGGTCCGTGTGGAAGTGAAACTTCACCCAGAACTTTTCGCCCGCATCGTTGATGAGCGAGTAGGTATGGCTCGAATAGCCATTCATCTCGCGCCAGGTCTTTGGAATGCCGCGATCACCCATAAGATAGGTCACTTGGTGCGCCGATTCTGGAGACAAAGTCCAAAAGTCCCACTGCATGTCGTGGTCGCGCATGTTGTTGTCCGCACGGCGCTTTTGGCTGCGAATGAAGTGTTGAAACTTCATCGGGTCGCGGATGAAAAACACAGGCGTGTTGTTGCCCACCATGTCAAAATTGCCGTCTTCCGTATACATTTTCACCGAAAACCCGCGCGGATCGCGCCAAGTGTCGGGGCTGCCCCGCTCCCCCGCGACGGTAGAAAAACGCATCACAACATCGCATTTCGCACCCTGCTGGAAAATTTTCGCCTTGGTGTATTTCGAAACATCCGCTGTGGTCTCGAAGGTGCCGAACGCACCCGATCCCTTGGCGTGCGGCTGCCGCTCGGGAATGCGCTCACGGTTGAAATTTGCCATCTGCTCTAACAGATAATGATCGTTCAGAACAATCGGGCCATCCGGACTGACCGTCAGAGAATGCTCGTCACTTTGTACGCGAATACCGGCGTCCGTTGTGGTGGGTGGAGTTTTATTCTCATCTGACATGGTGCGCCTTTCCGTTTGTGATGGTGTCTTCTGTTCACAACGCAAAAACCGGTAAGAAGTTCCCACGGGCATCAAGCACCTCGGCCGCTCACACAGCCAGCGCCCCTATCCGCGCCCTTTCAAATATGGCGCGCAGATGCCCGCCCGCAGACGGCACCTAGCCGCGCAATTAAGCGGCCACCCGGAAAAGCCTGCACGAAAAGGTTACTTTCTACACAGTCGAGGCATTCAGCGATATCTACGATCTGTCAGCAGAGTTCAGACGGCGCGTCATCCATCGCCCCCAAATCCAACATTGAGGACATGCCTTCGGCTAGGTCATGGATCGACGTATTGACCTCAACCTCGGGCAAATCGGCTTAGGTTGCCTTCACACTCTGTGTAAAGACTTCTTCGGCGCGCCTTGCGGCGACTGTTGGTTCCTGCGCCTTTTGCAGTTCTGCCAGTACATTCGTATGTACCCAGCTTTAGTCAAAGCAGAGAAAATCATTAGACCCAGCACGTTCGCTCGATTTAATGGCGGAGACGAAGGGATTCGAACCCTCGAGACCCTTCCGGGCCTACTCCCTTAGCAGGGGAGCGCCTTCGACCACTCGGCCACGTCTCCGTCGCCACGTCTACAAGGGATCGGGCGGCAAAAACAAGGTCAAAATGCAGAGCTTTCAGAAAATTCCTCGGCGGACTGCGCAAGCGTTGACCCGCAGCTTGATGGCTGGCGCTTTTCGGCAGAACGCGGCAGGTGAATACCGCAAAGTGCGGGCTTGGCCGACCTTGCTGTGCGCTTCTGGACATGGACTGCCGCGCATAAGTGCTTGGAAAATAGATTTCTGAGCTCAACTATGACCGTAGGGACAAATACTTCAACTCACCCATCCAAACACACGACAGGGTGATGTTTCGTGTTTTGAAAACGGTTCGGCACGGCACCACATCAGTTTCATCACAGCGCGGCACAGTCACGCCGCCGAACACTGAAAGGTAAATGACATGAAACTGTTTTTGGTATCTGCCGTTGCGGCCGCTTTATCCTCCGCCGCGTTTGCGGGCGCGTCTGATCGCTACAATGATCTGAAGCTGGACACATCCGAAACCGCCAAGCACAGCGTTTCGTCCGCGTCCGACGCATCCGCAATCGTCTTTTCCAGCCGCAGCAAAGGCGGCACGAAAGGCGAAGGCTTCCCCTATGGCGGCTTTGGCAAAGGCAACGACAGCCGCTAAGTCAAACCTTACTAGCGCGCGAGAACCCCGATTGATGCGCAGAGCATTTCCGTAAAAGTTCTGCGCATCACCAAAGGTTTAGGTGTTGAACAAGAAGTGCAGCACGTCTCCGTCCTTGACGGTATAGCCCTTACCTTCGGCGCGCATCTTACCCGCCTCTTTTGCAGGGCCTTCACCGCCGAGGCTAACAAAATCATCAAATGCGATCGTCTCGGCGCGGATGAAACCCTTTTCAAAGTCGCCGTGGATGACGCCTGCGGCTTTGGGCGCCGATGTGCCCTGCTTGATCGTCCAGGCGCGGGCTTCTTTCGGACCAACAGTGAAATATGTCTCAAGGTGCAACAGCTCGTAGCCTGCGCGAATAAGGCGGTCGAGACCCGCCTCCTCAAGGTTCATATCGTCGAGGAACATTTGCGCGTCCTCGGCGTCAAGCTGGCTGATCTCTTCCTCGATCTGGGCCGAAATGACGACAGCAGAGTTGCCTTGCGCGGCGGCCATGGCGGATACGGCAGCGGAGTGCGCGTTGCCCTTGGCCGCATCATCGACGCCGACGTTGCAGACATAAAGCACAGGCTTGGTTGTGAGCAATTGTAGCATGCGCCATGCCTTGGCGTCGTCTTCGTCGATCTCGACGGTGCGGGCAGGCTTGCCGTCTTCAATAGCGGCTTGGGCTGCGGCCAAAAGGCGGTCCTGTTGCACGGCCTCTTTGTCGTTGCCTTTAATCTTGCGCACCAGACCTGCGCGGCGTTTCTCGATGCTTTCCAGATCGGCAAGCATCAGCTCGGTGTCGATGGTTTCGGCATCGGCCACAGGGTCGACGCGATCTTCGACATGGGTGACGTCATCGTCTTCAAAACAGCGCAGCACATGGGCAATCGCGTCTGTTTCGCGGATGTTGGCAAGGAACTGGTTGCCAAGACCTTCGCCCTTGGACGCACCTTTGACAAGGCCCGCAATGTCCACAAAAGTCATGCGGGTCGGGATGATGGATTTGGACTGTGCAATGCCCGCCAGCGTATCCAGCCGCGCATCGGGCACGGCGACTTCGCCCACGTTCGGCTCAATCGTGCAGAACGGAAAGTTCGCAGCCTGCGCTGCCGCCGTGCGGGTAAGCGCGTTGAAAAGCGTTGATTTCCCGACGTTGGGAAGCCCAACGATACCCATTTTGAAACCCATGACAGCATCCTATTTGCAGCGTTTGGGGTGTGTTAGGGGGTCGCGCCCTTCTGCGCAAGGGTACAGCGCTGGCGAGAGGCCGCGGAAAATTCGAATTTTCCGGCCGGAATTTTGCAAAATTCCGATGCCCCGCCTGCGGGTTGCGGATTGATTTCCATGCACGGATTGGGCATTGCAGCACAGACACTATACAAAGGCCTGCTCTTATGACCCGCATCGACGCCAAATTTGCACAGCTCAAAGCCGAAGGTAAAAAGGCTTTTGTCTCATATGTGATGGCGGGTGATCCCGATTTTGAGCGCTCATTGGACGTGGTGCGCGGCCTGCCTTCCGCAGGTGTTGATATTATCGAGCTGGGCTTGCCCTTTACCGACCCGATGGCCGATGGCCCCACGATCCAGCTGGCAGGTCAACGTGCGTTGGACGGCGGCATGACACTGAACCGCACGCTGGAACTGGCCACCGAATTCCGCAAGGACGATGACACAACGCCGATCGTGCTCATGGGCTATTATAATCCGATCTATTCCATGGGTGTGGATGCGTTTCTGAGCGCGGCGAAGGCCGCAGGTATCGACGGGCTCATCGTCGTCGACCTGCCGCCAGAGGAAGACGAAGAGTTGTGCGAACCAGCCCAAGCTGCGGGTCTGAACTTCATCCGCCTTGCCACCCCCACCACCGATGACAAGCGCCTGAAAGCCGTGGCGCAGAACACCTCGGGCTTTGTGTATTACGTCTCGATCACCGGCATCACCGGCGCCGCCGAGGCCGAGGCCACAGACGTCTCCCCCGCCGTGGCGCGTATCCAGGCGGCCACCGGCCTGCCCGTGGTCGTAGGCTTTGGCGTAAACACGCCCGAGAAATCCCGCGCCATCGCCGAAGTCGCCGACGGCGTGGTGGTAGGGTCCGCCATCGTGAGCCAGATCGCGGCAGGCAACACCACCGAGGACGTGCTGGCGTTTGTGAAGACCCTTGCGGACGGTGCGCACTCAGTTTGAGGGCGGGATCAACACAGCTTCGTCGTCACGTTCATCGGTCTGGGAAAGGTAGTCGCGGCCGTTGATCTCCAACGCGCCGAGCGTTGCGCAGAACGACGGGCGCGAGGCTGCAACGGCGCGTAATTCACGCATGTCACCGCTTAATCGCGCTGCAGCATCGGTGTCTTCTCCCAATTTTGTCCGCAGCACATCCAGCGGCATCATCTTGCCCAGCGCGTTGATCTTTTGTGCCTGTTTCTGCGCCCGAATTTGGGCAAGCGCCACCTCATCCAACCGGATCAACGCCTGCGATTGCGCGGCCGCACAGGACGCCAACCCCGCCAGCAGCGTGCGCAACAACTCTTCGTCCAGCACGTCAAAGCTCAGAACCACGCGGACACCATCCGATAGCTCGTTAAAGCCAGAGCGCAGGTTTTCCTCAACGTCGCCCAACACCTTTTCGGTGCCTGAATCGGTATTGCGGTGTAGCTCATGAAAAGCTCTCCAATCGTTGATCACATATCTTGTCCAGCTGCATGAGGTATTGCGGGCACACCCCAAGCGCGCCCTCCTTGCCCCCGACAATTGCGGCATCAATCTGCGCATGTAGCGACCCAAGATACTTGACCCGCAGCCGGTCTGTAGACCGCTCCAAAAACCGGGGAGAGAAATAGCCAAGGGTCAGCGCCCCCGCCTTGATTCAACAGTTGATCCAAATTCACCAAATTGGTAAACAAACATGACCAGTCCTGTTCTTCGGAAAGTACCCCATGCCCGTCATCACCAACATCGACGATCTTAAACGCATTCACCGCCGCCGCGTGCCCAAGATGTTTTATGACTACGCCGAAAGCGGCAGCTGGACGGAACAAACCTTCCGCGAGAACACCTCCGACTTTGACAAAATCCGCCTGCGCCAGCGCGTTGCGGTCGACATGTCGGGCCGCAGCACAAAGACACAGATGATCGGGCAGGACGTCGCCATGCCCGTGGCCCTCGCCCCTGTCGGCCTGACCGGCATGCAACACGCCGACGGCGAGATTAAGGCCGCCCGCGCAGCCGAAGCGTTCGGCGTGCCTTTCACCTTGTCTACCATGTCCATCAACTCGATCGAGGAAGTCGCCCAAGCGACCAACAAACCCTTCTGGTTCCAGCTTTATACCATGCGCGACGAAGACTACGTGAACCGCCTGATCGAACGCGCGCGCGCCGCGAAATGCTCGGCCCTTGTCATCACGCTGGACCTGCAAATTCTGGGTCAGCGTCACAAGGACATCAAAAACGGCCTGACCGCCCCGCCGAAGCTCACCCCCTCCACCATCGCCAATCTGGCGACGAAATGGCGCTGGGGCCTCGAGATGCTGCAAACCAAAAGCCGCGGCTTTGGCAATATCGTGGGCCACGTGGACAACATCTCCGACGCCTCCGACCTCAGCGCATGGACGGCCGAGCAATTCGACCCCTCGCTCGATTGGAGCAAGATCGCCAAGATCAAGGAACAATGGGGCGGCAAGGTCATCCTCAAAGGCATTCTTGACGCCGAAGACGCCAAAATGGCGCTGCAAGTCGGCGCCGACGCCATCATCGTGAGCAACCACGGCGGCCGCCAACTCGACGGCGCGCTCAGCTCGATCCGCATGCTGCCCGCCATCCTCGACGCCGTGGGCGACCAGATCGAGGTCCACCTCGACAGCGGCATCCGCTCGGGTCAGGACGTGCTGAAGGCCATGGCAATGGGCGCCTCGGGCACCTACATCGGCCGCGCCTTCATCTACGGGCTGGGCGCGATGGGCCAGGCAGGCGTGACCCGCGCCCTCGAGGTCATCCACAAAGAGCTCGACACCACAATGGCCCTGTGCGGAGAAACGCAAGTTACCAACCTAAGCCGCGACAACCTGCTAATCCCGAAGGATTTTGAGGGCGACTGGCAGGACTGATGCTGGTCTTCTCCCAGCAAAACCTTGTCATGTTTTCGGTCCCTAAAACAGGCTCCACCGCGATGGAGGTCGCGCTGAAGCCGTGGGCTGACATTGCTTTCTACAAACACCGCAAACACACGCCCGTGGGCCGCTACCAGCGCAAGATCGCCCCATTCCTCGAAGCCGCCTATGACCTGCGCCCCGAGACAATGGCCGTGATCCGCGCCCCGTTGGAACATCTGCGCAGCTGGTACCGTTACCGCGCCGCCACCCTGCCCGTCGATTTCGACGGCTTCGTCCAAGGCGTGATCGCCCCCACCCCGCCCCAGTGGGCTCGTATCGGCAGCCAGCTGAACTTCCTCACCGACGCCCGCGGGACGTTGGGCATCACACACCTCTTCGCCTACGAAGCCCAGCCTACCCTACGCCAATGGCTCGAAATCCGTATGCAATCAGACATCACCTTCGCGCCGCAAAATGTCTCGCCCAATGCACCGACAAACCTGTCAAACGACACACTCGAAGCCTTTAACACCCACTACGCAGAAGAAATCGCACTGCACACAGAAGTCACAAACGCAGGCGGACATCTGATCACCGCCCTCTAGAACCCTATTTTTCTGACCTTAAATCACCTGGGGGAATTGGCCCAAAGGGCCAAGCGGCTGGCCTCCAGATCCCTACACCCGCTGCCGCTCTATCCGTCCCAGATAAGGAACCAGACAACTCCCGACCAAAACCATCATCGCGCCCACGGTTACAAATGCAGCACTCAGACTGATGCCCTGCGCCACCAGCCCCATCAGCTGCGGCCCAATGAAAAACGCACCATACCCCAAAACCGACACGCGGCTGATCACCGCCAATCGCAGGCGGGCAGGCACCGCCCGCCCCACCAGCGCCAAGGTCAGCGGCGCCACCACCGACACCCCCAGCCCCGCGATCGCAAAGAACACCAGCGCCACAACAGCACTGGGCGCAAGTGCCGCACCGATCAGCCCGAAGGCCGCAACCAGACAGGCCAGCACCATCAACCGTGTTTCCGGCACGAACCGCGCAAGCCCATGCCCCGACAGCCGCCCCACGCCCATCATCAACCCCAGTGCGATTGCCGCAATCGCAAAAGACACCGCAAGCGGTCCGGCATACCGCTGCGCCAAAGGTGCCAGCCACATCGCGCCAACAGCCCCAAGCGAGGCCCATAAAACCGCAACACCATACGCCCCGTCAGAGGCGCCCACATCTGCCTTCACAACCGGCATCTGCGCAAAATACGACGCCCACGCCAACCCAATGGCGCAAAACCCGCACAGCGGCTTGCGTGACGCATAAATATCGGCAAAAAAGCTCATATCCGCAGGCTTGCCACGCCAATCCTGCCGCCACAAGCACGCCCGTGCATTTCCCCCCTTTCCACAGGCCCCGTTCCCGTCTATACGCGCGACTTCATGCGGGGATACAGCCTTGGAGGATTCCCGCCCTTAACATATTGGAGAATTACTATGGCCGGAGAGATTCCAGATCTTATCGCCTTTGAACGGACGGGGACAGGCAAGGGCGCCGCTCGTCAGGCACGCCGTGATGGCATGGTGCCAGGCATTGTTTTTGGTGGCGACGCGGACCCGCTGCCCATCAACCTTGATTTCAACAAACTGCTGACCATGCTGCGCAAAGGCCGCTTTAAAGCGACCCTGTTCAACATGAAAGTCGAAGGCCACGATGACGTCCGCGTCATCTGCCGTGACGTTCAGCGCCACGTTGTAAAAGACCTGCCAACGCACGTCGACTTCATGCGTCTCAAGCGCACAACCAAGATCAACCTGTTCATCAACGTCGAAGTCGGCGGCGAAGAAGAGTGCCCCGGTCTGAAAAAAGGCGGCACGCTGAACCTTGTCCGCCCCGAGGTCGAACTGGTTGTGACAGCAGCAGACATTCCCGAAAGCATCACCGTCGATATTTCCGAACTGGAAATTGGCGATAATGCAACCATCGCGAACGTCAAACTGCCCGCAGGCTGCACGCCGGTCATCGACCGTGACTTTGTGATTGCACAAGTGTCCGCGCCTTCCGGCCTTGCGTCCTCTTCGGATGATGATGTTGATGCAGACGAAGTACCGACAACCGAAATGGATCCACCGAACGGCGAGCAAGCCGACGATTGATCTGTTTGCGTCATGCACCTGACAGACAAGGGGCTGCCTTCGGGCGGCCCCTTTTTCATTCCTACACCTCATATTTAACGCACCGCTGGACCCTGACCCGCCCGCGCAATATGATACCGCTCTAGCAGCGGAGAACCCCCATGAAACTGATCGTAGGCCTTGGCAATCCGGGTGCAAAATATGCGCGAAACCGCCACAACATCGGCTTCATGGCCGTCGAACGCATGGCCGCCGATCATGACTTTGGCCCGTGGAAAAGCAAACATCAGGGCAGCATCAGCGAGGGGCGCTTTGGCAGTGCCCGCGCCGTTTTGCTGCGCCCTGAAACCTTCATGAACAAATCGGGCGACAGCGTGGCCGCAGCCATGCGGTTCTACAAGATTGAGCCAGAGGATGTGGTGGCCCTTCATGACGAGCTGGACCTCGCACCGGGCAAAGTGAAATTCAAGATGGGCGGCGGACATGCGGGCCATAACGGTCTACGCTCGATCCACAGCCATCTGGGGCCGGAATACGGGCGCGTGCGCCTTGGCATCGGACATCCGGGCCATAAGGACCGCGTGGCGGGATATGTGCTCAATGACTTTGCCAAAGCCGAGGCAGACTGGCTCGACGATGTGCTGCGCGGCGTCAGCGACGGCGCACCGATGCTGGCAGCAGGCGATGCGGCCAAATTCATGAACGCGGTAAGCCTGCGCACTGCGCCCCCGCGCCCCTCTACAGGTACCAAAGGCCCGCAGAAAACCACGCCGCCCCCCAGCGAAGAGCGGCCGACGGCCAGCGATGAGCGCTCCGCCATGCAAAAACTGATGGACCGCTTCAAATGACGCTCAGGGCCGCCTTCCGCGATCAGGCCGCGTCCTGCATCGCGTTGGACAGCCCTTTTATGGGCCAGCTGCTCGGCATCCTTGCAGACCACTGGCCAGACGACAGCGCATTGGGTCGCAAGTTCGATCAATTCAGAGGCGATATCGGGCCTGCGGGTCACTCCCTCCCCCTGCGGGTTGCGGGGGGGTTGCACGCGCTTGCCCTGACGGGCCGTGACGCCGGCCTTGTCGCCACCTATCCGCCCCATACCGCAACAGATGCGGCCCTGCGCGATGCGGTTCTCTCCGCGCTTTCCACGCACGCGGCCTTCTTGCTGGATTGGACCGACAGCCCGCCCCAAACCAACGAAGTGCGCCGCTCTGCCGCGCTGATCGCGGGTGCCCGCGTGGCCGCAAGCCATTTTGACCTGCCCCTGTGCCTCAGCGAGCTTGGGGCGAGTGGCGGGCTTAACCTCATGTGGGATCACTACGCGTTAGACTGTGCAGGGCGGCAGTTCGGCCCACAGCACCCCGCATTGACCTTGTCGCCCGATTGGACTGGCCCGCCACCGCCCGCCAAGGCACCTCAGATCGCACAACGCGCAGGCGTTGATCTGAACCCGCTCGATCCCCGCGATCCTGATGATCTGCTGCGCCTCACGGCCTATCTATGGGCCGACCAACCCCACCGCCTTGCGCTGACCCGCGCGGCCGCTGCGGTGATGGATGCGCCCATCGCAACGGGTGACGCGATTGAGTGGCTTGCCCATCGGTTGACCGCAGCGCCCCAAGGGCAATTGCACCTGATCCAGCATTCCGTGGCGTGGCAGTATTTTCCCAAATCCGCCCGCGACCACGGCACCGCGCTGATTGAAACCGCAGGCGCATCCGCGACACCCGAACGCCCCTTGGCATGGCTGTCGATGGAAAGTGATGGCGACACCACAGGGCAAAAAGGCGCCGCGATCACCCTGCGGCTTTGGCCCGGTGATGTGACGATGGCGCTGGGCCGCGCCGATTTTCATGGCCGCTGGATCGATTGGCAATACCGCGCCTCTGCCGCCAACTAGGGCTGGCCAGCGCGCAATCTGCGTGGTTCACTCCTCCCTGACCCTTGCTGGAAGGAAAGCAAATGCGCACCGCTTTGAAATGGATCATTCGACTTTTGCTGGTCTTTGTCCTTGCCGCCGTCGCCGTCGGCCTGTGGCAACGCGAGCAGATCACGCGCTTGCTCGCCGTTAACTCGCTCTTCTCCGAAGAAAAGATCGTGCATAACTTTTCCAACATGAACGCGGCGTTCCTGAGCACCCCCGTCCCGCGCGGCAACGGCCCCACGGCCACGCTCGACTATGGGCCTGATGCCTCGCTGCCCGACGAGGTGAATGCATGGGTTAACGCGCGTGATGTGACAGCGCTTGTCGTGCTCAAAGACGGCCAGATCGTGCATGAGAGCTATTATCAAGGCACCGCGCCAGAGGATTTGCGCATCTCGTGGTCGGTGGCCAAAAGCTATCTGTCTGGTCTGATGGGTGTTTTGCTGGATGAAGGCACCATTGCCGACATCGACGATCCCGTGACCAAATACGCGCCCGCGCTTGTCGGCTCTGCTTATGACGGCGCAACGGTGCGCAATGTGCTGAACATGTCCAGCGGCGTGGAGTTCGACGAAGACTACCTTGACCCGCAATCGGACATTAACAAAATGGGCCGCGTGTTGGCCTTGGGCGGCAGTATGGATGACTTTGCCGCCGCACAGGATCAGAGGTTTGCCGATGCGGGGACGACTTGGAAATATGTCTCGATCGATACGCATATCCTGTCGATGGTGATCCGTGGCGCGACGGGCCGCCCCATTGCCGAGTTGCTGAGCGAGAAAGTGATCGCGCCGATGGGGTTGGAGGTGGCACCCTATTACCTGACCGACGGGTTCGGCACCGCGTTTGTATTGGGCGGGCTGAACCTGACGACACGGGATTATGCGCGGATGGGGCAGATGTTTTTGCAAAACGGGCGCTACAATGATCGCCAGATTATTCCCGCCGACTGGGTCGCAGCCTCCACCGCTCCGTCAGCCCCAACCGAAGCGGGCAACATCGGTTATGGCTATCAGTGGTGGATCCCCGCAAACGCGCCCGAGGGCGAATTCATGGCACGCGGCATTTACGGCCAGTATGTCTATATCAATCGCGCACGCGGGGTGGTGATTGCAACCAATGCCGCCGACCGCAAATTCCGCGAAGACGGCGTGAGCGCGCAAAACATCGCCATCTTCCGCGCCATCGCGAACAACCTGTAGGAAAGAAGATACGATGGAACCGGATGACAGCATCAATGCGCTGGGTGGCCCATTGGCCATGTGTGGGACGGACCCTGTGACCGGATTTTTCCGCGACGGGCATTGCAACACCTGCGCGGCAGATCAGGGAAGCCATACGGTATGCGCCGTGATGACGGCCGAGTTTCTGGCCTTTTCCAAATACGTTGGCAACAATCTGTCGACGCCCAACCCCGCCTTTGGCTTTGCAGGGTTAAAGCCAGGCGATCCTTGGTGCCTGTGCGCGGGGCGCTTCCTGCAAGCGGCTGAAGAAGGCTGTGGCCCACAGGTCCATCTGGCTGCGACGCATATCAGGGCGCTAGAGGTGGTGCCGCTGGAGGTGCTGAAAGCACATGCGACGGAGACGGGCGTATGAAACGGGCGCTCATCGCTGGCCTTGCGGCCACGCTCTTCGCTGGGGTGGCGGGCGCGCAGGATATCCGCCCGCAAGAACGCGCACGGCTGGACCGCTTTGAACGGCTGGCTGGAACCGCGCTGATGGAAGGCATGGCTGGTGGGTCTGCGTCAGATGTAGCGCAGCTGGTCACTGCCCTGTCAGGCACGCCGCAGGTCGCGTTTGATCCCTCGCTCGCAGGTGATTGGCGCTGCCGCACGATCAAACTGGGCGGGCTGACGCGGCTGGTCGTCTACACCAATTTCAAATGCCGCATGACGTTGGACAACACCGGCGTCACGTTCGAAAAACTCACGGGATCGCAGCGCACCTCGGGTCGGATCGAGATGCGCGAGGGGCGTGCGATCTATTTGGGCGTCGGATATGTCTCGACCGAAGCACCGCAGGAGTACGGCCAACTGGCCCCTGACTTTGAAGGCACCGCCACAGTCTATCCCGATGTCGCCGTGTTCGAGCGTATCTCGGCCACCCGCGCACGGCTGATCTTTCCCGCCCCCGTGAACGAGAGCGATCTGGATATACTGGAGCTGACCCGTTAGGGCCGGCAGATCAGGCGAATTCGCCCATCTCGAACCCAAGTGCTTTTGCGACCGTAAAGATGTCCTTGTCGCCACGACCACACATGTTCATCACCAGCAGGTGATCCTTGGGCAGCGTGGGCGCGATCTTCATCACATGGGCCAGCGCATGAGAGGGCTCCAGCGCGGGGATGATCCCCTCCAGCTCACAACATTTCTGGAACGCGGCCAGCGCTTCCACATCCGTGATCGAGACATATTTCGCGCGGCCAATGTCATGCAGCCATGCGTGCTCTGGCCCAATGCCGGGATAGTCGAGGCCCGCCGAGATCGAGAAGCCCTCGAGGATCTGGCCATCGTCGTCTTGCAGCAAATAGGTGCGGTTGCCGTGCAGCACGCCGGGGCGGCCACCGGTGAGCGAGGCGCAATGCTCCATCTTGGCGTTCACACCTTTGCCACCGGCCTCAACCCCGATGATATTCACCTCTTTTTCGTCGAGGAAGGGGTAGAACAGGCCCATCGCATTTGAGCCACCACCGATCGCGGCGATCAGCGTGTCGGGCAGACGGCCTTCGGCTTTCTCCATCTGGGTGCGCACTTCCTTGCCGATGATGCTTTGGAAATCGCGGACCATGGCAGGGTACGGGTGAGGACCAGCCACGGTGCCGATGCAATAGAATGTGTCGCGCACGTTGGTCACCCAGTCGCGCAGCGCGTCGTTCATCGCGTCTTTCAGGGTGCCACGACCAGAGGTCACAGGCACGATCTCGGCGCCCAGCAGGCGCATACGGAAGACGTTGGGGGCCTGACGCTCAACATCATGCGCGCCCATGTAGACCACGCATTTCAGGCCGAACTTCGCACAGACAGTCGCCGTGGCCACACCGTGCTGGCCCGCGCCCGTCTCGGCGATGATGCGCTTTTTGCCCATGCGACGCGCGAGAATGATCTGGCCCAGCACGTTGTTGATCTTATGCGCGCCTGTGTGGTTCAGCTCGTCGCGCTTCATATAGATTTTGGCACCACCGAGCTCTTCTGTCAGACGCTCGGCGTGATAAAGCGGACTGGGACGGCCAACATAATGCTCCCACAGGTCGCCCATCTCGGCCCAGAAGGTCTCGTCTGTTTTGGCTTTCTCATATTCTGCCTGCAAATCAAGGATAAGCGGCATCAGCGTCTCGGAGACAAAGCGCCCACCGAACTCACCAAAGCGGCCCTTTTCGTCGGGGCCGGTCATGAAGCTGTTGAAAAGATCGTTTGCCATTGCAGGGGTGCCTTTCAGATACTGTCTTGGACGA
This sequence comes from Sulfitobacter aquimarinus, assembly GCF_040149565.1. NCBI lineage: Bacteria > Pseudomonadati > Pseudomonadota > Alphaproteobacteria > Rhodobacterales > Roseobacteraceae > Sulfitobacter > Sulfitobacter aquimarinus. The sequence continues at coordinate 167,460 of NZ_JBEFLO010000001.1, forward strand.
CAGCAGTACCGCCCAAACGAGCAATCGTAAAGAAGCCATGCAGCCGCAGTCTGGGTTATCGGGCCACGACCTGGCCAAACAAACTTTCACAGAAAGTTTGTGCTCAAATCCTCGTTGAGGATTTGTCCGCCTGCACTGTCATCCGCACCGGTTGCGCATTGCAAAATATGATCACTTGCCCTGCGTTCTCAACAGCTGACAACCCGCGTTTGCGCAATTCCCGCTCAAAGGCATCGCGGCCTACCATCCGCTCCATATCAGACGTCTTGCGCCGCACGACGCCGCCATCAAGGGCAGATTTCGCGCGAGACAGATGGCGAAACCACTGCTGTGGAGAATGAGGAAGAGCGACCAATTTCATAAAAGCAAAATCGCAAATGTTAGTTAATCACGCGTTAACGGCGGCCCGCACCAGCGCATCAATCAAACCCGCGTCCTTGACACCCGGACTGCTTTCAACACCGGATGCCACATCCACCTGATAGGCATTCGTCCGCTGGATCGCCTCGGCCACGTTGTCGGGGGTCAACCCGCCAGCCAGCATCCAAGGGCTGCGCCACACCCGACCTGCCAGCAACTGCCAGTCAAACGCCAGCCCGTTCCCCCCTGGAAGGTCCGCATCTTTTGGCGGCTTGGCATCAATCAGCAACTGGTCGGCGACGCCGGAGTAGAGATCGATCTTGTCCAGATCGGCAGCCTCGGCCACGCCGATCGCTTTCATCACGGGCAAGCCATAGCGCGCCTTGATATGGGCCACGCGCTCCACGCTTTCGCTGCCGTGCAGCTGCAACATATCCAGCACGACCCCCTGTGTGAGACTGTCCAGAAACGCGTCATCCGCATTGACCGTCAACGCCACCTTGCAGACACCCACAGGGACCGCAGCCGCCAAAGGCGCAGCACCAGCGATGTCTACGGATCGTGGAGATTTGGGGAAGAACGTAAATCCGACATAGCGACCGCCCGCATCCGCGACAGCCGCTACATCCTGCGGCCTGCGCAGGCCGCAAATCTTTACCGAAATGTCAGCGGGCATAAAGACTTAGCCTGCTTTGTCCAGCAGGGCCAAAACCTCGTCCTTGCCTGCGTGCTTTTCTTCTTTCAAGCGATCAATCTCGCGTTGCAGGCGGCGCATTTCGCGGGCTTGCTTGGCGGCTTCGGCACGGTCACCGAATTCACGGATCCATTCCCAGATGAACCCGACCAACAAACCGGCAAGGATGCTTCCGAGGATGACGATAAACAGCGGCAGATTAACCGACGGGTTCACAGCGAACATGCCCGACAGCTCGGTCGGCAGAACCTGCAACGACACAATCGCGCGGTTTGCCAAAGCAACAGATACAAGTGCCACCGAAAAGATGGCGATACATAGATAGCGGACGTAGCGCATTAACTTTTCCCGTTCAGCCGATCACGGAGCAACTTCCCCGTCTTGAAGAAGGGTACATGTTTCTCTTCGACATGAACAGTCTCTCCAGTGCGCGGATTTCGCCCCGTGCGCGCATCCCGCTTCTTGACCGAAAAGGCACCAAAGCCGCGCAGCTCGACCCTGTCGCCTTTGGACATCGCGGCTGTAATCTCGTCAAATATGGTGTTCACAATACGCTCTACATCCCGCTGATACAGGTGTGGGTTGTCGTCTGCGATCTTTTGGATCAATTCGGACCGGATCATTCGTTTCTCCCCGCGCATTTATGCGTCAATTTGTCGTTACTATAGGAAATTAGGCCTCATCCGAAAAGTGACAGCTGCGACCAAATCCAGCATTTTGCTACGTCCAGACGGTGAATTCGGGCGTTTTCCCCCAACCTCAGGTGGCGCTTGAGACGAAATTCCAGAATCGCCCAAATTACCGATAATTTACGTTAACCGATTCGCAACGAAAAACCCCGCACATTTCTGCGCGGGGTTTGTTGTTTTACTCTGCGGGCCGGAACCCGTTGAGGAAAGGCTTTGGCCGATCAGTCGTCGCTGGTCTTCAGCGCCGCGCCAAGGATGTCGCCAAGTGACGCACCCGAGTCGGAGGAACCATACTGTTCCACGGCTTCTTTCTCTTCAGCGATTTCACGCGCTTTGATCGAGACGCCCAAACGGTGTGCTTTTGCGTCGACGTTGGTGATGCGCACATCAACCTTGTCGCCAACCGAGAAACGCTCGGGGCGCTGCTCTGCACGGTCACGCGACAGATCGGAGCGGCGAATGAAGGCTTTCATGCCCTCGTATTCCACTTCGATGCCACCGTCTTCGATGGAGGTCACAGCCACAGTCACAACAGAACCGCGCTTCACGCCGCCCACTGCTTCCGCGAACTTGTCGCCGCCCACGCCTTTGATGGAGAGCGAGATGCGCTCTTTCTCGACGTCGACTTCGGAGACAACGGCCTGAACCATGTCGCCTTTGCGGTAGTCCTGAATGGCTTCTTCGCCGCGCTGGTCCCAGCTCAGATCAGAGAGGTGAACCATGCCGTCGATGTCGCCGGGCAGGCCAACAAACAGACCGAATTCGGTGATGTTTTTGACTTCGCCTTCGACTTCGGTGCCTTCAGGGTGTGTTTCTGCAAACACTTCCCATGGGTTGCGCATGGTCTGTTTCAGACCAAGGGAAACGCGACGCTTGGCGCCATCGATTTCCAGAACCATGACTTCGACTTCTTGGCTTGTGGAAACGATCTTGCCCGGGTGTACGTTCTTTTTGGTCCATGACATCTCGGAGACGTGCACGAGGCCTTCAACACCTGGCTCCAGCTCAACAAAGGCGCCGTAATCGGTGATGTTGGTCACGCGGCCTGTGTGTGAAGATTCCAGTGGGTATTTCGCAGCAACCAGATCCCATGGATCTTCTTGCAGCTGCTTCATGCCGAGGGAGATGCGGTGAGTCTCTTTGTTGATCTTGATGACTTGAACCTTGATGGTCTCGCCAATTGTCAGGATCTCGGACGGGTGGTTCACACGGCGCCATGCCATGTCTGTCACGTGCAGCAGGCCGTCTACGCCGCCAAGGTCCACAAACGCACCGTATTCGGTGATGTTCTTGACCACGCCGTCGACTTCCTGGCCCTCGGTGAGGTTGCCAATGACTTCGGCACGCTGTTCGGCACGGGATTCTTCGAGGATCGCACGACGCGATACAACGATGTTGCCACGGCGACGGTCCATTTTCAGAACCTGGAACGGCTGCTTGAGACCCATCAGCGGGCCCGCATCGCGCACGGGGCGCACATCAACCTGAGAGCCGGGCAGGAACGCAACAGCGCCGCCAAGGTCCACAGTAAAGCCACCTTTGACGCGGCCAAAGATTGCGCCTTCGACGCGCTCTTCTGCGGCATAGGCTTTTTCCAGACGGTCCCATGCTTCTTCACGGCGCGCCATCTCACGTGAGATAACCGCTTCGCCGCGCGAGTTCTCTACCTGACGCAGGAACACTTCGACTTCGTCGCCGACAGCAATTTTGGGAGCTTCGCCGGGATCGGCAAATTCTTTCAACTCAACGCGGCCTTCCATTTTGTAGCCTACGTCGATGATGGCTTGGCCCGCTTCGATCGCGATAACCTTACCTTTAACAACGGAACCCTCTTCGGGGGTGTCCATTTCGAAGCTTTCGTTCAAGAGTGCTTCAAACTCGTCCATCGTATTTGCCATATGGCGTATCGTTTCCTTTTTAGCGTTTATTCTGGCCGCGCGGTTGTCTCCGCCGGTCTTTAGAAGGGTGCCCACCTTTGGTGTGACAGTGAGATTGCCCGAAGGGTCAGGGCCGGTTGCGATAAAGAAAGAGGGCCGGAAGACTCCGACCCCGCCTGAAATATCGCGTCCGGTACGTGTATCCGTCCCTTAGACATGCGCGCGTATAGGCGGTTTAAACCCAAGGATCAAGAGGGATCGGGGGTGCCCCCGCCCTTATGATTTGCATCACGCGCCTTGCGGCCTATGCCGCCGCAAAGCTGAACTGCGGGCTGTCGAGGGTCGGCGCAGGGCCGGTAATGCCCGAGCCGTCTTCGAGCGCGACGGTGATCAACGTCTGACCACCCGACACAAAGTGATACAGCAGATGGGTGCCGTTGGCATTGAACTCTGTCTGCATTTCCAGACTGTCGAGCACGGATTGCGGTGCTGTCACCTCAAGCGTGTCCGTGGCGCTGAAGCCGCGCACAACCGCCGCGCTGCGGTCAAGGTGCTCGGGAAGTATCGTCACCCGCGCCACGTCGTTCTCGATCGGGTCGGCATCCTCCGCGCCACGCCACGGTCCTAACTGCGCAAATTGGCCCAAATGGATCGAGACCGTATCGTCGCCCATCCCACCTTCAGCATTTCCGTAGATTAAGCCGTCAACTACTGTCTCCCAATCAACCTCAGGCAAAACAGTGATCAGGTCGTCGCCATCGCCCCCGTCCAGGTGGCTTTCACCAGTGCCGATCAGCGTGTCGTTCCCGTCACCCCCGTCGATCCGGTTGTCGCCACGATCCGTCAGCAGATCGTCCCCCTCGCCGCCAAAGACCTGCATCAAACTGCCGCGAATGGTGATCTCGTCGTCACCGCTGTCGCCCCACAGATTACTGCTTTCGCCGTGGTAGGTGATTACATCGTCGCCTTCACCCGCGTGAATGGCCGCACGGTTTTCCTCAGAACCCGTGATCGTGTCATCGCCCGCGCCAGTGTAGACGACCGTGCCTTCATTCACGTAGGTACTGCCGCTGTTGTCGACGGACACGTTGTCGTCGCCTGCGCCTGTAATAACAAAGGTATCAGTTTCCACATTGATCGTGCCCTCGGGGCTGCCAGTCAGAATAATCTCGTAGGAGTCCTCGTCATACTCCTCGCCCGCGCCTTGATAGCGGCCGATCTTGATCGCGTCGTCAGGCAGTGGCCCACTGTTCCTGAGGATCACAGTCTGGCCGATTTCAGTGGCGTCGCCCGTCTCTTGCAGGTTGCTCAGTGACAAGGTCACAGCGGTGTCATTAGTGCCTGCAACGGGTTGCTGGATCAGCTCTAACGAGACGTCGCCCGCATCGTCCAGCGCGCTCGTCAGCCACAGATAGCCCGGAAGCTCGAAGACGAGGACGTCTTCCTCAGCATCAAAATCCTCGATCACTGCGGGTGTCGCATCATCAAAGCCGTCGATGCCGAAAGCCACGACATCCTCGCCTGCGCCGAGCGTGATCGCGCGCTCACCTGATTCGTGATCCGCACCGTAGCCGTTCTCAAACAGGCGGATGTGATCGTCGCCATCGCCGCCCGAGATCGTGGCATCCTGCGCACCAAACCCGCTGAGTTCGAAATAGTCGTCCCCCGCACCGCCCTCAAGCGTGACAGGGCCGGTGTTCTCGAACAGGTCCTCTGGTTCAACCTCGTCCCCGAATAAACGGTGGGTCAGCGTGTCATTGCCCTCGCCCCCATCGGCGGATTGGCTGCCACTGAGTGATACGCGAATAAAGTCGTCACCGCTGGTCGCGGCAAGTGTATCAGCGGCGCCAAAGTCGATGTCAGGATCAGCAGCGGCAGGCGCAGGTGTGAAGGGCTCGGGGTCTTGGCCCGCGGGAAAAAGCGTGGCGGGATCAGATGTCTTGACGGGGAAGGATGTCACCGGATCTGGTGTGACGGGGTCAGGGTCAACTACCGCAACGGGTTCGTCTTCTTGCTCTGGCAGCGGCTCTTGCGGGTCGGGCGCGGCCTGATTGTCCTCGCCCTCATCAGAGGTGAACGCAGGAACAAGAAGTCCCGCCAAAGCCAGCAGCAGCATATAGGTCATGAATTTCCCCCTGGTTTCAACAACAGACTAGAAGAAGCTTCCAATCTGAGTCAAATCGCAGGCACCCCCCAATGTAAATGCGCGGCGGATATCACAGCCTGTTCGCATCCAGCCACTGCCCCAGCTGCTTCAACTGAGCGATGAACTGCCCGACGCCGTCGCCGTCCACCGCGCCAAAGACCTGCATCAGATCGGGGCCAATGTCCTGATAGATTTTCCCCAACAACATCCCTGCATCTGGTTTTGCGATGACCAGTTTGGCCCGCTTGTCCTTGGGGCTGGCGACCGTATCGACCAAGCCCATTACCTGAAACTTGGCGATTGTTTTGGTGACGGCAGGCTGCTCGACCTCGACCGCGGCGGCGATATCGGAAATCCGCACCCCCTGCCCCGGCGGTTGCCGCGCGATGTGGTGGAGGATGCTGAACTGGCCTTGTGTCAGGTCGTGCGGCTCCAACAGCACCTGCATCCGCGTGCCAAACAGCTTGGTCACAATCGTCAGCCAAGTCGCGCATTCCGCCACCAGCGGCCCTGTCAGTTCTGTCATGGGTAGAAATTCCTCTTGACTTACATTCCGGAGAATATAAATACATTCCCAGGAATGCAAATGGAGATTAGACATGCTTTTAGAAAACATCACACGCTTGCCCCTTGCGGTTCACGCAGCAGCCAGCGTCGCGGCCATCGGGTATTTTGAGTGGATCAAGGGCGCTCTGGACCGCAGCTATGCCGCGTCGAACCACCCTGTGGACTATGCCACAGGCCAAACCAGCTTTGATGGCGGCGTGATCAAAGGGTATTACGCGCAGATGGAGGCCGCAGGCACGCTTGATGTCTACGTCACAACGCAGCTCATCGATTTCGGGTTTATCCTTGGAATGATGTGCATTGCGCTGTTTGTCTGCACATTGATCGCCCGTCTGGCACGGCAGGGCAGCTTTGCCCGCAAGGCGGGGCTGTTTGCGGGGGTGTCCATTTTGGCGGGTGCGCTGTGTGATGCGATCGAGAACGGGATTTCGTTCATCATGCTGGCCGATCCTGCGGGGTTCGCGGACTGGCTGGCGCTACCCTATTCGGCCTTTGCAAGCGTCAAATTCGCGTTGATCACCCTTGGCATGTTGCTGGTGCTTGTCAGCCTTGTGACGGCCATCGCTGGGCGTTTGATCAAACGCCCAGCCATCGGGTGACTACCCGCCCGCGCACAAAAGAAGGAGGGCCGGATCGCTCCGCCCCTCCCTTCGTCGAACCTGATAGTCCGTTTAGATCAGCTGATAGCTGTGCGGCACATAGCGGTAGCCGCCTTCGCCGCGTGTCTCGATAAAGCCCATGCCGGGGAACGGCATGTGGTAGCCGATCAGCGGGAAGCGGTCGGCGCTGGCCATGTCCATGATCTTTTTGCGCGTCGCTGCGGCGGCGGCTTTGTCCATGTCGAACTTCACTTCCCACTCGGGATAGCCGACGGACCAGACATAGTGGTTGGCGACATCCGCCATCAGCAACAACTGCTTGCCGCCGCTTTCCAGCATATAGGCCATGTGACCCGGCGTGTGGCCAAAGCTCTCGACCGAGGTGATGCCACCACGCACGTCCTGACCTGCATCAAGGAAGGTCATTTTCTCTGCCAGCGGGCGCACTTTCTTCTCGAAGTTCTCGTTCTCCTGTTTGGCCCACGCGTCAAACTCGACCTGACCCGTCACATAGGCCGCACCTGCAAATGTCTCGGCGCCCGTGTCGTCGGTCAGACCGCCGATGTGGTCGCCGTGCATGTGGGTCAGCACGACATGCGTGATGTCGGACGCCGCGTACCCCGCCGCCTCAAGCGACTTTTTGGTACCAGCAGCGTTCAGGCCCGTGTCAAAAAGGATCACATCGCTGCCAGTATTCACCACCGTGGGTGTAAAGAAGAACTGCGCGGCGTCTGTGCCGATGAAATTCGCCGCACTCACATCGTCAAAGGTTTCCTTGTCGACATTCATACCAAAGATGTTCTGCGGGCTTTCAACACTGCGGCTCCCGACCAGCAGGGTCGTCACGCGGAAATCACCCAGCGTGAAATCGCGGTGGGTCGGCAGCGACGTGGCTGCGTGGCCCGCCGCAAGTGAAAGCGAAGGAGCAGCGGCAAGCGGCAATGCAGCGGCGGAAAGTAGCGTCTGACGGCGGCTGAGTTTCATCGTTCGGTCCTTTTATCTGTTGAGACCTGAGACATAGCGCGCCGCCCTTGTGCGGCCAGTCAACTGGCTGTGAACGGCCCTCTTATCTCCAATATGTTATCCTTCTGTCGGCCCGCCCGCGTCTTTCCATGCAGGAAAACCGCCGATGTTGGTCACATTGGCAAACCCCATATCCATCAGCGTCTTACCCGCCAATGCCGCCTGCCCGCCTGCGCCGCAGATCAGGAAAAATTCGGCATCTTTGGCAAAGATAGGGTCATACATCGCCTCGACTGCCGGATCGGCGCGAAATTCGATCATGCCGCGCGGGACGCGGTGGGCGCCCGCAATCGTGCCGCTTTGCGCAATCGCGGCGCTGTCGCGCACATCGATAAACACGCCCTGCCCTGCGGCATGTTTCGCAATCGCCGCCGCCGCGTCCATCTTCGGCACCACAGCGTTTGCGGCTTCCATATAATCCTGCGCAGTCTTCATATCATCATACCTTCTCTCTCACATTTCCTGAAACTCTGCGCCCTCCAGCGAGGAGCGTCAAGCGAGGAGCCCGCTGTCACAAAGCCTCGCCCTTCTTTTTCAACTCCTCAAACAGCTGACGATAAATAGCACCTGAATCGCCCCCCCCGAACACATGCGCCCCACCAGAATAGCTTTGCCCATAGCTGCGCGCCAAATTTACCGTCTGGACCAATCCACTGATCAACTGGTCCCGCTCCAAAGACGACAGAGGATGAATGAACGCCCCCCAAAGCCGTCCGTTGGCCACGGCGTATCGCGCATCCAGCGCCGTGTCGAAATTCGCCTGCATCATCCGCAACAAATCCGCAGGCTCCAACCCCTCGGCGCTGGCAATCGGCACGATGGCCCGCATACGGTCGGCGGAAGCATCTGCGACAACCATAACCGGAATGCCCTCGATCGAGAATTGCAGCGTTGGCCCCTGTGCAACCACATCCGTATCAATCGCTGTGACGATCTGGGCCAAACGCTCCAGCGTCATTGGCCCTTCGGCAGGCACCTCGACGGGCGGCGCTGGCGTGGCCTCTTGCGCATAGAGGGCTGTGGGCACAAGCAAAGCTGCGCATAAAGCAGTGCGGATCATCGGGCGTCCTCCTTGTTATGCGCCTACCTTAGCAAGCCGCAAAAATAAGGCGATACACCCTTTGGTGAGGTAGGTTTCAGCGATTACTCGCGCCAGTGATCCTTGATCCAGAGGGTCGGCAGCATAAAGCGGCGCAAATGGCGAAAGCGCTTTTTGAAATGTCGCGGGCCGCGGATTGCCCGCATCACATGCTCCCACCGCGAGCGGTCGCCCTCTTCGGGCACCCAACGACCCAAAAGAGCGTCGGGCGGATTCGGTGTCGCGGGAAAGATCACCACCCGCGCATCAGCGGGCAGCTTTGGCGCGATGAAATAGTTAAGCGGGAACAGCGGGATACATTGCGTTCTGAAATGGCGCACCCACGGTTTTGGCCAGAACTTGACCCCGCCAGGGGCGTTGCGCGTCACAAAGCGCTGCTCGAATGTATATTGGTCGGCAATGCCCTGCGGATCGGCGCGGAACACCTCCAACAGCGGTGCCAGCTTGCCCACCGGAAACCGAAAGATTGAAGTCTGCCCCAGTTTCTCGAACGGCGTGGTCGGATTGCGCGCAAGGATAACATCCTCGGGATCGCCATATTCAAAGAATCCGTCCAGATTGCCGGTGATCACCAGATCCAGATCAAGGAACAAGACAGGCCCCTCGACCCCGTCCAGCGCGGCATTCCACAGCCTCGATTTGGGCCAGATGCCCTTGGACTTCGGCATCACAATGTCGCTGGGCGGCAGATCCTGACAGATGACCTCGTCGCGCACACCTTCCGCGTTGTCGGTAAAGCAGGTCATGGTGAAATCGCCCGTGATATTGCGGGCGCACATCGCATAAAGGCGGTTGATATAGGGCGGGCCGTATTTGGTGCCCCAGTTGATGCAAATAATCTGCTTTTTCATCGCCGCCTCCACTTCACGCCTTCTCAACCGGCTTAACGCTGCGCGTCGACCACAGCAATCGCTTGTGCCACCGCCTGCTCGATCGACAAATCGGACGTATCGATCAAAACCGCATCCTTGGCAGGTTTCAAAGGCGCCTCAACCCGCTCGCGATCGCGGGCATCACGGGCCTGCACATCGGCAAGAACCTGATCAAAACTGTCCTCGATCCCGCGGGCGGAAAGCTCGGCAAAGCGACGCTTGGCCCGCACTTGGGCGCTGGCGGTGATGAACAGCTTCACATGCGCGTCAGGGCAAATCACCGTGCCGATATCGCGCCCGTCCAACACAGCGCCCCCTGAACGGGCGGCGAAGCTACGTTGAAAATCCAACAGCGCAGCGCGAACCTCGGCGATCACCGCGACCTTGCTGGCCGACTGGGCGACGGCGGGCGTGCGCAAATCCGCAGCCTCCAGATCACGTGCATCCAACCCGCGTGCCGCCTTGATGGGCGATTCCCCGGCTAGAACTTTGGCCCCTACTGCGCGGTACAAAAGCCCCGTATCCAGATGGGCAAACCCGAAATGCGCAGCCACGGCCTTGGACAGGGTTCCTTTGCCCGCAGCGGCAGGGCCGTCTATGGCGACTGTAAATCCCGCACTCACGCGGTACGGCTCACGTCAGCGCCAAGCGCGGCCATCAGCGGCTCGAAGATCGGGAAAGACGTAGCAATCGGGCCGCCATCATCAACAGACACAGGCGCATTCGCCGCCATCCCGAGGATCAGAAAGGACATCGCAATGCGGTGGTCCAAGTGGCTGGCACAGACCGCGCCCCCCGCCACATGGCCGTGTCCCGCGCCCGTCACCGTCCACCAATCCTCGCCCTCGTCCACAGTGATTCCGTTGGCGCGCAGCCCCTTGGCCATCGCATCAATCCGGTCACTTTCCTTCACGCGCAACTCCCGCACGCCGCGCATAACAGTCTGCCCGCTGGCATAAGAGGCAACCACGCTCAGCACCGGATATTCGTCAATCATGCTCGCCGCGCGTGCAGGCGGCACTTCGATCCCGCGCATATCAGGCGAGAACCGCGCCCGCAGATCAGCCACAGGCTCACCGCCCTCAATCCGCTCGTTTTCATAGGTTAGATCAGCGCCCATCTCGCGCAGCGTGGTGAACAACCCCGCCCGCGTCGGGTTCAACCCGATCCCCGGCACCAAAACGTCAGACCCGGGCACAATCAGCGCCGCACAGACCGGAAACGCAGCCGAGGACGGATCACGCGGCACCTCGATATGCTGGGCCTGCAATTCGGGCTGGCCCGTCAAGGTAATCTCGCGCCCCTCTTCAGTCTCGCGCACAGACACCTGCGCGCCGAAACCCTCTAACATCCGCTCTGTGTGATCGCGCGTGGCTTCTTTTTCAATCACCACGGTCTGCCCTGGTGCGTTCAGCCCCGCCAACAAAACCGCCGACTTAACCTGCGCCGACGGCACTGGCACCACATAGCGCACAGGCAGCGGCTCTTGCGCCCCAACCAGCGTCATGGGCAGCCGCCCTCCACTGCGTCCGACGGTTTTGCACCCGAACAACGCCAACGGATCCGTCACCCGCGCCATCGGCCGCCCGTTCAAACTCGCATCGCCCGAAAACGTCGCCACAATAGGCTGCGTCGCCATTGCGCCCATGATCAGCCGCACACCCGTGCCGGAATTCCCGCAATCAATCACCCCGTCAGGCTCGGCAAAACCGCCGACACCAACGCCGCGCACAGACCAGCGGCCCTCGCCATGATCCGTGACCTCGGCCCCGAATGCGCGCATCGCGGCAGCCGTGTCCAACACGTCCTGCCCTTCCAGCAATCCTGTTATCGTCGTCTCACCAACGCACATCGCCCCCAGGATCAGCGACCGATGCGAGATCGACTTGTCCCCCGGCACATCCGCAGCCCCCCTCAGCGGGCCGCAGGCAGTTGACGTCATTGGAATTGGATCACCGTGGCCAGACATGTTAGCGCCCTCATAATTTCTCACCTGCGTTCTACCCCAGCCTCAAAACCCCGTCCATGCCCCTATGCACACCCCTCTGGTTTTCTGGCTCTATTTTTTCGGGCCAAAAATCCTCTGGGGAGTTTGAGGGGCAAAGCCCCTTATTCATCGTCAAAATAGAACGCGGCTCTGCCGCACCTTGATCTCAAATCTTGCGGAACGTCAGGTAATGCGGCACCCGCCCTTCGCGCAGCGCCTTTTGCTCGTACCGCGTGGACAGCCAATCATCCCATGCTACACGCCAATCCGACGGACCTTGCGCCAACCACTCGAACCCCGCACGCGGGACTTCTTGCAAGGTCTGGCGCACGTAATCTTCGATATCGGTCGCAACACGGAATATCGCACCGGGCTTCAGCACGCGGTGCAGCGGCTCCAGATGCTCTTGCGTCACAAAACGGCGGCGGTGGTGGCGCGTCTTGGGCCACGGGTCGGGGTACAAGAGAAACGCCTTCGAGATACTCTCGTCGGGCAGCACCTCGAACATATCGCGCACGTCACCGGGGTGAACTTTGACGTTGTCAATTTCAGCTTTGCGGATCTTGCCCAGCAACATGGCAACACCGTTGATGTAAGGCTCACACCCGATGATCCCCACATCGCGGTTCTGCGCGGCCTGATGCACCATATGCTCCCCCCCGCCAAAGCCTACTTCCAGCCACGCGGGCTTGCCGTCAAACATGCCGTCGATGTCCAACAACTCGCGCTGCGGGTTGGCATCCCAATCCACGGCACCGGGTGACAGCGCCGCCAAATCCTCCTCAAGATAGGCCTTCTGCGAAGCTTTGAGGTTGTGGCCCTTCAGGCGGCCATAAAAATTGCGGCGGGGTTTGACAGGTGTGCTCATGCAGCGCGATGTAGCGAGGATCGCGCGGTGCTGCAATCCCTGCGCTGGTTACTGGGCCTTAACCTACCTTCCGCTACACCTGTTCCAACCAAACTGCACCGGAGTAATGAGATGAGCCTTTTTTCACACGTCGAGCCGACCGCACAGCAATTGGCCGGAGCAGCACCCACCTTTGCCAGCATCCTTATCGTCGATGACCAAAGGTTCGACCGCACGCGCCTGAAAAAGCTCTGCGGCACGCTGGGCTTTAACACACATCTGGACGAGGCGGATTCACTGCAAGCGATGCACGACAGGCTCAGCAAGGAACGCTTTGATCTGATTTTGCTGGATTACCACCTGACGGACGGCACCGGATTGCAGGGCGTGGACGCCATACGCGCCGATCCGGTGAACAAAGGTGCCGCCATTATCATGATCACCGGCACCGAAAATTCGGATGTCGCATTGCAGGCCCTGACTATGGGGTTCAGCGACTACCTGACCAAAGACGAGCTGTCCGAAGAAACCCTGCAACGCGCCGCCATCACGGCATTGCAAAAGGCCCAACTGACCCGCGGCATGGCGCGGAAGTCCACCAAAGAGGTGCAGATGCACGATACCCTGCGCAGCTTTTCCCGAGAGTGCGCCAAAGACATCAAACCCATCGTCAGCCGCATGATGCGCCAGATGCGCGAGCTGCGCGAAATCGACCAGATCAGCCCCGAAGACGCCGTGCAGCGGGTCGAGCGGGTCGAAGGATCCCTGCGCAGGTTATGGAATTTCCTCGAAGACCTTGACGAACTGGGCGCGCAAAGCCCGTCTCCCACGGTTTCGGGGGTGCGCAGCACCAACGACATCCAGCTGCGCGTGCCCTCGCACCAGCCTGTCAAAGCGAACAAAAAGCTGGTCAGAACGCCGTCGGTCTTTCGCCGTCGCCCCGATTAGGCGCGCAAAAGCCCGCAGGCATCCCGCAAAAGGATGCGCACGGGCCTTGCCAATCGTCTTTACAGGTTGTCCGACAGCGCCTTGACCAGATCGGTCTTTTCCCAGCTAAAGCCGCCATCCGCCTCTGGTGCGCGGCCAAAGTGGCCATAGGCCGCCGTGCGCTGGTAGATCGGCTTGTTCAGCTGCAAATGCTCGCGGATCCCGCGGGGGGTCAAATCCATGACCTTGCCAATGGCACGTTCAATTGCCTCGGCATCCGCAGCACCCGTGCCAAAGGTATCGCAATAGATCGACAAGGGTTTGCTGACCCCGATGGCATAGCTAAGCTGGATTGTGCATTTCGACGCCAGTCCTGCCGCCACTACGTTCTTGGCCAGATAGCGCGCCGCATAGGCGGCCGAGCGGTCGACCTTTGTCGGGTCTTTACCCGAAAACGCGCCGCCGCCGTGCGGAGCGGCACCGCCGTAGGTGTCCACAATGATCTTGCGCCCCGTCAGGCCCGCGTCCCCGTCAGGCCCGCCGATCACGAAAGTGCCTGTGGGGTTCACCCACCACTCTGTCGCGTCGCTGATCCAACCTTCGGGCAGAACTTCGCGAATATAGGGCTCAACGATGTCGCGGATGTCCGCGCTGGTCTGGCTTTCGTCGCTGTGCTGCGTGCTCAGCACGATCGAGGTCACGCCGACTGGTTTGCCATTCTCATAGCGCACCGACAGCTGTGATTTCGCATCAGGCCGCAGCGTAGGCTCGGACCCGTCTTTGCGCACCTCGGCCAGACGGCGCAGGATCGCGTGGGCGTAATGAAGTGGCGCCGGCATCAACTCGGCCGTCTCATCGGTAGCGTAGCCGAACATGATCCCCTGATCGCCAGCGCCTTCTTCTTTGTCCTTGGCCGAATCCACGCCCTGCGCGATATGGGCGGATTGTTCGTGCAGCAGGTTCGTGACCTCTACCGTCTCGTGGTGGAACTTGTCCTGCTCGTATCCGATATCTTTGATGCAGGCGCGGGCGATGTCCTGAATGCTGTCCATATAGCTGTGCAGCTTTTCGCGATTCGACAGGCCGACCTCTCCGCCGATGACCACGCGGTTGGTGGTGGCAAAGGTTTCGGCGGCGACGCGGGCCTCTGGCTCTTCTGCAAGAAATGCGTCCAGAACCGCATCGCTGATCCGGTCGCAGACCTTATCGGGATGCCCCTCGGATACGGACTCGGACGTGAAAACATAAGATGTGCGGGACATGAACGTGCTCCAATATAAATCATGCACCACGTCAGGAAGCCGTTGTGGTGCGACAGCGTCGGGGTTACGCCCCAAGACCTTGCGGGTCAATCGCTATTCGGATTGCGCACGCTGTCTGGCCCTGCGACGCAACGCCCCAACGGACAACACCCCAAGCAGCAATAACGCCGCGGGCAGATCGCCCGTGCGGCTGTATAGTGTGGGCGCCAGCGGCAAAGGAAGCCGCGCATCCAAAAAACCCGCCTGCCCCAAACCGATGCTGGACAGGACACGCCCCCAAGGGTCGATCATCGCCGTGACGCCCGTATTGGCTGCACGCGCCACGGGCAGGCCTTGCTCAATCGCGCGCATCCGCGCCTGCGCCAGGTGCTGTTGCGGCCCTGCATAAGTCCCAAACCACGCGTCATTGGTGGCATGGACGATGAAATCAGGCCGTTCGGGTGCGGCGTTTACATCATGGGCAAAAACCGCCTCATAACAGATCAGCGGCAGCGCACGGCCCAATGCACCAAGGTCCATGACCTGCGCGCCCGCGCCACGGCTGAAGCCCGCGCCATGCTGCGGCGCCATCCCGTAGATGCCAAACCGTGCCGCCAAATCCCCCAGCGGCATGTATTCCCCAAAGGGAACAAGGTGATGTTTGTCATAAATCCAAGATAAATTCCCCAGCGGGTCCAAGGCAACAAGCGCATTAAAATGCCGCTCCCCCTCGCTGCGCTGTGCGCCCAGAATCACCTGCGCACCATTTGCAGCGGCTGCGATTTCCTCAAGAATGACGCCGCTGCGATCAAGCCGCCAAGGGATCGCTGTCTCGGGCCAGATGACAAGGGCGGGTGCATCCATCCCTTCGGTGGGCGGAGCCTCCGTGAAGGTCAACTGGCGGTCATAAAAGACAGGGATCATCAAAGGATCCCATTTTTCATGCTGCGGCGCGTTGGCCTGAACCAGACGGACTACAGAATCGCCCAACGCCCCCGCAGGCAGCCATGCCAGTGGAAGGGGCAAAAAAGGCAACACCAGCAGCGCCATCAGAGGCCATTTCGCCAAACCCTGCCGCCGCCTTAACACCACCAACGTAGCCGCCACAGCGGCAATCAACAGGTTAAGCCCGTGCGGCCCGACCCAGGACAGCGCCTGCCCCGCGGGCACATCGACCATCGCCTGCGCGGGCGCGGCCCATGGAAAACCCGTAAAGACATAGGCCCGCAGCACTTCGACCATGGCAAAACACGGCACCAGCATCCAGAACCCGCGCAATCTGGCGGCTGTCCAGAACGCAAGGCTCCAGAACAGCGCGCCGCCCGCAGCCATCAGGACAACGGCAAAGGGCGCCATCCAACCGTGACGCGCCGCATCCACCAAAAAAGGCGAGACAATCCAGTGCAACGCCACCGCGAAATAGCCAAACCCGAATGCGAACCCGACCCACGCGGCATCGCGCACCGTCCGCGCATGACGCATCACACGAAACGCCACCGCCAGACCGACGATCATCGCAATCGGCAGGTCAAAGGGGGCCTGCCCCATCGCAGCTACCACCCCTGCAAAAAGCGGCAGGTATCTGCGGTTACGGTCGGGCATCACTCGGCCGGAGTAGCCGTCATGCGCACACGCAACCGTTTGATCCTGCGGGGGTCTGCGTCCATCACTTCGAATTCGGGGCCGTCGGGATGAACCACGACCTCGCCCCGCGCCGGCACGCGGCCCGACAGCATAAAGACCAGCCCGCCCAGCGTATCGATCTCTTCCTCGTCCACATCGTCGTGGTCGGTCAGCGACAGGCCGACGAGTTCTTCGAAATCCGTGAGCGGCGTTTTCGCCAGCGCCAGATATTGGCCCGGCTTTTCCTCGGTCCAATAGATGCCCTCGTCTATGTCATGCTCGTCTTCGATCTGGCCGATGACCTGTTCGATCAGATCCTCGATCGTGACCAGACCGTCGACGCCGCCGTACTCATCGATCACCAGCGCCATGTGCCGCCGCTCTGTCTGCATTTTGGTCAGCAGCACGCCGATGGTCATCGACGGCGGCACATAGACCAAGGGGCGCACGAGTGCGGTCAGGTCAAAGGCGGCAGGCGTGCCGTTGAACCCGAATTGCAGGGCAAAATCCTTGAGGTGGGCCATGCCCACGGGCGTGTCCAGCGTCCCGTCATACACAGGCAACCGCGTCAGCCCGCTTTCTTTGAACACCGCCACCAATTCATCCATCGTGGTCGTCACGCTGACTGCGATAATATCGGCCTTGGGGATCATCACATCATCCACGCGCATCCGGCGCAGATTGCCCATGCCTGTCCCGCCACGCTCTAGCGCGGGTTGGACTGCGACATCGCCCTGCGGCGTGTCGGACGGGCTGAGCGCACCAATCACGCGGCTGAAAAAGCCTGTCTTGCTGGCATCCGTTTCGCCCGAATGGGCGCTCTCGTCGGGGGTGGTCGTATCCTGCGCGCGAAGCGCTGCGTTAGAAGATCCGTCAGTGTCGCCCATTGGGTCCTGTCTTTGAATGCGCCCCTAAACGGGGCCAGAGAAGTCTTGATCGCTATTATATGGGTCATCCATGCCCAAATTGCCAAGAATTTCGACCTCCAACCGCTCCATAAGCGCGGCATCGGCGTCTGTTTCGTGGTCGTAGCCCAATAAATGCAACGTTCCGTGAACGATCAGATGGGTCATATGGGCAAAAAGCGGTTTATTCTGGGCCGCTGCTTCGGCGGTGCAGGTCTGATACGCGATGGCGATATCGCCCAGCTCGATCATGCCGTCAAAGCCTTGCTCGGGCGCGGGGGGCGCGTGGCCCTCGGCTATTGGCGCCAACGGTTGCGCGGGCCAGCTAAGCACGTTTGTGGGCTGCGGCTTGCCGCGAAATTCGGTGTTCAGCTCGGCGATGCGGGCGTCATCACAACCCAGCAACGTAATCTCGCAAGTCTCCGCCTCCAGCCCCATATGAGCCAAGGTCGCGGCCACGGCGCGGGTCGCGGCATCGGCCAGCCCCGCATCCGCCCACTCAGGCGCGTCGATTACAATATCAAGCGTCTCCATCAGACGTCGCGGTTCAGCGCACGCTCGGCCTCGGCCTCGTAAGCCTCGATGATGGCCGCAACCAGCGGGTGGCGCACCACGTCTTTGGAGGTGAAGTAGTTAAAGCTGATCTTGGGGATCGTCTTGAGCAACCGTTCCGCGTCCGCCAGCCCCGATGCCTGACCGCGTGGCAAATCGATCTGGGTGCGATCGCCCGTAATCACCATGCGCGAGCCTTGGCCCAGCCGCGTGAGGAACATCTTCATCTGCATGGCCGTGGCATTCTGCGCCTCGTCCAGCACCACAAACGCATTGCTGAGCGTGCGGCCGCGCATAAACGCCAGCGGCGCGATCTCGATCGTCTTTTCCTCGCGCAGTTTGGCCAGTTGTTTGCCCGGCAAAAAGTCGTTCAGCGCGTCATAAAGCGGCTGCATATAGGGATCTACTTTTTCATCCTGCGTGCCGGGCAGAAAGCCCAGCTTCTCCCCCGCCTCAACCGCGGGACGGCTGAGGATAATCTTGTCGACCTTGCCGGACAGAAACATCGAGACGCCAACAGCCACCGCCAGATAGGTCTTGCCTGTGCCCGCAGGTCCGATGCCAAAGGCCAGCTCATTCGCGAACAGCGATTCAACATAGGCCTTTTGCGCCTTGGTGCGCGGCTCTACCCGCTTTTTGCGGGTCTGTATTTCGACACCGTGGGCAATGGGCATTTCGATCTGGTCGCCGTCCTGCACGCCCGTCCCTTCATCCGAAACGCCCATGCGCAGGACCATGTCCACGTCATCGGGCGTCACCTCGCGCCCGCCTTCCAGCCGCGCATATAGACCTTGCAAGACCTGCGCGCCGCGTTCGGTCGCCATAGGATCGCCCAGCAGGGTCAGGAAATTGCCCCGCCGCACCACCTGAATCTCCAGCGCCTTTTCCACAGCGGCCAGATATTGGTCGTAGGGACCACACAGATCAATCAACAACCGGTTATCGGCAAACTCCAACACAGGGCCCGGAGGGGTGGCGGAGGTTGTGGGTGTATCTGGTGAAGACAAAGGCAAAGTCCTTTTGGAGTGTGACAGAGAACGTCAGATAGTGTGCGTGGCCCTACATTGCCAGCGCAGACAACAAAAAAGGGCCGCAGTGCATTGCACCTCGGCCCCTTAGGTTTGCGTACAGATCAGCCAAAGCTAGACAGGGTCACCGATGATGCTGGACGCACCTTTTTTGAAATCACCTGCCGTATAGGTGGGCGGTGCTACGCCAGAGCATACAGGCTTGCCGTATTTGTCCAGACGCGCGGACAGGTATCCCTCAACGCCGTCATCAATGATCCAGTGATCGCACCCGTTGGGATCAACCCAAATGCCCGCTTCCAGCTGGCTAAGGTGCTTTTTGTCGATGCCTTTGTCGATTGATTTGTCCGGCCCCTGCTGAGAGACCTGAAAGTCCTCACATGCCGATACAGCCGTCGCCAGACCAACAAGTGCGATGATTTTGAAAGTGTTCATGTGCTTGTTTCCTTAACGAACGCAGATAATTTCGACACGGCGGTTCTTTGCCATGCCCGCAGCCGAACGGTTGGACGCCGCTGGTTGACGCTCGCCGTAGCCGCGAACATCCGCGATCCGCGCGCCCGAGCGTTTGGCCACTTTGGCAACCGAATTGGCCCGCTTGAGCGACAGGCGCATGTTATAGGCATCAGAGGCACGGCTGTCCGTGTGACCCGTGATGATATAGCTGGTGGCCTGATTTTGGCGGAAGAACTGGTGCAGTTTCGCCTGACCCGACTTCGAGACATGGGCGCTATTGGTGGCAAAGAACTGGTCGCTTTGCATCACACCGCATACGTTGCCACGGCGGCACACAGGAATACCCTGACGGTTGGTGTGGGGCGTCATGTAGCCTTCGACACCGTCGTCCATAACCCAGTGTTCGCACCCGTCGGGATCAACCCAGATGGTTGGAATATACTGGCCTTTGTCTTTGCCACTTTGCGATTTCGTTTGCGCGTCAACCGCAGCACCTTGCAGCGCCATCACAGCGACCAAAGCGGCGCCGGCAGCGAGGCGCATTGTTTTGAAAAGTGTGTTACCCACAGCTCTTTTCCCTATTTTGTTCCCCCGAAGATCAAAAGCGCACGCAGCGTACGGACAGAGAATCTCCCTATGGTATGACGTTAAGGAAAATCGGCCACAGTGAAAAGCACTTATCTGCCACATGTGGTGTAGCGCCTCTAGAAACAATCAATCTGCTGTGGTTTGACCTCTCTGTCGCCTGTACGACAGGCAATGCGCTGCAAGCTTGAAGCATCAAGACGATCCGGCGGGCCAATTGCGAAACCGCAATTTTCACGGCAGGCTCCCTCACAAAAAGGAACGCCCCATCATGCAAGACACCCCCGTCATCGACATCTATTGGTCCTTCCGCAGCCCGTACTCCTATTTGGCGACACCTGACATGATGGCGTTGGCCGCTGACTACAAGGTCGAGGTGGCCTTGCGCCCTGTCCTGCCCATCGCGGTGCGCAAGCCCGACTTTTTTGACCCGGCCAAGGCGGCATGGGCCAAGTATATCTTGTTGGACTGGCCCCGCCGTGCGGCCTTTCTGGGGATGGCCGCGCATTGGCCCTAGCCCGATCCGGTTGTACAGGACCTGACCACAATGAAAATCGCGACGGATCAGCCTTATATCTTTCGCCTGAGCAGTTTGGGGGTCGAGGCGCAACGGCGCGGGCGTGGCGTGGCTTTCGCCCGCGAAGTCTCGCATCTTCTGTTCGGCGGGACCAAAGATTGGGACAAAGGCAATCATCTGGCGGACGCTGCGGCCCGTGCAGGGCTTGATCTGGCACAGATGAAGGCGGCCCTGACGGGCGGCGATCATCTGGAGGCGTTGGACGCGAACCAATCGGCGCTGGAGGCGGCAGGCCATTGGGGCGTTCCGACCTTTGTGTACGGCGGCGCTCCCTTTTTCGGACAAGACAGGATCGCGCTGCTGCGCTGGCAGCTGGACCGCGACGGCATTCCGCGCCGCTAGATCTGCTCGGCGGTCAGCGAGTTCGTCATTGCCTTGGTGCAGCGCACCCGCACAACGTCGCCAATTTGCGCGGTGGCATTGTCGATGTGTACGGAGTGGAGATATTCGGATTTGCCGAGCATCTGGCCATCCTGCCGCCCTGCCCGCTCGACCAGAACCGACAGATCACGGCCGACCATACTGTCCTGAATGGCGTATTGCTGGCGGTTAATCAGCGCCTGAAGCCGCTGCAAGCGCTCGTCGGCTTGGGCGGGGTCCACCTGCGCACGCTCGGCCGCCGGTGTGCCGGGGCGGGTCGAGTATTTGAAGCTGTAGGCGTAACCGTAATTGACCTGCTCGACCAAATCCATCGTGGCTTGGAAGTCTTCCTCGGTCTCTTCGGGGAAGCCCACGATGAAGTCGCCCGACATCATGATGTCGGGGCGCACGCTGCGGATCTTCTCGATCAGACGCAGGTAGCTTTCGGCGGTGTGGCTGCGGTTCATCCGTTTCAGGATGCGGTCGCTGCCCGATTGCACAGGCAGGTGCAGGTAGGGCATCAATTCGGGCGTGTCCGCATGGGCCGCGATCAGGTCATCGTCCATATCGTTGGGGTGCGAGGTCGTGTAGCGGATACGCTCCAACCCATCCACCTTTGCCAACGCACGGATAAGCTGCGCCAGCGTCTTGCCGCCGTGATACGCATTGACGTTCTGCCCCAGCAGCGTGACCTCGCGCACGCCACGCTCGACCAGTTCCTGCGCCTCGCGCACGACTTGATCGGCGGGGCGGGAGACTTCGGCACCGCGGGTATAGGGGACCACGCAGAAGGCGCAGAACTTGTCGCAGCCTTCCTGCACCGTCAGGAAGGCCGCAGGCGCACGCCGCGCTTTGGTCCCGCGCCCTTTGAGGTGGTTGAACTTGTCTTCTTCTGGAAAATCCGTGTCGAGCGCGGTTTTCCCACTGCGCACCCGCGCCTCCATCTGCGGCAGGCGGTGATAGGACTGCGGCCCCACCACCAGATCGACGGCAGGCTGACGCCGCATGATTTCCTCGCCCTCGGCCTGAGCGACACAGCCGGTCACGCCGATCTTCAGATCAGGGTTCAGCTCTTTCAAGGGCTTCATGCGCCCCAACTCGGAATACACCTTTTCGGCGGCCTTTTCACGGATGTGGCAGGTGTTGAGCAGGATCATATCCGCATCTTCGGCCTTGTCCGTGGGCACATAGCCCTCAAGGCTCTCTGCCATGCGTTCGCTGTCATAGACGTTCATCTGACAGCCGTATGTCTTGATGAAAAGCTTCTTTGGCGCGTCTGTTTTTGTGTCTGACATGGGCTAGACCTGCGGTGCTTTGGTGAAAAAGGAGTTGCTGCGCGACGTAACAGCCGATGCGACATCTTGCAATGCACGGCGATTTAACCGATTCTGGGACAGAACCCAATGATGCAGGCCCAAATGCGCTATTCCTCGCTTGAGCAGTTTATATCCCAACGCGGCAGCGCCCTTGCCAAAGGGCCGATTTCCGTTGTGCTGGTCGAAGACGACGTCGAGGTGGACACCACCCTGCGCCACAACCTGCAATGCGGGTTCGAGCATGTGCTGGCCTTTATGCCTGCCGAATTCGACCTGCCCCGCGATCTGCAAGAAACGATCGAACGGATCGACTATGACACCGCCCGTGAAGGGGCCACCGAGGCGGCGATTAACGCAATAATCGAGGCCGCCCCGAAACAGTGGATTTACTACTGCTACAACGCCGAATACCTCTTCTACCCCTTCTGCGAGACCCGCGCCATCACCGAAATGCTGGCCTTTCACACAGAAGAGCGGCGCGATGCGATGCTCACCTACATCATTGATCTGTATTCCGACGATCTGGACCAGCACCCCGATGCGGTCTCGCTTGAACGCGCGCATCTGGACCGCTCGGGCTATTACGCGCTGGCACGGCCCGACGCCGACAACCACGGCCACCCCAAGGAACGCCAGCTTGATTTCTATGGCGGGCTGCGCTGGCGGTACGAAGAACACGTGCCCCCCGCCCGCCGCAAGATCGACCGCATCGCCCTGTTCCGCGCCGCACCGGGCCTGAAACTGCGCGAGGATCACACCTTCTCGGACGAAGAATACAACACCTACGCCTGCCCGTGGCATCACAACATCACGGCGACTGTCTGCTCGTTCCGCACGGCAAAGGCGCTGAAATCAAACCCCGGCAGCCGCTACGAGATCGACACATTCAAATGGCACAACTCTGCCCCGTTTGAATGGCACTCGCGACAGTTGCTTGATCTGGGGTTGATGGAACCGGGGCAATGGTTCTGAGCCGTTAGCTGTAGTTCCGCAAAGACCGCAGGAACAGACCGATCCCGCCCACCAACAGCACAAGGATCACAATCAGGTCAAAGCCGCTCATCCGTGCCATCTGGACGGTCATATTGGCGATCACCCCGAATATCAGCGCGATGAGCGAGCCAAGCCCCAAGACCCATCCGATCCAGTTGCGCGAATTGTAAAAGATCATCCCGACGCCAAACATAAACGGAATGAACACCATCCCCGAGGTGATGGCAAAACCGCCAATCCCGAAAACCCGCGACCCCATGCTGAAATTAGGCCGCACGATGATCCCGTTCAGCAGCAGATAGCCGCCGCCGATCATCATGATCAGCCCGATCAAAAAGCTGCCAGCCCCGCCGTTATTGCCGCCTGCGCCATAAGGCATATCGCATCCACTTCGTTCAATTTTCGCCAGATTCTATGGGCAATGCGCGGCAATTGCCAGCAAAGCGTACTTAGTCTGGATCAATCCCGCCGCGGTGGACCTTTACCGTGCTTTCGGGCATTTGCCGCACGGGTGGTTTCACAGGTTTCGGCGCGGATTTCAGCCCCAGCTTCACCATCATGTCCGCATCCTCCTGCGGAGCATCCGGTTGGGCTTGCTCGGCTTGAGCTTGCGCATCGTCCTCTGGGGCACCGCCCTGCGCCGCCGCTACCTTGCCCATCACTGCAAGCGCTGCATCATCCACCATAGCGCGCAATTGCGGGTCGGTTCGCAGCGCCACAAGAAGACAGGTCATCAGGCCAAAGCCAATGATCCGCCCTGCAATCCGTGCCTTGCGCCTGCCAGAGCGGCGGCTGATCAATTTTTCTTCGCGGTATGTCTGTGCAAGTGTCATACGCGGCCGCCTACGGGCGAAACACGGCCAAATTTTGACAAACTGCGCAAAAATCGCGTGCAGCGCGGGCGCACAACCCCTAGACGGGACGGTATGAGCACACCCCAACCCTTCGAAATATTCCTCGTCACGGTTCCCGGCCTCGAATCCGTCCTGTGTGAAGAAGCCCGCGCCTTAGGCTTTGAGGACGCCACAGCCGTGGCGGGCGGCGTGACGCTGCAAGGCGGCTGGCCGGATGTCTGGCGCGCCAATCTAGAGCTGCGCGGCGCCACCCGCGTGCTGGCCCGCATCGGCGGGTTTATGGCCTTCCACCTCGCACAGCTCGATAAACGCAGCCGCAAATTCCCCTTTGGCGATCTGTTGCGCACCGATGTGCCCTTGCGCGTTCAGGTCACCACCAAAGCCTCGAAAATCTACCACGCCCGCGCCGCCACCCAGCGGATCGAAACGGCGCTGACCGATACCCACGGCTTGACCCTCGACCCCGAGGCCGATCTGGTTCTCAAGGTCCGCATCGACGACAACAACGTGCTGTTCAGCTTGGACACCTCGGGCGAAAGCCTGCACAAACGCGGCCACAAGGAAGCCGTCGGCAAAGCGCCCATGCGCGAAACGCTGGCCTCGCTGATGCTGCGCCAAGCGGGGTATACCGGCTCCGAGCCTGTGTTGGACCCGATGTGCGGCTCCGGCACCTTCGTGATCGAAGCCGCCGAGATCGCCGCAGGCCTACAACCCGGTCGCAGCCGCAGCTTCGCCTTCCAAAGCCTCGCCAACTATGATGCAGACGCCTTTGGCGCGATGAAGACCACCGCCCACACCACGCCGCCCGCGCAGTTCTACGGCTCGGACCGCGACGCGGGTGCTGTGCGCATGGCCACCGCCAACGCCGAGCGTGCAGGCCTGTCGGATGTCACCCACTTCGCCAACCACGCCGCAGGCGAAGCCACACCGCCCGACGGGCCCGCGGGCCTTGTCATCGTGAACCCACCCTACGGCGCACGCATCGGCAACAAAAAACTGCTTTACCCGCTTTATGGCACGCTGGGTCAAACCCTGCTCAACCGCTTCAAAGGCTGGCGCGTGGCCCTTGTCACTTCCGAGCCGTCATTGGCCAAGGCAACCGCCCTGCCGTGGAAGCCGCAAAGCGCGCCTATCGCCCACGGCGGCACAAAAGTCTGGCTGTGGCAAACGCCACCTCTGCGCTAACAAAGGATCCATTCATGACCCACATCAACGTCGCATCGCTCACCCTTGGTAATGATCTACCCTTCACCCTGATCGGCGGCATGAACGTGCTGGAATCCCGTGATCTGGCCATGCAGGTGGCCGAGCATTACGTGGAAGTCACCCAAAAGCTCGGCATCCCCTACATCTTTAAAGCAAGCTTCGACAAAGCAAACCGCTCCTCGATCCACAGCTACCGCGGCCCGGGGCTGGAGGAAGGCCTCAAGATCTTCCAAGAGATCAAAGAGACCTTCGGCGTTCCCGTCATCACCGATATCCACACCGAAGCGCAATGCGCGCCAGTGGCCGAAGTCTGCGATATTCTCCAAGTTCCCGCCTTCCTTGCCCGCCAGACCGACCTGATCGCAGCAGTGGCTGCAACGGGCGCTGTGATCAACGTCAAAAAACCGCAGTTCATCAGCCCGCCACAGATGCAAAACATCGTCGAGAAACTGCGCGAGTGCGGCAATGACCGGATCATGCTGTGCGAACGCGGCGCGTGCTTTGGCTACGACAATCTGGTGGTCGACATGCTGGGCCTGCGCACCATGCGCGATGTCTCGGGTGACGCGCCCATTATCTTCGACGTCACCCATGCGCTGCAAATGCGCGACCCGGGCGGCGCTGCCTCAGGTGGCCGCCGCGCCCAAGTGGCCGAACTCGGTCGCGCAGGTCTGGGCGTGGGCCTCGCAGGTCTCTTCTTGGAAGCGCACCCAAACCCCGACGAGGCACTATGCGACGGCCCCAGCGCCCTGCCGCTGGACAAACTGGAACCTTTCCTCGCACAGATGAAAGCAATCGACGACGTGGTAAAGGCGCTCCCTCCCCTCGACATCTCCTAACATCTATTTTTTCTGGCCCTAAATCCTTCGGGGACTCTTTGGGCTTGCCCAAAGAGGGGGCAGAGCCCCAAACCCCACCTACCCCGCGCGCACCACTTCAAACCCGGTCGCGCGGTCATAAGGCATCGCCCCCCGCCACCACGCCAAAGGCCATATGAAGTAGAAACAAAACAGCACCACCGCCGTCACACCGACAGCCGTGGTCGCCCAATCAGGCACCCATGCGAACAGCAACAGGGCGTCTGGCATGGCCATCATCATCAGATACCCCAATCCAGCCAGAACAAAAACACCCAGCTTGCGCACCTCGCGGCACATGGCACAGCCAGTTCCCGCCGCCCGCACCCCTGCCAGCCGCTTGCCGATTGTCTGATGCCCAAGCCCCAGAGACACCGCGCCGTAAATCACCAACAAAAGCGGCACAATCACGTGTTGCGGTGCAAATGTCGTTACGGCAACTCCCGCCCCGTCCACGGCAAACACCGATGTGCGGTAGGTCGTTGTCGCGCCGTAAGGGACACCGCGGATATACGGCCTGTGTACTGTCGCTTTGCCGTAGTTCTGAACGATCACCCGACCGTTATAGAACCCGAAGGTCCGCACCGTGCATGTTCGGGCAAAGCCTGCTTGCTCGGGAGACACTTCGGCTCTGGTTCCAGACGCATCTGGAGCAATCCGCGCACAGCTGTGCCACGCCACAGGTGACGCGCCCAATCGCAATCCCGTATTGTCCGGATCAAGAAACGGCAGCAACAAAACCGCCGACAGCAGCCAAATAAACGTCCAGTCAATCACGACGGCCAAGGCACGCCGTACACTCAGACGAGGCTACTGTGCGCCCAGCGTCCAGCTCAGAGGTTTTCTGCCTGCGGCATCCCCAGCACGTGATAGCCACCATCGACGTGGATGATCTCTCCGCTCGTGCAGGCCCCCATGTCGGAGGCAAGATAGACGGCCGTACCGCCAACAGCTTCCAATGTCGCGTTTTCCCGCAGAGGCGCATTTGCACCTGTATGTTTATAGGTCTTGCGTGCGCCACCAATAGCGGCCCCCGCCAGCGTCTTCATCGGACCAGGCGAGATGGCATTCACGCGGATGCCTTCGGGTCCCAGATCATTCGCCAGATAGCGGGTCGCTGATTCCAGCGCCGCCTTGGCCACGCCCATCACGTTATAGTTCGGAACTACTTTGTTGGACCCCTGATAGGTCAGCGTCATCAACGTGCCACCGTTCTCGGTCATCATCGGATGGGCGCGGCGGGCGACTTCGATAAAGCTGTAGGCCGAAATATCCATCGAGTGTTTAAAGTTGGCGCGGCTGGTGTTCAGGAAACGGCCTGTCAGCTCGGACTTGTCGGAAAAGGCAATCGCGTGAACCACAAAATCGATCGTGGGCCAGCGGGCACCAAGTTGCTCAAATGCGGTATCAAGGGACGCATCATCGGTCACATCCACGTCTACCATGAAATCCGACCCGACACTTTCGGCCAAGGGCTTCAGGCGTGAACCAAAGGCATCGCCTTGATAAGTAAAGGCCAGCTCGGCCCCTGCCCCTGCCATCGCCTTCGCAATGCCCCACGCAATCGAGCGTTCGTTCGCGACACCCATAATCAGCCCGCGTTTACCGCTCAGCAATCCAGACATAAAATCGATCCTTAGTTCTTGAATTTTGACAGGATCATGGATCCGTTGGTGCCGCCAAATCCGAATGAATTGGTCATGACGGAATCAAGGCCTGCATTATCCACGCGGGTTGTTGCGATCTCGGACGGGTCGAGCCGCTCGTCCAGTGTTTGCACATTGATCGACGGCGCGATGAAATCATCCTCCAGCATCAAAAGACAAAAAATCGCCTCCAACGCGCCAGCAGCACCCTGCGCGTGGCCCGTCATCGATTTGGTCGAGCTGACAGGCGGGGTCGAGCCTTGGCCAAAGACACGCCGCACGGCTTCAATCTCGCCTACGTCACCCACTGGGGTCGAGGTGCCATGTGCGTTGATATAGCTAACGGAGCGGCCCTCTGGCAGCGATTGCAGCGCCAGACGCATGGCGCGTTCGCCGCCCTCGCCCGAAGGGGCCACCATGTCGTGGCCATCCGATGTCGCGGCATAGCCTGTGACTTCGGCGTAAATCTTGGCCCCGCGTGCCAGCGCGTGTTCCAGATCCTCCAGAACGACCATGCCGCCCCCACCCGAGATCACGAAACCGTCGCGGTCTTGGTCAAATGCACGGCTCGCCAGTTCGGGCGTGTCGTTATATTTGCTGCTCATCGCGCCCATGGCGTCGAACAAACATGACAGGGTCCAGTCCAGCTCCTCGCCGCCACCTGCAAACATAACGTCCTGTTTGCCCATCATAATCTGCTCGGCCGCGTTGCCGATACAATGCAGTGACGTCGAACAGGCCGAGGTGATGGAATAGTTGATGCCCTTGATCTTATAGGCGGTCGAGAGGTTCGCGCTGACGGTCGAGCTCATGCATTTCGGAACCGCAAAAGGCCCGATCCGTTTGGTCGCACCTGTGTTCTTCACCACATCATGTGCGGCCAACATGGCCGATGTCGACGGCCCGCCAGAGCCTGCAACCAGCCCCGTGCGCGGGTTCGAGATCACATCCTCGCTCAGCCCTGCATCCTCGATGGCTTGGCCCATCGCGATATAGGCATAGGCAGCACCCGCCCCCATGAAACGGAAGGTCCGCTTGTCGATATGCTCGGACGGGTTCAGCTTGAGCGTGCCCGCGATGCGGCTGCGAAAGCCGTGCTCGGTCATCTCTTCCGAGGCGACGATCCCGCTGGTGCCAGCCTTGAGTGCTGTGCGCACTTCATCTGCATTGTTTCCGATGGACGAGACAATTCCCAATCCTGTGACGACGACGCGGCGCATGGGCAGCACTCCCTGTATTCCTGCTTGGGTCCTTCTTACGGCAGGGCCGCGCCATGGTGCAAGCGGGTAGGCACAACTGTGGCGGTGCGCAGTAACCATTTGCTCACCAATCCTCAACCAAATCGCAAACATCTGTTGCCATACGGGAAACAATCCGCACCCCAATAGATGAGCACCCCACCCCATGATCCAAGGCACCACAACATCAGGCAATGACCGCATCACAGGCACCAACAGAGGCGAGCGCCTCGAAGGTGCGAATGGCAACGACACCCTGATCGGCGGCGGCGGGGCCGACACGCTGGTGGGTGGCAACGGCAATGACCGCCTGATTACGCAAACCGGCTTTGGCACCACTGGTTTGCGCGGTGGTGATGGTAATGACTATCTTTATGCCGCGATGCCCGGTGCCGGACAGGTGCATATGTTCGGCATGGACGGCAATGACACCATTGTCATGGACCTGACCAAGAACGGCAACCGCTACCGCGACGGGGAGCAGATTGCCTATATGGGCCACCACGTCTATGGCGGCATTGGCGCGGACACGTTCCAGTTTGTGAACATTGGGGACGCCGATGGCATCATCATCGGTCGGATCGACGATTTCAACGCCTCCGAAGACCGCATCATGCTGGAGGGGCGGGTCCTGAACCTCAACCGTCCACCCAGCGACGTCAGGATATTCGAATTCGACGGCCAGCAGTGGATAAAGGTCGGGACCAACGCCTATTACGCGCTGGAGGGCGCGCGCGAAGGCGGGGCAGAGCGGCATTTTCTGAACACGACCGATCTGGCCGCGATGCTGATCGCCAGCCGCGACCCCGACGCGCGGGTCGGGTTTGTCGATCAGGTGAACGAAGTGCCCGCATGGCTCGGCAACCCGACCTTCAGCGCCAATATGACCTTCTGTTTCGGCGGCTCTTCCAGCAGCAAGGGGTTTGCAGGCGGCAATGGCGCGGAAATCGTGCATGACACCCGAGTGCGCAGCATCGACCAACCTGCCAGCATCACCGACAACAGCTTTTCTGGCGGTGGCGGCAACGATCGGATCAACGCGGGAAAAGGCAACGACACAGTCCGTGGTGATGCGGGCAACGACAGCCTTGCGGGCGGGTTGGATAACGACTTGCTTAGCGGTGGGACAGGCGATGACCACCTCTTTGGCGGCAGCGAACATGACACGCTGTTTGGCGGCGACGGGGCCGATGTGCTGCAAGGCGGGACAGGGAATGACACCCTGTACGGCCAACAAGGCGACGACCTGCTGCGCGGCAATAATGGGCGGGACATCCTGTTCGGCGGATCGGGCAATGACAGGATGAGCGGTGGCGCCAATGGCGACCGCATGGTTGGCGAGGCAGGCAATGACCGGCTGTATGGCGATGGCGGCAATGATATCCTGCGCGGCAACGCAGGCCGCGACACGCTATGGGGTGGTAGCGGCGATGACCGCATGGACGGAGGCAGCTGGAATGACCGCCTGCACGGTCAAAGCGGCAATGACACGCTGGTCGGCGGCCAGGGCCGCGATACGCTGCGCGGTGACGCGGGCAATGACTGGCTCAATGGCGGGACGGATCAGGACATCGCCTGGGGCGGTGCCGGTGCGGATGAATTCGCGTTCAATTCCCGCCATCTGGTCGATTGGGACACCCTGTCAGGCAGCAACGCGGACCGTGTCCGCCGCCTTGACCGGATCGAGGATTTCACACTTGGGCAGGACCAGATCACCCTGTCGGGCTTTGCGGACACAAACCGTCTGGCCGACATGACCGCGGGCAACGTAATACTGGACGGCCGCAGCTATACCATGCTCAACATCTCGGAAACGAACCAACGCCTGCTGGTGCATCTGGAGAACGATGCCCCGTGGCGCGCCCTGTTGTCACCAGAGCATTTTGAATTCACCTGACGCCTCAGCTTTCGGACAGGGCGACCTTCATGTCCGTCACCTGATAGATAACCTCGCCGTCTGCTTCCACCGTGCCGCTGGCCACACCCATGGTCAGGCGGCGCGTCTGGATCGCCTTGGTAAAGTCGATCTTATAGGTCAGCATCTTGCGGTCGGGCCGCACCATTCCGGTAAGCTTCACTTCACCTACGCCCAGCGCATAACCGCGCCCCTGCCAGCCACGCCAGCCAAGGTTAAAGCCCGTCAGCTGCCACAAGCCATCAAGCCCCAGACAGCCTGGCATGATCGGGTTTCCTGGAAAGTGGCAGTCAAAGAACCAAAGGTCAGGCGTGATGTCGAACTCCGCCACGATATGGCCTTTGCCATGTGCGCCGCCATCGCCCGAAACTTCGGTGATACGGTCCATCATCAACATCGGAGGCGCGGGCAATTGCGCATTGCCAGGGCCAAACAGCTCTCCGCGGGCGCATTTGAGCAGGTCTTCTTTGTCAAAGCTGGTGGGAAAGTCGGACATGGGGCTGTCTCCAATGTAGATGGTTGTTGCCCCCGCATACCACCTCGGCGCGCCCGCCTGCAAGGGGCGCTCCTCGCTTGACGCTCCTCGCTATAATGCGCCGCCCGAACGCAGGTTTCACCGCCCGTTTATGCCTGCGTCACTTGGTGCCGTATTTGCAATTGAAAAGCGGCCCGTTCCCCCCCATATTAAACGGGTACGTATAGAGGCCGATCATGTCTGACACTCAAATGGATACCGGAACCAAATGGCTCGCGACTGCGGGCCTGCGTCCGACGCGCCAGCGGGTCACGTTGGCGACATTGCTGGTGGGCGACGGCAACCACCGCCATGTCACAGCAGAAAGCCTCTTTGACGCTGCTAAAACCAAAGGCGACAGCGTGTCTCTCGCAACGGTCTACAACACCCTGCGCGCCTTTTGCGATGCGGGCCTGCTGCAAGAAGTTACCGTTGACGGCTCGCGCAGCTACTTCGACACCAACACGCACGACCACCCGCATTTCTTTTGGGAAGACGAGGCCCGTCTGACAGACGCCCCGTCAGAGCAACTTGTCATCGCGCAACTGCCCGACGCACCCGAAGGCGCCGAAATCGCCTCCGTCGATGTTGTCATTCGCCTGCGCAAAAAGACCTGAACCCGTCAAAGCCACAAAAACCAACGCTCAAAGAACAGCGCCCTATTTTTTCTGGCCTTAAATATTGCGGGGGATTCCTGCGCCCGAAGGCGCAGGAATGGGCCAAAGCCCCTATTTCATAACCGCAATCAAGCAGCGTCGATTTTCATCAACTCGATATCGAACTGCAAATCCTTGCCCGCCAGCGGGTGGTTCGCGTCCAGTGTGACGGTTGCTTCATCCATCTCGACAACTGTCACAGGCATCGCCTGCCCGTCTGGTGTCTGCATCTGCAACTGCATGCCAACTTCCAGCGGAATGTCCGCGGGGATGCCTTCACGCGGAACTGCCTGACGCATCTCGGGGTTAAGCTGGCCATAGGCATCGTCCGCGCCGATCTTCACAACCTTCTTGTCACCAACCACCATACCGGGAATGGCCACATCCAACCCTGGGATGATCTGCCCCGACCCGACAACAAACTCCAGCGGGTCGCGCCCGTCCGAGCTGTCGAAGGTCGTGCCATCCAGCAACGTCCCTGTATAGTGTATCTGCACTGTATCGCCTGCCTTGACTTCGGCCATCTGTCGTCTCCAATTTGTCTGGGGGAAAAAGGGCGGAGGCCGCGTATCTGCGCGGGTGCTCCAAAAGATGACATATCTTTTCAAGCCAGCAGCCAAACCTCAACCCCCCAATTCGCTCTTTTCCAACCTGCCCCCGCGTGCAACTGTGCTGTTAAACCTGTCCATACCGCTGGAGGATCCATGCCCATCACCACCTGCGTCTTTGACGCCTACGGGACACTCTTCGACGTCGCCGCCGCCGCCCGACAGGCCGCATCCGAGCCTGACTATGCCGCGATCAAGGACGACTGGCCGCAACTGGCTGAACACTGGCGGCTGAAGCAATTGCAATACAGCTGGCTGCGCGCAATCACGGATGCGCATTGCGACTTTTGGCAGGTCACACAGGAAGGTCTGGATTGGGCGCTGGAGAAAACCGGCCATGACGGCGATGGCGCACTGCGCGACCGCCTGTTGCAGCTTTATTGGGAGCTGGGCGCCTACGCAGAAGTCCCCGCCATGCTGCAAACGCTCAAAGCGGCAGGGCTGAACACTGCGATTCTGTCCAACGGCTCGCCCGCCATGCTGCGCGGAGCGGTAGACAGCGCAGGCATCGACGGCGTGCTGGACGCGCTGCTGTCGGTGGAAAGCGTGGGCATCTTCAAGCCTGACGCTCGCATATATGATCTGGTGGGCGCACAGTTTGGCTGCGCCAAGGACGAGGTCCTCTTTGTCTCTTCCAACGGATGGGACGCGGCGGCGGCAACGGGCTATGGCTTTACCACCGCATGGGTGAACCGCGCAGGCGATCCTGTGGACCGTTTGCCATGGCGGCCTGCCCACATGCTCAAAGACCTCACCGGCATTCCAGAACTGGCGGGCCTCTGATGCCGCATTTCACCTCCTCCGACGGGCTGCAAATCTACTATACGGATGAGGGCACTGGCCTGCCGATCCTGTGCCTTGCAGGCCTGACCCGCACGACCGAAGACTTCGAATACGTCACACCGCACCTCAGCCAGCACCGCCTGATCAAGATGGACTACCGAGGGCGCGGGCAGTCCGATTTTGACCCCGATTGGAAGAACTACGCCCTCCCCGTTGAATGCCGCGATGTGACCGAATTGCTCGACCACTTGGGGCTGGAGAAAGTCGCCATCTTGGGGGCTTCGCGCGGCGGGTTGAACGCGATGGGGCTGGCCATGGGGGCCAAGCAGCGCCTGTTGGGGGTCGCGCTCAATGACGTGGGGCCGGTGATTGATCCCAAAGGGATCGAGTTCATCAAAGACTACATCGGCCGCAACCCCGCCGCCAAAAC
Organism: Sulfitobacter aquimarinus; assembly: GCF_040149565.1. Taxonomy (NCBI): domain Bacteria; kingdom Pseudomonadati; phylum Pseudomonadota; class Alphaproteobacteria; order Rhodobacterales; family Roseobacteraceae; genus Sulfitobacter; species Sulfitobacter aquimarinus. The sequence continues at coordinate 201,490 of NZ_JBEFLO010000001.1, forward strand.
ATACGAAGACGCCGCCGCCGCCATGGCCCGCGCTTTCCCCGAGTTTCGCAACATGCCCGAGGGCCGTTGGCTGAACGAGGCACGCAAACATTATACACAGGATGCAGAGGGTCTGCACATCACCTATGATCCGCATTTGCGCGACGCTGTGCTGGCCGCAGGCGAGCAGATGATGCCCGACCTGTGGCCCTTCTTCGACGCGATGGCGGACCTGCCGCTTGCGCTTGTCTGGGGGCTGAACTCCAACTTATTGAGCGTTGAAACGGTCGCCGAAATGCAAAAACGCCGCCCTGATATGATCCTCGCCCGCGTGCCGGATCGCGGACATATCCCCTTTCTGGACGAGGCCGAATCTGTCGCTGCCCTCACCCAATGGACAGAGGCCATGACATGAATATCGAGATGATCCGCGCCGCCGCCACCCGTATCCACGGACATGCCGTGCGCACGCCGCTTGTCCGCTCGGAATTCCTCGACCAGATCGCGGGCCGCCGCGTCTGGGTCAAGCCCGAGTGCTTGCAGCACACCGGCAGCTTCAAATTCCGCGGGGCCTATAGCGCGCTGTCCGCCATGGCGCCCGATGTGCGCGCCCGCGGTGTCATCGCGTTCTCATCCGGCAACCACGCGCAGGGTGTCGCGCTGGCCGCGCGTATGCACGGGACGTCATCGGTGATCATCATGCCTGCAGACGCGCCACAGATGAAAATCGACAACACCCGTGCGCTGGGTGCCGAGGTGGTCCTATACGACCGCGCCACCGAATCCCGCGACGAGATCGGCGCGACCCTCAGCGCCGAGCGCGGCCTGACACTGGTCAAACCGTTCGACAACGCAGAGGTCATCGCGGGCCAAGGCACCTGTGGCCTTGAGATCGCCGAGGACGCGGACCGCCTTGGCATCAAAGACGCCGATGTGGTCGTGTGTTGCGGCGGCGGTGGCCTGACCGCTGGCATCGCACTTGCGCTTGAGGCAGAGGCTCCCACCCTGCGCGTCCGCCCCGCCGAGCCTGCGGGTTTTGACGATGTGGCACGCTCGCTCGCCGCGCATAAAATCGTGAAAAACCCTGCCCTGACGGGTAGCATTTGTGACGCGATCATAACGCCGTCGGCGGGCGATTTGACATGGCCGATCCTGCGCAGGCTTTGCGGTGCAGGTCTGGTCATCACCGATGACGAAGCCCTGTGCGCCATGGCCCACGCCTTTTCAAGGCTCAAGCTGGTGGCAGAGCCTGGCGGTGCGGCGGCGCTGGCGGCCGCCCTGTTCCGCAAGGATGAGATCGAGGGTGATGACGTTATTGTCACGATCTCGGGCGGCAACGTTGACCCCGCCATGTTTACCGCCGCATTGGAGACCCTATGACCCGTTTCACCATCGCCAGTTTCAACGTCAAAAACCTGATCGGCGCGGACAAGGAATATTACCAGTTTCAGTCCTACACGCCTGAGGAATACGCGTGGAAGCGCGACTGGCTGGCCGATCAGATGGTCACGCTGGACGCTGACATTGTGGGTTTCCAAGAGGTATTCGAGGAGGACGCGCTGAGCGATATGATCACGCTGGCCGATACCTACGGCGCCGAGCAGAACGATTTCTCCCTGCCCGACACCACCAAACGCTACCGCAAGCGGGCTATTTTCGACAAGCTGGCCTATGGCAGCTACCGCGAGGCCGATCTGGCCTTTGCCCCCAACCTGCACGACGGCGATGCAGGCCACCGCCGCCCCGGTGTCGCGATCCTGTCGCGGTTCGGATTTGTGGGCGAACCAGAGGTGATCCAGGACCTTGGTCAACCGCTCGATATTCCCTTCTCTGACGGAGGCGAAGACGGCGGCTTTTTCCGCATCAGCCGCCTCAGCCGTCCGATCCTGAAAGTGCGCGTGCCCGTGGGCGGTCAGGTTATCACCGTCTTCAACTGCCATCTCAAATCCAAATTAGGAGAGTTCATTCGCCCTGCGGACGGTGGCCACGCCCCCGAAGTGGACCTGACGCGGTACGATCCCGTAGGCCGTGCGCTGGGCTCTGCCCGCGCCGCCATGCGCCGCATGGCCGAAGCCTGGGTCTTGCGCGGTGCGATTGTGCAAGAATTGCAGGCAGGCAATCCCGTCATGGTGCTGGGCGATTTCAACGATGCCGAAAACGCCGTGAGCTCCGAGATCATCTCGGGCGAGCATCCGTTCAAGAATTACCAATGGATGCTGCGCCACGACGCCGAACATCGCGGCGATCGCTATAGCGCCGAGGATGCAGCACAGATCACCGAAGACATCGAGGCCGTGCGCCTGCACGCCGCCGAGAAGCTGTTTGTGCGCAAGTCGTTGCGCGACATGGTGTTTACTGCGGCTTTCGGCGGCGTATACGAAAGCATCGACCAGATCTACATGTCGCGGCACTTCCTGCCCGAGAACGCCCAGGCCATTGGCGAAATGGAGTATTTCAGCGTGCTCAACGATCACCTGACCGATGGCAGCCACGCGGAAGCGCCCTATAACAAGCTTGCCTCGGATCACGGGCAGATCATGGCGCATATCCACCTGAAGGGAGACACATGATGCAAATTCTGGACACAGGCACCGCGCGCATTCACTACCGCGTGGACGGCCCCGCAGAGGGTGCGCCGGTGGTCTTTGCCAACTCGCTTGGCACCGATATGCGGCTGTGGGACCCGATCCTGCCGATGCTGCCCGAAGGGCTGCGCATCATCCGCTGGGACAAACGCGGGCACGGGCTGTCCAGCGTGCCGTCTGGCCCCTATTCGATGGGCTCTCTCATCAGCGATTGCGAAAAACTGCTGGATCATCTGGAGGTCCGCGACTGTGTGTTCGTAGGTCTCAGCATCGGCGGCATGATCGCTCAAGGGCTGGCGGCCAAACGGCTGGACCTGATCCGCGCCATGGTGCTGAGCAATACAGGCGCCAAGATCGGCACCAAAGCCATGTGGGATGAACGCATTGCCGGCGTCCGCGAGGGCGGGATCGAGCAGTTGGCCGACGCCGTGATGGAGCGGTGGTTCTCCAAATCCTTCCTCGCCAAGCCCGAACTGGAGCTGTGGCGCAATATGTTGGTGCAACAGGCGGACGACGGCTATGCAGGGTGCTCTGCCGCGATTTCGGGGACTGATTTCTTTTCCACTACCAGTGCGCTGCGCCTGCCCTGTCTGGGGATTGCAGGGGACGAGGACGGCTCGACCCCGCCGGACATGGTGCGCGAAACAGCCGAGCTGATCCCCGGTGCGAAGTTTCACCTGATCCGCCCGGCGGGGCATTTGCCTTGTGTCGAGCAACCAGAGGAGTTTGCATCCGTGCTCAGCGACTTCCTGAAATCGGTGGGCCATATTTGATATGGCGGCCAGTGTTTTTGACAGCCCGCTGTTTGCGCGGCTCTTTCCCACGGGCGACGCGGGGCGCTTGTTCTCGGACACGGCGGCGATCCGTGCCATGTTGTTGGTCGAGGGGGCGCTGGCCCGCGCCCAAGCCGCCCAAGGCATCATCCCCGAGCTGAGCGCGAAAGCCATCCAGCGGGCCACGATGGAGATCCAGATCGACCCCGGTGCGCTGGCGCAGTCCACCGGTGAGAACGGCGTGAGCGTGCCCGGCCTTGTCGCCGCCTTCCGCGCCGAGATGAACGCCCCCGAACATGCGCAATATGTGCATTGGGGCGCGACATCGCAGGATATTATCGACACGGGGCTGATGCTACGCCTGCGCCAGTTGCTGTTGTTGGCCGAGGCGGATTTGCGCGCTGTGATCAAAGCACTGGCCGCTCAAGCCGAGGCCCATGCAGAGACCCCGATGGCAGGCCGCACATATGGCCAACAGGCGACTGTGACCAGTTGGGGTGCTGTTGTATCCGATTGGGGCCAGCCTTTGCTTGATCTGCTTGAGGCGCTGCCAGCCCTTCGGGCCTCATCGCTTTTGGTATCGCTCTCTGGCGCGGCTGGCACATCTTCTGCGCTGGGACCGCAGGCGCACGACACACGCGCAGCTTTGGCCGAGGGCCTCGGCCTTGGTGATCCGAAACGCAGCTGGCATGTAGACCGTGGGCCGATCCTGCGCATTGTGGACTGGCTGGTGCAAGTCACCGCCATACTCTCGCGTATGGGCGCAGGCATGACGGCGCTTGTAGGCTCCGAGATCGCCGAGTTGAAGCTGGGCGCATCAGGCGCGTCCTCGACCATGCCGCAAAAGCAAAACCCTGTTGGGCCATCGGTGCTGGTGGCTTTGGGTCATCAGATGACAGGCCTGCGCGCAGGCTTTGGCCCTGCCACGCAGCACCTGCACCAACGGGACGGGGCCGCATGGTTTGCCGAATGGATGATCCTGCCGCAGATCGCACTGGGAACGGCCACCGCACTGGTCCAAGCCAGATCGCTGACCGAAACGATGGCCCCCGACGCCGCCCGCATGGCTCAGACGCTGGACAACAGCCACGGCATGTTGCACGCCGAAGACCTGAGCTTTGCCCTGACGCAGCAGATGCCGCGCCCCGAAGCGCAAGCGCAGGTCAAAGCCTTGTGCAAAGAAGCCCTGGCCACGCACACCCCATTGGAAGCACTGGCGCGTGCGGCCTATCCCGATCTGCCCGCCGCGCTGTTTGATCCGGCCCATGCGATGGGCCACGCCCCGCAAGCGGCCCGCGATTTCGCAGCACGCGCCAAGGCCGTCTGACCGCATGAACCTGCCCATCGCCTTTATTCTGCTGACCGTGATGATCGACGCCATGGGCATCGGGCTGATCATCCCCGTCATGCCCGACCTGATCCGCGACATGGGCGGTGGCACACTGGCGAAGGCGGCCATCTGGGGCGGGATACTGTCTACGACGTTTGCTGTGATGCAGTTCCTGTTTGGCCCTGTGGTGGGCGGGCTGTCGGACCGGTTTGGCCGCAGGCCGGTGCTGTTGGTGGCGCTGGTTGTTATGGCGCTCGATTATGTGTTGATGGCGGTTGCGGGGGCCTTGTGGATTTTGCTGATCGGCCGTGTGATCGGCGGGATCACGGCGGCGACACAATCCACCGCCAGCGCCTATATGGCCGATATCTCGGCCCCGCATGAACGCGCTGCGCGGTTTGGTATGGTGGGGGCAGCGTTTGGCGCGGGCTTTGTGCTGGGGCCGTTGCTGGGCGGATTGCTGGCCGAATACGGCACCCGTGCGCCCTTCTGGCTGGCGGCCTTTCTGGCGGCCTCCAACGCGCTGTTTGGCTGGATCGTGCTGAAGGAAACCGTCACGGACGAGACGCGCCGCGCCTTTAGCTGGCGGCGGGCCAACCCGCTGGGCGCCTTTCGCGCCCTTGGTCGCCTGCCCGGTATCACGCCGCTGTCGCTGGTGTATTTCCTCTATTACGTGGGCTTTGCCGTGTACCCCGCCGTCTGGTCCTATTTCGGGATCGAGCGTTTCGACTGGCCCCCTGCCACCGTCGGCCTGTCGCTGGCCCTGTTCGGGGTGACGATGGCGCTGATCCAAGGCGGGCTGATCCGCCCGATTCTGAGCAGATTCGGCGAGCGGGGCACAGTCATCCTTGGCCAGATTTTCAGCATTGCGGCCTTGGTCAGCATTGCGATCATCTCCTCCAGCATGTGGGTCCTGATCCTCACGCCGTTTGCCTCCATTGGCGGAATCATCCCGCCTGCGCTCCAAGGCATCATGTCCGCGCGTGTGCCCGCAGATGCGCAGGGCGAGTTGCAGGGCCTTCTCACCTCTGCCTCGGCGTTGGCGATGATGCTGTCGCCGCTGGTGATGACCTACACATTTGCGCAATTCACCGATGCAGATGCGCCCGTCTATCTGCCCGGGGCGCCGTTTTTATTGGCCGCTTTCCTCAGCGCACTTGGCCTGATGGCCCTACTGGTCGGCACGCGGCGTGAGGCGTGACGCAACGTAGCGCAAGGGGCCGTTAAAAACACTTGTGAGATAGGCTGATCTGGGCAAACCTATGCGGTGACACGCATAAGGAATGCCCCCAATGAAAAAGATCACCGCAGCCGTCTGCCATGAATTTGGCGCGCCTTTGAAAATCGAAGAGATCACCCTGCGTGCGCCGCAAGCGGGCGAGGTCGAGGTGGCATTGGATGCTGTCGCGATCTGCCATTCGGATATCTCGTTCGCGGATGGGGCGTGGGGCGGGTCGCTGCCTGCGGTTTACGGCCATGAAGCGGCGGGCAAAGTTTCCGCTGTGGGCGACGGCGTGAACGGCCTTGCGGTGGGCGACAGTGTGGTCGTGACGCTGATCCGGTCGTGCGGCACCTGCCCCTCTTGCGCGGGCGGCGCGCCGACATTGTGCAGCACGCCCTATGACGGCGACCACGGCCCGATCAAAACGGCGGACGGCGGCAAGCTGCATCAGGCGATGGCCTGCGGTGCTTTTGCCGAGGCGGTGGTTGTGGACCAGCGGCAGGTTGTAAAGATTGGCGAAGACATCCCCAAGGAATGTGCCGCCCTGATCGCTTGTGGTGTGATCACGGGCGTCGGCGCTGTGGTCAATGCCGCAGGCTTGCGCGCGGGTCAGGACGTGGTCGTGATTGGCGCAGGCGGCGTGGGTTTGAACGCAATTCAGGGCGCACGCATCGCGGGCGCTCGGCGCATCGTCGCCGTGGACATGAGCGCCGAGAAGCTGGAGATTGCCCGCGAATTCGGTGCCACCGACGGTGTGCTGGCGACAGGCAGTAAACCATGGTCCGAGGCCAAGCGCGCCATGGGGCGCGGGGCCGATGCGGTGATTGTCACTGTCGGAGCTATCCCTGCCTATGACACGGCGCCGCGCTACCTTGCCTATGGCGGCAAGGTTGTGATGGTCGGCATGCCGCATTCTGGTGCCAAATCGAGTTATGAGCCTGTGATGCTGGCGGCTGTTGGCCAAGGCATGGTCGGATCGAAAATGGGCGATGTGGTAATCCAGCGGGATATTCCGTGGATGGTCGATTTGTATACCCAAGGGCGGTTGAAACTGGACGAGCTGATCTCGGGTCGGTGGGAGCTGGGCCAGATCAACGAGGCGATTGCGGATACCAAAACCGGGGCTGCGCGGCGCAATGTGATCTTGTTTGACCGGTAGCGTTTGATCCGCTGCTGTTGGCGCGGGCTGAGGATGCGGGATTGAGTTTAAGGGCAAAATAAAGAAGGCGCTGGGCGGTGGTTTCGTCCGGCTTTGGGGAGTGATGCGATGTTGCTGAAGGATCTGGATGTTATTGTGACGGCGCCGCCTGCGCCCGGTTGGGGGGGGCGGTACTGGATACTGGTGAAGCTCACCACGGCCTGCGGGATTGTCGGCTGGGGGGAGTGCTATGCCTCGTCTGTGGGGCCGCAGGCGATGCGGGGCGTGATCGAGGATGTGTTTGCGCGGCATATGGCGGGCGAGAACCCCGAGAATATCGAGATGATGTTTCGTAGGGCCTATTCTTCAGGGTTCACGCAGCGGCCAGATCTGACCGTGATGGGCGCGTTTTCGGGGTTGGAGATTGCCTGCTGGGACATCCTTGGCAAAGCGCGGGAGCGGCCTGTTTATGCACTGCTGGGCGGGGTGATGAATGCGCGGGTGCGGGCGTATACCTACCTTTATCCCTTGCCGCATCATGATGTGGGGGCGTTCTGGACTTCGCCCGAGATGGCGGCAGAATCGGCGCTGGACGCTGTCGAGCGCGGCTATACCGCCGTGAAGTTTGACCCCGCAGGCCCCTACACGCGGCGCGGCGGACATATGCCTGCGATGCGTGACATCAGCCAGTCGGTCGCGTTTTGCCGTGCCATTCGGGAGGCTGTGGGCGACCGTGCTGATCTGTTGTTCGGCACGCACGGGCAGTTCACCACCGCAGGCGCGATCCGTCTGGGGCAGGCAATCGCGCCTTACAGCCCGCTTTGGTACGAAGAGCCGGTGCCGCCCGACAATGTCGCCCAGATGGCGCAGGTGGCGGGGGCGGTTGGTATTCCTGTTGCTACGGGCGAGCGGCTGAGCACGAAGGCCGAGTTCGCGCCTGTGTTGCGCAATGGGGCCGCCACGATTTTGCAGCCCGCTTTGGGCCGTGCAGGTGGCATCTGGGAGATGAAGAAGGTCGCCGCCATGGCCGAGGTCTATAACGCGCAGATGGCGCCGCATCTTTATGCAGGCCCTGTGGAGTGGGCGGCGAACATCCATTTTGCGGTGAGCATCCCGAACCTGCTGATGGCTGAGACGATCGAGACGCCGTTCCATGACGCGCTGATCAAAGGCAGTATCCGGGTCGAGGACGGGTTTATCGCGGCGCCCACCACCCCCGGTCTTGGGATCGAAGTGGATGAAGAATTGGCCCGTGCGCACCCTTATACTGGCGATGGCCTGCATCTGGAGATGCGCGAAGAGCCGTGTGACTATGTGAATGGCAACAATTTTGAAGGGGGTGCGCCTGCGCCTCGGGATTAGCCTTCGAGCTGTGCGCTGACAAAACCGAGCCAGTTTTCATAGGCGAGCCTGGCGATCAGTGCCTCGTCGTAGCCGTGGGCGCGCATGGCGGCGATCAGCGCAGGTAGATCGGCGGCGTGGGCCAGCCCTTGGGGCATCGGCGCGCCGTCGAAGTCAGAGCCGAGACCGACGTGATCTTCGCCCGCGATATCGATCATGTGGTCAAGCTGGCGGATGCAATCATCCAGCGTCGCGTGGCCTGTGCGCCAGCCTGCATCGCTCAGGAATAGCGTGGCAAAGTTGAGGCCAACCATGCCGCCCGTCTGGCCCACCGCACGCAGTTGATCATCGGTGAGGTTGCGGGCGTTCAGCGCGACGGCGCAGGCGTTGGAGTGCGTCGCAACCAACGGCACGTCCGCCTCTGCCACGTCCCAGAACCCTTTGAGCGATAGGTGCGAGGTGTCAACCATCACCCCCATCGCCTTGCATTTACCCACCAGCGCTTTGCCCAGTGGCGTAAGCCCGCCGCCTGTGTCGCCATCGCAATCATGCGCGAACGGCACGCCCTCGCCAAAGATCGTCGGACGCGACCAGACGGGCCCGAGCGAGCGCAAGCCCATGGCGTAAAGCGCGTCCAGTTCCCAAAGCTCTGGCCCGATGCAATCCGCGCCTTCAAGATGCAGCACGCAGGCGAGCGGGTCGCCGACAAAGGCGCGGCCCAGATCGGCAGCGGTGGTGCAGATCGCGATGTGGCCTGCATCGTGCAACTGCCGTGCGATGCCTGCTTGGGCCATCACAGGTTCCAGCGCCGCAGCTGCAGGCATCATCGGCGACAAGGGCAAAGCGGGCGCGCCTGCGTCGAAGATGCTGAAATCGAACGCGCCTTTGGACGCAGCTGAATAGAGCGCAAAGAAGCCGCCCGCCAGCCCCCCGGCCCGCGCATGGGGCAGGTTCACATGGCCTTCGGCTGCCGCAAAGGTCGCGACGGGGTCGGTGGTGGTGCCCCAAAGGCGGCTGAGCACATCGTTGTGGCCGTCGAAAATCTGCATGGGGCACGCTCCTGTTTACGGCCCGAGTATTTGCCGCAAGGCGGGGCGCGTCAATTGCCGCCACCCAAAGAAAAACCCCGCGCAGGTTCGTCCAGCGCGGGGTTCAATTTCGATAATGGGGCCGGGTTTAGAAAAATGCCTGCAGGCCGGTCTGGGCACGGCCAAGGATCAGCGCGTGCACGTCATGGGTGCCCTCATAGGTGTTCACTGTCTCAAGGTTCATCATGTGGCGGATCACCTGGAATTCACCGGAGATACCGTTGCCGCCGTGCATGTCACGGGCGTGGCGGGCGATCTCGAGCGCCTTGCCGCAGTTGTTGCGCTTGACGATGCTGATCATCTCGGGCGCGGCGTTGGCGTTATCCATCAGACGACCCACCTGCAAAGATGCCTGCAAGCCCAGCGAAATCTCGGTCATCATATCGGCGAGCTTTTTCTGGAAGAGCTGCGTTTGCGCCAGCGGTTTGTTGAACTGGTGACGATCCAGACCGTATTGGCGCGACGCATGCCAGCAGAACTCGGCCGAGCCCATGACACCCCATGAGATACCGTACCGCGCACGGTTCAGACAGCCGAACGGACCTTTGAGGCCTTGGACATTGGGCAGCAGCGCGTCGTCGCCAACCTCTACGTTGTCCATAACAATCTCGCCTGTGATCGAGGCGCGCAGGGACAGTTTGTTGCCGATCTTGGGCGCGCTGAGACCCTTCATCCCTTTCTCAAGGATAAAGCCACGGATCTTGCCGCCATGCTCTTCGCTCTTAGCCCAAACGACAAAGACATCCGCGATGGGCGCGTTGCTGATCCACATTTTGGACCCAGTGAGCTTGTAGCCATTGGCGGTTTTCACCGCACGGGTTTTCATGCCCGCAGGGTCACTGCCTGCGTCAGGCTCGGTCAGGCCGAAACAGCCGATGAATTCGCCCGATGACAATTTAGGCAGATACTTTTTGCGCTGCGCCTCGGAGCCGTAGGCATAGATCGGGTACATCACCAAAGACGACTGCACCGACATCATCGAGCGGTAACCGCTGTCGACACGCTCAACCTCACGGGCAACCAGACCGTAGGAGACATAAGAGCCGCCCAGCCCGCCGTATTCTTCGGGCACCGTGACGCCCAGCAGGCCCATATCGCCCATCTCGCGGAAGATGCCGGCATCGGTTTCTTCATTGGCAAAGGCGTCGATCACCCGCGGTTGCAGCTTTTCCTGCGCATATGCTTTGGCGCTTTCCATGATCATCCGCTCGTCTTCCGACAGCTGGTCGTTCAGGCGCAGGGGGTCGGCCCATTCGAAGTTGCCCAGATCGGGGGCGTCTTTGGCTTTGAGCGTAGGGGTTTCGGCGTTCATGGCGTGACCTTTCGGATGAGTTTTGGGATTACTTGTGCTGCTTATTGCATATCATGCGGCAAAGTTCTAACGATGGATACTCCTCAACCCATGAGTTTTAGTCATATATGATCGCACCGCGAAGATACCTGCCTTCTGTCTCTGCCCTGCTGGCATTCGAGGCTTGTGCCCGTCTGGGCAGTGCCACATTGGCCGCGACAGAGTTGTCATTGACGCAATCGGCCATTAGCCGCCAGATCAAGACGCTGGAGGCGCAGCTGGGTGTGCAATTGATGGCGCGGCAAGGGCGTCATCTGACCTGCACGCAGGCAGGAACGGAATATGTCCGCGAAGTGCGCGAGGTGCTGGCGCGGCTGGGGCAGGCCTCGGTCAATGCGGCGACACAGCAGCAATCGGGCGTACTGACTTTGGCCGTGTTGCCGGGGTTCGGGATGCATTGGCTGGCGCCGCGCTTGTCGGATTTCAGCGCCCGCCACGGGCAATTCACGGTTAACCTCTCGACGCGGCTGGAGCCTTTTGCCCTTGGGCCCAGCGCCTTTGATGCAGCCATCCACTTTGGTCACGAGGACTGGCCCGGGGTGCATTATATGCCGCTTATGGCCGAAAGGGTGATCCCCGTGTGCCGCCCCGATCTGGCAGGTGCGCCCTTTGACGACCCGCAGGAGTTGCTGGCCCAGCCGCTGCTACATCTGGAAACCCGTCCCCGCGCATGGGCGCGGTGGTTTGAGGGTGCAGGCCACCCCTGCACGCCGCCGGACGGGATGATGTTCGACCAATTCGCCACAATGGCGCAGGCCGCCCTGCACGGGCTTGGCGTGGCCTTGCTGCCTGATTTCGTCGCGCAGCCCTATTTTAGCAGCGGCCAGTTGGTCCCTGCAGCGGCGCATAGCACGCAAAGCAACGGGCGCTACTTCCTTGTCTGGCCGGACGACCGCCCCGCTCCGCCCCCGCTGGTGGCGTTTTGTGAATGGTTGGGCAACCAGACCACGGATGCCACGGCTGGCAATCGTGGTTAACAAAATGGCGGTCCCGCCTCACTTCGGCCACATTCGGCCTTTAGGGCAAACCTTAGGTAACGGTGGGGGCCGAACCGAAGGAGCATAGCTATGCTTAACAAATTTATTTTGCGCGCTGCCGCGACCGCAGTCACGCTGACCTTTGCCGCAGGTCCGGCTTCCGCCGAAAACTACGAAGTCCTGATGATGGATTATGCGTTCTTCCCCGAGATCAGCTATGTCGTGGCAGGTGATACGATCACGTTTACCAATATGTCCGGCATTACGCGGGTGATCCAGTCGCGCAACGGGTCATGGGCCACGCCCGAAATTCCCGACGGCGGTCAGGCCACCCTGTTTGTCGCTCAGGGCATGCAAAACACCTACCTTACCCGCGTTGACGGCGTTGGCAGCAACGGCATTAACACAAGCGGCGGCGGCGGCGGCGGCAGTGAATTTGGTGCCGACTTTACCACCGGTGAAGACCTCTCGGGTGCGAGCGGCGAAGAAGGCACGATCATCGGCAAGCTGAACTTTAGCGGCGCACCCGTCATCGCCGAAAACTAATCCTGTTGGAACGGTTCGATTAGCTCTGGTCCGGATGCGCGGTTTGAATTGACCGCGCGGTCCACGCGGTGCCACTGCAATACATCATCGGCCGCCGCCCGCATCAGCGGTGCGGCGCCTTTTCCGTTTTCGCCCAGCCACAAACCTATATCCGCGCGCTCGATCACCACGGGCATACGGTGGTGGATCGCCTGCATCGGCGTGTTTGCCGCAACGGTAAGTGCGGCAACGGTACGCATCGTCTCGCCAGTGTCGGGGGTGCGCCAGCCTTGCCACAGCCCTGCAAAAGCCAAGGGTGCGCCATCGCGCCGCGTGATGTACCACGGATCGCGCCCGCCAATCGCGTCCTTGGTCCACTCATAAAACCCGCTGGCCACCACCAGCACGCGGCGGTCATGCACGGCACTGCGGAAGGCAGGCTTCTCCAGCACCGTTTCGGCCCGTGCGTTGATCAGTAGCGGGCCGTCGTTGGGCTTTTTGTACCACGCGGGGATCAACCCCCAGCGCATCGCCTCCATCTGTCGCGGCTGGTCGGGGCCGCCTGTGATCACGGCCACGTCGTTGGTGGGGCAGATGTTATAATTCGGCCCCTCGGGCAGAGTGTTGGCGGGGGCGGCCTCGAAAATCTGGGCCATTGCCGCAGGCGGCAGGGTCAGCGCCATTCGTCCACACATGATTGCCTCCCTCTTCCGGTTTGACCAAAAGTCTAGCGCGCAGGCAATGCGCGGGGCCAGCACAAATGCGCAAAAAGCGGATCGCCTGCCAGCACGCATATGCGGCATAGAGGGTTTAAAGGAGACACCATCATGACCGACCTCACCTATGCCTCGCTTTCCACTGCCGTCGTAGCGGCCCTGCGCGCAGACGGACCAGACGCCAACGGCCAGCCGCCCGAGCGTGCGACCTCGGACGGGGGAGGTAACCCGTGCCGCCATTGCTTGTGTGCTATTCCAAAGGGTGCGCCGATGCTGATCTGTGCGCACCGCCCCTTTGACACGCTGCACCCTTACGCGGAATGCGGGCCGATCTTTCTTTGTGCGGAGGACTGCGCGGCCCATTCTGGCAGCGCCCTGCCCGAAATTTTGACAACCAGCCCCACCTACCTGCTCAAAGGTTACACTGCCGACCAGCGCATTTACTATGGAACGGGGCAGATCACGCCTGCGGCGGACATCCCCACCTACGCAGCCGCGCTGCTTGCGCGTGATCAGGTGGCGTTTGTCGATGTCCGCTCGGCAAGTAACAACTGCTTTATGACGCGGATCACCGTGCGGAAATGACAAACGGCGCGTCCCCGTATTTCAGGGACGCGCCGCCATGGTTTGTAGAGCTATCGCCCAACGCTTATTTCACTTTGATACGGCCATCTGTGTAAGGCGTGTAGGGCGCATTTGCGGCCAGATACTCAGCCGTGACATCCGCCAGATCGGGGCCAAAGTCATAGGGGTTGGCCGCTGTCTTGAACATTTTGTAGCCGTCGCCGCCGTTGCGCACATAGTTGTTGGACACAACGCCGTACACCTTGTCCATGTCCAGAGCCATGCCCCCGACCATCACGTCAGAGACCCGGCTGCCCGCCTCGGCCGCGGCGTCAAAGGTAAATGTGATGCCTGCAACCTGCGGGAAGCGGCCTGCGCCTTCCTCAACCTGACCCACGCCGTTTTCCAGCGCCTCCAGCAGCACCGCACCGGTCACTTCGAACGTTGACAGCGTGTTCTGGAAGGGCAGCACGGTCAGCACATCGCCCATGGTGACTTCGCCTGCGTCAATGCTGGCACGGATGCCGCCGCCGTTCTGGATGGCAACGCTGATGCCCTGATCGGCCACACGCGCCAGCATCGCGTCGGCGATGAGGTTGCCCATGGTGCATTCCACCGCACGGCACACGGCACGGTCGCCGCCAATCGGTTCGGCGGTTTGGGCCACGACCTTGTTGCGGATTTCCTCGAGCGGTTGCGCCAGCTCGGCAATGCGGGCAACGGTGGCTGCATCCTCGGTCACGGCGGCGTCGATCAGGATCGGCTCGCCCGACGCTTCGGTGATGGTGCCTGCGTCATCGAAGGTGACATTCAGCTCACCCAGATATTTGCCGTAGGCATAGGCTTGCACAATCGCCGTATCGCCGACCATCGTGGGGTACGGCCCTTCGGCGCGGTCGTTGGTGTTGCTGAGCAGCGTGTTCGAGTGACCGCCCACGATCACATCCACGCCTGTCGTCTCTGCCGCGACCTTCTGGTCCACCGCATAGCTGGAGTGGCTGAGCACGATGATCTTGTTCACGCCCATAGCCGTCAGCGCGTCAACTTCGCCCTGCACCGCCGCGACAGGATCCGAGAAGGTGATGTTATCGCCGGGGCTTGCCAGCTCGTCCGTGTCTTCGGGCGTCAGACCAATCAGGCCGATCTTTTCGCCGCCACGCTCGATCACGGTGGATTTGGCCAGCTTGTCGGCCAGCAGCGGCTCGGCGCTGACATCAGCGTTAGACATCAGGATGGGGAAGTCGACCGCATCCATGAAACCCGCCAACACTTCGGGGCCGTCGTCGAATTCGTGGTTGCCCACGGTCATGCCGTCATAGCCCAGCTTGTTCATGAACTCGGCGGCCATTTTGCCCTTGTAGTAGGAATAGAACAGCGTGCCCTGAAACTGGTCTCCGCCGTCCACAAGGATGGCATTGTTGGTGCGGCCACGGGCCTCGGCAATGGCGTTGACCAGACGGGCGGTGCCGCCAAAGCATTTGCCTTCGGTGTTGTCCTCGGCACCGCACGGGCCGTCATACTTGCTGATCGGCTCAAACCGCGCATGGAAGTCGTTTGTGTGCAGAATGGTGAGTGTATAGTCCGCGCTGGCCATGCCTGCGGTCAGGCTCAGGGCGGCGGCGCTCAAAAGGAATCGGTTCATGGTGGTCCCCCAAGTTGGATTGAATACCCCTACCCTGACAACCGACGCGTGCGGTGTCAAAGGCTGCATCGGGGCCGCGCGCCTCCCGTTGCGTCAGGTGCGCGCTAGAGCCTGTTAATCTCGCAAGTCACGCTGAGCGCGCTTCGGGTGCGGTGGCGGTGGCTGTACACATAGCGGCAAAACCGCGCCACAAAGGGCGTCTGCCACCCCGCATCCAGCACGATATAATCGGTCCAACGCGCCCCTTTCGGGTGCGGATCAAGGCTAAGGGTATGGTCCCACCGCGCCACGCTGGGGTTATGCTCGCGGCTTTGCAGAATGCGGGCGGTGTGATCAATGCTTTCGACCTGCATCACGTGGTTTTTGGTCCGCAGGAACCCCCACATCAGCACATCGACGGTAAAGCTGTCGCCCGCGCTGACTTTGCCATCGGGCAGACCGTCATAGCGGGCGATCGCGGCCATGGCTTGCTTCATCTCGCCCAGATGCAGGGCTTCGGCAAAGACGGTATCGGGGTCACGCGGGTAGACAGCGCACAGGGTCACGGCATGTGGCATGACAGCTCTTTCTTTTGGCGGATGGCTGGATGCTACGACCGCGCCGCGCAATAGCCAAGGGGCTTGACCCCCGACACCGCGCACGGCATCAACCGGGCCATGCTTATATTCAAAATTTTCCGCGCCGACGAATGGCAAACCCTGCGTAGCGAGGGTGTGACAACCGGCGCGCCAATCGATGTGGCCGATGGGTACATCCATTTTTCAACGGCGACACAGGCGGCTGAAACGGCGGCAAAGCACTTTGCAGACGTGGACGACCTGCACCTGATCGCGGTCGACGCCGCGCCTTTGGGCGATGCGCTCAAATGGGAGGTATCGCGTGGCGGGGCCGAGTTTCCGCACCTCTACCGCGAGATGACGCTGGAAGATGTGGCATGGGCGCAGCCGTTGCCCCTGATCGACGGCGTGCATCAATTTCCCGCAGGGCTGAAGGAAGCCGCGACATGACCCAATACCGTGACACAGACCGCGCCCAGTTCGAGATTTTCAAATCCCTGCCCCGTGACACCCCGATCGAGATGCTGAACCTTGTGCAGTTTTTCGACAAGGCGGAATACCCTGCCGATCACCCGCTGGCGGACAAGGGGCTGAGCGGCGCGGACGCCTATGCCAACTACGGCGCCGAAACAGCGTCCGTGCTGGAGAAAGTAGGCGGCAAGATCATCTGGCGTGGCGGTTTTGATGTCTCGTTGATTGGCGCGCCGGACGAGCGGTGGGATGCGATGTTCATCGCCCGCTACGAAAATGCGGGCGGCTTTTTCGCAATGGTCACGGACCCCGACTATCAGCGTGCGGTGGTGCACAGGCAGGCGGCGGTCGCCAACTCACGTCTGATCCGCACCACGCCGCAAGACACGCAAGGGTTCTTTGGATGAACGCAATGATCGAGGCATTGGGCCTGAGCGCGCTGCGCCGTATTGATCCCGAAGCGGCACACAGTCTTGCCATCCGCGCCTTGCGTGCGGGGCTAACGCCGCGCCCCGGTCCTGTGACCTCGCAGCGCCTTGCGACGACTGTTGCGGGCATTGAGATGCCCAATCCCGTTGGCCTTGCCGCCGGGTTTGACAAAAACGCCACGGCTGTGGCTCCGCTGAGCGCTGCAGGCTTCGGCTTTATCGAGGTGGGGGCCGCAACGCCCTTGCCGCAGCCTGGAAACGACAAACCGCGCCTGTTCCGCCTGACCGAAGACCGCGCTGCGATCAACCGTTTCGGGTTCAACAACGACGGGATGGAAGCGATTTGCGCAAGGCTGGCGCAGGTGAAGCGCACCATTCCCGTGGGCCTGAACCTTGGCGCGAACAAGACAAGCACCGACCGCGCCGCCGATTTTGCGCGGGTGATGGAAGCGGCCCGCGATCATGTGGATTTTGCGACGGTCAATGTCTCGTCCCCCAACACAGAGCGGTTGCGCGATTTACAGGGCAAAGCGGCCCTTGCGGGGTTGCTGGACGGGGTGATGGCGGTGCGCGGGGACACGCCTGTCATGCTCAAGATCGCGCCCGATCTGACAGAAGCAGAGATCGAGGATGTGGCCCAAGTCGCCAGCGATGCAGGTGTCGCGGCGATTATCGCAACCAACACCACCCTCTCGCGGGAGGGGCTGCGCTCGGCCCATGCGGCGCAGGCTGGCGGGCTGTCGGGCGCGCCCTTGTTCGAGAAATCCACCCGCGTGCTGGCGCGTCTGTCGACGCTGACAGAGGTGCCCATCATTGGTGTCGGCGGGATCGGCAGCGCCGATCAGGCCTATGCTAAAATCTGCGCAGGGGCCTGCGCCGTGCAGCTGTATACGGCGCTGGTGTTCGGCGGGCTGTCGCTGGTGGCGGAAATCGCGAAAGGCATTGACGAACGCCTGACGCGTGATGGCTTTGCAAACGTCGCGCAGGCTGTGGGCAGCAACCGCGCTGCGTGGTTGGACTAAGACAAAGGCGGGGCGCAGGCAGAGTTTCACAGAAACTCTGTGCCCAATTTTTCCCCGAAAAATTGCCTACCCCGCCGCCGCGCGTTCCAACGCAGGATAGCGCATCCCCAGCGTCACCGCCCGCACCACGAACGAGACCAGCATGGCAAGCCACAGCCCGTGGTTGCCAAACGCAGGGACCAGCACGACCACGCTCCCCACATAAATGCAAAACGACACCGCCATCATGTTGCGCATATCGCGGCTGCGGGTCGCGCCCACAAATATCCCGTCCAGCATAAAGGCCGCACATCCAAGCACCGGCAAAACGACGAGATAGGGCAAGAAGACCCGCGCCTGCGCCTGCACCTCTTGTGCCGTCGTCAAAAGCGTGAGCCCCCAGCCGCCCAGCACCAGAAACACCACCGACAAAGCCGCCGCTGCCACCATCCCCCACAGCCCCGTGAGCATGGCGGCCCGCCGCACCCGCACAGGGTTGCGCCCGCCATAAGCTTTGCCCACCAACGCCTCGGCCGCAAAGGCGAAACCATCCAGCGTATAGGTCGCGATCATCAAAAATTGCAGCAACAGCTGATTCGCAGCCAGCACCACATCCCCCTGCCCCGCGCCAAGGAACATGAAGCTCACAAAAATCGCCTGCAGCAGCAACGACCGGATCAGAATGTCGAGATTCACCCCCATCATCCGCCGCCACCGCGCCACGTCGAACACCGCCGACCACGCCCGCCACGCAACGCCTGCAAAGACCGCGCGGCAGAACCACAGGCCCAGCGCCAGCCCGCTCCATTCCGCCAGCACAGTGGCCAAGGCCACCCCCTGCACGCCCCACCCCAGCCCGATCACAAGCAATATATCCAGCGCGATGTTCAGCCCGTTCATCCACAGCTGGATCGCCAATACCGCCCGCGTGCGTTCCTGGGCAATCAGCCAGCCGGTGATGCCGTACATGGCAATCGCAGCGGGCGCTGACCAGACGCGCACGGCCATATACCCCCGCGCCAGATCCTCGACTTGGGCACTGGCGGGCGCGACCAGAAACGCCGCCCGGAATAGCGCCGCTTGCAGCGCGATAATCACCACACCAGCGACCAGCCCGATCAGCAACGCACGGCTGAGCAACGCCGCGACCTCGGCCGCATCCCCCTGCCCGTCCGCTTGCGCGACCAAGCCAACCGTCCCCATGCGCAAAAAGCCGAACACCCAATAGAAGGCCGACAAGATTACAGCGCCGATACCCACCGCTCCGATGGGCGCGGCCAGCCCCAGCTGGCCGATCACCCCCGTATCCACCGCCCCAAGGATCGGCACTGTCGCGTTGGACAGCACCACGGGCACCGCGATCTGCAACACGCGGGCGTGGGTCAGCGTGGCTTGGGCAGTATCAGCCACGCGAGGGCGCGGCGGGCATCACGAAATGCCCCATTGCCTGCGCATAGAGCCGATCGCGGTTGTCCTGCCACGCCTCGACCTGCACCGAGGCATAGCGCCGCCCCGCCCGCGTGATCCGCGCCCGCGCATAGGCGTCACGCGGCAAACCTGTGCGCAGATAATCAACGGTAAAATCCACCGTCTTGGGCAGGCGCGGCACATCCTTTGCCTCCAGCCCGTCAAGGCTCAGCTTGCCCGCTTCCAGATCATCCCAGATGTAGGACCAGTTGAGCGTCATCACCGCAGTGATTTCCAAAAACGCAGCCGTGGCGCCGCCGTGCAACGCAGGCAACAACGGATTGCCGATCAGCTGGTCGCGGAAGGGCAACGTGGCGGTAATCTCGTCTCCGCGGCGCTCGAACTCGACCCCCAAAAACCCGATGTAGGGCACGGCAGAGACCAGCGTGCGCAACGCGGCATCGCGGCGTTGTTTTATGACCTGGACGGGTTCGGGACGTTTGCGCGTGCTCATCTGCGGCCCTCCACGGTGAAGGCGGCGGTGGCGGTGGCGACGGGGTTTTCCGTATCCTCGTCCAATGCCACAGCACGCACAAAGGCAACCGAGCGCGTGACATGATAGCATGTCGCCCGCGCCGTGATCGTCTGCCCGGGGGTGGCCGCCCGCATGTAATCCATCCGCAGATCCAGCGTGGCCGTGCCTCCCTTTATCTCGGGGTGGCACATCACGGCCGCCCCGCAACAGGTGTCCATCAGCGCCGAAACCGCGCCGCCATGCACCACGCCTGTCACCGGATCACCGACAAGCTCGGGGCTGTAGGGCATGCGCATGGTTGCCACGCCATTTGCCATCTCCTCAGGCTCCATCCCCAACAGGACAGCGTGCGGCAACGCTTGGATAAATTGGCGTGCAAGTGCGGTCTTATCGGCCATCACGGCTCCTTGAAATTCCAACACGGGGGCCTCGCGCCCCGCGCCACCATGTTACACCAGTCGCACGCACAAAGGGCAAGACTTGCCGTTGCACATCGCGCCATGTGGAATTACCCTGCTATTCCGGAGGATACCCAGACATGAGCGATGACGACCGCCTTACCTTCAAGGAAATGTGCGCCAAATTCGAAGTCACACCGCGCACCCTGCGTTATTATGAGTATATCGAACTCATTGCGCCGGATCGCGAGGGGCGCACCCGATTCTATGGCCCACGCGAACGTGCGCGGATGGAATTGATCCTGCGTGGCCGCAGCTTTGGCTTTGCGCTGGAAGATATCCGCCAGTGGTTGCTGATCTATGAGAACGAGGGAACCGAGGCGCAGATGCGAGCATGGGTCGAGATGGCGAATGGCCAGATTGAAGAGCTGGCAGTGAAGCGCAAACAGCTCGAAGAAGCCTTTAGCGAATTGACCCGTTTGCGCGATGTGACTGTCGAAGCCTTGAGCGAAATGACCTGAAAAAGCGGCGATCCGCATTTGTATCCAGCAGGCCCGCGAATTTTAATCTATAACGCGGTGCCGACTACTGCATTGAATGAAAATGAGCATTCCTGCCCTTCCATCAATTTGGATAAAACTTTACGCAAGGTAATACAACGTAAAGCTAGATACTTACGTTACGTATCACTACGTAACCTTACACAAATGATATACATCCCTCGCAGACAGCGAAACGGATGTCGCTTTTTATGATGTGTGAGACCATGATGACCACAGATACAATGACCATCCGAGAGATGTGCGAGACGTTTGACGTCACGCCCCGCACCCTGCGCTTTTACGAGGCGAAGGAGCTGTTGTTCCCCCAGCGTGTCGGCCAAAAACGCCTTTTCACCAAACGCGACCGTGCGCGGCTCAAGCTGATCTTGCGCGGCAAGCGCTTTGGCTTTTCGCTGGAGGAAATACGCCAGTTGCTGGACCTTTATTACAAAGGTGACGGGCAGCTGAGCCAGCTGGAGCAGACCCACACCCTTGCCGGTAAGCGGCTTGAGGATCTGGAGCGCCAGCGTGCCGAAATCGACGGCGCCATCACAGACCTGCGCGACCAGTTGAAATGGGCCGAGAAGATGATCTCGTCCATTCGAAACGCGCAGAAATAGACATTGAACACCTAACAGACCAAAAATCTTCAGGGAGAAGCCAGATGCCAACATATACCGCCCCGACCAAGGACATTCAGTTCGTTCTGCATAACGTGCTTGAAGTCACCAAATCCGACATCCCCGGCTATGCCGATCTTGAGCCTGACTTTACCTCGGCCATTTTTGAAGAGGCAGGCAAGCTCACCTCCGAAGTGCTGGCCCCGCTGAACGCTGTGGGCGACAAAGAGGGCTGCCGCCTTGAGAACGGTGTCGTCTACACGCCCACAGGTTTCAAAGAAGCCTTCAATCAAGTGAAAGAGGGCGGCTGGACCGGTCTGGACATGCCAGAGCAATACGGCGGCCAGAACATGCCCGCGGTGATTGGCTCGGCTGTGGGCGAGATGTTCTCGGCCGCGAACCAGGCGTTCACGATGTATCAGGGCCTGACGCATGGGGCGGCCTCGGCCATTCTGGCGCATGGTACGGATGCGCAGAAAGACACATACCTGCCCAACATGGTCAGCTGTGAATGGACCGGCACCATGAACCTGACAGAGCCGCATTGCGGCACCGATCTGGGCCTGATGCGCACCAAAGCTGTGCCACAGGAAGACGGCAGCTATAAAATCTCGGGTCAGAAGATTTTCATCTCCTCGGGTGAGCACGACATGGCCGAAAACATCATCCATCTGGTGCTGGCCAAGATCGAGGGCGGCCCCGAAGGCATCAAAGGCGTGTCTCTGTTCATCGTGCCCAAGTTCAACGTGAATGAAGACGGCACATTGGGCGCACGAAATGGCGCAACAGTTGGTTCTATCGAAGAGAAAATGGGCATCCACGGCAACTCGACCTGCGTCATGAACTATGACGAGGCGACGGGGTATCTGCTGGGTGACGAGCATAAAGGCATGCGTGCCATGTTCACCATGATGAACGAAGCGCGTCTGGGTGTGGGCATGCAAGGTCTGGCCCAAGCCGACGTGGCCTACCAAAACGCACTGGCCTATGCCAACGACCGCCTGCAAGGCCGCGCCGTGACAGGTGTGGAAGCCCCCGACAAGCCTGCCGATCCGCTGATCGTGCACCCCGATATCCGCCGCTCGCTGATGGATCAAAAAAGCTTTGTTGAAGGTGCGCGTGCCTTTATCCTGTGGGGTGCGCAGATGATTGACGCCGCCCACCGTTCCAAAGATGCGGATGCGGATGGCCTTGTGTCCCTGCTGACGCCGGTGATCAAAGGCTTCCTGACCGATGTAGGCTATGACATGACCGTAAAGGCCCAACAGGTTTACGGCGGCCACGGCTATATCGAGGAATGGGGCATGTCCCAGTTCACCCGCGATGCACGGATTGCGATGATCTATGAAGGCGCCAACGGCGTACAGGCGCTCGATCTGGTCGGCCGCAAGCTGGCACAGGACGGCGGCAAACACGTCATGGCCTTCTTCGAGCTGGTCAAAAACTTCTGCAAGGACAACGCAGGTAAGGACGAAGCCTTTGACAAAGACTTCATCGAGCCGCTCAAGGCCGCGTCCAAGGACCTGCAAGCAGCGGGCATGTACTTTATGCAGAACGGCATGAAGAACCCCAACCACGCGCTGGCAGGCTCGAACGACTTTATGCACATGTTCGGCCACGTCTGCCTTGGCCTGATGTGGGGCATGATGGGCAAAGCCTCGCTTGAGGCCTTGGCGAATGGCACCTCCGACGCCACGTTCCATGAGACAAAACTGACAACGGGGCGCTACTATATGGCACGCCAGCTGCCCGCGACGGCGCTGCACCTGACCCGCATCCAGTCGGGCGCGGACACCGTTATGGCGCTGGAGGCTGCAAACTTCTAAAGTGGCGGCGGGGGCACCACCCCCGCCCCCTTTTACCCACCGGAGAGACCCCTGTGCCAAAACGCTTTCGCCTCACCCGCCGCTTTCCCGTCGCCATGACGGAAGACGGCTATCGCCGCCTCAAGAAATTCAGCGCAGAGGCGGGATTGGACGAGGGCGAGGCACTGTCGTTCCTCTTTGAAAACTTTGCCTCGGTGATGAATGAGGAAAACCTGACTGCACGGCTGCGGCTA
Organism: Sulfitobacter aquimarinus; assembly: GCF_040149565.1. Taxonomy (NCBI): domain Bacteria; kingdom Pseudomonadati; phylum Pseudomonadota; class Alphaproteobacteria; order Rhodobacterales; family Roseobacteraceae; genus Sulfitobacter; species Sulfitobacter aquimarinus. The sequence goes on from NZ_JBEFLO010000001.1 coordinate 224,739, forward strand.
TTCAACTCCGACCTAGACGACCGCAAAAGATAACGGGAGAAACGTTCATGATCCGCACATCCCTTGCCGCCGCTATCATGTTTCTTGCGGCCTGTGCCGCACCCTACAACCTGCCCGCAGACGACCGTGCGGCCATCGCACAGCGGATCGACAGTTTCGAGCGCGCCTTTGTAAACGGCAATATGACCGAAGTCATTAACGTCATCCCGCCCCGGCTGATCGCCGCAATTGCAGCGGAAGGCGGCGTATCCGAAAAGCAACTGCGCCGCGAAATGGCCAAACTCACCCGTGAGGTGAGCGCAAAGGTCGAGATCGTATCTTTCAAGATGGCGCTGGATCAGGCGACCTTCCTGACGACGCCCTCGGGTCGCCCCTACGGCTTGATCCCCACGCAGACCGTTGTGCAGGTGCCGGGCGCGCAAAAGCTGCAATCAGACAACAATACACTCGCTCTTGAGGAGGCAGGCACATGGTACCTGATCCGCATCGACGAGGGCCGCCAGTTCGAACTGATGCGCGAAGCCTACCCAGAATTCCAAGGTGTCAAATTTCCCCAAGGCACAACGAAAGTGATCGGATAACCCCATGAAAGATTTTGCATCAACCTCCTCCCCATGGATGACCGACGAGCATCAGATGCTGGCCGATATGGCCGCCAACTTCATCAACACCGAATGGTCGCCACGTTTCGAGACATGGCGCAAGCAGTCCGAAATGGACCGCTCGGCGTGGAATGAAGCGGCTGAGCTGGGCCTGTTGTGCCCCTCGATCCCCGAAGAATACGGCGGCGCAGGCGGCGACTTTGGCCACGAGGCCGCGATCCTGATCGAGGCGGCCCGCGCCAATCTGGCCAGCTGGGGCCACTCGATCCACTCGGGCATCGTGGCGCACTATGTGTTGGCTTACGGCACCGAAGAGCAAAAGAAACGCTGGTTGCCCAAGATGATCGCAGGCGAGATGATCGGCGCGCTGGCGATGACCGAGCCGTCCACCGGATCGGATGTGCAAAGCATCAAGACGAAGGCGATCAAAGACGGAAACGCCTACCGTTTGTCGGGCCAAAAGACCTTTATCACCAACGGCCAGCACGCCGAACTGATCATCGTCGCCGCCAAAACCGACCCCGCGCTTGGCTCCAAGGGCGTGAGCCTTGTTGTGGTCGAGACAGAAGGCGCAAACGGCTTCCAACGCGGCCGCAATCTTGAGAAAATCGGCAAACACGCCTCTGATACCTCCGAGCTGTTTTTCGATAACGTCGAAATTCCGCCGGAAAACATCCTCGGCGGTGAAGAGGGCCAGGGCTTCTACCAGATGATGAAGCAACTGCCTCAAGAGCGGCTGATTATCGCCTGCGAAGCAGTGGGTGCAATGGAAGGCGCGGTCGAGCGTACCATCAAATACTGCAAAGAGCGCGAAGCCTTTGGCGGCCCGCTCACCCAGTTCCAGAACACGCGGTTCAAGCTGGCAGAGTGCAAAACCAAAACCACCATCGCCCGCGCCTTCCTTGATCAATGCATCGCCGAGCACCTGCGCGGAGAGCTGACCGTAGACCGCGCCGCGATGGCGAAATACTGGATGACGGATACCCAAGGCGAAGTCCTGGACGAGTGTCTGCAATTGCACGGCGGTTATGGCTTCATGCAAGAATATGCCATCGGAGAAATGTGGGCGGACGCCCGCGTGCAGCGCATCTATGGCGGCACCAACGAAATCATGAAGGAGTTGATCGCGCGCAATCTGTAACCCCCTGCGCAAGTTGAGAGCACGGGATTGAGTTTAAGGGCAAAATAAAGAAGGCCCAACCGCCCCGCGCACCGTTTCTATCCCGCTCGACACACCGGCTTCATTTTGCCTTCTAAACTCATGCGGGCTTGCCCGCTTACACCACCAGCAACAGGAAGTGACCTATGACAATTAAACTCTACTGCTTTGGCGAAAGCGGCAATGCGTATAAGGCGGCGTTGGCGCTGGAATTGTCCGGTTTGGCTTGGGAGCCTGTGAAGGTCGATTTCTTTGGCGGCGAGACGCGGACGCCTGATTACCGTGCCCAGATCAACAACCTTGGAGAAGCACCGGTTATGGTGGACGGGGATGTGAGGTTAACGCAATCTGGTGTCATTCAGGACTATGTGTCCGAAAAATCCGGCAAGTTCGGCGGCAAGGACGCGGCAGAGCGGCGCGAGATTTTGCGGTGGGTTTTGTGGGACAATCACAAGCTCAGCTCGATTGCTGGCATGACGCGGTTCCTGATGAACTTTTTGCCCGAAGACAAGCGCCCGCAAGAGGTCATCGGCTTCCATCAGGGTCGTCTTGCGGCGGCCTATGATGTGCTCAACACCCATCTTGAGGGGCGCGACTGGATTGTTGGCAACGAGATCACCAACGCGGATATGAGCTGTTGCGGGTATTTGTATTACCCCGAGCCATTCGGCTTTGACCGCACAGCGCACCCGAATATCGACGCTTGGCTGGGCCGGATTTCACAGGTTGAAGGGTGGAAAGCGCCCTATGATCTGATGCCCGGCTCTCCTGCGGATCGCGCCTGATCGATGTTGCGCCAACCTGCTTTGACAGCCATTGGTGGCTACCAGCGGTTTTTATCGCCGCGCAAAGGCTATGGCTGTGCCTATAGGTTGGCGTATGGGGGCGCGGGGTGTTGGGGGTTTACCAAACACGCCATAGCCGACAACGGCCTGCTGCGCGCTTTGCCTTCGATCCTGCGGCGGTTTCATGACTGCCAACAAGCAGCGATGGCGCTGCATTCCGATACACAGAACGACGAGACACCGAACCAGCCCGAAAAGAAGACGCGCTGGTATGACTACTGCGACCCCTGCTCTGCGGGATGCTATTGCGCGCGTGGCAAAGGCGGCGGTGCAGATGATTCACCCGATTGTACACCAGATTGCAGCCCTGATTGCTGCAGCCTGTGACTCAAGACCAACCATAAGGACACTATCACATGACCGAAGCATATATCTATGACGCGCTGCGCACCCCGCGTGGCAAAGGCCGCAAAGACGGCGCCCTTCACGAGCTGACATCGCTGCGTCTCTCGGCCCTGACGTTGAACGCTGTGAAAGAGCGCAACAACCTTGAGGGTCACGCCGTCGAGGACGTGATCTGGGGCAATGTAACCCAAGTGATGGAGCAAGGCGGCTGTCTTGCACGCTCTGCCGTGCTGGCCTCTGATCTGGACGAGCGTATCCCCGGCCTTGCGATCAACCGCTTTTGTGCCTCAGGCATGGAGGCCGTCAACCTTGCCGCCAACCAAGTGCGCGGCGGTGCGGGCATGGCCTATATCGCGGGCGGTGTTGAAATGATGGGCCGCGTCGCGATGGGCAGTGACGGGGCAGCCATTGCAGCTGATCCCAGCATCGCAATTGATCAGTACTTCGTGCCGCAGGGCATCTCGGCTGATATTATCGCCACCGAATACGGCTTTAGCCGCACAGACGCCGACCAGCTTGCCATTGCCAGCCAGCAGCGCGCCAAAAAGGCGTGGGACGAGGGGCGGTTCGACAAGTCCGTGATCACCATCCGCGACCAAAACGGGTTGGAAATTCTGAGCCATGACGAATACATGCGCCCGCAGACGGACATGCAAAGCCTTGGCAGCCTGAACCCTGCGTTCCAGCAGATGGGCGAAGTCATGCCCGGCTTTGATAACATCGCGCTGATGAAGTACCCGCATCTGGAAAAGATCAACCACATCCACCACGCGGGCAACTCCAGTGGCATCGTGGACGGTGCCGCCGCCGTGCTGATCGGCAACAAGGAATTCGGCGAGAAATACGGCCTGAAGCCCCGTGCTCGCATCCGTGCCACGGCCAAGATCGGCACCGACCCTACGATCATGCTGACAGGTCCTGTGCCCGTGACCGAGAAAATTCTTGCCGACAACGGCATGACCATCGACGACATTGATTTGTTCGAAGTGAACGAGGCGTTCGCCTCTGTTGTGATGCGGTTTATGCAAGCCTTTGACGTCGACCACGACAAGGTCAACGTAAACGGCGGTTCCATCGCGATGGGTCACCCGCTGGGCGCCACGGGTGCGATGATCATTGGCACGCTGCTGGACGAGTTGGAGCGCGCGGACAAAGAGGTCGGCCTTGCAACCCTGTGCATCGCGTCAGGTATGGGAGCAGCAACAATCATCGAGCGGGTCTAACCCATGCCCGCAGTGATCTACCAAAGACTTGCTGATCGTATTTCCGACCGGTTGTTGGCGGGGGATTTAGACGGGTGTATCGCCTGTCTGCAACTCCCCTTCAGCTTGGCAACCAATGGCGGTGCGACAGTCTATTCCGAGGTAGAGCAGCTGCGGGCAGCGCTGGATGCGTCATATCAATCCATGCGGGTGCGCAAAATCACCGACCACATCCGGCTGGTGCAAGAGGCGCAATTTGTAGGCCCCGACAAGATCATCGGCACCCATACCACCAACACGCTGGTGAACGGGCTGCGGGATATAGCGCCTTACCTGTCCAGAATGGTTCTGGACCGCGGGCGTGACGCGATCTGGCGGGTGAGCAGTGCAGACCATGCGATTGAGAACACCGCTTTCCCGGTGCTGAGACCTGCCGTCGAGGATGGTGACCACCTGCCCGACGGCCCCGAGATGAGTACAACGGACATAAAGCTGTCCAAATGAACCGGTGCAGATGCACCCCACAAAATTCCGGCCCCCGCAAAGGGCCTTTAGACCTAAGGAAAAATCATGGCTGATTTTACAATGACCACAGATGCCGACGGCATCGCCACCATCGTTTGGGACGTGACTGACAAGTCCATGAACGTGATGTCCATCGAGGGCCTTGAAGACCTTGATAGGCTGACCGATCAGGCACTGGCCGACGATGCGGTAAAAGGCATCATCATCACCTCTGGCAAAGCAGGCAGCTTTGCGGGCGGTATGGACCTGAACCTGCTGGCCGACATGAAGGCCGAGGCGGGCGATGATCCTGCCAAGGGCCTGTTCGAGGGCACGATGCGCATGCACCACCTGCTGCGCAAGATCGAGCGTGCAGGCATGGACCCGAAAACCAACAAGGGTGGCAAGCCGATTGCCGCTGTCCTGCCCGGCACGGCCGCAGGCATCGGGCTTGAACTGCCGCTTGCCACGCACCGCATCTTTGCCGCCAACAACCCCAAGGCCCGCATCGGCCTGCCCGAAATTCAGGTTGGCATCTTCCCCGGTGCCGGTGGCACCACGCGCCTTGTGCGCATGCTGGGCGCGATGGCCGCTTCTCCGTTGTTGTTGGAGGGCAAGATGCTGGCGCCTGCCGCCGCGCAAAAAGCGGGTATTATTCACGAGGTCAGCGATGATGCGATGGCCGATGCCCGCGCTTGGGTGCTGGGTGCAAAGGACGCAGACATCCTCAAGCCTTGGGATGCAAAGGGCTACAAAATGCCGGGCGGCACACCCTACCACCCTGCGGGTTTCATGACCTTTGTGGGTGCCTCTGCGATGGTGCACGCCAAGACCAAAGGCGTCTACCCTGCGGCGAAGGCGCTGTTGTCTGCGGTATACGAAGGCGCGCTTGTGCCCTTCGACACAGCCCTCAAGATCGAGGCGCGGTGGTTCACTTCCGTTTTGCTGAACCCCTCGTCCTCGGCCATGATCCGGTCGCTGTTCCTGAACAAGGAAGCGCTGGAAAAAGGCGCTGTGCGCCCCGAAGGCATCCCCGACCAGCGCGTCAAAAAGCTGGGCGTTTTGGGCGCTGGCATGATGGGCGCGGGTATCGCACTCGTCTCCGCGCAGGCGGGCATCGAGGTCGTTCTGATCGACCGCGACCAAGCGGCCGCCGACAAGGGCAAAGCCTACTCCGAGGCGTTCATGGACAAGGGCATTGCCCGCAAGAAAGCAACGCCAGAGAAGAAAGAGGCGCTGCTGTCGCTGATCACCGCCACGCCTGATCTGGACGCGCTCAAGGGCTGCGATCTGATCATCGAAGCGGTGTTTGAGGACCCCAAGGTGAAGGCCGAGATGACCCAAAAAGTCGAAGCGGTCATCCCCGAGGATTGCATCTTTGCCTCCAACACCTCGACCCTGCCCATTAGCGATCTGGCCAAAGCGTCCTCGCGTCAGGACCAGTTCATCGGCATCCACTTCTTCAGCCCTGTTGAGCGGATGTTGCTGGTCGAGATCATCAAAGGTGCCAACACGGGCGACCGCGCCGTGGCCAAAGCGCTCGATTATGTGCGCCAGATCCGCAAGACGCCGATCGTCGTCAACGATGCGCGGTTCTTCTATGCCAATCGCTGCATCATCCCTTACGGCGGCGAAGCGAACCGCATGATCACCGAGGGCATCGCGCCTTGGTACATCGACCAAGCCGCGCAAATGCTGGGCTTCCCTGTTGGTCCCGTGCAGCTGGGCGACGAGACGTCGATTGATCTGGCGACCAAGATCATGCGCGCTACCAAGGCCGCGATGGGCAACGCCTACCCTGCCTCCGAGGCTGATGATCTGATCGTCTGGATGGAAGAGAAAGGCCGCTTGGGCCGCAAGGCAAAGGCGGGCTATTTCGACTATGACGAAAAGGGCAAGCGTCAGGGATACTGGAAAGGTATGCACGACAAATACCCGCTGGCCGAAGAACAGCCCCCACTGCAAGACGTCCAGGACCGTCTGATGTTTGTGCAAGTGCTGGAAGCGGTGCGTGCGCTGGAAGAAGGCGTGCTGATGGACATCCGCGAAGGCGATGTGGGCGCGATCCTTGGCTGGGGCTTCGCACCGTGGTCCGGTGGCCCGCTGTCATGGCTCGACATGATCGGCACGCCCTACGCAGCGGAACGCTGTGACCAGCTCGAAGCGCAATTCGGCGAGCGGTTCAAATGCCCAGACCTGCTGCGTGAGATGGCAGCGAAGAACCAGACCTTCTATGGTCGGTTCGGGCCAGATGCAGAGAAAGCGGCGTAAAGCCAGCTTTCATAGACCAGACAAAGGGGCGCTTCATGCGCCCCTTTTTTTATGGTGCGACTTTTGAGCAAAGAAAAAGGGAGGCCGCAACACTCGACCTCCCCTCAACAAACGGAACTAAATTTGTTCGTATCGTCAGATCATGCGTACTGGGGGGCCGCGGCGTCGCGGGCCATGATCTGGTCTTCGATGCAGATGTGATCGGCAAGGTCTTCGGCTTCTTCACCGGACAGCACAACATAGGTGGCCGCGCCTGCATCAAGAAACTTATCAAGCGAGGACATATCACGCGGGCAGTGGATCAGCGCGCCGCCTTCGGCATAGATCACTTCGTCATGGGCGAAGTAAACAGCGATCAGCTCAACCCGCTGCATGGGCTGGCGGCGGCGGATGCCGCGCAAGCCACACAGGCTATGGGCGGTCAGAACGGCAAACGGATCACCGTGAAAATCAAGGGCGGCGTCGCTTTCGACCATCACACCTTGATCGGGGAGCAGAACCAGCTCTTCACGGTTGCCCAGCGCCCCCTCAGGGATGACAACGGGCCACATGTTTTCGGCTGTTTCGGGGGCGTCCAACCACATATGGGCGCGGCGGATTTCGGTGATCTCCTGCATGCCGTGGTCAAAGGTCAGGACCATGTCGCCAACGGCCAGCGCGTCAATCGCACGCCATCCCAGGTTGCTGGCAACCCGTGTACCTGCCATCAAACCATGGCTGAGCGTTGCAATCCCACCGTCATAAGCGCCAGTCATCTCGACAGCGCGGTGTGTCGGTTGTTTCGTCTTGAGTCCCAATCCAAACATGTTTCTTCCAGTCCCTCGATGTGCGCCAATTTTAGCGCTGTGTTGTGCGCCCTGTTTTCAGGTGCGCCGTGTTGATGAAACCAATTTCATCGATTCGAAGGGCAGCGAAGGGACATGATCAGGGCAGATTTGGGGCATTGTCGCCGATCACTCCGGTAATTCTGTCAAATTGAACAAAATTAGAAACGAATTGAAAACAATTTTCGCCGAGAAGATGAACGTGACGGGGAAGAAAGCCCGAATTTCCCTCTATGCGAGAAAACGATTCTAAAACGCGTATCCAAAATCTGCGATATCGCGCGCGCACATGGTCGCGACCGCGCTGCGCGACTGTTCGGAATAGGCGCTGCGGTAATCTGCGGCGCGGTCGCTTTTGTTTACATGCGGCAGCGACAGCGCAAAACCCAGGTGGGCCTCTAGCGGACGAATGTCATGGGCAAAATGCTCAAGCCGGATAAAGAGGTCTGCCCGCACGCAGCCCTGCACATCTGTGACATAAGACGCCGCTGGTGCCTGCGCGAAGCTGCGTGCGATTGCGGGGTCTGCCACGAACGCCTCGAAAGATACGGTTTTGGCCAAGGTGACAGAGGGGTGCGCAAAGTCCTGCGCTTGTAGCCAGTGATAATAGCTGACCATGCGGTCCCACGGATTACGCACAAGCGTGAAGATGAACAGATCGTCCAGCTCTTCCGTCTGCACCAGCCCGTCCAGATCTGCCAGCGTCGAATGTTTCCACAACCGACCCGCCGTTTGCACGTCTTTCAACCTGCCGCGCCGCTGACGCGCTTTGGGTGTGTCGCCCAGCATCATGTCGTCCTTCATCGCCCGTGCCTCTAACGCCAGCGCCATCGAGGTGCCGCCCGTTTTGGGCGCATGGATGAACAGGTATTTGCGACCGCGCGACAGGATCATTGCAGATCGCTCGCGGCTTTGACGCCGCGCACGGGCACGTCTGTGTCACTGCGCAGAGTGATCACAGCCCCTGCCCCCGCGATCAGCACCATGCCAAACAGCGCCAGCGGGCCGACGCTTTGATCCCACAGAACCCACGCCCAAAAGCTGGCAAAAACCAACAAGGAGTATTCGAACACTGCCACATATCCCGCCTCGCCCAAAAGGTAGCCGCGAAAGATCAGGCCGATCCCGATGATCGATCCCACCGCCTGCACCGCGATCCAGAACCACATGGCCCCCGTCAGCGGCACCCATCCGCGCAGCACAAACCCCTCAAACCCCTCTGGCCCGCCCGCAGGCAGGATCAGCACCCCCACAGCACCGAACAACGCCAGCATCCCGAAAAACCCGGCCGAAAGCGCAATCGCCCCTTCATCCGCGCACCAGATTCGCGTGACCACAGCCCCCACCGCATAGAGCATCCCCGCCACGATGGGCAGAAAGGCGACGGGGTCTAGCGCACGCGGATCGGGCTGGATCACCATCAGCGCACCAACAAACCCCAGCAGCACAGCCGCGATGCGCATGGGCCCCACCCGCGCGCCCTGAAACAGGACCGAGATCAGCAACACAAACAGCGGCGCGGTAAACAGCCCCGCCACCACAACGCCGATCGGCAGCACCGACAAACAGCCAAAGTAAATCAGCATCGCCGTCGCGGGAAACAAGCTGCGCCCCAGCACGGCACGCCAGCTTTTGGGCCGGATCACACCTACCCCTGCAAGGGCCACCAACATCAGCAACACCACTGCCAGCACGCCGCGCACCATGTGGAACTGCCACAGCGACCCCGTCTCGGAGATATAGGGGACGAAGTTATCGGCAATCCCCAATGCAAACATGCCGCCAAGGACCGACAGGGCTGCAATGCGGGGGTGCAGGGCTGTGGTGCTCATCGCGGGGGTCCGATCTGTTCAGTGTTATCTTTGGTGATTGCATATTCTGCTGCCCTGCATATCGTGTCGAAAGCGGGGCGACTATGGCATTTCGTATGCGCGCTTTGCGGAACAACCATCAGCGGGAGGGCTTTTGATGGGCTGGATGCAGGACGAAACCGGTTTGGACAAATGCGCGGCGAATTATGTCGCGCTCACCCCCTTGTCGCATATGCGCCGTGCGGCGGATGTTTTTGCCGACCGTCTTGCCGTTGTCTACGGCGATCACCGCGTCACCTATGCGCAGTATTATGCGCGCTGTAGCCGGCTTGCATCGGCCCTGCGCACAATGGGTGTGGCCTCTGGCGATGTGGTTGCCACTTTGCTGCCCAACACCCCCGCTCAGGCCGAAGCGCATTTCGGCGTGCCTGCCTGCGGCGGCGTCCTGAACACAATCAACACGCGGCTGGACGTGGATACTGTCGCCTATATCTTTGACCACGGCGGCGCGTCCGTCATTCTGGCCGATACGCAATTTGTTGAACTGGCCGAAGCCGCCATTGCCCGCCTTGACGGGCCTGCGCCCAAGATTATCGAAGTGCCCGACACCGCCGCAGGCTTTCCCGCCACGGGGCGGCATCCCGTTTATGAGGACGTCATCGCGGGCGGCGATCCTGCCTTTGACTGGGACATGCCGCAAGACGAATGGGAGAGCCTCGCGCTCAATTACACATCAGGGACAACGGGGCGGCCCAAGGGCGTGGTCTACCACCACCGCGGTGCCTATCTGATGACGATGGGGACGGTGATCAGCTGGCGGATGGTGCTGCATCCGGTATTCATGCAAATTGTGCCGCTGTTCCATTGCAACGGCTGGAACCACACATGGATGATGCCCTTGATCGGCGGCACACTGGTCTGCGCCCGCGACATCACGGCCAAGGCCATCTTTGACGCCATCGCGGACGAGAAGGTCACGCATTTCGGCGGCGCGCCTATCGTGCTCAACATGATGGTGAATGCAGGCGCGGATGAACAACGCCCCTTTGACCACGCGGTTGAAGTGTTTACCGCAGGTGCGCCCCCTGCCCCTGCAACGCTGGGCAAGATCGAGGCGCTGGGGTTTAACGTCACCCATGTCTACGGGCTGACCGAAACCTACGGCCACGTGACCGAATGTATCTGGCGCGAGGACGAATGGGGCGGGTTGGACAAGTCCGACCTTGCGGCGGTAAAGTCGCGCCAAGGGGTGGCCTTTCCGATGATGGAACGGATCACTGTGATGGACACAGACATGCGTGAGGTCCCGCGCGATGCCGCCACGCAGGGCGAAATTATGATCCGCGGTAATTCGGTGATGAAGGGCTATCTGAAAAACCCCGACGCCACAGCCGAGGCCTTTGCAGGCGGGTATTTCCATTCGGGCGATTTGGCCGTGCAGCATGGCGATGGCTATATCCAGATCGCGGATCGCGCCAAAGACATCATCATTTCGGGCGGGGAGAATATCTCCTCCGTGGAGATTGAAAGCACGCTTATGGGGCATGACGCTGTGATGCTGGCGGCAGTGGTGGCAAAACCGGATGTGAAATGGGGCGAAGTGCCTTGCGCCTTTATCGAGCTGAAACCCGACGCGCAGGTGGATGAGGCGACCCTGATCGCATTTACGAGAGAGACATTGGCAGGGTTCAAGACACCTAAAAAGGTCATATTTCAGGAGTTGCCAAAAACCTCGACAGGCAAAATCCAGAAGTTCGAACTTCGCAAACTGGCCGCAACGCTTTAGGCTAGCCGCCAAATTTTCGCGAAAATTTGTGCACAAATTTTTCTTAAAAATTTGCAGCTGCCGTGCGTCATAGCGCCTTTTCGAATATCCATTCCTGAACGCTGCGAGGGCCGGACAAGGTCTCGACCTGCGCCGCACAGCTGCGCACATTGACCCAACCAGCTTTGCGGTAAAACGCGGCCGCACGCTCGTTGCCCTGCGCGCAGCCCAGCCATGCAACAGGCCCCGCAACCGCAGCCTCTGCCCCCTTCATCAAGGCAGCAGCAACGCCGCAGCCATGGTAGTCGGGACTGACATAAAACTGATAGACCTCGTTCCCGTCGACCATACAGAATCCCGCCACACTGCTCGCCACTTCAATCACGCTTGTCTTGGCGAGATGCATCCGGCTGCGTTCCAGAAACTCCGCAGGGGTGCGCAGCGCCACCAGATCTGCGTCAACCAGCCCCGCATGGGCCAGATGCCAACCCAGATGCCATATTTGCGCAACCGCGCTCACGTCGTCGGGCACTGCCTTCCTGATCTGCATATGGCACCCTCCCCATTGCTCTGCCCCATTGAAGTGATAATGTGCCCCGATAACAACCCCGAGCATATATCCATGACTGCGCTTCCCAAATACGACCGCCTTGAGGCGACAGGCCTGTGGCGGCCCGATCCCGACGGGCAACGGCGCGAGGTTATCGTCTCTATTGGCGATGCGACCTTGATGATCACGGATATGAACGACAGGGCGATCACCCATTGGTCACTGGCCGCAGTAGCGCGTAGCAATGGCACCAGCAGCCCTGCAATCTATCACCCCGACGGGGACGAAGGCGAAACGCTCGAACTGCCCGCCAACGAATCCGAGATGATCGACGCCATTGAGACGTTGCGCAGCGCGATCGCCAAAAGCCGCCCGCGTCCCGGGCGGCTGCGCTGGCTGGGCGTTGCCCTGTCAGTCGCTGCCGTGGCGGGGCTGGTGCTGTTCTGGTTGCCCGCTGCGATGCGTGACAATACCCTGCGCGTGGTCCCCCAAGTCAAACGCGAGGCAATCGGCGTCGCCTTGATCGAGCGGATGCAGCGCGTGACCGGCCCCATGTGCAATGACCCTGCGGGCCTGCGCGCCCTGCGCCGCCTTGGCACGCGGCTCGAGACGCAGAAACTGGCCGTTGTGCCAGCGCTCGGCCGTCCGGGCCTGCACCTGCCCGGTGGGGTAATCGTGTTGGACCGCACCGTATTCGAGGATTGGGAAGAACCCGACGTCGCCGCAGGCTATATCCTGTCCGAGCTGGCCTTGCAGGTCGAACGCGACCCGCTGGCCGAGCTTTTGGATGTTGTGGGCCCATGGGAGAACTTCCGCCTGCTCACCACAGGCGAAATCTCGGACACCGCCCTTGATGCCTATGCCGAACATCTGATGACGGCCCCGTCCTTTATCCCTGACACGGGCAATCTGCTGGCTCTGTTCGAGGCGTCGGACGTCCGCGCCACACCCTTTGCACGTGCGCGCGATATCACAGGGGAATCCGTGCTGGCCCTGATCGAAGGCGACCCGATGCAGAACCGCCAGACCGAGCCGTTGCTGCCAGACAGCACATGGTTGCGCCTACAAGGCATCTGCGGCGGGTGATCGTGCAGGATGCTGTGGTGGCACTGGCGCCACCACGCCGTCAATGTTGACCCGACTAAAGACCGAGGATCTGCCCAAAGCGGACATCGCCCTCATCATTCTGGGCGTGAACGATGTGACCCGCGGCGGCCTGCGTGCGGGTTGGCTGCGCCGCCATGCGCAACTGCGCGAGGTGCTGCGAACGCGGTGCGGCCTGCGCCGTCTCTATGTCACGCAAATCCCGCCAGTTGGTGCGTTTCCATTGCTGCCTAACCCGCTGCGCTGGCTGTTGGGACGGCGGGCTGAGCGGTTTGATACCGCCCTTGCCGCCGCGTTGCAGACAGAGGGCGACTGTACCTACCTGCATTTCCCCGACACGCTGGACCCGAAGGACATGGCCGAGGACGGGTTTCACCCCGGCCCTGTCATTTATGCGGCATGGGCAAAAGAAATGGCCCGCCGGATACTCTCCGACGGGCCATTCTGATTGTCATTGCAATGTGCAGTTAGCGGGCGAAGGCGTTGTAGCCTGCGCCGCGCAAACGGTTCACCGCACGGCCCACGGCGGCATCACCGCCAAAGGGGCCTGCGATAACCAGACGCGTTGTCTGGCCGTTGCGGGTGTAGCGGCCCACGCGCACGGGCATCCCCATACGCTGTACCTTTTTCGCCATACGGTGCGCCGCAGCCGTATCCGTGAACTTGCCCACTTGCACGAAACCGCGACCCGCTACCTCAGCCTTGGGCTGGGCGCGTTTTGCCGTGGCCTTTGGCGCGGCTTTCGGGGTTGAGCGGCTGGAGTAGACAGGTTGGCGGTTGACCGTTGCCACACGCGCCTGACGCGGCTGTGCAGAAAAGACGCCCGTTACATTGCGCACGATCCGCTTCAGGGTCTGGCCCTGACGCTGCACGATTGTCACCTCACCCAACTCACGCTGCTGGCGTTTGAAATCCGTGTAAGGATAGACCAGCGCCACCGAGGCCGTAACGTCTTCGCCGTTTGCCTGATTGATCAGGCGGCGCGGCACGGTCGAGGTCCAGATCATGTTCATCGCCTCGTGGCCCGCAAGGGTCTGTTCGGCCCTATTTGGGTTGAGGCGGTCGTCATTCCAGACGCGCTTATAGCCACGTGGCACCCGCACATCGGTCGTGTTCACACGGTTCACTGCAACATGGCGCGGCACGATGCGGCGGTGCTTTGGCACGGTGATCGGACCTTGGGCCGAGGCCACTTGCTGCGGCGCTTGCATCTGTACCAGCTTGCGACGCTTCACTGGGGCCGCAACACGCGGCGTCGGCGCGGTAGAGATCCGCGCCCCGACGATGCCTGCGGTTTGGGGCCCACAGCGGACCTCCAATGCGCCACGGACCATGTAGCGGCTGCTGATGCCCGAGACACCCGGGCAGGCCGATTCACCCTGAACGGTGGCGGTGCGGGTCGGGCGCACAACGCGCTGAACGCGTTTGACCTGCGTTGGTGCCTTTTCGACGATCAGCGGCGCGGCGGGACGCGGCGCCTGCTGGCGGATCACTTTGGCAACGCGCTTTGGCTTTGGCTTGACCTTGGGTGAGGCTTTTACAACGCGCTTGGGCGCGGGCTTCGGCTTGACCTTGGGCGCGGCAGCGACGGGTTTCGGCGCAGGCTTGGCTGCGGCGGTTTGAACAGGCTTGGGCGCAGGTTTGGCCTTGGGCGCTGGCGCAGGTTCGGTCACTTGATTGGCAAAGGTCGGGCGGAAGCCGCAGACGCCATCGCGTTTGCGCGTCAGGCGCGGCACCCACGATACGTTGCCGTCAATGCCCGCACGAATGAACACACAGCCTTTGCTGTCGACGTATTGTTTGCCCTTATAGGACGTTGGCGGAAACTCCGCAGGCTCGCTGCCCGGACGGGTTTGCGCCGACAACGCGCCTGCGCTGACCGTACTCATGATAAAAGCGATTGCGAATAGGTTCTTAAGTTTCATTCATGCCCCCACAGAATTATCCGCAAAGCATGTCAAAGCCGTCGAGGTGAGTAAAGTAGCCGCCGCAACAATCGCCTTAATTTTGCCATATTGCCTTCGAATCGGCAATAAATACCCGAGGTCTGTGTGGCCCTGCCCGCCCAAAAGCAGGCAAAGCCCTGTTTTGTTAACCGAATCGGCGGAAATGATTCGTTATTTCGTACCGAACATCCGGTCGCCTGCATCGCCCAGCCCCGGCACGATATAGCCCAGCTCGTTCAGTTTTTCATCCACGGCGGCGGTGACGATCTGCACGTCGGGATGCGCTTCTTTCATGCGGGCGATGCCTTCGGGTGCGGCCAGCAGACACAGGAAACGGATATTGGTGGCACCTGATTGCTTCAGCAGATCAATCGCCGCCACCGAAGAGTTGCCCGTGGCCAGCATCGGATCAACCGCGATCACCACACGGTCCTCCATCGCTTCGGGGACTTTGAAATAGTACTGAACGGGTTGCAGCGTTTCTTCGTCACGGTACAGCCCGACAAACCCCACCCGCGCCGAGGGGATCAGCTCCAACACACCGTCCAGTAACCCGTTGCCTGCTCGCAGGATCGAGATAAGCGCCAGCTTTTTGCCGTCCAGCGTGGGCGCGTCCATCGGCTGCATCGGCGTCTCGATCTGTTTGGTGGTCATCGGCAGACCGCGCGTGACCTCATAGGCCAGCAGCTGGCTGATTTCACGCAAGAGCTGGCGGAACACGGCCGTGGGCGTGTCGCGGTCGCGCATGATGGTCAGTTTGTGCTGTACCAGCGGGTGATCGACGACGGTAAGATGCGGATCGCTCATGTCAGGCTCCATTATTTATGCTGAGGGCACTTCTATCCCCAGATGCGCGGCAACAAAACCCGCCACATCGGTAAAACCGATATGTCCCAGATTGCCCACCCCTGCGCCTGCTATCAAAACAGGCACACGTTCGCGGGTGTGGTCGGTGCCGCTCCATGTGGGGTCATTGCCGTGGTCGGCGGTGAAGACCATGATGTCGCCCTGTCGCAGATTTGCGACCAAGGGCGCAATCGCGGCGTCGAACCACTCCAATGCCCGAGCATAGCCCGACACATCGCGGCGGTGGCCATAAAGGCTGTCGAACTCGACGAAATTGGCGAAGGTAAAGCTGCCCTCCGGTGCGTCGCGCACCAGATCGCCCAGATGCCCCATCAGCTGCGCATCGGTGCCTTTGCGCACCGCGTCGAACCCCTGCATCGAAAAGATGTCACCGATCTTGCCCACTGCAAAAGTGGCGCGGCCTGCGTCCTGCGCCCAATTGCTGAGCACGGGGCGCGGCGGCATGATCGCGTAATCGCGGCGATGCGGCGTGCGGGTGAAGCCGTCCACTTCGTTGCCGATGAAAGGCCGCGCAATCACGCGGCCCACGCGGCGCTTGTGCAGGATGGGCGCGATTGCCTCGCACAGCGCGAGCAAGCGGTCGAGGCCAAAGGTTTCTTCATGTGCCGCGATCTGGAAGACGCTGTCGGCAGAGGTATAGCAGATGGGTGCGCCTGTGCGCATATGCTCGGCGCCGAAACGCTCGATAATCGCGGTGCCGGGCGCGTGGCAATTGCCAAGGATGCCGTCACTGCCCGCCGCCGCACAGACCTGCGCGATTAGATCCGCATCGAACGAGTCTTCTTTGTCCGGAAAATATGCCCAATCCCACGGCACAGGAAGACCTGCGAGCTCCCAATGGCCCGAGGGCGTGTCCTTGCCCTGTGATATTTCGGTGGCAGCGCCCCAAGTGCCCGTCAGCGGCACATCAAAGTCAGGGATGTGCAGCCCGCTGGCGTGGGTGATTGCAGCCCCCAAGCCCAGCGCGCTGAGGGTGGGAAGGTTTATCGGACCTGTTCGGCCCTCTTCGCACTGGCCCTGCGCACAGGCCTGCGCGATGTGGCCGATTGTGTTGGCGCCTCTGTCGGACCTGTCGCCATTAAAGAACTCTGCCGCGTCGGGCGCGCCGCCGATGCCAGCCGAATCCATTACAACCAAAAAGGCGCGGCGGGCGGTCATGTGATATGCTCGATAATCAGGTCGGGTGTGGGGGCTGGCGCATCCGCCAAAGCGAGTGCATCGCGCACCTGCGTCACGGCGCGGTCCGCCTGCGCAGGGCGGGCGGCATGGATCACGGCCAGCGGCTGCCCCTTCTCGATGTACCCGCCAAGACGCGCCACATCGGACAGGCCGACAGCGGGGTTGACCGTATCACTTTCAACCACACGCCCCCCGCCAAGAGCGACAACCGCATGGCCCAGGGCTTCGCCATCGATGCTTTGGACATAGCCTGACTGCTGGGCCGTGACTTCGCGCACCACGGTGGCCTCCGGCAGGAAACGTTGCCAGTCATCGACAAAGCGCACAGGCCCGCCAAGGGCTGCGATCATCGCGCCGAACCGCTCGGCGGCGTGGCCATTTGCGATCGCGGCGCGGATCATCTGCGCGCCTGCGGCCTCGTCCTCGGCAAGCTGCGCACCGGCCAACAACACAGCGCCCAGCGCTGCGCATAGATCAACAATCGCGCCCTGCGCATCCCCGCACAGAACACGCATCACCTCGGCCACCTCCAGCGCGTTTCCAAGGCTGGGCACCAAAGGCTGGCTCATGTCGCTGATCACGGCGCGGGTGGGGCAGCCTGCGGCATTCGCCGTCTCGACCAAAGCCCGCGCCAAGGCCCGCGCCGCACCAACATCCTTCATAAACGCGCCAGAGCCTGTTTTCACGTCCAGCACCAGACCATCAACGCCCGCCGCCAGCTTTTTGCTGAGGATCGAGGCGGTGATCAGGTCCAGACTGTCCACCGTCGCCGTCACATCGCGTACGCCGTAAAGGCGGCGGTCCGCAGGGGCAATATCGCCCGTCGCCCCGACAATGGCACAGCCGACCTGCCCAACCACCGCACGCAATCGCGCCTCGTCCAGCATGACGCTAACCCCGGGGATCGCCTCAAGCTTATCGAGGGTGCCACCCGTATGGCCCAACCCCCGCCCCGAGATCATGGGAACATAAGCGCCGCAGGCCGCAAGCGCGGGCGCAAGGATCAGGCTTGCGCAATCGCCAACACCACCTGTTGAGTGTTTGTCCAATACCGGTTGGTCCATCTGCCATTTCAGAACCTGTCCCGATGCACACATCGCCTGCGTCAGGGCCACACGCGCCGCACGGTCCAGCCCGTTGCGGCACACGCCCATAGCAAAGGCCCCCGCTTGCGCATCGCTCATCCGCTGATCGGCAAGGGCTGCGGCAACCCATGTGACGTCCTCGACGCTAAGGGGGGCGTCATGGCGCAGCTTGGCCAGAATCGATTGCGCGTTCATCTAGGCCCCCAAAAACGAGGGATCAAACGCACCGGGCAACAATTGCCCGATGGTGAGCATGTCTTCAGTGCCTTGCGTGGTCGCCATGGTGACCTGCACATCCGCGCCCCCAAATTCGGCCAGTTTTTGTCGGCAGCCGCCGCAGGGCGTCACAGGCAGGGGTGATCCCGCGACTACATAAACCTCGGCCAGAGCGGTCTCACCTGCCGCGACCATCGCCGCAATTGCGCCCGCTTCGGCGCAGGTCCCTTCGGGATAGGCCACGTTTTCGACGTTGCAGCCGCGGTAAACCGCCCCCGATGCTGCGCGTATCGCAGCCCCTACTTTGAACCCCGAATAAGGAGCATGTGCGTTTTCACGCACCGCCATTGCCGCCTGCCGCAAATCTGTCATGGTGGGAATCCCTTTTGTCTGGCCTTCCACCCTAGCCGCCTCTGCCCCAAGATGGGAGAGGCATTTCGCGGGGAAATTGAAACGTACAAACCCGCAGAGCACGAACTCTTAACACTTCGCGTCTAGCCTTCGATCAAAAATAGTTTAATACTAAACTAAATTCAAATCCCCGAGGTTTCCCATGTCCGATTCCGCCAAAAACCGCCAAGCCGCGCTTGATTATCACGCCTTCCCGAAACCCGGAAAGCTGGAGGTGCGGGCGACCAAGCCGCTGGCCAATGGCCGTGATCTGGCACGCGCCTACAGCCCCGGCGTGGCCGAGGCCTGCATCGAGATCAAGGAAGACCCGTCGACGGCTGCGCTCTATACCTCCCGCGCAAATCTTGTGGCGGTGGTGACCAATGGCACGGCGGTGTTGGGGCTGGGAAACATCGGCGCGCTGGCCTCCAAACCGGTGATGGAGGGCAAGGCGGTTCTGTTCAAGAAGTTCGCCAACATCGATTGTTTCGACATCGAGGTGGATCAGTCCGACCCCGAAAAACTGGCCGAGATCGTCTGCGCGTTGGAGCCGTCCTTTGGCGCGATCAACCTTGAGGACATCAAAGCCCCTGATTGTTTCACCGTTGAGCGGATTTGCAACGAGCGGATGAACATCCCCGTGTTCCACGACGACCAGCACGGCACAGCGATTGTGGTGGGTGCTGCGGCCACCAACGCGCTGCATGTTGCGGGCAAAAGGTTCGAAGATATCAAGATCGTCAGCACGGGCGGTGGAGCGGCGGGGATCGCGTGCCTTAACATGCTGCTCAAGCTGGGTGTCAAACGCGAGAACGTCTGGCTGTGCGACATTCACGGGCTGGTTTACGAGGGCCGCGAGGTCGATATGAACCCGATCAAATCCGAATATGCGCAGAAATCCGATCTGCGCACGCTGGATGATGTGATCGACGGGGCCGACCTGTTTCTGGGCCTCAGCGGGCCGAATGTGCTCAAGCCCGAGATGGTGGCGAAAATGGCCGATGCGCCGATCATCTTTGCCCTAGCCAACCCCACCCCCGAAATTATGCCGGAAGAGGCCCGCGCTGTCTCTCCCAACGCCATCATCGCCACGGGGCGGTCGGATTTCCCCAATCAGGTCAACAACGTACTGTGTTTTCCCTTCATCTTCCGCGGTGCGCTGGACGTGGGGGCGACCACCATCAACGACGAGATGAAGATCGCCTGTATCGAGGGCATCGCCGCCCTAGCCCGCGAAACAACCAGCGCCGAGGCCGCCGCCGCCTATCAGGGCGAGCAGCTGACCTTTGGCGCGGATTATCTGATCCCCAAACCCTTTGACCCGCGCCTTGTGGGCATTGTCTCCTCCGCCGTGGCCAAAGCGGCGATGGAAACCGGAGTCGCCACGCGGCCGATTGAAGATATCGAGGCTTATAAAGCCAACCTCGACAGCTCGGTCTTTAAATCCGCCCTGCTGATGCGCCCTGTCTTCCAAGCTGCCCGCGCAGCGCCGCGCCGCATTGTCTTTGCCGAAGGCGAGGACGAGCGGGTGCTGCGCTGCGCCCAAGCCATGCTGGAAGAAACCACCGAACGCCCCATCCTGATTGGCCGCCCTGAAGTCATTGAACGGCGGATGGAAAAGGCGGGGCTGACCTTGCAGATCGGGCGCGACATGGATGTGGTGAACCCGCAAAACGATCCGCGCTACCGCGACTATTGGGAAACGTACCACGGCCTGTTGGCGCGACGCGGTGTCTCGCCCGACATTGCCCGTGCAATCATGCGCACCAACACCACCGCCATTGGCGCCGTGATGGTCCACCGCGAAGAAGCCGACAGCCTGATTTGTGGCACCTTCGGTGAAACCCGCTGGCATCTCAACTATATCGAACAAGTGCTTGGCCGCGATGGCCGCCGTGCGCACGGGGCGCTGTCGATGATGATCCTCGAAGACGGCCCGCTGTTTATCGCCGATACCCAGGTTCACCAGCACCCCACCTCCGAGCAATTGGCCGAAATCGCTATTGGCGCTGCCCGCCACGTCCGCCGCTTTGGCATCACGCCCAACGTGGCCATGTGTTCGCAGTCGCAATTCGGCAATCAGGGTGCGGGCTCCGGCTCGCGGTTGCGCGGGGCGATTGCGATTTTGGACGAAGGGGGCCACGACTTTTGCTACGAGGGCGAGATGAATATCGACACGGCCCTTGATCCCGAACTGCGCGCCCGTCTGTTCCCGCACAACCGGATGGAGGGGCCGGCCAATGTGCTGGTCTTTGCCCATGCCGATGCGGCCTCGGGTGTGCGCAACATTCTGAAGATGAAGGGCAGCGGGCTGGAGGTTGGGCCCATTCTGATGGGCATGGGCAATCGCGCGCATGTCGTCTCCCCCTCGATCACCGCGCGGGGGTTGCTGAACATGGCTGCCATCGCGGGCACGCCCGTCGATAATTACGGCTGATGCGACAGGCGGGGGTGTAAATTCGTTTACATCTTCGCACCCCCCTTTGCCAAAAATGCTTGCCGCCTGCCCGTTCCACCGCCAAACAGTGGGCAGGTTATGGGAGAATACCGCAATGGGATACGCAGACGTTTATCAAGCCGCCAAAGACGATCCGGAAGCCTTCTGGCTGGAACAGGCGCAGGCCATCGACTGGATCACACCGCCCCGGCAGGCGTTGTTCGACAAGGGCAATGACCTCTATGAGTGGTACGCCGATGCCCATCTGAACGCTTGCTATAATGCCGTTGACCGCCACGTCGAAAACGGCCGCGCAGCACAGGCCGCTATCATTTACGACAGCCCCATCACCGACACAAAACGCACCATTACCTTTGCCGAATTGCAGACCCGTGTGGCCGCCTTGGCCGGCGCGCTGGTGGCGCAAGGCGTCACAAAAGGCGACCGCGTCATTATTTACATGCCCATGGTGCCCGAAGCGATCGAAGCCATGCTTGCCTGTGCGCGCATCGGGGCCGTGCATTCAGTCGTGTTTGGCGGCTTTGCCGCGAACGAGCTGGCCGTGCGCATCGACGATTGCGCGCCCAAGGCGATCATCGCCGCGTCTTGCGGGCTCGAGCCGAACCGCACGGTGCATTACAAACCTCTCCTCGACGGTGCGATCGAGTTGGCCGACCACAAACCCGACGCCTGCATCATCCTGCAACGCAAAGAGGCACCCTGCGATCTGATTGAAGGCCGCGATATCGAGTGGAACGAGGCGATCGCCTCGGGCACCCCCGCCCCTTGTATCGCCGTTGCGGGCAACCATCCTGCCTATATCCTCTATACCTCTGGTACCACGGGTGCGCCAAAAGGGGTCGTGCGCCACACGGCGGGGCATCTGGTGGCGCTGAACTGGACGATGAAAAACATCTACAACGTCGATCCAGGTGACGTCTTCTGGGCCGCGTCCGACGTAGGCTGGGTCGTCGGCCACAGCTATATCGCTTACGGGCCGTTGGTCCACGGCAACACCACCGTGGTGTTCGAGGGCAAGCCCGTGGGCACCCCCGATGCAGGCACCTTCTGGCGCGTGATATCCGAACACAACGTACGCAGCTTTTTCACCGCCCCCACCGCCATCCGCGCCGTAAAACGCGAAGACCCCAAAGGGCTGGAGGTCGGCAAATACGACATCTCCTGCCTGCGTGCGCTATACTTGGCGGGCGAGCGTGCGGATCCTGATACAATCGTCTGGGCGCAGGACGTATTGGGCAAGCCCGTCTATGACCATTGGTGGCAGACCGAGACTGGCTTTACCATCGCGGGCAACCCTGCGGGGCTGGAGGCGCTGCCCGTCAAAATCGGCTCCCCCACGGTGCCGATGCCCGGCTATGACGTGCAAATCCTTGATGAAGCTGGCCACCCCATGCCCGCAGGGGAGCTGGGCGCGATTGCGATCAAACTGCCCTTGCCACCAGGCACCCTGCCCACCCTGTGGAACGCCGAAGATCGCTTTCGCAAAAGCTATCTCACCGCCTTCCCTGGCTTCTACGAGACAGGCGACGCAGGCATGATCGACGAAGACGGCTATCTTTATATCATGGCGCGTACCGATGATGTGATTAACGTGGCGGGCCACCGCCTCAGCACAGGTGCGATGGAAGAGGTCCTCGCAGGGCACCCGGACGTTGCCGAATGTGCCGTGATCGGGGTGAGTGATCCGCTCAAGGGTCAGGCGCCCATGGGCTTTGTCTGCCTAACCAACGGTGTGAACCGCCCCCATGACGAGATTACCGCAGAATGCGTCCAACGTATCCGCGACCAGATCGGACCCGTCGCGGCGTTCAAACTGGCGCTGGTGGTGGATCGCCTACCCAAAACGCGATCAGGTAAAATCCTGCGTGCGACAATGGTAAAGATCGCCGATAGTGCGCCATTCAAACTGCCCGCGACCATCGATGACCCCGCCATTTTGGACGAGATAAAGACCGCGCTCCAGTCTATCGGCTACGCCAAAGACTAAACGAAAACGGCTCCCCTCAAAGGGGGAGCCGCTCAATCAATTAGAGTGTTTCGCGTTCAAAGCTTGGCGATGAACGCATCCACCTCTTCTTTGACCTCGTCCTTGGTCTTACCGTATTTCTCTTGAATACGGCCTTCCAGCTCTTCACGGTTGCCTTCGGCACGGTCCAGATCATCGTCGGTCAACTCGCCCCAGTTCTGCTGTGCCTGACCTTTGAATTGCTTCCAGTTGCCTTGAATTGTGTCCCAGTTCATATCGGGTCTCCAATCTTTGTCTGTCGTGTTTCCAGCGGCAAATCACTTCAAGTCATCTGCCAGCCGCTTCACAGTCCCAACCCCGGCATCCGGTAAAAGTTCCACATTTTTTGCGTTTGCGTTGCCTCCATGCCAACACTTGCGCCCCCCGTTTTGCAGGCCCCACAACACGCCCGCCCCCTTCATCACAGCGCCGAGCGTCAACACAAGCCAAACACAAACGCCCCACCCCGCTGCGCCAAGATCACGCAGGCATACTAAAGCACCACCAGTCCCCCGCGCGCAGCCCTTTTCTTTATTTTGCTCTTAAACTCAATCCCGCAGTTGCCGAACACGCTACCCTCTCAGGTGAATTGCTCGGAAATCAACCGCTCCTCCAACCCGTGCCCCGGGTCAAACAGGATCTTATGGATGATGCTCGGCTCCGACCGGATCTCGACCGCAATCACATCGCGGTAGCTTGTGCCATCCGCATCCGCCATCACGGGCCGCTTACCTGGCTCTAGCACATCAAACCGCACCGTCGCCGTCTTGGGCAGCAACGCCCCGCGCCAGCGGCGCGGGCGGAACGCGGCGACAGCCGTTAACGCCAGCACATCCGCCTCAATCGGCAGGATGGGCCCGTGGGCTGAATAGTTATAGGCGGTCGACCCCGCTGGCGTTGCAACCAACGCGCCATCACAGACCAGTTCCTGCATCCGCAATCGCCCGTCTACGGTGATTTGCAGCTTGGCAGCCTGCGGTCCCTGCCGCAACAAAGCCACCTCGTTCAGCGCCAGCGCATCAGACACACGCCCGTCCTCATGCGTGGCCCGCATCGACAGCGGATTGATCTCCGCCTCCTCCGCTGCCTCTAGCCGGTCGCGCAAATCGCTTTCGGCGTAGGTGTTCATCAAAAATCCGATTGTCCCGCGGTTCATCCCGTAAACAGGCGCAGGCAGGCTTTGCGTCTCGTGCAGGGTTTGCAGCATAAAGCCGTCCCCGCCCAGCGCGACAATCACCTCGGCCTGTTCAGGCGCAACATTTCCGTACCGCCCGATAAGCGCCGCCCGTGCGGTCTGCGCCACGGGTGTCGAACTGGCCAAAAAGGCAATTTTCTGGGGCATAATGTTTCCGATCCGCGCCGCTGTTTACGCAGACAAACATAATATTCCGCCACGCGCCAGCGCCGCCCGTGCAAATCGCCCCCTGCGGCAAAAAGCGGGCTGCACACCCTGCGCACCACAACTAATACATACCACGTCGCTTTCACATCTTCACGCGGGGGATTGTTTCCGATACGAAACGCCCAAACGGACCCTCACGCTCAAGGAGCCTATTCCATGACGACCAAAACCAACACTTTCTTCACCCGCTCTCTGGCCGATACCGACCCGGCGATTGCCGAGGCCACGAACAACGAACTTGCCCGCCAGCGCAACGAGATCGAGCTGATCGCCTCCGAAAACATCGTCTCGGCCGCCGTGATGGAGGCCCAAGGCGGCGTGATGACCAACAAATACGCCGAAGGCTATCCGGGCCGCCGCTACTATGGCGGTTGCCAGCACGTCGACGTGGCCGAGCAATTGGCCATCGACCGCGCCTGCGAGCTGTTCAACTGTAACTTTGCCAATGTGCAGCCCAACTCGGGCTCACAAGCGAACCAGGGTGTGTTTCAGGCGCTGCTGCAACCGGGCGACACCATACTGGGGATGAGCCTTGACGCAGGCGGCCACCTGACCCACGGCGCAAAGCCGAACCAGTCGGGCAAATGGTTCAACGCCATTCAATACGGCGTAAGGCGTGAGGATAACCTGCTGGACTATGATCAAGTCCAAGCCCTTGCCACGGAACATCAGCCAAAGATGATCATCGCCGGCGGCTCTGCCATCCCCCGCCAGATTGATTTCAAACGCATGCGCGAGATTGCGGACAGCGTGGGCGCTTACCTGCACGTGGACATGGCGCATTTCGCGGGCCTCGTCGCCGCAGGAGAGCACCCCTCCCCCTTCCCGCACGCGCATGTGGCCACCACAACCACGCATAAAACCCTGCGCGGCCCGCGTGGCGGGATGATCGTCACCAATGACGAGGCGCTGGCGAAAAAGTTCAACTCGGCCATCTTCCCCGGCATTCAGGGCGGCCCGCTGATGCATGTGATCGCGGCCAAAGCCGTCGCCTTTGGCGAGGCGCTGCAGCCAGAATTCAAAACCTACATCAAACAGGTCATTGCCAACGCCCAAGCGCTGTCAGACCAGTTGATCAAAGGCGGGCTGGACACCGTGACCCACGGCACCGACACCCATGTCGTGCTGGTTGATCTGCGCCCCAAAGGCGTAACAGGCAACATCGTGGACAAGGCCTTGGGCCGTGCGCATATCACCTGCAACAAAAACGGCGTGCCGTTTGACCCGGAAAAGCCGATGGTCACATCGGGCATCCGCCTCGGCTCCCCTGCGGGGACCACACGCGGCTTTGGCGAAGATGAGTTCCGCCAGATCGCCGACTGGATCATTGAAGTCGTCGACGGATTGGCCGCAAACGGCGAAGAAGGCAACGCGGACATCGAGGCCAAGGTAAAAGCGGAAGTCGAAGCCATGTGCGCCAACTTCCCGATCTACCCGAACCTGTAGACGCACCGCCACGACATTGAGCAAAGGCCCCGACAGAAATGTCGGGGCCTTTTTTGTTTTCAGGGGAAGGTCTGGTTTGCGAACTTTGCTCAAAATTGCCCGGCCAAAAATCCAAAGGTCTCAGCTATGACACAAGATGAAAACTTCGCCGTTGTCGCCGTGTCCGTACTTGGGACATACGGTGTCTTGTTGGCATTTTCTCAGCGATACCGAGACAAAACGGCAAAAATGTTCCGCATGGAGAAATCGACCTTGGGAGTTGTGATGGAACCCCCACTGGCATCGCTTGCTCATATTCTATCGGTCGTTTTACCAGTCTATTATGTGACGGGCTTACCCGTGTAGCCTTTGCTACAGTGGGTTCCAGGCGGACCTTTGCCGCGCCTCTACCGTCTCTTTTCATTAAGTTTTTTTCGATGCAACATACCCGAGTTTAACCTATCCTGTAGGACACCGCCCATGATCATCCACCCCGCAGGCTCGCGCCCGTCCACCAAAGGCCCGACCGACTATTTCACGGGCACCGTGCGCATGGACCCGCTGATCAACACGCCGGCACCCGCCCGCCTACGCGGCGTGACCGTGACATTTGAAGCAGGTGCAAGGACTGCGTGGCACACCCATCCGCTGGGCCAGACGCTGATCGTGACGGCGGGCAAAGGGTTGGTGCAACGAAAGGGCGGCCCCATAGAAGTGATCCGCCCTGGCGACACCGTCTATTTCGAGCCTGAGGAAGTACACTGGCACGGTGCGGCAAAAGATGTCGCAATGACCCACATTGCCCTTCAGGAAGAACTGGACGGCACCTCGGTCACATGGCTGGAGCATGTCACGGACGCGCAATACAACGCCGATCAAACGTAGCCGCGCCACCACAGCCAGACGATAAACAACACCGCAACCAGAATGATATTGGCAACAATCGCGCCTGTAATGCTCAGCAGGCGCGATTTGCGAACCTCGTCCACGTCGATGGTATGCAGATGGTTGTACAGTTTGTCATAGTCCTGTTGGACCTGTTCGGCATCGATCTGCCTCGCGGTCTTGGGGTTATGCGCCAACATTTCTGCGCGCATCAGGGCCGCGCCGCTTTTGCGCACCCCGCGCGGCAACCGCCGCCCCGCACGCCGCAACGATTGCCGAAGATCGCGCCCGCGCACGTCCAGCTTTTGCTGCATCAACCCGCGCAATTTGCGTGACTTGGCTGCCATATCCTTGTCGGTGATCATATCTGTCTGTCTAAGCTGCTGGCCTCTGCGCTGCAATGGCGCTAGGGCTATGGGATGCTGAGTTTTACTGAATTCGGGGAAAGCCCTGCGGACACCCCGCCGCTGGTCATTGCACACGGGCTCTATGGTTCGGGGCGCAACTGGGGGGTGATTGCCAAACGGCTGTCGGACACCCGCCGTGTGATCACGCCCGACATGCGCAACCACGGGCACAGCCCGCGGGCACAGACGCAGACCTATGAGGACATGGCCGATGATCTGGCCGAGCTGATCCGCCATATCGGTGGTCCCGTGGACCTGTGCGGTCATTCGATGGGGGGCAAGGCATCCATGGTGATGGCGCTGCGCCATCCTGAGTTGCTGCGCCGCCTGATCGTGGCCGATATTGCGCCAGTCCCCTATGACCACTCCCAATCCCACCAGATTGCCGCAATGAAAGCGGTTGATCTAAGCGTGGTGACCCGCCGCTCGGAAGCGGCAGAGCAATTGGCAGCTCAAGGCGTGCCGCCCCAGTTGCAGAGCTTCTTCACCCAATCGCTGGATGTTGCGGGCAAACAGTGGCGGCTTAATCTGGACGTATTGGACGCGCAGATGGATCACATCATCGGCTTTCCGGACGTGACGGGCAGCTTTGAGGGCGCGACACTCTTCCTCAGCGGGGCCGAAAGCGACTATGTCTTGCCCGAACACCGCCCCCTGATCAAACCGCTGTTCCCTGCCGCACGTTTTGCGAAACTGCCCCGTGCCAGCCATTGGTTGCACGCGGAACGCCCCCGCGCGTTTGAGGCCGCCGTGCGCGCATTTCTGGACAGTTGAGGCCATATGGAAACCACATACACAGCCTCCACTGCCAGCTACAGCTGGGAAATCAGCCCCACGAACGTCATGGCTGGTACGGTTCTGGCCATCTTGTTTTTCTATGTATTTTTCCGCCATGTCCTGTTCGTCTTGATGTTCATGGACATCGTGCTGGGGTGGTTACGTAAATTCCGCTGGTTCCCCAAAGAAGGCAAGCGCCGCAAGACGTTTATACATTGGCTCATCGCGATTGGGCTCTTTGTTGGCTTCATCATCCTTGCCGCAGCTTTAGGCTGGCTCGAACTCATCGCGCAGTAGCGCCAGAATTTGTCCCAAATTCTGTGCCCAAAATCTCTATGAGATTTTGCCCGCCCCGCCTGTAGACCCGCGGGCAAAGATTCCACCTTGCACCCCACAGCCCAACACTTATAACCGCGAAAGTTTGCGAAATTCATAGGGGGCTGCCGCCATGCCAAAGAGAACCGACATCCAGTCGATCATGATCATTGGGGCGGGGCCAATTGTCATCGGGCAAGCCTGCGAATTCGACTACTCGGGCGCCCAAGCCTGTAAGGCATTGAAAGAGGAAGGCTACCGCGTCATCCTCGTCAATTCCAACCCTGCGACGATCATGACCGATCCGGGGCTGGCCGACGCCACTTATATTGAGCCCATCACCCCCGAGATCGTCGCCAAGATCATCGAAAAAGAGCGCCCCGACGCGCTGTTGCCGACCATGGGCGGGCAAACGGGCCTGAACACCTCGCTCGCTTTGGAAGAAATGGGCGTGCTGGACAAATTCAACGTCGAGATGATCGGCGCCAAGCGCGAAGCCATTGAAATGGCAGAGGACCGCCAGTTGTTCCGCGAAGCGATGGACCGTCTGGGCATCGAAAACCCACGCGCCACGATCTGCACCGCGCCCAAAGACGCGGACGGCAAGAAAGACCTCGCCGCTGGCGTCGTCCTCGCGCTCGAATCGCTTGAGGACATCGGCCTGCCTGCCATCATCCGCCCCGCCTTTACGATGGGCGGCACGGGCGGCGGCATCGCCTACAACCGCGAGGATTACGAATTCTACTGCCGCTCGGGCATGGATGCCTCGCCCATGGGCCAGATCCTGATCGACGAATCCCTTCTGGGCTGGAAAGAATTCGAGATGGAGGTCGTGCGCGACACGGCAGATAATGCGATCATCGTTTGTAGCATCGAAAATGTGGACCCGATGGGCGTACACACAGGCGATTCTATCACCGTAGCCCCTGCGCTGACCCTGACGGACAAAGAATACCAGATCATGCGCAACCACTCGATCGCGGTGCTGCGCGAGATCGGCGTCGAGACAGGCGGATCAAACGTGCAGTGGGCCGTGAACCCCGCCGATGGCCGCATGGTCGTGATCGAGATGAACCCGCGGGTGTCGCGCTCTTCCGCGCTGGCGTCCAAAGCAACAGGCTTCCCGATTGCCAAGATTGCGGCGAAGCTGGCCGTAGGGTTCACGCTGGACGAGCTGGACAATGACATCACCGGCGTGACGCCTGCCTCGTTCGAGCCGTCCATCGACTATGTCGTCACCAAAATCCCGAAATTCGCGTTCGAAAAATTCCCCGGCTCCGAGCCGTATCTCACCACCGCGATGAAATCGGTGGGTGAGACGATGGCCATTGGCCGCACCATCCACGAGAGCCTGCAAAAGGCGCTCGCCTCGATGGAATCGGGCCTGACCGGATTTGACGAGATCGAGATCGCAGGCGCGCCGGATAAGGCAGCCCTGACCAAAGCGATCAGCCTGACAACGCCCGACCGTATGCGCACCATCGCGCAGGCCATGCGCCATGGCATGTCCAACGACGACATCCACGCCACCACCATGTTCGACCCTTGGTTCCTTGACCGCATCCGCGAGATCATCGACGCCGAAGAAGAGGTCCGCAAGAACGGCCTGCCCGTCACCGAGGACGCGCTGCGCAGGCTGAAAATGATGGGTTTCACCGATGCACGCCTTGGCCTTCTCACCGGCCGCGACGAGGACAACATCCGTCGTGCGCGCCATAACCTTGGCGTGAAGGCCGTGTTCAAACGCATCGACACCTGCGCCGCCGAGTTCGAGGCGCAAACCCCCTATATGTACTCGACCTATGAGGCGCCCATGATGGGCGAGGCCGAATGCGAAGCACGCCCTTCGGACCGCAAAAAGGTTGTCATCCTTGGCGGTGGCCCGAACCGCATCGGACAGGGAATCGAGTTTGATTATTGCTGCTGCCACGCCTGCTATGCCCTCACCGACGCGGGCTATGAGACGATCATGGTCAACTGCAACCCCGAGACTGTCTCGACCGATTACGACACCTCGGACCGTTTGTATTTTGAGCCGCTGACGCTGGAACATGTCATGGAAATCCTGCGGGTCGAGCAGGAAAACGGCACGCTGCACGGTGTGATCGTACAGTTCGGCGGGCAGACCCCGTTGAAAATCGCCCAAGCCCTGCAAGACGAAGGTATCCCGATCCTTGGCACCACGCCCGACATGATCGACCTTGCAGAAGACCGCGAGCGTTTTGCCGATCTGGTGCAAAAGCTGGGCCTGAAGCAACCGCACAACGGCATCGCCCACTCCGACGCCGAAGCGCTTGAGATTGCCGCCGACATCGGCTTCCCGCTGGTGATCCGCCCGTCCTATGTTCTGGGTGGCCGTGCGATGGAAATCGTGCGCGATCAAAGCCAGCTTGAACGCTATATTTCCGAAGCCGTCGTCGTGTCGGGCGACAGCCCCGTGCTGCTTGACAGCTACTTGTCCGGCGCGGTTGAATTGGACGTAGACGCCATCAGCGATGGCACGGATGTGCATGTCGCAGGCATCATGCAGCACATCGAAGAGGCGGGCGTCCACTCGGGCGACAGTGCGTGTTCCCTGCCGCCCTACTCGCTTGATCCTGCGATCATCGAACAGGTCGAAGTGCAGACAAAAGCGCTGGCCAAGGGACTGAACGTGGTGGGCCTGATGAACATCCAGTTCGCCATCAAAGACGGTGAGATTTACCTGATCGAGGTCAACCCACGCGCCTCGCGCACCGTGCCGTTCGTAGCCAAAGCGACCGATTCCGCGATCGCCAGTATCGCCGCCCGCGTCATGGCAGGCGAGCCGCTGTCGAACTTCCCGCTGCGTGCGCCCTATGACACCAACACCGACTACAAAGACGTGCTGCCGCTGGGTGATCCTATGACGCTGGCCGATCCCAACATGCCTTGGTTCTCGGTCAAAGAGGCCGTGCTGCCCTTTGCCCGTTTCCCCGGTGTGGACACGATCCTCGGCCCCGAGATGCGCTCAACCGGTGAGGTGATGGGCTGGGACCGCGACTTCCCCCGCGCCTTCCTCAAGGCGCAGATGGGCGCGGGCACGATCCTGCCGCGCACGGGTAACGTCTTTTTGTCGATCAAAGACGCGGATAAAACCGCCGATGTGGTCAACGCGGCCCGCATTCTGAGCGAACAGTCCTTTAACATCATTGCGACCCGTGGCACCGCCGCCTGGCTGAAAGAGCAAGGCATCGCTTGCGAGACGGTGAACAAAGTCTACGAGGGCCGTCCCGACATCACCGACATGATGAAGGACGAGGCGATCCACCTTGTGATGAACACCACCGAAGGCGCGCAAGCGGTTGAGGACAGCAAGTCCATCCGCTCCATCGCGCTTTATGACCGCATCCCCTACTACACGACCGCCGCAGGGGCCTATGCCGCCGCGCTGGCGATCAAGGCGCAGGCCGAAGATGACATCGAGGTGAAGTCACTACAGGGATAAGGTGCCTGCGCGATTGCCGTAGGCAGAGTTTGCAAAACGGGCTAGGCTTCTTACATCCATGAGGGGCCTGAATAATTATCCACAGCAGGCGCACGGGGCAACTTGCCGCGAATAAAGAGGAATACGAGATGTACACACCCGCAATCACAGGCTCTGGCGTTTTCACGCCCTCCGAGGTCATCACCAACGCCGAGCTGGTCGAGACCTTCAACGCCTATGTGGACATCTATAACGCCGAAAACGCAGCTGCGATCGAGGCAGGTGATCTTGTCGCCAAAGACTATTCCTCCGAAGAGTTCGTGTTCAAAGCCTCTGGCATCAACCAGCGCTATGTCATGGACAAGACAGGTATCCTTGACCCCAAGGTGATGCACCCGCTGCTGCGCCAACGCAGCGACGATGAACCCTCGTTGATGGCGGAAATGGCGCTGGATGCGGCGAACAAGGCATTGGCAGACGCGGGCAAGACCGCCGCGGACGTGGACGCCGTGATTTGCGCCGCCTCCAACCTTGAGCGCGCCTACCCTGCCGTTGCAATTGAAATTCAAAACCTGCTCGAGATCAACGGCTTTGCCTTCGACATGAATGTCGCCTGCTCCTCGGCTACCTTCGGGATTCAGGCAGCCGCGGATATGATCCGCTCCGGCTCCATCCGTTCGGCTTTGGTGGTCAACCCCGAGATTTGTTCGGCCCATCTGGAATGGCGCGACCGCGACTGTCACTTCATCTTTGGCGATGTGGCCACCGCCGTGTTGATCGAGCGTACCGAGGACGCCACAGGCACTCATTTTGAAATCAAATCAACACGTTGCGCTACGGACTTCTCCAACAACATCCGCAACAATAACGGCTTTTTGCGCCGCTCGCGTCCCGATGGCGTGGCCGACCGCCGCGACATGCAGTTCATGCAAAACGGGCGCAAAGTGTTCAAGGAAGTGCTGCCGCTTGTATCAACGCATATCGCGGACCATATGGCCGACAACGGCGTCCAAGCGGATGATCTAAAACGGATTTGGCTGCATCAGGCGAACAAATCCATGAACGATTTCATCGGCAAAAAGGTTCTGGGCCGCACGCCCGAAGCAGGCGAGCAACCCAACATCCTGCAAGACTACGCCAACACATCCTCGGCAGGGTCGATCATTGCCTTTTCAAAACACTCAGCTGATCTGGCCGATGGCGACACGGGGCTGATCTGCTCGTTCGGGGCGGGATATTCCGTAGGCTCGGTCATCGTGCAAAAGCACGGCTAGGCATCTTTCTCCGACACACGTTTATGCACCTGCTCTGCCGTCTCGACCCGCTCTGAATAGCGGTCGGTCAGATACTCTGCGTGTCCACGCACCAGCCAGGTGAACTTGACCAGCTCCTCCATCACATCCACTACGCGGGCATAGAATGGCCCTGCAGGCAGGCGCCCTTTGCTGTCAAACTCCAACCACGCTTTGGGGATGCTCGACTGGTTCGGAATGGTCACCATGCGCATCCAGCGGCCCAGAATGCGCATCTGGTTGACCGCATTAAACGACTGCGACCCGCCCGAGACCTGCATCACCGCCAGCGTCTTGCCTTGCGTCGGGCGAATCCCCCCCTGCAAGGACAGCGGGAGCCAATCAATCTGGGTTTTCATGATACCCGTCATCGCGCCGTGGCGTTCGGGACTGGACCACACCATGCCTTCGGACCAGACGGCCAATTCACGCAACTCGGCTACTTTAGGATGATCGGGATCGGCATCATCGGGCTGGGGCAGCCCGCGTGGATCAAACAGCTTTGTCTCGCATCCCAGATGGCGCAGAATGCGTGCCGCCTCTTCCGCCGCGCGGCGCGAATAACTTTGGTCGCGCAGCGAGCCGTAGAGCAACAGAATGCGGGGCTTGTGGGTGGGGCCGTTGGGCGCGTTCAACGCATCCGTGTCGATCTGGTGCAAGCTGTCCTGCACCAGAGCGGGCAGATCGTCAGACACCTTCGTCTTCCAGATGCAGCTTCATATCGACCAGAACCTGCTGCAACATTGTTGTTTCTTTCAACAATCGCTTCGCTTCATTGATCGAGATTTTGCCATCTTCCATGGATTGCTGGTATTCGGCCATCAGCATCGCAAAACGTTGACTCAGCGCGATGACATCGGAATTCACAGTGCCCGTAGACTGGTCGTTGGGCCGCCGCTCGTCATACTGCAAATGCGCACTCGAAAGCTCGGCCAGGGCCTGCGTCAGATGGGGATATCCCGCCGCTTTTTCCAGCGCCGCAACCGCGTCGACAGGCATGAAGCGATCCGCGTGTTCGTCGTGGTCGGAATAATACCGCCCCAACGTCGCCTTGGATTTACCTGTCACTTCACAGGCCGCTTCGACGCCTACGGCTTTCACCAGTGCCTCGGTATGTTTCTTCAGATAGTTACCGGCAGCATCCATCGTCATTTCCTCATTCGAATATGTCGTCCGAATTAACATATAGAGCAATTTGAAGCTGGCCTAGTGCAATTCCCCCTAACTTTCAGCAAAAAATGGGCGATTATCTTGCGTTTTGCTATCCGAGGCAGATAAATGCCGAAATGGCCAAGCTTTATTTCAATTACTCCACCATGAACGCCGGCAAATCCACAGTGCTTTTGCAGGCCGCGCACAACTATAAAGAGCGCGGGATGGTGCCTTATCTTATAACCGCGCTTCTGGATAATCGGGCGGGTCAAGGGCGCATTGCCTCGCGCATCGGGATCGGGGAAGACGCAGACACCTTTGATCTGGGCGAAGATCTGTTTGAAAAGATACAGGCCCGCCTTGCGACAGGTCCCTGCGCCTGTATTTTCATCGACGAGGCGCATTTTCTGAGCGACGATCAAGTCTGGCAACTGGCCCGTGCGGTGGATGATCTGGGGGTGCCGATCATGTGCTACGGGCTGCGGGTCGATTTCCGCGGCAAGCTGTTTCCAGGCTCGGCCGCGCTGCTGGCGCTGTCCGACGAGATGCGCGAGATCAGGACCATTTGCCATTGCGGCAAGAAGGCGACGATGGTTGTGCGCAATGATGCCCAAGGCCGTGTGCTGCGTGACGGGGCGCAGGTGCAGGTCGGCGGCAACGAAACATACGTCTCTCTGTGCCGCCGACATTGGCGCGAAGCAATCGGCGATACCTAGACCCTGTTCGGGGGCATATCGCCGCGCAGACAGGCCTGTAGGTTTTCGACAGCCATACGGCCCATATCAATCCGAACTTCTTCGGTTGCCGTGCCCAGATGCGGCAACAGCACTACGTTATCCAGATCGATCAGCGCTTGTGGCACCTTCGGCTCGAACTCATACACATCGAGGCCCGCACCGCCGATTTGACCACGGCTGAGCGCGTCGATCAGGGCAGCTTCGTCAACCACATCGCCACGGGCAATGTTGATCAACCGCGCATGGGGCTGCATGGCGTCCAGCACATCGCCATTGATGATGTGACGCGTTTCCGGACTGCCCGGCACAGCGGTGACCAGAACATCCACCCGCCCCGCCAAAACCCTCAGATCGCTGACAAATTCAGCATCGAAATCCAGCTCTTTTGCTCCTCGGCCAAAGTACTGCACCGCCATGCCAAAGCCAAAGTGGCACCGCCGCGCAATTGCCTGTCCAATGCGGCCCATGCCGACAATCCCGACGGTTTTCCCGCTGAGATGCAGACCCAGCATTTGCGTGGGATGCCACCCCTCCCATGCGCCTGCACGCACCAGCCGCTCGCCCTCACCTGCGCGGCGTGCGCTCATCAGCATGAGGGTCATCGCGACATCTGCGGTGGCATCGGTCACAGCGCCCGGTGTGTTGGTCACGGTCACGCCCGCAGCCTGCGCCGCCGCGACATCAATGTGGTTATAGCCCACACCGAAGTTCGCCAGCACCTTACAACGCGGCTCCGCCACATCCGCAAACACCGCGCCTGAAAACTGGTCGCCCAAGGTGCAAAGCACCCCGTCATAGTCGCGCAACGCGGCGCGCAGCTCCTCCCCCGTCAGGGGTGTCGTGATGTCGCGTCGCACCACGTCCAACCCGTTAAGCAAGGGATAGACGTCATCCGGTAAAACTCTGGTAACAAGTACTTTTTTCAATGCATTCGCCCTCCGCTTGGCGTTTCCTGGTCTGGTGTGACCAACACAATGGCCCCGTCGGCGTCAGGCACGCCTAACACCAGCACTTCGGACATGAACGGGCCAATCTGGCGCGCAGGGAAGTTCACCACCGCCATGACCTGTTTGCCGATCAGGCTTTCGGGTGTGTAATGCACCGTAATCTGCGCCGATGTCTTACGCTCTCCGATCTCGGCGCCAAAGTCGATCCACATCTTGATCGCAGGTTTGCGCGCTTCGGGGAAAGGTTCTGCGCGGGTGACGCGGCCCGTGCGAATGTCCACTTTCATAAAGTCGTCGAATGAGATTTCAGCCACGCGCCAGCTCCCTTGAGCGATCTGCTGCTGCCGTAACCGCACGGCGCATCAAGGCAGGGAAGCCGTACTCAGGGTCCATCAAAACCTCTAGCGCGGCTTGGGTCGTGCCATTGGGGCTGGTAACATTCACGCGCAACTCTGACGGGTCTTCATCAGCGGCCATCGCCAGCGCGCCCGCACCCGCAACGGTTGCACGCGCCAACTGCAACGCCATCGCGTCGGGCAGCCCCTGTTCGCGCCCAGCGGCGGCCAGTGTTTCGATCATGTGAAAAACATATGCGGGCCCTGATCCGCTGACACCTGTCACCGCATCAATCTGCGCCTCGTTCTCCAGCCGCACGACCTCGCCCACGGCCGACAGCAGCAATTCGGCCTCGTCCAACCCCTGATTGCCCGCCTGCGTATTGCCGACGATCGCCGTGATCCCTTGCGAGATCGCGGCGGGCGTGTTCGGCATCGCCCGCACTACGGGGGTCTGCTGGCCCAAAGTCGCCTCAAAGAATGTGATCGGTGTACCGGCGGCCACGCTCACGAACAGGGTTTCGCCATTCCCCATCTGGCGCAGGGTCGGTAGCGCCTCGGCCATCATCTGCGGCTTCACCGCGACCAAGACAATCGCAGGGGCCAGCGGCAGGTCTTCGTTAAGGCGCACACCCGTGGCTTGCAGCCACTCCGACGGCGCAGGGTCACGGACCCAGACCGACGCGGCAGGCAACCCACGTGCCAGCCAGCCCGCCAACATGGCCGAGCCCATCTTGCCGCAGCCCAAAAGCACCAGCCCCTGCTGCGCGATACGTGAATTTTCCATTGCGTCCCCTCCTTGCGGTTGGGACCAAAGTTACGCCCGCCCGTAGGCCTCTGCAATGGCGACTTGCAGCGCGTCTTGCGGGGTCTTGCCCCCCCAGACAACCAGCTGCACGGCTGGATAATACCGCTCGGCGCTCATCACGGCGGCGGCGATCATGGTATCTACCTGCTCGGGCGAGGCAGTATGCCCCCCCGCCAGCACCAAACCATAGCGATAAACCATCATCTGCTGTTCGGCCCAATAGGTGAACGCACCCGCCCAACAGCGGTCGTTCACGTCGTTCAACAAACCATAAAGCGAGGGCAGCTTGTCCTCGGGCGGCTCCATCTCGAACGTGCAGATCAGGCGCAGCGTCTCGTCATAGGCCGACCACGCCAGCGTGACCGAATAGGTCCGCCACTGGCCCTCGACCGTCATCGAAATTTGCTCGTCTGAAATCCTGTCGAAATCCCACTCATGATGGGCCGCCAGCGACTCTACGATGTCGATGGGGTGAATCTCATCTTCTAGGTACTGCTCGGACAGTGCCATTATGCCACCTTTATTATTATCGCCAAAGCGGTGGAGCTATTTACTGCCCCCTTACTTTGGGTGCTTACGCAATTGAACGCGTGTTTGCCTGTACGTCCTACAACATATGGTGGCGACAAGGGTAGAGTCTGGCAAGTCTTTTTCTGGGGATAACCCGCCCCGAAAGCGGTTATTCGCACAATTCCTTGTGGATATGCGCGGAAAAGTCCCAACAAATCGTAAAAACGCCCCCGCAGTGCAGGGGCGATCAGTTAATCCTATGGCAAATAAAAATAGCTGTTGCGCGGCAGCGCATCCGTCAGGTCACGCCGCCTGCGGGCAAGCTCAGGACTTCGCGTCCAGCGCGTCCAGCCGCGATTTGAGCGCTTCGTTCTCTTCGCGGGCTTTCTGTGCCATGGCGCGCACCGCATCAAATTCTTCGCGTGTCACAAAGTCGCGGTCGGCCAGCCAGCGGTCCATCATGCCCTTCATGGCATTCTCGGCTTCGTCCTTGGCCCCTTGCGCCACGCCCATAGCGTTGGTCATGATCTGGCTCAGGTCGTCAAAAATCTTGTTACGCGTTTGCATCGGGGTCTCTCCAGTGGCTGTACACCCTATATGGGGGGTGCATGTGTCCCTTGCAAGGTTGACATCACGCGCCAGCCGCGCTCAATCACCGCATGTACGCCCTGATCCCCTTCCCCGACATCTCGCCCGAGATATTTTCGATCTCGCTGTTTGGCATGACATTCGCGCTGCGCTGGTATGCGCTGGCCTACATCGTTGGTATCCTTGCAGGATGGCGGCTGGTGTTGCGCGCCGCCCGAACCCCGCGCTTGTGGCGCGATGGGCAGGCGGTGATGACCCCGCAACAGATCGAAGATCTGCTCACATGGGTGATCCTTGGCGTCATCCTTGGGGGGCGTCTGGGCTATGTGTTGTTCTATCAGCCCGCGATATACCTCGCGAACCCGTCGCAAATCCTGCGCGTGTGGGAGGGGGGGATGTCCTTTCACGGGGGCGCGTTGGGCGTCATCCTTGCCGCGTTCGTCTATACCGCCCGCTATAAAATCCCCCGCACCAGCGCAGGCGATCTTGTGGCTCTTGGCATTTTCCCCGGTTTGCTGCTGGGGCGTCTGGCCAACTTCATCAACGCCGAGCTGTGGGGCCGCCCGACCGATCTGCCCTGGGGTGTCGCCTTCCCCACCCAAGCTGCCCAATACTGTGCGGATGTCGCAGGCATTTGCGCCCGCCACCCCTCACAACTCTACGAGGCGGCGCTCGAGGGCGCTTTGCTGGGCGCGGTCCTTGTCTGGCTGGTCTGGCGTCGCGGCGCGTTCAAAACGCCGGGTCTGATTATGGGCACGTTCCTTGCTGGCTACGGCATCGCACGGTTCATGGTTGAATTCGTCCGCCAGCCTGACGCGCAATTCGTTACCGGAGGCAATCCGTTGGGCCTTGCCCTGCACGCAGGCGGTTATGGCCTCACCATGGGGCAGCTGTTGTGCCTGCCGATGATCGCCGTGGGTGTCTTTTTCATCCTCCGCGCCCGCCGCGCCGCATGAGCCTGCGCGACACGATCATCGCCCAGATCACGGCCCAAGGGCCGATGCGGCTGGATGACTATATATCCACCTGCCTGCTGCACCCGACTGCGGGCTACTATACAACGCGCCCCCCCTTTGGCAAGCAGGGCGATTTCATCACCGCGCCGGAGATCAGCCAGATGTTCGGCGAACTGATCGGGCTCGCGCTCGCGCAGAGCTGGCTGGACCAGGGCGCGCC
The DNA here is from genome assembly GCF_040149565.1 of Sulfitobacter aquimarinus. Lineage (NCBI taxonomy): Bacteria > Pseudomonadati > Pseudomonadota > Alphaproteobacteria > Rhodobacterales > Roseobacteraceae > Sulfitobacter > Sulfitobacter aquimarinus. The sequence continues at coordinate 264,068 of NZ_JBEFLO010000001.1, forward strand.
TGCCCGCTTTGCGCTGCTGGAACTCGGTCCCGGGCGCGGCACGCTTATAGCTGACATCCTGCGCGCCACCAAAGCCGTGAAGGGCTTTCACGAGGCCGCTCAAATCACCCTGATGGAGGCATCGCCCGCCTTGCGTGCCGAGCAGGCGGCAACCCTTGCAGGGCACACGCCCGCTTGGATCGACACGATCGAAGCCTTGCCCGAGCTGCCTGTGTTTGCCGTCGCCAACGAATTCTTCGATGCCCTGCCCATCCGCCAGTTCGTGCGTGATGGCGACAGGTGGCGCGAACGGCAGGTCGGTGTGCAGGACGGCACGCTTGTCTTTGGCCTTGGCCCCGCACAGTCCCAGCCCGCGCTGGCCGCCCGCCTTGACGATACCAAAGACGGTGACATGGTCGAGGACTGCCCCAGTGCCGCCCCCATCCTGTCGACCCTCGCCGCCCGCATCGCTTCGCACGCGGGGGCGGCGCTGGTGTTCGACTACGGCGACTGGCGCAGCTTGGGCGACACATTACAAGCGGTTCAAAACCACGCAACTACCGATCCGCTGACTGCACCCGGCATGGCGGACCTGACCGCACATGTTGATTTTGAAGCGCTTTTCGCCGCCGCCACCCCCCTTGCCACCTGCAGCCGCATCACACCCCAAGGCGTGTTCCTTGAGCGGTTAGGCATCACCGCCCGTGCACAAGCTTTGGCAGAAAACCTCAGCGGGGAGGCGCTTGATACGCATATCGCGGCACATCGTCGCTTGACGCACCCGCAGGAAATGGGAAACCTGTTCAAGACGTTCGGCATCGTGCCACACGGTGCCCCCATGCTGCCGGGACTAGAAACATGACGCTCGAAATTCTCACGCTGGATGCACTGCCCGCCAAACACGGGTTCTTTACGCGGCGCGGTGGCGCGTCGTCGGGCGTGTTTGCGGGGCTGAACTGTGGCCAAGGCTCTTCTGATCAGGCCGAGATTGTCGCCATCAACCGTGGCCGTGTCGCGGAGGCGATGGGCGTGGCCCCGGATCATTTGCTGGGCGTGCATCAGGTCCATTCGGCAACCGCCATTACCGTCGATGCGCCGATGGCCGAAAAACCCCGCGCCGATGCGCTGGTCACGGCCACACCGGGGATTGCCTTGTCGGTACTGTCAGCTGATTGCCAGCCCGTGCTGTTTGCCGACGCAAAGGCAGGCGTAATCGGGGCCGCCCACGCAGGCTGGCGCGGCGCGTTGGACGGCGTACTGCACGCCACGGTAAACGCGATGGAAGCCCTTGGCGCCAACCGCGAAGACATCGTCGCGGGCATCGGCCCCGCGATCAGCCAGCGCGCCTATGAGGTCGGACCAGAGTTCATGGACAGCTTTATGGACGCCGATCCCGACTTTGCCCGCTACTTCATCAACGGAGAGGGCGACAGGATGTTGTTCGACTTGCCCGGCTTTGGCCTGAACCGTCTGCGGGCCGCAGGCGTGGGCCATGCCGAGTGGACGCGCCACTGCACATTCTCTGATCCTGATCGGTTCTACTCGTATCGCCGCACGACACACGCCAAAGAGGCGGACTATGGCCGCCTGATCGCCGCCATCACCCTGTGATTTAGGCGCGAATGGGGCAGCACCCGCCCCCGACCCGCCCAAATCACGCGGGAAACAATCCGAAATACTGTTGCCGTATCCAGTACAATCGTGCGCAACACCCTTATTTCTAAGGCCTTGCGCCGATTGTGGCCCGCGTTGCCCCAATGTGGTGCGCCTTGCCCGGAAAATTACCGAAATTTTTTAGGTAAATGCCCCAAACCGGCCCGATTGCTTTGTCATATTGATCTCAAGCAAGGGCAACGCCCCATAACAACGCAAATACTGAGGACCAGAGCCATGAAAACCAACACACGCTTCATCAAGTCGATCACAAAAGCCGCCGCCGAGAATGACACAGTCATGCCTTGGGCCCGCGGCACCCGCCGCGCCGCGTTCATCGCAAAGCGCAACGCGACCCAGGCCCCTCTGCGCAAAAGCGCCTGATCCACCAGACACCCCGACACCAGACGACATAACCTCCCCCCCCCTCGTAAGTCTGATGTTTACCAACCCTCTCGCGTCGATTCGCGGGAGGGTTTTCTGATTCTGCCCCCTCCCGTGTCCATACAGCGGCAGAAATGTGGCAAGGTTCTTCGAAAATGCGGAAACAAACCCTGACAAATTATACAGATTGCCGCGCAAGCACGGTCAAATGTCACGCATCCTTTGACAATGAGGCGGGAACATGGCGAATTAGGCCTCACGAAAGACATGAAATGACACACCACGTTATTTCCGTCGTTGTCGGTGGGGGCCGACGAGGGATGTGACAAGCCAGATAGGTTACGCACATGACACTGACTGCTAATCCAGCTGCCGCACGTTCCGCAGCACGTAAACCAGGGTACGCGATGATGACTCCCTCTATGCCGACATCAAACGGCCAGATGGCTGCAACCCAGATGCCAAAGCGCACCTATGAAGTCGCCGCGCTGCGCGAAGACGACTCCCTTTATATCGCGCAAAGTACGGCACCGGCGATCCCCCTGTTCGAAGACGCGTTTTCCGCATTCACCCACGGCAGCCTGATCCAGACGACAATGGGCCCCATCGCGGTCGAAGACCTGCAACCGGGTGACATGGTGCAAACCTCGACGGGTGAAGCCGCGATGCTGACATGGGTTGGCACATCCACGTTCTCTCCTGCGGATGCGGGCAAACGCACGCCGCTTATTCGAATTATGCCTGACGCATTGGGCCAGTCGCGCCCTGAACGCACGCTGACCGTTGGCCCAGGCGCGCGCATTTTGCACACCCCTGCCAACCTGCGCGGTCTGGCGGATGGCAAGCAATTGCTGACCCCTGCTGCAAAATTCGTAGACGGTGTAAACGTGATCGAGGTGACGCCACCAACGCCCACCCGCATGTTCCACATCTGCCTGTCACGGCACGCCGTAATCAATGTGGACGGGTTCGAGATGGAAACATATCACCCCGGCACAGCAGCGCCACGTGAAGTGTCCCACGCGCTGCGCGACCGCTTTGTTTCGCTTTTCCCGCGGATCAGCCATCTGACAGATTTCGGCCCGTTGGCACACCCGCGTGCGCCCGAACTGGACGCACATTAATCTCTCAAACGCGTATGAGGCCGCTCTCTCAGGCTTCGACGCGCAGTCGTTCCTCCAAAACGTCAAACGGAACGCCAGGGTCATCCTTGGCGTTTCGTATTACTAGCGATGTCTTGACGCTTGCGACATTCGGGGCGGTCAACAATTGCTCGGTCAAAAAGCTTTGAAAGCCGGACAGATCGGGGGCCACGCATTTCAGCATAAAGTCCACTTCCCCGTTCAGCATGTGACACTCACGCACAAGTGACCACGTGCGACACTGCTCCTCGAACGCGGACAGATCCGCCTCGGCCTGACTGCTGAGGCCAACCATCGCAAAAACCTGCACCTCGAAACCCAACGCACGGGAGTCAACTTCGGCGTGGTATCCACGGATAAACCCTTGTTCTTCCAAGGTTCGCACACGGCGCAGACAGGGCGGCGCGGATATGCCGACACGCTTTGCCAACTCCACATTGGTCATGCGCCCGTCCGCCTGCAATTCGGCAAGAATTTTCCGATCAATCGGATCAAGTCGTGTACCGGCCATGTAACCCCCTTGCAGCTTTTCGATTGTTATACAGATTGCGCAGATGCGCGCAACAATGTTTCAATCAAGCGCAACATTCATTAACTTCCCCCGTCATTTGCCACGGGGGTCGAAAAATACGTATTTTTCGGCCGGAATTTTCGAAAATTCCGCGCCCCGCCGCCCCCACCGCACTTCAGCGCGGGGGTTTAAGCCTGCCCAGCCCGCGTATATATCACGTTCAACAAAGACTCACGCCAACCCAGAGGTGCCCCATGGCCGACACACGCAAGACCAAGCTTTTGATTATCGGCTCCGGCCCCGCAGGTTATACTGCCGGTGTCTACGCCAGCCGTGCCATGCTGGACCCGATCCTTGTGCAAGGGATTGAACCGGGCGGCCAGCTGACCACCACCACCGAGGTCGAGAACTGGCCCGGCGATACCGAAGTTCAGGGCCCGGACCTGATGATCCGCATGGAAGCGCACGCAAAAGCGATGGGCACCGAGATCATCGGCGACATCATTCTGGACGTTGATCTGAGCAAGCGCCCCTTTGTCGCCAAGGGCGACAGCGGCACAACCTACGTGGCCGATGCCCTTGTGCTGGCCACAGGCGCGCGGGCAAAATGGCTGGGGCTGGAAAGCGAAGAAAAGTTCAAAGGCTTTGGCGTCTCCGCCTGCGCCACCTGCGACGGCTTTTTCTACCGTGGCCAAGAGATCGTCGTGATCGGTGGCGGCAACACGGCCGTAGAGGAGGCGCTGTTCCTCACCAACTTTGCCTCCAAAGTCACCCTGATCCACCGCCGGGATGAGCTGCGCGCCGAGAAAATCCTGATCGACCGTCTGGAAAAGAACCCCAAGATCGAACCCCTGTGGTTCCATGAGCTGGACGAAGTTTACGGCACTGACAGCCCGCTGGGCGTCGAAGGCATCAAGGTAAAGCACACCAAAACGGGCGAGATCACGGACATTCCTTGCAAGGGCGTCTTTGTCGCCATCGGCCACGCGCCCGCAAACGAATTGGTCAAAGACACGCTGGAAACACATATGGGCGGCTATGTCTTGACCAAGCCGGACAGCACGGCAACCTCTATCCCCGGTGTCTTTGCTGCCGGCGATCTGACCGATCACGTCTATCGTCAGGCTGTTACATCCGCCGGCATGGGCTGTATGGCCGCGCTGGAGGCCGAGCGTTTCCTCGCTGAAGTCGGCGATGACGAGGGCAAAGACACGTCTCTGCCCCTTGGCTACGGCGCCGAGGTGTCCGACGCGACGTAAAACCAATGGCAGCGCCCGATAACTCAGGCGTTGCCGAAACCACACGTCATAATTGAGCCTCAAAGTTTGTTCTTCCATGAACAAAGATTTCATGTATACGTTCATACATGAACAAACTTTGAGATGCCCTGATGCCCCCCTCGTCCACCAAAGTCACCTCTGACCAAGACGACCAGATGTTCAAGCTGCTGCGCCAGCTTGATATCGCGTCTGACGCGTCACAACGGGTGACCGCGCAAGCGATCGGAGTGTCATTGGGCCGCTTAAACGCGCTGTTGCGTCAGGCGACCGACGCAGGGCTTGTCGAGATCACAGACCACAAAGGCACCGACAAACGTGCGCGGTATGCCTATGCAATCACCCCCCGTGGCGCGGCCACCAAAAACCGCCTCACGGATCAATTCCTCACCAGAAAATTCGCTGAATATGACGCCCTGCACGCAGAGCTGACAGGGACGACTTCTGGCCTATCCCCCCTCAATTACAGGACAAAATTCACGATGAGCAACCTTGATCCGATCCCCGAACTGTACGTATCCTACGACAGCGCGCAGAAGATGAAAGCAGACGCGGGCCAGATGGTCAGCCACGATCTGACACCGCGCCAGATCTGCGATCTGGAACTGCTGATGAACGGCGGCTTCAACCCGCTCAAAGGGTTCCTGTCCGAGGCCGACTATAACGGCGTTGTTGAGAACATGCGCCTTGCAGACGGCCAACTGTGGCCCATGCCGATCACGCTGGATGTCTCCGAAGAGTTCGCTGCCTCGCTGGAAGCAGGCCAGGACATCGCCCTGCGCGACCAGGAAGGCGTGATCCTTGCGACCATGACCGTCACCGACAACTGGGTGCCGAACAAAGCGCTGGAAGCGGAAAAAGTATTCGGTGCCGATGATGATGCGCACCCTGCGGTAAACTACCTGCACAACCAAGCGGGCAAAGTATACCTTGGCGGTCCCGTAACCGGCATCCAGCAGCCCGTGCACTATGACTTCAAAGCACGCCGTGACACGCCCAACGAATTGCGCGCCTACTTCCGCAAAATGGGCTGGCGCAAAGTGGTTGCGTTCCAAACCCGCAACCCGCTGCACCGCGCCCACCAGGAACTGACATTCCGCGCCGCCCGCGAAGCCCAAGCCAACCTGCTGATCCACCCCGTTGTGGGCCTGACCAAGCCGGGCGATGTGGACCACTTCACCCGCGTGCGTTGTTATGAGGCCGTGCTGGACCAATACCCGCAGGCCACCACATCCATGTCCCTGCTGAACCTCGCCATGCGTATGGCTGGCCCGCGTGAGGCAGTTTGGCACGGTCTGATCCGTAAAAACCACGGCTGCACCCACTTCATCGTGGGCCGTGACCACGCAGGTCCCGGCAACAACTCTCAGGGCGAAGATTTCTATGGCCCCTACGACGCGCAAGAGCTGTTCCGCGCGCATCAGGAAGAAATGGGCATTGAAATGGTCGATTTCAAACACATGGTCTGGGTCGCAGAACGCGCCCAATACGAGGCCATGGACGAGATCAAAGACAAGGACGACGTCACGATCCTCAACATCTCGGGCACCGAACTGCGCCGCCGTCTGGCCGAAGGTCTGGAAATCCCTGAGTGGTTCTCCTTCCCCGAAGTCGTCAAGGAACTGCGCCGCACCAAACCGCCACGCGCAAGCCAAGGCTTTACCGTCTTCTTCACAGGTTTCTCCGGTTCCGGCAAATCCACCATCGCCAACGCGTTGATGGTCAAACTGATGGAGCAAGGCGGCCGCCCTGTGACACTGCTGGACGGTGATATCGTACGCAAAAACCTGTCGTCCGAGCTGGGCTTCAGCAAAGAGCACCGCGATCTGAACATCCGCCGCATCGGCTATGTCGCGTCAGAGATCACGAAAAACGGCGGCATCGCCATCTGCGCGCCCATCGCGCCCTATGCCACAACCCGCCGTGCGGTGCGTGAAGATGTCGAAGCCTTCGGCGCCTTTGTCGAGGTTCACGTCGCCACCTCCATCGAGGAATGCGAACGCCGCGACCGCAAGGGTCTGTACAAACTGGCACGCGAAGGCAAGATCAAGGAATTCACAGGGATTTCAGACCCCTATGACGTCCCTGCCAACCCGGAGCTGTCGGTCGAGACTGAAAACGTAGACGTGGACAACTGCGCCCATCAGGTTCTGCTCAAGCTCGAATCCATGGGTTTGATCAAAGCCTAAGCGCTGATCCATATAGAGACGACCAAAGGCCAGCTCCGTCGGGGCTGGCCTTTTTGCGTGGGGTATGCGGGCCAGTGTCTGGGTGATCCCAACGGCGCATCTGCCAGTCTATCGCCACATCGCGACCTTTGAGCCAGATGCATTCCGCAAGCTGATGCACAAGGATGAGCGAATTTGCATCGCCATCGAGGCTCTACTTGCCAAAAGCGTGACCCTGAAGCTGGCCCAAGCTGTGCAAGTACGCCGCCCCTAGCCGAGGTAGACCTGCCCCGACATGACCAGCGCGCCCTGCCCGCTGACCTTCACGCCAGATATCGCGTCCCGCGGGCCAAGCACCTCAACCTGCGCCTGCCCGGGGCGGCCCAAACCGTGCCCCTGTTCGGCAATGAACCGCGGTGTGTCAATCAGGCCGTGCGCCCAAAGGTAGCTGGCCATGCACCCCGTGGCAGAGCCTGTAAACGGATCCTCTGGCGGGCTGGGCGGTGCCATAAGAAGCCGCGAGAACGTGTCACCCTGCGTACTGGCCCCGTCGAGTGTGACCCAGAACGGCTCCATCACGTCGGTGCCCCCCGTGCCAAGGGCTGCGGCGTAGCGGTGCAGCGCATCGAGGTTGAGGGAAAGCCGTTCCAGCGTGGCGCGGTCGCGCACGAGCGTTACACAGAATGGCAACCCCGTTGAGACGACCTGTGGCTGCTGCAGAATGTCAGAGGCGTCGATCCCGCCCACGGCGGCGACTAACGCAGGGTCGACCTTGGCGCCGAACTCGGGCGCGATCTGGGTCATCGTGACGGTGTCGCCCGCAACCGTGACGGGCACCAACCCTGCGGCTGTTTCCAACACCAGCGGGCCGTCTGCGATCATGCCGCGTCTTCGCATCGCGACAACTGTGGCCACTGTCGGATGGCCCGCAAAGGGGATCTCGCGGCTGGCCAGAAAATACCGCACACGGATGTCCGCGATGTCCGACGGGCCTGTGAATGTACACTCCACCAGCGAGGTTTCCGCCACATAGGCCATGCAGGTCGCATCGGACAGCCCCGCGCCGCCATGCACCACCGCGCAGCCATTGCCGCCGAAAACGCTGTCTGTAAAGGCATCTATCCAGTCAAATTCAAACGCCATACTATCCATCCATCAAAAAAGGGGCCGCAAAGCTGCGACCCCTTTTTCACGTCTCAACCGCAGGGCGGTCAACCGTTTTAATGTACCAATACAGGCGCGTAATTATGTTCCCGTGCGAGGTGGAACGCCAGATCGCGGTCACCAACCAGCGCCAGTTGCTGGCCCTTGGCGTCATGCACGGCGAATAACTGTTCCAGCCCTTCGGCCTTATCGCGCACTTCGCGGGGCAGGTCCGTCACGGCAATCGTTTTGACATATACAGTGCGGTCTTGAACCTGTGTCATTGATGTATCTTCCATGTCGTCTACCCCTTTCGGATGCTGATCGTTTGCACGACCGTTTCAGGCTTGGCTTGGGTCAGGTCCACGTGCAGCAGCCCGTTTTCCATCAGCGCCTCGCCCACTTCTACGCCGTCGGCCAGCACAAAACTGCGCTGGAACTGGCGGCCTGCGATGCCGCGGTGCAGGAACACGCGGCCCTCGTTGTCTTCGCCTTGTCTACCCCGAATGACCAGTTGCCGGTCCTCGACGGTGATTGACAGATCTTCCTCGCGGAAACCCGCAACAGCCAGCGTGATGCGGTAGCTGCGGTCGGAGGTTTGTTCGATGTTAAAGGGCGGATACCCTTCGTTGCCGGATTTTGCGCTGCGTTCCAGCATCCGCTCCAGCTGTTCAAATCCCAACATATGGGGATAAGAGGCAAGCGTTAGTTTCGTCATGTGCGACACGTCCTCATTAGGTCAAGCGACAGTCCTGTCCCGCCCCGACATTCGGCAGCGGTACACAAACAATATGGGAATTCCATTACCCCCGCGCAAGGGCTAGGCGTCGAGGTGGTTAAAGCATAAGGTAAAAGATGTGCGCAGTTACCAGAATCAGAGCCGAAATGAACGCCACCGACACCCATTCGATGAACCCAGATGACGTCCTTCGCGTTGAGCTAGAGGTATGCCGGAGCGAGCATCGTGATCTGAACGAGGCGATAGATGCACTTGGCGCAAAGGCAACGGCGGACCAGCTGACCCTGCAACGGCTTAAAAAGCGCAAACTACGGCTCAAAGACCGGATCGCCCTGATCGAAGACAGGCTGACACCCGATATTATCGCCTGAGCCAGAGTTTCAAAGAAACTCTGTGCCCAAAATTTCGAATGAAATTTTGCCCGCGCCGCCAGTTGTTCCCCCCCACCACATTGCCCCCCTTAGCGGAATAGCTATAGTGCTGGTTTATGTTCCTGACACCAAAGGCCCAGCCCTATGCACACTCCTCCCGTTGGTATCATTATGGGGTCGCAATCCGATTGGCCCACCATGCGCGAAGCCGCAACCCTGCTGGACGATCTTGGCATCGCATATGAGAAACGGATCGTGTCGGCACACCGCACACCCGACAGATTGTGGGACTACGGCAAAACCGCTGCTGGGCGCGGCTTACAAGCCATTATCGCAGGTGCGGGCGGGGCGGCCCATTTGCCCGGTATGATGGCGTCGAAAACACGGGTGCCTGTGATCGGTGTGCCGATCCAGACCAAGGCTTTGTCGGGTGTCGACAGTCTTTATTCTATCGTTCAAATGCCGCGCGGCTACCCTGTTGCCACGATGGCCATTGGCGCAGCAGGCGCGGCCAATGCCGCCCTCATGGCCGCTGGCATTCTTGCCCTGCATGACCCAGACCTCGCCCAGCGCCTTGACGACTGGCGCGAAGCCCTTTCCGCGTCTATTCCAGAAAGCCCATCCGATGACTGACCCCCTTCCCACAGGCGCAACCATCGGCATTCTGGGCGGCGGGCAATTAGGCCGTATGCTAAGCGTCGCCGCCGCGCGCCTTGGCCTGCGTACCCACGTCTATGAGCCGGGCCAAAACCCGCCCGCCGCAGATGTGGCCCACCGCGTCACCACCGCATCCTATGACGATGTCGAGGCGCTGACGGCTTTTGCGAAATCCGTCGATCTGGTCACATACGAGTTCGAGAACATCCCGACTTCGGCGCTGGACGTGATCGAAGCGATTGCGCCTATCCATCCCAACCGCCGCGCACTTGGTACGTCACAAGACAGGCTGGTGGAAAAGAATTTCCTGCAACAGATTGGCCTGACTGTTGCGCCCTTCGCGGACATCACCGATGCCGCAAGCCTTGATGCAGCGATCGCGCGGATTGGCACGCCCGCCATCCTGAAAACCCGCCGCTTTGGCTACGACGGCAAAGGCCAGTCGCGGCTTTCCTCAGCGGATGACGCGCCAGCCGCGTTAGACGATATGGCGGGTGCCCCTGCCGTGCTGGAAGGCTTCGTGGATTTCAGCATCGAAATCTCGATCATCGCTGCGCGCAACCCGCAGGGCGAAATCGCCTGCTATGACCCGGGCCAGAATGTCCACAAAGACGGCATCCTGCACACCACAACAGTACCAGCGACTTTACCGCCACGCTTGCGCACCGATGCGGTACTGCTGGCGGCAAACATCCTCAACGCGCTTGATTATGTCGGCGTGATGGGGGTCGAGCTTTTTGTCACGCCGCAAGGCTTTATCGTGAACGAGATCGCACCCCGCGTGCATAACTCGGGCCATTGGACGCAAAACGGCTGTGCTGTGGACCAGTTTGAACAACACATTCGCGCCATTGCCGGCTGGCCTCTGGGCGATGGCAGCCGCCACTCGGATGTGGTAATGGAGAACTTGATTGGCGATGATGTGGCTCAGGTCCCGACCCTCGCCCGCGAACCCGGCTGTGCCATCCATCTATATGGTAAGGTAGAGACAAAGGCTGGGCGCAAAATGGGTCACGTCAATCGTATTCAGAAATAGCCTCTGCGGTGGGGCACAGAATTTTGTCAAAAATTCTGGCCAAATTTTTTCCTTAAAAAATTTGCGCCCGTGGCGGGCGTTCAGCCCATAAACCGTGCTGCGATATCGCCGCTCAGGTGGCTCAGGCGTCCCTGAACCAAGGTGGCGCAGACGCGCAAAGTCTCTCGGTCCAGCACGACCATATCCGCCCGCATTCCAGCACTGAGCACCCCGCGGTCCTGCAACCCCAGCACCCGCGCAGGCCCCGCCGAGACCATGTCCCATGCACCGTTCAAATCCCGCATCCCGTTTTGCCACAACATCAAGGCCGCCCGCCGCGCACTAGGGTAGTGGTAGTCAGAGGCCAGCGCATCGCAATAGCCCATCGCAATCAGATCAATTGCCGACAGGTTGAGGTTATGCGAGCCGCCCCGCACCACATTAGGTGCCCCCATCACCACCGCGTTGCCTGCATTTGCGGCGGCTTCTGCCGCCTCTAGCGTTTCGGGAAACTCTGCCACGCTTACGCCGCGTGCTGCCCATTCTGCGCGTTGTGATGCAGTCGTATCATCATGGCTGCCCATCGCGATCCCTTGCGCGGCCAGTTGCGCACAAAGCCAATCCAACGCCTGCGGCACCTCGTCACTTGCCGCCTCCAGCGCCTGCATCAAGGCCAGATGCGTCTCGGGGCTGCGCCGCGCCTTCAGCGCCTGCGACACCAACCTGCGGGGCTGTCGCCCTTCGCGCAAACGGTCATGGGGAAGGTGGTCGTTGAAGACGATATACCGCAGACCCCATTCTGCCATTTTGGCAGGAAGCTCATCGTAGAAATCCAGCTGGTGCGTTTCGAACCGCAGTTGCCCGCGCAGGTCGGTCACCATTGTCGGGCCAATATCGCGCAGATGGGTGAACACCTGCTCGGCAAATTCATAGCCGCGCACGCCCCCTTCCCAGCTGATGAACTGCGCCAGCGTGGCCGTGGTGATTCCATTGGCCGCCAGCTCTGCCTCAACGGCGATCAGCCCTTCGGACATCTGCTTCATCGCACCACGGCGCGGGGCCAAGTGCCGCTCGAACCCGTCGCCATGCACATCGACAATGCCGGGCAGGACCAGATATCCGCTCAGATCCACTGCGCGGCCAACAGGCGCATCTACGATCACGCCCTGCGCAAACGACAACCCGTCACGGTGCAGCCCGTCCGGCCCAAGCACCTCTGCGCCGATCAAATCAAGGTTGAGCATCTGGTGCCTCGATCCCTGGTAAACAGCCGCCTTCGGGGCAGCCCAGCTGGTCCAGCACAGCGTCCAGCAGCGTCAGGTCCGGATCAAACCGCCCCGTTTGCAAAAACGTCACCGTCTGGGTGATCACACGCGGGTTATTCATCATAAAAGTATGGGTCACAGGCAAAACCAGATGCGTCTTCATTCCCGCAACACGCGTGGACGCAACCGAGACTTTGCCATCGTCATCCCCCGGCAGCAGGCTGGAAAAATAGGGGTTGAGCGATTGCGCACCCGCGATCACGCCCAACTCAAAATTCACGGGCGGCAGACGGCGCGGCAGCGAGTCAGCGCCCGTTCCCATCTGCAACCCCGCGGGGCCGTTGATCCAGTCAAATGCGACCACATCGCGCAGCGTATCGACGACCTCGCTGCCCTGATTGGGCGGTCCCAACATCACCACACGGCCGATCCGCTGTGGCCCGACCTCGCTGACCCATTGGCGCACCAGAATACCGCCCATGGAATGGGTGACAAAATCAACTTTCTCCGTGCCGCAGGCAGCAACGGCATCGGGCAGGGTCTGGCGTGTCAACTCGGCAATCGGGGCCTCGGTCGAGGGGTAGCCAGGGCGCACAACGCGCCAGCCATCCGCCTGCAACGCGGCCTCCATCAAAGCAAAAGACGTCTCGGTTCGCGCAAGGCCATGCAGCAGCACAACACAGCGCGTGCCCGCCGCATTTGCCGCACTTGCCGCCAGACACAAGGCGCATATGATCATCGGTAACTTCATAGCTGGCTATGTAGTGTCAATCTGCGCGGTTGTAATCCCCCCTCGGCGCACCACAGTTGGAAAAGGCCGCCCATGACCCCGACCCAGCCCCCCCGCCTTGCTGTGCGGGCGATCATCATGGACAAGGACCGCCTGCTGCTGGTCAATGCATGGCCCGACGGCAAAAGCGATCTGATGTGCGCGCCCGGCGGCGGGGTCGAACGCGGCAGCGCCTTGCCCGACAACCTGATCCGCGAAGTGTTCGAGGAAACGGGGCTGGAGATTACCGTAGGCGCGCCCTGCCTCGTGAACGAGTTTCACGACCCGAACGGCAGCTTCCATCAGGTAGATGTGTATTTTCGCTGCACCCTACGCTCGGCTTCCGCGTTGGATCACGACTGGCAGGATGTAGACGCGGTTGTGACCGACCGCCGATGGGTGACGCGGGCGCAGATGGCGCAGTTGCGGGTGAAACCCGACAGTCTGGCCGCCGTTGCATGGGGCGACGCAGATGCGCCGATGTATGACCCGCTGGAGCCGCTTATCGTTTAGCGGTCACAGCCCAGCCAATGCCGCCCACTACCAAGGTCGCCGCAAGGACAACCACCTGTGTCACTGCTTCGCCCAATAAAACAGCGCCTGCAATGATGGCAAGGACTGGGACGCTCAGCTGCACCACTGCGGCCACGGCCCCCGACATTTGGCGTAAGACATTGTACCACAACGCATAGCCCAGTCCCGATGTCACAGCACCACAAACCACAGCGAGCATGACGCCCAGCGCGTCCCCGTCGATCCCCCCCGCCACCAGCGTGAGCGCCAGAACCGGAAGACATAAAACAAAGCTGGCACCAGTAGCCGCCAGCGGATCAGCCGCAGCGCGCCCCGCGATGGAATAGACACCCCATCCAACGCCCGCCAACACCATCAACGCCGCGCCAAGCGGGTCTGTCGCACTGTCCGCGCCGGGCCAAAGCACCAGCACAAGACCCGCAAAGGCCACGCCCGCCCCCGACAATTGCCGACCCGTTGGCGGCTGGCCCGTCAGCGCACCATAGGCAAACATCGTGATCTGCGTGACACCAAAGAGAATAAGCGCGCCCAGCCCTGCATCCAGCGTCAAATACGCCAGCGAAAAGCCAATCATATAGGCCAGCAGACTGATTGCGCCCGGCAACCGTGCGCGGCTGAACAAATCCAACGATACACCGCGCCAAAGCGCGATAGCCCACAACATAGCGGCCCCCGCAGCCACGCGCAAAACGGCAAAGTCCATCGGGGTCATATGACCCCCATCCACCGCAGCGCGGGTCAAAACCGAATTGGCGGCAAAGGCGCACATGGTCAATGTAGTCAACAGGATCAATCGCATGACCTAGGGCCTATCCTGCCCCGCCCCGATGGCCAAGCATTAACACCCCTTGCCCCTAGCGAAAAATAAACTCGTCATCGTCCCCGAGTGTCGCAAGGATCGCATCCAGATCACTGTGGTCTTGGGCCGCATAGGCGACGGGGCCACGCTGTGCCATCTTTGAGACCTCGTTACGGAAGAGCGCAACCACAGCGCCCTGCACCTCGCGGTCCATCAGCGCGTCTTTCAGACCCGCTCGTATCACTTCTCGCTGTTGGCGGCTTTGGGCGGCCAGAGCGCGCCGATTGGCGGCGGCCTCCATCGCGCCGACCATGGCAAAACGAAGTTGCTCGGCAGTCATCGCTTCCTTTGTCAGGAAATCGTGACAGCCATTGCGCATGGCGGTCACAGCCGTTTCCATATCGCCATTGCCGGTGATCATGATCGTGGCGGCGTCACGGTTCAGCGCACTTTGCTGGATAAAGTCCAGCACCTCCAACCCGTCGCCCTGTGGCAGGCGATAATCAATCAGAATCAGATCAAAACCTTCGCGGGCAACGGCTTCTTTCATCTGCGTCATATCGCAGACCTCGGTCACGTCGACCATCAAGCGGGTTTTGTCACTTAGCCTGCGAATGCGGGCGCGGTCGAACGTGCTGTCGTCCAACAAAAGCGCTTTTATTCTTTCAGGGCGGGGCCCGCCCTCGGATTCCATTACTGTGGCTGGCAATGACATATCATACTCTCCCCTTCTTACTCACCACCCATAGGTTACGTGACGGAGAGCTAGGAAAATATGAACGCACGCCCCAAGAGGTGCTCGCAAATGATCAGTATTCGACGTGAACTATGCTAAAATTAGGGGCGTCGGGCAGAGTTGCAGGCACTGGTCAAACCAGCGCACTGTTTCCATGGGGAATGACCAGATCAACGCGCAGCCCGCTTTGCGCGCCCTGAGTATCGGACAAGTTGATGTAGCCGCCATAATGCGACGCGATCCTACGCACATTGGCAAGGCCCATGCCCGTTCCCTCAACCTCGTCACGGGGGCGCAGGGTCGTCATCGCGCCCAGCGCCTTTGCATAGAATTGCTCCGGAATACCGGGGCCATCATCGCAAACGGTAAACCGGACCATCGCACCTTCGGTCTGTGTGCGGACTGCAATGGTGCCTGATTTCGTGTCATGGTGTTTGATTGCATTCCCGATCAGCGCGCTCCACAGCATCAAGGCGTCTTGCACACCCATCACGACCTGCGTGCACCCGATCTCGCGGACGAGATGCATCGTGTCGGGCAGTCGAAGTCCGGCAAGCACCTCGTCAAGACAGGCGTTCACATCAATGTTGACCACTTCCTGCATTCGTCCGACACGCGAATACGCCAATAGATCGACCAGCATACGGTCAAGCCGCGCGGTGTGGCGGTTCATCATTTCGATTGAATCCGCGACAGGTCCGCTCACCTCAACGCCAGCATCCTTAAGATCCTCTGCGATCCACTGCGGCAGCTCCAACAGCGCACGCACAGAAGCGCGGACATCATGGCTCATCAAATAGATGAAGTCATCGATATCCTGCATGTCGCTTTGCGGCGCATCCTGTGAGGCGGCAGAAGCAAGGGCAGCGTTATGGGTCATAAGTCACCTTTTTGATCAACTACTGCAAAACATAGCGATGCAAGCCTTTCGGCCCCGTTAACGCTATCGTGAATCTTCCGCGTATTTTCCAGATGCGCCCCCCCCAACGCAACAAAGGGCCCCCGAACGGGAGCCCTTTGCGCTGTCGGAGTACGACAGGGTCGAAGATGTAAGTCGCATTCCTTCTCGTGATCTTTTTCTGCGAAAAAGACACTGTCGGGTTCGACCGTTTTGCCTAAGGCAAAACAGTCTTACATCATGCCGCCCATGCCGCCCATGTCGGGCATGCCGCCGCCCATGCCGCCGCCGCCGTCTTTGCTTGGCTTATCGCCAACCATCGCTTCGGTGGTGATCAGCAGACCCGCGATGGACGCGGCGTCTTGCAGGGCTGTACGGCAGACTTTGGCCGGATCGATAACGCCGAACTTGAACATGTCGCCATATTCTTCGGTTTGTGCGTTAAAGCCGAATGTCAGGTCGTCGCTCTCGCGGATTTTGCCCGCAACAACGGAACCGTCCACGCCGGAGTTCTCGGCAATCTGGCGCAGCGGCGCTTCGAGCGCCTTGCGGACGATTGTGATACCGACGTTCTGGTCGTTGTTTGCACCCGACAGACCTTCGAGCGCTTTTGCACCCTGTACCAAAGCAACACCGCCACCGACGACGATACCTTCTTGCACAGCTGCGCGTGTCGCGTTCAAGGCGTCATCGACGCGGTCTTTACGCTCTTTCACTTCAACTTCGGTCATGCCGCCGACGCGGATCACAGCAACACCGCCTGCCAGTTTGGCAACGCGCTCTTGCAGCTTCTCTTTGTCATAGTCAGAGGAGGTTTCTTCGATCTGGTTGCGGATCTGTGTGACACGCGCTTCGATCTCGGCTTTCTCGCCTGCACCGTCAACGATGGTGGTTTCATCCTTGGTGATCTGCACTTTCTTGGCAGTCCCCAGCATGTCCATTGTCACGGATTCCAGCTTCATGCCCAGATCTTCGGAGATCAGCTGACCACCGGTCAGGATCGCGAGGTCTTGCAGCATCGCTTTGCGGCGATCACCGAAACCGGGTGCTTTGACGGCTGCGATTTTCAGACCGCCGCGCAGTTTGTTGACCACGAGAGTTGCAAGCGCTTCGCCTTCAACATCTTCTGCGATGATCAGCAGGGGCTTTTGCGACTGGATCACTTGCTCCAAGAGCGGCACCATTGGCTGGAGGGAAGAGAGTTTCTTCTCGTGCAGCAGGATGATCGCGTCTTCCAGCTCAACCGTCATTTTGTCAGGGTTGGTGACAAAGTAGGGTGACAGGTAGCCGCGGTCGAATTGCATGCCTTCAACAACATCGGTTTCTGTTTCCAGACCTTTGTTCTCTTCAACAGTGATCACGCCTTCGTTGCCGACTTTCTGCATCGCGTCTGCGATCTGACGGCCGATTTCGGCTTCGCCGTTGGCAGAGATCGTGCCGACCTGTGCAACTTCGTCGCTGTCGGAGACAGGGCGCGCCGCTTTTTTGATGGCTTCAACAACGGCGGAAGTCGCCATGTCGATGCCGCGCTTGAGGTCCATCGGGTTCATGCCGGCGGCAACCGATTTCATGCCTTCGCGCACGATGGCTTGGGCCAGAACAGTCGCGGTTGTTGTGCCGTCGCCTGCTTCGTCATTGGTGCGGGAAGCAACTTCCTTGACCATCTGGGCGCCCATGTTTTCGAACTTGTCTTCCAGTTCGATCTCTTTGGCGACAGATACACCGTCTTTTGTGATGCGTGGCGCGCCAAAGGATTTGTCCAGAACAACGTTCCGGCCTTTGGGGCCCAGTGTTACTTTGACCGCGTCTGCGAGGATGTTCACACCCTTGAGCATTGAGTTACGCGCGTCGGTACCGAATTTGACGTCTTTTGCAGCCATTTTCGAAAATCTCCTAAAATTAGTTTGATGGGATAGCGTGTCGTGAGGGGGCTATATGGCCCGCCTGCCCTGTGATCAGGACAGGATCCCCATGATATCGCTTTCTTTCATCATCAGCATTTCTTCGCCGTCGACAGTTACTTCTGTGCCGGACCATTTGCCGAACAGAACCTTGTCGCCTGCTTTAACCGCTGGTGCGATCAGCTCGCCGCTGTCTTTGCGGGCGCCTTCGCCAACAGATACAACTTCGCCTTCGGAAGGCTTTTCTTTTGCGCTGTCTGGAATGATCAGCCCGCCAGATGTTTTCTCTTCGCTCTCTGTGCGCTTAACCAGCACGCGGTCGTGAAGCGGTGTCAATGCCATCTTTGTAGCTCCTTGTTGCTCAAAGTTTAATCTCTGTTACCGGCCGTTCGGTTCGAAGCGACCAGTCGTTAGCACTCACCCTCGGGGAGTGACAACGACCGATAGGTAGGCAGGTCGCCGAGACGAGTCAACAACCCTTGCCCTAAAAATTTTCCGTAACTGTAATTCGGAAATACTCGCCGCAGATCAGTCCGCGCCCAGCACGCGGCCCGCAACCTGCACAGCCTCGGCACCAGCGGGCGTGAGGCCGTAAACGCCCTTCTCAACCTTCTCGAACCAACCGTAATGGTTTGCGCGCATCATGGCGGTCGCTTTGTCTACGCCCGTCTCACGGGCGACATGGGCACCTTTGCAGGCCCCGACCTCAAACAAGTAGACGGCGATTTTGACCGCGTCCTGCCTGTAGGCCGTGACCAAGCCTGCCCGCGTTTGCCCGCCGTCATTGGGGTCGCCCTGACGTCGCGCAAACTCACGCAGCAGTGTGGCCTTGCGTTTGGCATTCTTGCGTGGCGCATAGGGGCCGGGATCGCAATGCACCGTGACCAACCCATCCTCCAGCCGCACCGTCATCAACCCAAGGCCCAGCCTACGGGCAAGCGCGGTATTGGCTTTCACCGCTTTATAAAACGGCTTGCCCGTTTTATGCGCCACGGCCATATAGACCTCGTCACTCACCTTCAGCCGCTCGACGCATTGGTGAAAGAGCGCAAGTGAGAACCCCAGCTTCAGCTCGACCACCACAGGCGGCTCTGCGCCGCGGATGGCGACAACATCTGCCGCGCCCACTTCGGCTTTCACCACGTACCCCTGATCCTCCAGAAAGGATTTGACGGGGGGATAAAGATCAGTCTCACGCGGGCTCATGCTGCGTAAACTATCACCATTCCCAAATGACACGCGACCCCCTAAACTGATCCCATGACCCGAGACGAGCTTTGCGCCTTTTGTGCTTCCCTGCCCAACGCCACGCATGTGGTGCAATGGGGTGATGCGGATGTATATAAGGTGGGCGGTAAACTGTTTGCTGTAGTGGGGTTGGGGCAAACGGATGCAACCGTGACGTTCAAAGCCTCTCACATGGCGTTTGAAATCCTCAGCGATAGCCCGGGTCTGCGGCCCGCACCCTATATGGCGTCGCGGGGTTTGAAATGGATACAGCAGTACGAAGAACCGGGCCTGTCGGACGACAGCCTGCGCGAGCATATCCGCGCCTCTTATGATATGGTGGTCGCCAAACTCACGAAAAAGCTGCGCGCAGAACTGGGCCTCTGACGCAGCTACCAGACGCTGCGCCAAACTTTCCTCGAAAGTTTGTGCACAAATCCTCTCAGAGGATTTGGCCCCCCCCGTGACACCACGCCCGATCCTGTTATAAGGCCGCAAACTACGTTAATCCCCGCAGGAGCGCCCCCCTATGACCACCCTCGTTTTTGGCCACAAATCCCCCGACACCGACAGCACAGGCAGCCCCATCGTCTGGGCATGGTATCTGTCCGAGATCATGGGCACCCCCGCCAAGCCCGCCCTGCTGGGTGAACCCAACACCGAAGCGCTGTTCATGCTCGACCACTGGAACCTCGAAAAGCCCGAAATTATCAGCGGCATCGAAGCAGGCCAGGACGTTGTCATCGTCGACACCAACAACCCTGCCGAATTGCCCGACAACATTAACGACGCCAACATCACCGCCATCATCGACCACCACAAACTGGTTGGCGGTCTGGAAACGGCTGGCCCCATCCCGATCCGGATCGAACCTTTGGCCTGCACCGCCACCATCATGTGGAAAATGATTGGTAAAGACATGGCGCAGATGCCAAATGACGTCAAAGGCGCGATGCTCACTTGCATCCTGTCCGACACACTGGAATTCCGCTCCCCCACGACCACGCAAGAAGACAAAGCCATCGCATGGTCGCTGGCCGAAAGCCTTGGCGTCGACATTGCCGACTACGCAGCGCAAATGTTCGCCGCGAAATCCGACGTCTCCTCCTTCTCCGAAGCCGAGCTTTTGCGCATGGACAGCAAGGAATACGCCGTCGACGGCAAGCAGTTCCGCGTCTCCGTGCTCGAGACCACCTCCCCCGCCGCCGTGCTGGACCGCAAAGACGCGCTGATGGCCGCCATGCCCGGCGTTGCCGAGGAAGACGGCGCGGATCAGGTTCTGCTCTTCGTGGTCGACATCCTCAATGAGGAAGCCACCATGCTGATCCCCAACGAGCTGAGCAAAACCGTCGCCGAGAAATCATTCGGGGCCGAAGTCACAGGCGACACCGTCGTCCTGCCCGGCGTGATGAGCCGCAAAAAGCAAATCATCCCGAACCTCAAGGTCTAAACCAGACCCGATAAAACACGATCAGGCCCTCTTGCGCGCAAGGGGGCCTTTTTCATGCCTTTGCATCCTGCCCTAGGGTCCGTTATCTGCGGTGCAACACACCCCACGCAGGAGCGCCCCCCATGACCCGCATCATCACCGCCCTTTCCGAAGTCTCCGCAGGCTACGACGCGCTGTTCGTGGACCTGTGGGGCTGCGTGCATAACGGCGTCACCGCCATCCCCAGCGCTGTTGCCGCCTTGCAAGAGTACCGCAAAACAGGCGGCAAAGTGATCCTTGTCACCAACTCGCCGCGCCCCCGCGCAGGGGTGAGCAAACAGCTGATCCACTTCAAAGTCCCTGAAGATGCCTATGACGCCATTGCCACCTCGGGCGATTCTGCGCGCTCGGCCATGTATCGCGGCGTGGTGGGCCAAGCGGTCTGGCACTACGGCCCCGTCACCGACAGCCGCTTTTTCGACCCGCTCGATATTCTGGAAAACCCGATCGAGATCACCCGCGTCCCGCTGGAGGACGCCACAGGCATCGTCTGCACCGGCCCCTTCGATGCTGGTGCGGACCCCGAGACATGGCGCCCCGATCTGGAAAAATCACTGGCTCGCGGCCTCAAATTGCTGTGCGCCAACCCCGACATCGTCGTGGACCGTGGCGACATCCGCGAATGGTGCGCGGGTGCCGTGGCCAAGATGTACACCGAAATGGGCGGAGAGAGCCTGTACTTCGGCAAACCCCACGCGCCGATCTATGATCTGGCCCGCCGCCGCCTGCACAAGCTGGGCAACTCAATCGCAGATGACAAGATTCTCGCCATCGGCGACGGCATCCTCACGGACGTGAAAGGCGGCATCGACGAGGGCATTGATTCGCTGTTCATCTCGGGCGGGCTGGCCGCTGCGGAAACAAAAACCGTTACACAGCCCGACGAAGACGCGCTAACCGCCTATCTGGAAACCGAAAAATCCGATCCGACCTACACCATCGGCCACCTTCGGTAGTACAATTTCCCCTTGCTTTTCTGCGCGTGCGAAGTAATTAAGTTCCAATCAGGGCTTATCGCCCGCACTTTTATTACCAAGAGGGCAAGCATGTTGGACAATCTTCCACGCGGCACCATCGTCATCGAAGACATCGAAATCGGCATGTTCCGCTACCTGCGCAAACAGGTGACGGATGAGGACATCGAGATGTTCGCCACCGTCTCGACCGACCGCAACCCCGTGCACCTTGACGACGACTATGCCCAAGACACGATTTTCCAAGGGCGCATTGCCCACGGGATGCTGACTGCGGGCCTGATCTCGGCTGTGATTGGGGAACAATTGCCAGGTCACGGAACCGTCTACCTCGGTCAAACGATGAAGTTCCTGCGCCCCGTGCGCCCTGGCGACACGGTCTATGCGGAGGTGAAGGTCACCGACATCGACCCCGCAAAGCGCATCGTAAAGATGGATTGCCACTGCTCGGTTGATGGGAAAAAGGTGTTGGTCGGCGAAGCAACAGTTCTGGCCCCCTCACGCAAGTTCGACTGACCTTGCACTGACCGCGCCGCAGGGCTACTCAAAGCCATGCGGATCATTTCTGACTACCAGTTTGTAGACGAGACAGATCGCGGCGCCACAGCCGCGATTGGCAATTTTGACGGCGTACACCTTGGCCACCGCTCGGTGATCGAAATGGCGCGGAACGCCGCCCCTGACGCGCCCCTTGGCATCGTCACGTTCGAGCCGCATCCCCGCGCCTATTTCGCCCCCGACGCCCCACCCTTCCGGTTGATGAGCAGTGCGGCCCGCGCCTCGCGCCTTGCCAAGGTGGGCGTTGAGAAACTGTATCAGCTGCCGTTCAATACAGCGCTTGCTTCGCTCACGCCCTATGATTTTGCCGACAAGATCCTGCACCGCGGCCTTGGCCTGCGTCATGTGGTTGTGGGGGCCGATTTCTGCTTTGGCAAAGGGCGGGCTGGCACGGCGGCGGACCTTGCCGAATACGGTGCGCAGCTTGGATTTGGCGTGACGACCGCTCCGCTGTTGGAACAGACAGAGCAGACGATATCTTCCACCGCGATCCGCCGCGCCCTGAGCGAGGCACGCCCCCGCGATGCCGCCGCAATGCTGGGCCATTGGCACCGAATCGAGGGCCCCGTGATCGGCGGCGAACAGCGCGGTCGCGAGCTGGGCTACCCCACGGCCAACATGTCCATCGACGGGCTGCACCCGCCCGCTTTTGGGGTCTATGCCGTGCTGGTGGATGTGCTGGAAGGCCCCCACGCGGGCAGCTACCACGGCGTCGCGTCGATGGGCGTGCGGCCCATGTTCGGGGAAAACAAACCCAACCTCGAGACCTTTATCTTCGACTTCAAGGGCGATCTATACGGCACGCCCCTGTCTGTTGGTCTGGTCGAGCATTTGCGCGGCGAAGAGAACTTCGACAGCCTTGATGCGCTGATCACCCAGATGGACGCCGACAGCGCCCAATCCCGCGCCATTCTGGCCGCGCTATGAGCGCGCCTGCCGACGACCCGATTGACCGCTCGGGTCTGGGCAAGCGGTTCTGGGAGCGCAAACCGCTCAAGTCGCTGAACAAGCGCGAGTGGGAAGCCCTGTGCGACGGCTGTGGGAAATGTTGCCTGAACAAGCTGGAGGACGAAGACAGTGGCGAGGTTGCGCTCACCAATGTCGCCTGCCGCTTGCTGGACGATGCCACCTGCCGCTGCGGGCAATACGACATCCGCCACCAGTTCGTGCCCGATTGCATCGTGATGACGCCCGAGAACATCGACGACCACGCCTATTGGATGCCGCAAACCTGCGCCTATCGCCGCTTGTGGAAGGGCCAAGCCCTGCCCGACTGGCACCCGCTGATCACTGGTACGTCTGACAGCGTGCACGCCGCCGGTGTCTCCATGCGCCACCGTACGGTCAGCGAATGGGAAACCGCATTCGAAGACTGGGAAGACCACATCATCGAGGAGCCAACCTGATGTTTTTCGCCTCTGACAACGCAGGCCCCGTTCACCCGCAAATCATGCAGCGCGTGATGGCGGCGAACGATGGCTACGCCATGCCTTATGGCAACGACCCCATCATGGACGAAGTGCGCGAAAGCATCCGCACCCTGTTCGAGGCCCCGCAGGCCGCCGTCTATCTGGTCGCCACTGGCACCGCCGCCAATGCGCTGGCGCTCGCGTGCTATACCCAACCGTGGCAGACGATTTTTGCCGCGCAACACAGCCACATCGAAGAAGATGAATGCAACGCGCCCGAGTTCTATTCGGGCGGCGCGAAACTGACCCTGATCCCCACCGACGACAAGATGACGCCAGAGGTGTTGCAAGCAGCCATTGCCCGCCGCCCACAAAACACCAACGTGCATATGGCCCAAGCGGGCGCTGTCTCGATCACTCAAGTGACGGAATTCGGCGCGGTCCATACCCTCGACGAATTGCGGGCACTAACAGCTGTGGCAAAGGCCGCAGACCTGCCTGTGCATCTGGACGGCGCACGCTTTGCCAATGCGCTGGTCACACTGGGCTGCTCAGCGGCCGAGATGACATGGAAATCAGGCGTGGATGTGGTCAGCTTTGGCGGCACCAAGAACGGCTGCATGGGCGTCGAAGCGGTGATCTTTTTCGACCCTGAAAAAGCATGGGAGTTCGAGCTGCGCCGCAAACGCGCCGCACATCTTTTCTCTAAACACCGTTTTTTGTCTGCGCAGATGGCGGGCTATCTGGAGGAGGATCTGTGGCTTGATATGGCCCGCAGCGCCAATGCCGCCTGCGCCCGCCTAACCCAAGGGTTGATCGACAAAGGCGCGGAATTGCTGCACACGCCGCAGGCCAACATGATCTTCACCCGCTTCCCCCGCGCCACCCACCAAAAGCTGCACGCAGCGGGGGCAAAATACTATGTCATGGGCGGCGATGTGAACACGGGCGACCCGGCCGAGCTGTTGTCTGCGCGGCTGGTCTGTGACTGGTCCAGAACGGATGCGGGCGTGGATGAATTCCTCAGCTACTTTTGACCTAGCTACGCGCCAATAGCGCCCGCACATGCGGCGCGACGGTTTCAGGATGCGTCACGGGTAGCATATGCCCGACCCCTTTGATGATATGCCGCTGTGCGTCGGGCAGACGCTTTTGCAAGGCAATCGCGACCTTCGCGCTCATCGCGGGGGATTGGTCGCCCTCGATCAGGGCGGTCGGCATCGCCGCACGGGCGAGCTTGCCGTGTTTCAACAGCCCCGCGCTATCGTCGATCAAAAACGGGGCGCTGGCAGGCACGTAATGCACCAGCCGCGCCAGATGGTCCTGCATTCGCGCCGGCATCGTATCCCACGGCGTCCCGTCGCCCCAATCGCGGTTGAACACACGCGCGGCTTCGCGCTCGTCCCCAGATGCGAAGGCCGCTGTCATAGGCGCATTGGCGCGGGCATGCGCCTCTTGCAAGGCGGGCTCGTCCTCCCATGCGGCGGCAAAAAACACCGGCTCGATCAAGGTCAGGCTGCGCACCAGCTCTGGTGTTTCGGCGGCGATGCGCAGGGCGACGGTAGCCCCGAAGGAATGGCCAATCAGGTCCATCGGTTCCGTGATTAACGCCCGCGCCATGTCGGTCGCGACATCATGCACATTACCGGTGCGGTCCCATTCGCCCGACTTGCCGTGGCTGGGCAAATCAAAGGCAAGCACGCTCAGATCGTCCTTGAGAAGCTCTGCCAGCCTGCGCCACACGCCGCCATGGCCAAGGGTGCAATGAATGGCCAAAGCCTGCCGCGAGGCGCCCGCGAAATGGTGCGTATGTGTATGAAGGCTCACAGTTTTCCTTGCAGGTATAGATCAATATCATCAATGCGGTCCTGTCCCCAAAACCGCTGCTCGCCAATCACATAGAACGGCGCGCCAAAAGCGCCAGCCTCTACCGCGTCTTCCAGATTACGTGCGTATGTTTCGGCCCCCGCCAGCAAGCCGCTATCCGCCAGTTCAGGCGTAAAGCCAGCCGCGCTCAGACAGGAACGGATCACGCTATCTTCGGCGATATCCTTATCCTCGGCCCAGACAGCGCGGGTGATCAGATGCGCCAGCAACCCCAGATCACCGCCCCCTGCCGTCTGCGCGCTGATGAAAGCATAGGCCGCGGGTGCTCCGTTGGTCGGCCAATGCGCGGGATTGATGTTAAACGGCAGCCCCAGCTTTTTCGCCTGACGCGGTAGCTCTTGTGCGCGGTACGCGATCCGGCTGGGGTGGCGGTCTTTGGGCGGCGTGCCCCCCGTGCGCCCGAAGCCCTGTATCAAATCAAACGGCTTGTAGTTGATCTGCGCCCCATGCTTGGCCGCGACCTCTTCCAACCGCGTCCCGCCAAGGTAGCAATAGGGCGACAGGGTTGCGAAATAATAATCAATCTGTGTCATAAGGCGCTCCTCAAAGGGTCTGTATACTATGCGCGACCCTATGCGCATGTTAGGTCCTGTACAACGTAACGATTCTGTTAAACCGCTGCCACGGAGCCTCCCCCTCATGCCCAGTACCCCCGAGCCAAAGCTGATTTCCGGCAATGCCAACATGCCACTTGCCAAAGCAATCGCCCGGCGGATGTCGCTGCACCGTGGCGTGAATGTCGGCCTTGTCGATGCCCGCGTAGAGCGTTTCAACGATGGCGAGATTTTTGTCGAAGTCTTCGAAAACGTGCGCGGCGAGGATATGTTCATCATCCAGCCTACCTCGAACCCTGCCAATGACAACCTGATGGAACTGCTCATCATGGCGGACGCGCTGCGCCGCTCGTCTGCGCAACGCGTCACGGCCGTGCTGCCCTACTTTGGCTACGCCCGCCAGGACCGCCGTACAAAGGCCCGCACGCCCATCACAGCCAAACTGGTCGCCAACATGATGGTCGGCACGGGGATCGAGCGTATCCTGACAATGGATCTGCACGCCGCACAGATTCAGGGCTTCTTCGACATTCCGGTCGATAACCTTTATGCCTCGCCCGTCTTCGCGCTGGACATCAAACACCAATTCAAAGACCAGATGGACGATCTGTTGATCATCTCGCCCGACGTGGGCGGTGTGGCGCGTGCGCGTGAGTTGGCTAAACGCTTGAACGCGCCGCTGGCCATCGTCGACAAACGCCGTGAAAAAGCGGGCGAAGTCAGTGAGATGACAGTAATCGGCAACGTGACTGGCAAAACCTGCCTGATCATCGACGACATCTGCGACACCGCAGGCACCCTGTGCAAAGCCGCCGAAGTCCTGCTGGAAAACGGTGCCAAAGAAGTCCACGCCTATATCAGCCACGGCGTCATGTCCGGCCCTGCGGTTGAACGCGTGACAAATTCGGTCATGAAATCTCTGGTCATCACGGACAGCATCCAACCCACAGACGCCATCAAAAATGCGGAAAACATCCGTGTTGTGCCCACCGCCCCCATCTTTGCCCAAGCGATCCTGAACATCTGGAACGGCACGTCTGTGTCCTCCCTGTTCGAGCAGGACACGCTGGGTCCGATCTATGACGGGACATACGCGGCGGAGTAAGACAAAGCCCTAATCCGCAGGCTTTCTCCCATTCGGATACATCTGGCTTTCGCAGACCAGCAGTTCACACTCTTTGAACAGCTGGTCGGCTACGTCGTCAGATGTTTCCTTAACGCGGCGGACTTTGCCAGGAAGCGCGAGAACACTCCTTTCTCCCCAGTTCGTGACCATGTTATCCGCCACATTGGAGAAACTAGATGTGTTTCTCGGGTAGAGAATATAGCTACCAAGCAGAATGAATGCCGCGATTGAGGCCAGAACAAACCAGTTGGACAGCACCCGCTCCTTGGCCGGTTGGACCCCCAACAGCGCCTGCTTGCTTTCCTCAAACTTGTACGCGCTGATCTGATGAAGATCGCGCTGGCGTTTCAGCTCTTCAAATGCCGATCTATCATCAGCCGACAGGTTCTGAATGGCTGCTGCTTCGTCCGACTCTGAATTTGCGACACCTTTTTGCATATCAGCTAGTCCATATTCTTGAGCAAATATAGAAAGCTGGAGAAGATATCATCAACTTGAAGCGCCTTGGTGACTTTGTCTTGGCGCCTGAAAGCTTCATAGCCCTTCTGTGATTTCTCTTTGATCGCTCTTTTAGGGCCAACCAGATCGTTCCCCAGCAACCGGGCAATCGATGCAAGCAAAGTGCCAACGATAATCGCCACACAGGTTTCCACCCAGTACCCTTTCAGGTCTTCAGGCAGATACGTATTAAACAGTATCTTTCCGACAAATACGCAGAGCCCACAGCTCAGCAGTAGCGTTCCCAAGAGAAACAATGCGCGCGCAAAATATATCACCTGTTTGTCCTTATCGCGGGGTCTGGGACCGAGATTATACAAACACTTCGTCACAAGTATGACGTTTCGGGACAAGCGCAAAGACCCGCAGACGCCGATTCCGACGTTCAATTACATGGCATAGAGTATCGTCGGACAGGCAGCTTAGCCGACATCCCACGCATCTGCGTCTTCCAGCTCACCAAACGCCGTCCACGCGATCCGCGCACGTGCGACACGGGTATCGCCCCAGGTGCGAAACACCATGTCAAAGCCTTTTTCGGTCACCGCTTCGGCAGACACATCCGCCCGCAAGACCGAGCCCGCGTCCATGTCCCACAGTGAAATAGACAATTGCACCGTCGGCTCGCTTAAATAACGCTCTGAAAACTTGATCCGGCGGCGGCGTTCACGTTGGCCACGCCCCGTCCACATTTCTCCGCCGTCCTCAAAATCCTCGAACAGGATTTCGTCCCCGCTGTCGACCCCAACGATTGAGCTGCGCAGTTTTTTCATCTTGGTCCCTCTGCCAAAGCGATCTTACATGCTTTGTCACATATCTATGGCAAATCAAGGGCCTATGGAAACGCAAAAGGCCCCGCTGAAACAGCAGGGCCTTTTAACAATCCGTTGAATGCGGATTACTCTTTGGCTGTGAGGCCCATGTGCTCGCCCATGGCGACCATGTCCGACAACAGCTTGGCCGCGTCATCTACGGGGCCAGGCTCATTTTCAAAGGCTTCTTTCACCGTGGTATAGGTGTTTTTCGCCTCTTCCATGATCTCGTCCATGGTTTCCTGGGTCATGTCGGCCCGCGCAAGCGCACGCTCCGCCAGAACAGAAACGCCTGTGGCTGTGATCTCGGCGAAGCCGCCGGTGACCACATATTCGGACTGCCCGTCAGGGCCGTCCACCGTCAGGATGCCGGGGCGCAGCGTGGTGATGGTTGGCGCATGATCGGGCATTGCCGTCATGTCGCCATCCGCACCGGGGATCTGCACCGAAGCCACTTGGGCCGAGGCAAGGCGCCGCTCAGGCGACACCAGATCGAATTGCATCGTGTCTGCCATTGCTCAGTGCTCCCTTAGGCCGCGTCTGCTGCCATTTTCTCGGCTTTCGCCTTCACTTCTTCGATGCCGCCTACCATGTAAAACGCACCCTCTGGCAGGTGGTCATACTCGCCTGCGACAACCGCTTTGAACGATTCAACAGTCTCTGCCAGTGGCACCTGTTTGCCGTCTGCGCCGGTAAATACCTTTGCAACGTCAAACGGCTGGGACAAGAAACGCTCGATCTTACGCGCACGGGCCACGGCCAGTTTGTCGTCTTCGCTGAGTTCGTCCATGCCCAGAATGGCGATGATATCCTGCAAGGATTTGTAACGCTGCAGAACCTGCTGAACGTCTGTTGCCACTTTGTAGTGCTCTTCACCGATCACGAGCGGATCGAGAAGACGCGATGTGGAACCGAGTGGATCAACCGCAGGGTAGATGCCTTTTTCCGAGATCGAGCGGTCCAGAACCGTTGTCGCGTCGAGGTGCGCAAAGGATGTCGCTGGTGCAGGGTCGGTAAGGTCATCCGCAGGCACGTAAACGGCTTGCACGGAGGTAATGGAACCGGACTTCGTGGAGGTAATACGCTCCTGCATCGCGCCCATGTCGGTTGCGAGTGTCGGCTGGTAGCCCACAGCAGAAGGAATACGACCCAGCAGAGCGGACACTTCGGAACCGGCCTGTGTGAAGCGGAAGATGTTGTCCACGAAGAACAGAACGTCTGTACCGGATTGGTCGCGGAACTGCTCGGCCAATGTCAGACCTGTCAGGGCAACACGCATACGCGCACCTGGAGGTTCGTTCATCTGGCCGTAAACCAGCGCCACTTTGGACTCTGTAAGGTTGTCAGGAACGATAACGTTGGATTCGATCATCTCGTGGTAAAGGTCATTCCCTTCACGCGTACGTTCACCCACACCCGCGAACACGGAGAAGCCCGAGTGCACTTTGGCGATGTTGTTGATCAGTTCCATAATCAGAACGGTTTTGCCAACACCGGCACCACCGAACAGACCAATTTTACCACCCTTGGCGTATGGCGCCAGAAGGTCGATCACTTTGATGCCTGTTTCCAGAACTTCGGATGTGGTCGCTTGCTCGGCGAACTCGGGCGCGTCTGCGTGGATCGAGCGTGTCTCGTCCGCAGCAACGGGGCCTTTTTCGTCGATAGGCTCGCCCACAACGTTCATGATGCGGCCCAGTGTGGCGTTACCAACAGGAACGGAAATCGGCTGACCGTTGTCAGTTACTTTCTGGCCACGAACCAGACCTTCGGTCGCATCCATCGCAATGGTACGGACCGTGTTTTCGCCCAGGTGCTGGGCCACTTCGAGGATCAGGTTCTTGCCCTGATTCTCGGTTGTCAGTGAGTTGAGGATCTCCGGCAGGTGATCCTCGAACTGTACGTCAACGACAGCGCCGATGACTTGGGTGATTTTGCCGACTGCTTGTGCCATGTCGTATTACTCCAATATCTTACAGCGCTTCCGCGCCGGAAATGATTTCGATCAGCTCGTTGGTGATGACGGCCTGACGCGAGCGGTTGTACTCGATTGTCAGATCATCGATCATCTCGCCTGCGTTGCGCGTCGCGTTGTCCATCGCGGACATGCGTGCGCCCTGCTCGGATGCACCGTTTTCCAACAGTGCCGAGAAGATCGCCGTTGCCACACCACGTGGCAGAAGATCCGCAAGGATCGCTTCCTCGGATGGCTCGTAATCGAACAGAGTTTCGGGCGCGTTGCCCTCTGTCTCTTCGAATTTGGCCGGAACGATCTGCAACGCTGTCGGGATCTGTGTGACCACATTGACGAACTCGGCAAAGAACAACGTACACACGTCGAATTCGCCCTCGTCAAACCGGCCCAGAACGTCCTTGGCGATGCCCTGCGCATCGGCATAGCCGACGCGTTTGACTTCGGTCAGGTCGACGTGGCCGACAAAGTGATCGCTCAAATCACGCTTTAGCTGGTCACGGCCCTTTTTACCAACGGTGAGGATTTTGACTTCCTTACCGGCAGCAATCAGCTCTTGCGCATGGGCGCGGGCCTTTTTGGCGATGTTCGAGTTGAACCCGCCGCACAGACCTTTTTCAGCCGTCATAACCAGCAGCAGATGCACGTCATCCTTGCCCGTCCCGCTAAGGAGTTTGGGCGCGGAATCCGATCCACCTACCGACGCCGCAAGCGACGCCATCACAGCATTGAAACGTTCCGCATAAGGACGGGACGCTTCGGCAGCTTCCTGCGCGCGGCGAAGTTTCGCCGCGGCAACCATTTGCATGGCTTTCGTGATCTTACGGGTGTTTTTCACACTCGCGATCCGGTTTTTAAGGTCTTTGAGATTTGCCATTGGCTATCTCTCCCTTATGCGAAGTCAGCAGCGAACGCGTCGAGAGCCGCCTTGATGGAATCTTCCAACTCACCTTTAACCTTGCGGTCGTTGTTGGTGATGTCTTCCAGAAGATCATTGTTCTTGCTGCGCAGGTGCTTGAGCAATGCAGCCTCGAAACGGCCAACGTCTTTGACGTCGACTTTGTCGAGGTAACCGTTTGTACCTGCATAGATCACGCAAACGATCTCGGCGTTGGTCAGCGGGTTGTACTGCGCTTGTTTCATCAGCTCGGTCAGGCGCGCACCACGGGCCAGCAGCTGCTGGGTGGAGGCGTCAAGGTCGGAACCGAACTGCGCAAAGGCAGCCATTTCACGGTACTGAGCCAGCGACAATTTCACCGGGCCGGCAACAGAGGACATCGCCTTTGTCTGGGCCGAGGAGCCAACGCGCGAAACCGACAGACCGGTGTTCACAGCAGGGCGGATGCCTTGGTAGAACAATTCGGTCTCAAGGAAGATCTGACCGTCGGTGATCGAAATCACGTTGGTCGGAATAAACGCGGAAACGTCGCCACCTTGGGTTTCGATGATCGGCAGAGCTGTCAGAGAGCCGTTGCCTGCATCATCACCCAGCTTGGCGGAACGCTCAAGCAGGCGGGAGTGGAGATAGAAAACGTCACCTGGGTAGGCTTCACGCCCGGGCGGACGACGCAGCAGCAGGGACATCTGGCGATAGGATACCGCTTGCTTGGAAAGATCATCATAAACGATCAAAGCGTGGCGGCCGTTGTCGCGGAAGTGCTCTGCCATGGCTGTGGCGGAGTATGGTGCGAGGAACTGCATCGGTGCAGGCTCGGACGCGGTCGCAGCCACAACGATGGAGTATTCAATCGCGCCTGTTTCTTCGAGCTTTTTAACAAGCTGCGCAACAGTCGAGCGTTTCTGGCCGATCGCAACGTACACACAGTACATTTTCTTGCTCTCGTCGTCGCCAGCCGCTTTGTTAACCTGCGCTTGGTTCAGCATCGCGTCGAGTGCGACAGCTGTTTTACCGGTCTGGCGGTCACCAATGATCAATTCGCGCTGGCCACGGCCAACGGGGATCATCGCGTCAACAGACTTCAGACCAGTCGCCATAGGCTCGTGAACCGATTTACGCGGGATGATGCCCGGCGCTTTGACTTCGGCCAAGCCGCGCTTTTTCGCGCCGATCGGGCCTTTGCCGTCAATGGGGTTGCCCAAGCCGTCAACAACGCGGCCCAGCAGTTCGTCACCGATTGGCACGTCCACGATCGAGTTCGTACGCTTGACCGTATCGCCCTCTTTAATGTCGCGGTCGGAACCGAAGATAACAACACCAACGTTGTCCGCTTCGAGGTTCAGGGCCATACCCTGAATACCACCGGGGAATTCGACCATCTCGCCCGCTTGGACATTGTCCAAGCCGTAGACGCGCGCAATACCGTCACCGACGGAAAGAACGCGGCCAACTTCGGCCACTTCAGCTTCTTGACCAAAGTTCTTAATCTGGTCCTTCAGGATTGCAGAAATTTCTGCCGCTTGGATACCCATTTATCCGACCTCTTTCATTACATTCTGGAGGGAATCGAGCTTGGAGCGGATCGACGTGTCGATCATCTTCGAGCCCACTTTAACAATCAAACCGCCGATGAGGCTTTCATCAACGGTCTGGCGTAGCGTTACGGTTTTACCGGCTGTCTTCTTCAAAGACGCGGCCAGTTTGTCGGACTGCGTCTTGGTCAGTGCTTTTGCGGATGTCACATCTGCAGTCACTTCACCTTTGTCCTCGGCGATAATATCGCGCAGCGTCTGCACCAGTTGGGGCAGCACGAACAAACGGCGCTTGGACGCCATCAGTGCAAGTGTGTTGGCCATCATCGGCGACAGCTTCATCTTCTTGGCGAGTGCTGTAATAGCAGCGCCTTGCTGTTCGCGGGTGTAGATGGGCGAATGGATGAGGGCGGCGAAATCATCGCTGCTGGTCATCGCATCATTCAGGGTTGTCAAATCCGTTTCAACGGCTTTAACTTTCTTGGCTTCTTTAGCCAATTCAAACACGGCTGTTGCATAGCGTTGCGCAATACCGGTCGAGATCGAAGCTGGTTCGGACACGTCCATCCTCTCATACGTCTGCACCGGCTCACCCTATTGGCAAAACCAGCGGCTTGGAGCGGCCTGGAAAAAGTCTCCAAGCGGTTAAATCAGGGGCGATGTAGCAGACAGATTAGCGTGCCGCAACATGCTATAGTGAAGTCCATTCACCCGCAGGGACATAAAAATCAAAGGCTTGGCCCAACTGCGACCTTTTGCATAGCGATTAAATTTCACTCAGGTGACGCATTCACGTTAAATTGAGTCGATTCTTATATCAACGGTGGTTGCATCGCTGACCTGACCCAACGTCCAATTTAGCGACAAACACGACTGAATGCGCGGTTTGTTGCGACTGCCGAAACAAACCGGCCCACACCAGCGCCCACTTTCTCAACTCTCGCGGGAAACTCGCTGAAATCATTGACAGTTACGTATGGTTAACAAAGGATTGAGCGATCAATGCCTTTGGGGGGTTACCATGTCTGCACTTCTGTTATTGTCCTTGTTGGGCATCGCTCTTTTTATTCCCGCGCTCGATAGCGGTGAGGACGATACGCAAGATCCGATTGATCCACCAGAACCTGTTGAGCCGGAACCGCCGGTTGATCCAGAACCGCCCGTCGTACCAGAACCACCCGTCGTAGCAGAGCCGCCTGTTGTACCAGAGCCGCCCGTCAATCCGGGTGTCGAGGGCGAAGGCACCGCTGACGCAGATGTCATCACCACACTGTCGGACGCCCCGATCTTCGGGTTTGAAGGCGACGACACCATCACCGCTGATGTGCTGGGCAATGGGGCGTCTGTCTTTGGGGGCGGAGGCGAAGACCGGATTATCGTGACAGGCAACAACATCATCGTCGAAGGCGGCCGTGATGCAGATACCTTTGAGGTGCGCGGCACCGATAACGACGTGAACGGCGGCCGCGGCGACGACAGCTTTTCCATCGGCGGGATCGGCAACACCGCTGTGGGCGACGATGACAACGACTTCTTTGATGTCGACGGCACCGAGGCCACAATCCGCGGCGGCACAGGGAATGACACCATCAGCACAGGTATCGACAACACAGGAGGCATCCTGAGCGGTGAAGCTGGCGATGACCAGATCGACGCAAGCGGCATTGATACGGATGCGCGCGGCGGCGCGGGCAACGATGTTATCAACTACACGGCTGCCAGCGGGATTGCTTCGGGCAACCAAGGGGATGACACCCTGACTGGCGTAGCCAGTGATCGCGGCCTTGGTGGCACGCTTTTTGGCGGTGACGGTGACGATGTGATCGAGGTCTTTGACAGCCTGGACCGCGGCGGCTCTTTGGTGTTGCGCGGCGGCACAGGCGACGACCAACTCAGCTCATTCGTCCTCCTTACCCCCCGCAGCGGGCAAACCATGGAGGACACGCTGGAAGGCGGCGGCGGCAATGATACCTTTACCGTCGATCTGAGCTTTCCCGAAGAGGGCGTCAGCAGTGGCGTAATCCGAGTGGGCAGCATCACCGATTTCAACCTCAACGACGACACTTTGAACATTATCTCGGGCAATGACGATGCCGCTGGTGTGGCCTTTAACGGTCTCTCGCTGTCCGTGGCCGAGGACGGCAGCTATACCGATGTGATCGCGACCTATACCGCGCTTGACGCAGGCGCTGCCCAAACGCAGGCCGTCATCCGCCTCGAAGGGGTCAACAACCTTGCCCTTACCGACATCAACCTGAGCGCAGGCGACAATACAACGGCGGGCAACGACTATATCTCGTCCGGTGGCACAGGTGTCGACGTCGAGACGATCTCGGGCGGTGCGGGCGACGATCTGTTGCTGCACGAAGGCCGCGACGATGCGGGCCCATTGGCGATGCAAGGCGGCGAAGGCAATGACACGATCATCGCCAGCGAGATCGAGTTCAGCAACCCAAGCACGCTCGACGGTGGCGCAGGTGATGATCTGCTCGTGACCGAGCTGTTTACTCCCGCAACCACGCAAACGGTTGATACCTTCACGACAGGAGCAGGCGAGGATACGGTCGAAATCGCGCCTATGTTGGGGATTAGTGACACGGTCGACTACGGTATCGTCGCGCAGATCACGGACTTTTCTGCCAGCGAAGATGTGATCGTCGTCGACGTCAGCGCCTATGATCCGGGCGGAGCGGTTGATGCGCTGACGCAATCCATCACGCTGACCGAAAACGTCGGCGGCGCGTATACCGACGTGCGGATCGAGTTGACAGACGATGACGACGGCCTCGCCTTTGCTGGTGTTGTGCGCCTTGAGGGGACGACGGGCCTGTCGGCAGCCGATGTTGAGGTGTCCCTCATTGACCGCTCTGTCGCGCCGATCAACACCCCCGCCTATCTCTTCACCGAAACCTCACAGAGAAGTAACTAGCTCCCTTCGAGGATCGGCACGGCTGGCGATGATGTTCTGACGATCCCGGGCTACATCCAAGAGGATGGCCCGGACGGAGGCACCATTTCAGGACTGACTGGCGATGATCTGTTATCATTCGTCGCCAACGGCGCCTCTGGTCCGGCTGTACTGCAAGGGAACGAAGGCAACGACACGCTGCGCTCAGCGGATGCCAATTTCGGGCTGGACGCCACGCTGGACGGGGGCGCGGGCGATGATCTGCTGCAATCGAACGTATTGGTCGGCGGGGACGCAGAAGAAGTTCATATCACAGGCGATGGCGCGGATATGATCGAGGTTTCGGCCTGTGATACTGGGCCGAATGGTAGTGCCGCAATCGGACTGTTCGGCCGCGTGACAGAATGCGATCCCGCACAGGACATGCTCCTCGTCGATCCGTCATAGCTTGTCCGCGACCTCGACACGGGCTTTGTCCAAACGTTTTCGCCCGAGTAAAAACACCGCAGGTAACTTCACTGACGTGACCATGCGCGTTATCGCAAACGCCAATGGCAACGCCTTCGAGGGCACGCTGCGGCTCGAAGGGCTGAAAGCGATATCAGTATGGGCCTCCCCACTGAGGGTGGTGAGGAATTCGGCTTTCTGACGGGTGATAACCGCTTCGCAAATCAATCAGGCAGCTAGACAGGCTTTACCGTAGGTTCCAAAACCCCCAAGGGCACGCGGCTGCGTTTGCGCGCAACGCGGCCTTTGGGCGGATAGACCAGCTTGGTCGCTTCCACCATAAACGCGCCGCCTGCCATGATCGTGGGCACAGAACGCCCAGCACGTTCA
Organism: Sulfitobacter aquimarinus; assembly: GCF_040149565.1. Taxonomy (NCBI): domain Bacteria; kingdom Pseudomonadati; phylum Pseudomonadota; class Alphaproteobacteria; order Rhodobacterales; family Roseobacteraceae; genus Sulfitobacter; species Sulfitobacter aquimarinus. Next base: position 300,690 of record NZ_JBEFLO010000001.1, read on the forward strand.
AACAGGCCGCCTGATTTCATCCACATCCGCTTGGCCGAGGGCAGCTGGTACAGCGCGCCTGCGTGGCGTTCGGGCAGAAACTGGTGCTTGCGCAATTGCGCATCCAGCTGCCCCGGCGAATAGGGCCTGCCATAGCCAAACGGCGTGCGGTCGCGCCGCGCCCACAGCCCCGCACGGTTCGGCACAATAAACAGCGCCTTGCCCCCCGGCCCCAGCACGCGCCAACATTCTTCCAACAGATCCGAAGGCCGCTCGCAGGTCTCTAACCCGTGCAGCAGCACCAGCTTGTCCACATGCCCTGTCTCGATCGGCCACAATGTCTCTTCTGTCAGAACGGAGGTGTTATCCATGCCCGCAGGCCAAGGCATCACGCCTTGCGGCCCCGGCATCAGGGTTATCACCCGCCGCGCGTCCTTGAGGTAGGGGCGCAGCAAAGGCGCGGCAAAGCCAAAGCCAACAACAGTCTGGCCCTGCGCCTCGGGCCACAGGCCAAGCATACGGTCGCGCAACGATTTCTGCGCTGCACGCCCCAAGGCACTGCGATAATAGAAATTCCGCAAATCCTGCACATCAAGATGCATTGACACGCTCCCTTATTGCGCCATCCTGTGCAGTCTAGCGCAGCACAGGAGCCTTGCCCATGCCCTCTCAGACGATTGAGACCGAAACCCATACCCTTGTGACAATCGCCTGTCTGGCGGATAACTATGCCTTCCTACTGCGTGAGAAGGCCAGCGGTGCAATCGCACTGATTGATGTGCCGGAAGCGGGCCCCATCAAGGCCGAGCTTGCCGCACGCGGGTGGACGCTGAACCAGATTTGGCTGACGCATCACCACTACGATCATATTGACGGGCTGCCCGCGCTGCTGCCCGACTACCCCGCGCCCGTATTTGGCGGGGCCGCCGATGCCCACCGCCTACCCCCGCTGGATCATGCGTTAGCCGAGGGGGATCATTTCATGCTGGGCGACACACGGGTCGAGGTGCTGGATGTCTCGGGGCATACCTTGGGCCACATTGCGTTTTACGCTCCCCAAGCCGCCATGGCCTTTACCGCAGACAGCCTGATGGCCATGGGGTGCGGCCGCTTGTTTGAAGGCACGCCTGCGCAGATGCATGACAGCCTGTCGAAAATGGCGTCTTGGCCGGATGAAACACTCATCTGTTCGGGTCACGAATACACTGCGTCAAATGCACGCTTTGCCATAACAGTCGACCCTGACAACACCGACCTGCTCCAACGGATCAGCGACATCGACACCGCCCGCGCCAATGACGCGTTTACCGTGCCCTCAACGCTGGGGCTGGAGCGTGCCACCAACCCGTTTCTACGCGCCGCGGACCCCGCGATCCGAGCCACCCTTGGGCTGCAAGATGCCACCGACGCAGAGGTATTCGCCGAGATCAGAGGCCGAAAAGACAGGTTCTGACCACCACTGCGGGCGCAATAAATTTCTGTTCCAATAACTTATGCCACCCGCGGCCTGTAATCTGCGTGCCTTTAAATTGGCTCAAAACCGTTTTGTTCATACTCTTGAAACCAAATGTGACAACTTTATTTCAAAAAGGACTTGAAGGTTGCCCACGATCAACCAAACTCTAATACTATCAGGCCATGGTCGACCGCAGGCGCTGGCATACTTCACGCCCCTGACCGACCCCTATCGAAAAGGAGCACGCACGTGCCTTCATTCTCGAACACTCTAGAGCAGTCCATTCACGCAGCCCTTGCGCTTGCGAATGCACGCCGCCACGAATTTGCCACGCTGGAGCATTTGTTGCTGTCGCTGGTGGACGAGCCTGACGCCCTGCAAGTCATGCAAGCGTGCTCGGTCGATGTGGACGAACTGCGCGACACGTTGGTGGAATTCATCGACGAAGACCTCAGCAACCTCGTCACCGATGTCGAAGGTTCCGAAGCCGTTCCAACGGCTGCTTTCCAGCGCGTGATCCAACGTGCCGCGATCCACGTGCAGTCTTCGGGCCGCACGGAAGTGACAGGCGCAAACGTGCTGGTCGCCATTTTCGCAGAGCGGGAAAGCAACGCCGCCTACTTCCTGCAAGAGCAGGACATGACCCGCTATGACGCGGTCAATTTCATCGCCCACGGCGTCGCGAAAGACCCCGCATTCGGCGAAGCACGCCCCGTCTCTGGCGCACCAGAGCACGAGGAAGAGCCGCAAGGCGTCACCGAAGGCGACAAAAAAGAATCCGCGCTGGATAAATACTGCGTAGATTTGAACAAGAAATCCCGCGACGGCGATGTGGACCCGCTGATCGGCCGCGATTCCGAGGTTGAGCGTTGCATTCAGGTGCTCTGCCGCCGCCGCAAGAACAACCCGCTTTTGGTGGGCGACCCCGGTGTGGGTAAAACCGCCATCGCCGAAGGGCTGGCCCGCAAGATCGTGGCTGGCGAAACCCCCGAAGTGCTGTCCGAGACGACCATTTTCTCGCTCGACATGGGGGCGTTGCTGGCTGGCACCCGCTACCGTGGTGATTTCGAAGAACGCCTGAAAGCCGTCGTGACCGAGTTGGAAGAGCATGACGACGCCGTATTGTTCATCGACGAAATCCACACCGTCATCGGTGCGGGTGCCACGTCAGGTGGTGCGATGGATGCGTCGAACCTGCTGAAACCCGCGCTTGCGGGTGGCAAATTGCGCACCATGGGCTCGACCACGTATAAAGAGTTCCGCCAGCATTTTGAAAAGGACCGCGCCCTTGCGCGTCGTTTCCAAAAGATCGACGTGAACGAGCCTTCGGTAGAAGACGCACAGAAAATCCTCAAAGGCATCAAGTCCTACTTCGAGGATCATCACAGCGTCAAATACACTGCTGATGCGATCAAAACCTCTGTCGAGCTGGCGCACCGCTACATCAACGACCGCAAGCTGCCCGATAGCGCCATCGACGTCATCGACGAAGCGGGCGCTGCTCAGCACCTCGTTCCCGCCTCCAAGCGCCGCAAAACCATCGGCACCAAAGAGGTCGAAAACGTCGTCGCCAAAATCGCACGCATCCCGCCCAAGAACGTCAGCAAAGACGATGTTGTTGTGCTCAAAGACCTTGAGGCCTCGCTCAAACGCGTGGTGTTTGGTCAGGATGATGCGATTGATGCGCTGGCCTCGGCCATCAAACTGGCCCGCGCCGGTCTTCGCGAGCCTGAAAAACCCATCGGCAACTACCTGTTCGCAGGCCCCACTGGCGTGGGTAAAACCGAGGTGGCAAAACAACTGGCCGATACGCTGGGTGTCAAACTCCTGCGCTTCGATATGTCCGAGTATATGGAGAAACACGCCGTTTCCCGCCTCATCGGCGCCCCTCCCGGCTATGTCGGGTTTGATCAGGGCGGCATGTTGACCGACGGCGTCGATCAGGACCCGCACTGCGTCCTGCTCCTCGACGAGATGGAGAAAGCGCACCCCGACGTCTACAACATCCTGTTGCAGGTGATGGACCACGGCAAGCTGACCGATCACAACGGCCGCACGGTCGATTTCCGCAATGTCGTGCTGATCATGACCTCGAACGCGGGCGCTGCCGATCAAGCAAAAGAAGCTGTCGGCTTTGGCCGCGAGCGTCGCACAGGCGAAGACACTGCCGCGATCGAGCGGACTTTTACGCCAGAATTCCGCAACCGTCTGGATGCGGTGATCTCTTTCGGCGCACTGCCGAAAAAGGTCATCATGCAGGTGGTCGAGAAATTCGTGCTGCAGCTTGAGGCGCAATTGATGGACCGCAACGTCACGATCGAGCTGAGCGCGAAAGCCGCCGAATGGCTGGGCGACAAGGGCTATGATGACAAAATGGGGGCACGTCCGTTGGGCCGTGTCATTCAGGAATACATCAAAAAGCCGCTCTCCGAAGAGTTGCTGTTCGGCAAATTGGCCAAAGGTGGCGTTGTTAAAGTGGGCGTGAAGAAGGGCGAACTCGATCTGGTGATCGAGGGCCCCGATAACCCGCGCCTCACCGACGACAAGCCACCGTTGCTTACCGCAGAATAATGCGCACAACGCTTCTTGCGTTTTTGTCCCTCGCTGTGCCTGCCACGGCGGGGGATTTCTCTTTGTCCAACCCAATTGACTGCGATCTGGATGGCCCTTGCTTCATCCAGCAATACGTTGACCATGATCCTTCTGGCGATGCGTCCGATTTCGCCTGTTCTGGCCTCAGCTATGATGGCCATAAGGGGACGGATTTTGCCCTGCCCACCGATGATATGATCGCCGAAGGCGTTGATGTTCTGGCCACAGCGGACGGTGTTGTCGCTGGCCTGCGCGATGGGATGGACGATGTGCGCTACTCGGCTGAAACCGCCGCCAGCGTCGAGGGGCGCGAATGTGGCAACGGCCTTGTCCTGCGCCACGCGGACGGGTGGGAGACGCAGTATTGCCATTTGCGCCGCGGCTCTGTCACGGTAACACGGGGCCAAAAGATAGAGGCGGGCGATGTGGTTGGTCAGGTCGGCATGTCAGGCCGCGCCGAATTCCCGCATCTTCATCTGTCGGTGCGCAAAGATGGCGCAGTCGTTGACCCGTTTGAACCTGACGGCAAAATCACCTGCGGCGTGGTTGAAGAAGATACCCTGTGGTCCGACATGCCCTCCTACCGCGCGGGCGGCATCATCAGCATCGGCACTGCCGCAAATGTCCCTGAATTCAGCGCGATACGCGCCAATACTGTGCCCACACCCGCCCCCGACAGCGATGCACTGGTCATCTATGCATTCATGTTCGGCACCCAAAAAGGCGATGTCATCCGCTTGGCTCTCGATGGCCCGACAGGCGAGGTAATCGCCCGCGATGTCCTGCTGAAGCGCGCCCAAGCGCAGTCGTTCCGCGCCATCGGGAAAAAGCGACGCGGCACGCAATGGGCTGCGGGCACCTATCGCGGCACTGCAACGTTACTGCGCGGCAAACAGGTCATCGACCAGCGGGACGTGACTCTATCCCTGCCCTAAGGCGCGTTATTTCTCGGTAAACTTCAATTCAATCCGGCGGTTGCGTGCGCGGGCCTCGTTTGTGTTGGCGGTGTCTACGGGCTGATATTGACCGAACCCGTTGGCGGACAACCGATCCGGCGGAATGGCCAGAAAATTCGCCATATATTTCACAACAGACAGGGCTCGCGCTTGGCTCAACTCCCAGTTGTCCGCAAATTCGCCCTGCCCCGACAACGGCACATTGTCGGTATGCCCATCCACGCGGATCACCCAATCAATTCCTTCGGGGATGTCGGCGGCCACGTTGCGCAGGATATTTGCGACCTTTGCAATCTCGCGCGTGCCATCACGGGACAGGTCCGCGCCACCGGGCGGGAAAAGAACTTCTGAGCTGAAGACAAAGCGGTCGCCCTCGATCCGCACGCCTTCCTGCGTGCCCAACACGCTGCGCAGCCGTCCGAAGAACTCTGACCGGTATTGCTCAAGGTTCTTCGTCTCGGCCTCCAGCCGCTTGCGCTCGGCCGCTTCCAGCTCAGCTCGTTTCCGCTCCTCCGCGGCGACCCGCGCCAGCGCGGTGTTCAGCTGTGATCCAAGCGATTGCAGCTCCACCTCCCGTGCTGAGTCTGCCTCCACTGCCTGATCCAGCAACCCCTGTAAATCGCCCAACTGCGTCCGCAAAGCCGCGACCTGCTGGTTGAGCAATTCTGTCTGGCGCTGCGCCGCCGTCGAGGTCGCTTGCTCTTGCGCCAACAGTTCTTGCGACTGGGCCAACAACGCTGCGCGGCGTGCGGCCTCGTCCTGCGTCTCGGTTGCCTGCGTCTCGGCGGCCAGCTTTGCGGCCAAAGCTGCGGCGAGGCGTGATTGCAGGTCGGTCAGGCGCCCATCGGTATCTGTTTGCGTCTCGTTCAACTGCGCCTCAAGCGCGGCAATGCGGGCCTCGGCGTCTGCCAGACTGGCTTGCAACTGGCCCTCAGTTGTTTCGGCAGCCCCAAGGGCCGAGGACAGGCGCAAACCCAGCTCTTCCTCCGCGGCACGGGCCGCCGCCAGAAGGGTCAGCGTTTCCTCTGCCCGCTTGCGCTGCGCCTCCAGCGACAGGGTCATCGCGGTCAATTCGGTATCGGCATCCTCCAGACGTGCACGCAGCGCCTCGGCGGCGGCGGCATCGGCCAGTTGCGCCGCTTCCTGTTCGGACAGGGCCTCTTGGGCGGCGGCTACCTCGGCGCTCAGGCCTGCGATCTCGGTCTGCGCATCGCTGTTGCGGGCGCGGAGATCAGCGACCAACGCTTGCAACGCCTCCCGCCGCGCTGCCGCCAATCGGGCGGCCTCGGCCTGCGCGTCTACCTCTTCACGGCTGGCGGCAAGGGCAAGGTTCAACGCCTCCTGCTCGCTTAGTAATGCTGCCTCTCGCGCCTCCAGATCGGTAATCGTGCCCAGCGCCGTATCGCGATCAGCAATCAAGGCCGCGACTTGCGCTTCAAACCCTGTGATCCGCATTTGCGCCGCGTTTAGCGCCTCGGCTTGAGTGTCACGCTCGGACTGCAACGCAGCGATGAGCGCGGCTTGATCCGACGCCCGCGTCTCGGCATCCACCAGCGAAGAGCGCAACGCCCCGACACGGGCTTGCAAATCCGTGTTGGTCCGCTGCTCCAACCCCAATGCCTGCGCAAGGGCCGCAACTTCGCCAGACAGTTCGTCCAGCTCTGTCTCTTGTCCGGAAATTTGCTCTGTCAGCACAAATTGCACGACCATAAAAATGGTCAGCACAAACATCAGCACCAGCAAAAGGCCCGTCATCGCGTCTACAAACCCGGGCCAGATCGAGGCCTGAAACCGCGCACCCGTTCTGCGCGACAGCGCCACGGCTAGCGCTCCCCGCCGCCGGGTTTGCCGGTGGCCCGCATACGGCGCGGCTCTGTCGCACTGCGTGGCGATGACAGCGCCTTGGTCAAATAAGACAGCTCTTGGCGCAGCTCTGCCATCGTCTCTTGCCGCCCCGCCGAGATTTCTTCGAGAATGCGCAGCATCTGCACGTCGATCGAGCGTAGGCGCATCCGGCTTTCGGCATCATTCCCGCCAGTCTCGACAGGCGCGGCTTCGCGGTCCTCCAGCACTGCGATCATGCGTTCCTGCCCCGCAACGATCCGGTCCAGCCCGTCCCCAGTGCCGCCCTGATCGCCCAATTGCACGGCCATCCGCTCAATCGCTGTGGCCAGACTGCCAAGGCTCTGCTCCATCTCGGCGCGCCCCGCTTCCGAGCGGCTGAACATCTCTTGCATCTGCTCCATCTGCTCGGCCATGTGATCGACCATCCCTGCCATCAGTGCCTGTTCAGGCGTGCTTTCATCGCCGCCCGCGGCAAATCCAACGCGGGTGATCGAGCTGAGCCAATCTTCCAGCTCTTGATAAAACCGGTTCTGGCCGTGGCCCGCAAAAAGCTCCAACAGCCCCACAATCAATGATCCCGCCAACCCCAACAGCGACGAGGCAAAAGCAACGCCCATCCCCGCAAGTTGCGATTCCAGCCCCGTCATCAAGCGGTTAAAGACATCTGTGCTGCCCTCGCCGTCTTGCGGCGCAAGGCTGCGGATGGTGTCCACAATGGCGGGCACCGTTGTCGCAAGGCCGTAGAACGTGCCCAGAAGGCCAAGGAAAATCAGCGTATTGACGATATAGCGCGTGATCTCTCGCGCCTCGTCGATCCGCGTTGACACACTATCAAGGATCGAGCGTGTGGAAGACGCGCTTACCTGCATCCGCGCGCCCCGTGTGCGCAGCAAAGCGGCCAAGGGCGACAGCATCTGCGGCGGCTTGCCGTCGGGGGTATCATTATCGGATGCAAAATTCTCGATCCAGCGGACCGAGCCGATCAGCTGCAACACCTGATAGAAACAGGCGACCACACCGATCACAAAAACAAAGAAGATAAACCCGTTCAGATAAGGGTTCGCCTGAAAGACAGGCAAGACACGTGGCAAGGCGACAAACACGCCAAAGCCGGACAAGCCGAGCACCAGCAACATCAGTGTGATCTGCCGTACGGGTTGTGAAAACTGCGGTTTCGCCTCGCGGTCTGGCTGCGCCATGCGCCCCTGCTCCTGACCTTATTATTATCGCTTTAGACGTTAACCCGAAACGTCGCCAAACCAAAGGGTTTATGCAGTAATCTCGCGCACACGTGCGGCAAGCCAGTTCAACGCGGCGTCTTCCAACCCGACCGAGGTCAGGTGATCGGCGGTATTATACAGATATTCCGTATTTGGCCCGCGTCCGCCGACGGCCCGCGCGATGATCTGCGCCTGCTCCTCCAACGGCAAGTCACCGCAATATTGCTCGTGCGCCTCGTCGATCACATAGATCAGCGCTGTGACAGTGCGTCCATCTTCCAACGCGACCGCCAGCTCCTTCTCGACATAAGCCGAGGAAATCAGCTCCCGCTCGCGCAGATAGGCCAGCGTCTGCGCCTCAGAACCCGGTTGCACGCGCAATGCGATACCTGTGCAGACCTGCCCTGCCTGTTGGTCCAGCGCCAGCACCAGACCGGGGTCGGCCTCCGTGCCACGGTGATGGATCGAACGCATACAGAACGAGCGGGCGTAGTCGGGCAGCGTGGCAATCACGCTCTCCGCGACGTCGAATCCCGGGTTCCAAAGCAAGCTGCCGTAGCCGAATACCCACATAGCCATCTGGTTCTCCTGTGTTGCGGCAGGTAAACCCCACCTGAGGACGGATGAAAAGAGGGGCGTTGCCCGTGAAACGGTGGTTGGTGAAAATACTCTTGGTCTGCGCGCTTTTGTGGGGCGGCTGGTGGTGGATCGCCACCGGTGCGATGCAAAAAGGGCTGGATGCGTTTTGGCAAGGCCAGCGTGACAGCGGGCTGGACGTCACCGTGGCCCAAGCTGCCCGCAGCGGCTTTCCCCTGCGGATCGGCACCACGCTGCGCGACATCACCCTGAGTGACCCCGCCGCACAAACGGCGCTGAAGATACCGCACATCAGCATTGCCTCGCCTGTCTATTGGCCGGGGGACGTGGCTGTGACCCTGCCTGCCGAACCGATCACCTTTACCGCGGCCCAAGGGCCGCTGACCCTCATGTCGGACGGGATGCAAGCCGATCTGAACCTGCACCCCGGAACCGCGCTTGCGCTTGAGGCCATGCGCGGCAAGGCGCGTGCAGTCACGCTTGACGCTGTTGAAGGTCGCGTCCTGAGCGTTGAAGAAATAGCAACCGATGTGATCCAGACCACCGCGCCGGAAACTTATGCCATCTCCCTCGTTGCCACTGGTGTCGCGCCAGGTAGTTTGATCCGCCAAGGGTTGCAGGTGCCCGATGCGTGGGCAGACAGCTTTGCCCCCATTCTTGCAGATATAGTGGTCACCTTTGACCGACCGTGGGACCGCAGCGCCTTGCGCAACAGCCGTCCGCAGCCCCGCGTCATCACGATCAATCAGCTCACCGCCGAATGGGACCAATTGGGGTTTGAGATAAGCGGCAATCTGAACGTCGACAATAATGGTGTGCCGACAGGTGATGTGCGTGTGCAAGTCCGCAATTGGCAGCGAATTTTCAACATGATCACAGACAGCACCGATGTGCCTGCGCAGTGGACTTCGACCATCGAAAGCGTGCTGGGTGCGATGTCAGACGCGCAGGGCACGCTGGACCTGCCCGTAACACTCCAGAACGGCCAAATGCGCGTCGGTTTCTTCCCGCTTGGGCCTGCGCCCCGAATCGTGATCCGTTAACGGCAATAAGTGCCTGAGCGATAGCGCGCCGTATCAAAGTGAAAGTGGTCAAGGTGGAACTTGTTCGCCTTGGGGCCCAACACCGTGCCGAACGGGCCGCAGGCGTCGGCATGCATCTTGCGCAGCGCCTTGCGGGTCCCCCCTGCGTTCCAGCCTTTGAGGACTGTGATCTTCGTCCCGTCCACCAGCGTAAAGCCCGAAATATCAATGGCGCGGCCTTTGCCATGCTCCGAGATTTTGCCCGTTTTGGCGTTGTTACGACGGCGGCAGGCGTAATGCGCCGCGACCTTGATCTCACGCAGGCCGCCGCCCTTGCGCGACAGCGCGGGCTTGGCGCTGCCGTCCACCCACGTCTTGAGCGCCCGCGCCGTGCCACATTCCATCGTCGACTTCGTGCTTAGCCGCACCCCCGACACGGAAGTGATCCGCACCGCGTTCTCGATCCCGCAGCCAGCAATGCGGCCCGGAACAGCGCCGATCGCCTCGCCCTGAATAGAGGTATCGCCACACACAGCCCCCGCCGCCAAGACCGCCTGTTGCTGGCGGGCTTCGCGGGCGGCTTTGGGGGATCGAAAGAGCGGGCGCATGGATTTGAAGAACCCGCCTTGCCTGTTCTCTATCGCCGAGCGGTCAATCGTGCCGTCTGCCGTGATCTCGGGCTGGCCCGTGCCGGGCCGCAGTTCCGGCCGCTTGGACGCGTCAGGACCCGCACAGGAGATGGTGGCCACCGCACAAAGCAAAAGCGTAAGCCGTTTCATGCCTTGCCGCCGCGGCCAAAGTCGGGCGCGTCCGTATCCTGCCCCGCCTCGATAATGCCGCGCCGAATGGCACGGGTGCGGGTGAAATACGCGTGCAAATGGTCGCCGTCCCCTTGGCGGATGGCGCGTTGCAGGGCGAACAGCTCTTCGGTGAAGCGGCCAAGGATTTCCAGCGTCGCGTCTTTGTTGCTCAGGAAAACATCGCGCCACATGGTGGGGTCAGAGGCGGCAATGCGGGTGAAGTCACGAAAGCCAGCGGCGGAATACTGAATGACCTCACTGTCAGTCACGCGCCGCAGGTCATCAGCCACACCAACCATCGTATAGGCGATCAGGTGGGGCGCATGGCTTGTCACGGCCAACACAAGATCGTGGTGGTCGGCGTCCATCTCCTCAACCTTCGATCCCATCCCCTCCCAGAGATGACGCAATTGCGCCGTGGCGGCAGGGTCCGAACCTTCGGCAGGCACCAGCAGGCACCAGCGGTTGTCAAAAAGCTCAGCGAAGCCCGAGGTCGGGCCGGAATGTTCGGTCCCCGCCAACGGGTGACCAGCGACAAAATGCACGCCTTCCGGCAGGTGCGGGGCAACGCTGTCGATGACATCGCGCTTGACCGATCCCACATCCGTGACCGTGGCGCCCTGTTTCAGCGCAGGTGCGATCTGCGCGGCGACTGCGCCCATGACACCCACAGGCACACATAGCACCACCAAATCGGCATCGCGCACCGCATCGAGAATGTCGTCACAGACCACGTCACACAGGCCAATATCGCGGGCCGTCTGGCGCGTCTCAGCCGAGCGGGCAAAGCCCGTGACTTCGCCTGCAAGCCCCCCCCGTTTCATCGCCCAGAACATGGAAGACGCGATCAGGCCAAGCCCGATCAAGGCCACACGATCGTAAATCTGTGCCATGCTCAGCTCTCCTTGAACTGGCGGATGGCGTGTACGATGCGCTTGCATCCACTCTCGTCCCCGACAGTGATCCGCAAGCAAGTGGGCAGGTTATAGCCCGCCACCAAGCGCACGATCAGCCCTTGGGTCTTGAGGTAGGCATCGCAGGCAACAGCTTCTTCCTGCGAGGCAAACCGCGCAAGGATAAAGTTGGCGAGCGAGACGTCAGATGGCACGCCCAGCTCTGCCAGATTATCCGCCAGCCACGTGCGCCATTTGGCGTTCTCGGTTCGGCAATGATTGACGTAAGCCACATCACGCATGGCCGCCGTCGCCGCAGCAATCCCTGCATTGCCAAGGTTGAACGGGCCGCGCACGCGGTTGAGGACGTCGATCACATGCGACGGGCCATAGCCCCAGCCCACGCGCAGGCCGCCAAGGCCGTAAATCTTTGAAAACGTGCGGGTCATCACGACATTCTGGCGCGCTTCAACCAGCGCCGCACCACCGTCATAGCCCTCGACATATTCGGCATAGGCACCGTCCAGCACAAGCAGCGCCTGCGCGGGGATACCTTCGGCCAGCCGCGCCACATCCGCCTGCCCGATCATCGTGCCGGTGGGGTTGTTGGGGTTGGCCAGAAACACCAGCCGCGTCTTGTCGGTGCAGGCGGCAAGGATCGCGTCAACGTCTGTAACCCGCTCACGCTCGGGCACCTCGACGGGCGTGGCGCCTGCCGCCAGCGCCGAAATGCGGTACATGGCAAAGCCGTGTTCGGTATGGATTACTTCGGTGCCGGGGCCCGCGTAGGCCTGACACAGGAACGCGATGATCTCGTCCGAGCCCGCGCCGCAGATCACCCGCGCGGGATCCACGCTCCAGACATCGCCGATGGCCTCGCGCAATTCGGTGTGGTCCGAGCTGGGATAACGGTGCAGCATCCGCGCCTCGGCCTCATAGGCCTTTATCGCGGCGGGGGACGGGCCGAACGGGTTCTCGTTCGAGCTGAGCTTGAGGACGTTGTTATGCCCCTCCACATGCGACGCACCGCCCTGATAAAGCGCGATATCCATGATACCGGGTTGGGGTGTGATCATCTGTGTCATAAGCATCGTCCAGTTCTATTCTACGCCAGTTTTAGCCGCGAGAAGGGGTTTGCGCCACCACCATCTTGCCGCAGCACGGCCGCCTCAGCGGTGTGCCGCCACATAGGGCAAGTCGAAACGAAAAAGGGCCGCATACTGTGATGCGGCCCTTTCAAACTCGGTGCGGAGAAGATTAGTTCTTCGCGTAGAATTCCACCACAAGGTTGGGTTCCATCACCACTGGATAAGGTACGTCGCCCAAGGATGGCGTGCGCACGAATGTTGCGGTCATTTTTGAATGGTCGGCCTCGATGTAGTCAGGCACGTCACGCTCAGGCAGCTGTGTGGCTTCAACCAGTGCTACCATCTGCTTGGAACGGTCACGTACTTCGATCACGTCACCCTCTTTCACGCGGTAGGAGGGGATGTTCACGAGTTTGCCGTTCACGCGGACGTGGCGGTGGTTCACGAACTGGCGTGCGGCAAAAACGGTTGCCACGAACTTGGCGCGGTACACAACCGCGTCCAGGCGACGCTCCAGCAGACCGATCAGGTTTTCACCTGTATCGCCTTTTACACGCTCGGCTTCGCCGTAGATGCGGCGGAACTGCTTTTCTGTCAGGTCGCCGTAGTAACCTTTAAGCTTTTGCTTGGCGCGCAGCTGGATACCGAAATCGGAAATCTTGCCCTTGCGGCGCTGACCGTGCTGGCCGGGGCCATATTCACGACGGTTCACCGGGGATTTTGCGCGGCCCCAGATGTTTTCGCCCATGCGGCGGTCAATTTTGTGCTTGGCAGCGGTGCGTTTAGTCACGGCTGTTCTCCTTCTTTCAATTTATGCTTCATCATCTTGTCCGAAAACCGGTTCCCACTTTTCGGGATGATAAAAGCGTGAAGGGCGTTGTCCTTTGGGTTTTCACCCCGACAGAGACCCCCTCACGGGGCTCACCAACACCAACAGGGGCGGCGATACAGGGATAAGGGGCACGGAGTCAATGCGTCTTGCCAAAATATACGCACCATCGCTGCCGCACGTTTGTTACTGCTGGATACCCTCAAGATAGCGCACCAGATCAATCAACGATCTTGGCGTGTCGATCACCTCCCCCGTGGCCGAGGTCCAGTCCACCGTTGGCCCCGCCAGATCAGTACCAAAATCGGGCATGCCGCCCAATTGGTGCCGCCCGCTATAGCCATAGATTTGCGCGATCACATCGTCTGCCGGGAAGACACCACCGTTGCTGCGGGCAAGAAGCGTCAGGTTTGCAGGGCGCGGTGTCAGGCTTGCCGCCATAGGCCCGTCGCCAGTGGCCGTCCTGCCGTGGCACACCACACAATTGGCGGCATAAAGCTGTGCTCCGCGGTCCGTTGGCTGCGATGTCGTACAGGCGGAAAGGCCCGCCAAGACAACCAAGACTGGAAAGATCGAAAGTTTCATCCTGTGCGCTCCTGCACTTTTTTTCAGTGCAGTCTTTGCCCGATCGCCGGGGCGGTCAATGCTTACCGGACTGCGCCCGCGCACTTGGTGCACCGTGATGCATTCAGGCCTCTGCGCTATATAATAGCCGCGCCTTGGCGGCGCGTTCCGTGCAACGCTTACCGCCGCATCGCGGAACAGTCCGCGTGGCGCGGGCAGCCCACCAAGTGATCGTTGACCAATCCACAGGCCTCCATCCACGCATAGACAATCGTGGGGCCGCAGAATTTAAACCCCGCCTTTTTCAGATCTTTTGACACACGCTCGGAGAGCGCTGTCTTTGGCGGCACATCCGCTTGCCGCTCAAAACGGTTTTGCAAGGGCGCACCGCCGACATAGTTCCACATGAACGTGTCAAAACCGCCCTGCTCTTCCATCCGCAGCCACGCTTGCGCGTTGGTAATTGTCGCCTCGATCTTGCCGCGGTGGCGGATGATACCTGCGTTGCCCAGTAGGCGCTGCACGTCGCCTTCGCCCCAATTGGCAATCACATGCGGGTCGAACCCTTCAAAGGCCGCGCGAAACGCGTCACGCTTTTTCAGGATCGTGATCCAGCTCAGGCCCGCCTGAAACCCGTCAAGGATCAGTTTTTCCCACAACGCACGGCTGTCGTACTCCGGCACGCCCCATTCGGTATCGTGATAGTCGATGTATATCTGCTCGGGCCCTGCCCATTCGCACCGTGTCATGTGATCGCCCCTCCCGTTTCGCTACATTTGGCACAAAATTTGACCGTTAACACCTCTTTAGCGCCCAAGGCGCACTGTCCCCCGAAAGGCAGCGACAAAGGACAGCGGCATGCAAGGGTTACACAAACGCAGGATGGCCAACATCCCCGAAGGCGGCCATAGCCCGCTGGAATTTGCCATCACCCAGCAAAGCAAAAGCACGATGGAGATGGTGCAGGATGCGATCGCCCACAACCAGACCCTGCTGGCCTTTCAACCGGTGATGCACGGGCTGACCTCGGGCGACATCGCGTTCCACGAAGGGTTGATCCGCGTGCTGGACCCCACAGGCCGCGTCATCCCTGCCCGCGAATTTATGGGCAGGATCGAAGACACCGACACAGGCCGCGAGATTGACGTGCTGGCCCTGCGCCACGGGTTGAACACACTGCGCCATCACCCCGAATTACGGCTATCTATCAACATGTCTGCGCGGTCGATCGGGTATCGGCCGTGGATGAATTGCCTCAATCGGTTTCTGAACGAAACTCCGCAGATCGGCAGCCGTCTGATCCTTGAGATTACCGAAAACTCGACCATGCAAGTTCCTGAATTAGTGGTGGATTTCATGGCGCGGTTGCAGCCCAAGGGCATCTGCTTTGCCTTGGATAATTTCGGCGCGGGCACACTGGCGATCCGTCATTTCAAAGACTTCGATTTCGACATCGTCAAGATATCGGGCCAGTTCATTCGCGGCATGGCAGGCAACCCCGACAACCAGTCCATCGTGCGTGCGCTGCACGCCATCGCATTGGAATTCGGCATGCTCAGCGTTGCCGAATCCATCGAGACAGAAGCCGACGCGCATCTTGCAACCCAGATCGGGATCGACTGCCTGCAGGGATATTATTTTGCAGCGCCCACAACCTTGCCTGACTGGATGGAAGCCCCCAAACGACCCCGTCGGGCCTGACCCGACGCCGCGCCCCCTCTACCCCCGCGCTTGCCGCGTCGCAGCAGATGCGATACGAAATGAGCCAATGCAGGGGGCAGATGGCGTTGGTTTTTACGCACATCATTTACATTCGTCCTCTGTGATCTGTGTCAAACAAGAGGACCGCTTTCCATGACCAATGTCGTTATCGCCTCCGCCGCCCGTACTGCCGTTGGCAGCTTCGGGGGGTCCTTCGCCAACACCCCCGCCCATGATCTGGGTGCTGCCATGCTGAAAGAAATCGTGGCCCGCGCGGGCGTTGACGCCGCCGAGGTCTCCGAAACTATTCTGGGTCAGGTGCTGACCGCAGGTCAGGGCCAGAACCCCGCCCGTCAGGCGCATGTGAACGCGGGTCTGCCCATCGCGTCTGCCGCATGGTCGATCAATCAGGTCTGCGGCTCTGGTCTGCGCTCGGTCGCGTTGGGCGCCCAGCACATCCAGCTTGGCGATGCCGAGATTGTTGCCACAGGTGGTCAGGAAAACATGACCATGTCCCCCCACGCCCAAGCCTTGCGTGCGGGTCAGAAAATGGGCGACATGAAGCTGATCGACACGATGATCAAAGACGGCCTGTGGGATGCCTTCAACGGCTACCACATGGGTCAGACGGCGGAAAACGTTGCCGACAAATGGCAGATCACCCGTGAGGCGCAGGATGAATTCGCCGTTGCATCGCAGAACAAGGCCGAATCCGCCCAAAAAGAGGGCCGTTTCCAGGACGAAATCTTTGCCTACACTGTGCCGGGCCGTAAAGGCGACACCATCGTCGACGCAGACGAATACATCCGCCACGGCGCAAACATCGACGCGATGGCCAAGATGCGCCCCGCCTTCACCAAAGACGGCTCTGTCACGGCGGCCAACGCGTCCGGCCTGAACGACGGTGCTGCGGGTGCTTTGCTGATGTCCGCTGAAAACGCCGAAAAGCGCGGGATCGAGCCGCTGGCGCGGATCGCGTCTTATGCCACCGTCGGCCTTGACCCGTCCATCATGGGCGCAGGCCCGATCTATGCCTCACGCGCTGCGCTGGAAAAGGCAGGCTGGAAAGCCGAAGACCTTGATCTGGTTGAAGCAAACGAAGCTTTCGCCGCCCAAGCCTGTGCTGTGAACAAGGACATGGGCTGGGACCCTGCCATCGTGAACGTCAATGGCGGCGCGATTGCTATCGGCCACCCCATCGGTGCCTCGGGTGCGCGGATCCTCAACACATTGGTGTTCGAGATGAAGCGTCGCGGCGCGAAAAAAGGTCTGGCCACGCTGTGCATCGGTGGCGGCATGGGCGTTGCCATGTGCCTTGAGCGCGCATAATCAAATTGGGCGCGCAATATAGTTGCGCGCCCACCCTTTATACGGCAATAAGATTTCACGACCAATTTTTTAGGAGAATCACATGTCCCGCGTCGCACTTGTCACCGGAGGGAGCCGCGGAATCGGCGCCGCCATTTCCAAAGAACTCAAGGAAAAGGGCTATACCGTTGCTGCGACCTATGCAGGCAATGACGAAGCCGCCAGCGCCTTCACGGCCGAGACCGGCATCAAAACCTACAAATGGAACGTGGCCGACTACGACAGTTCAAAAGCGGGCATCGAACAGGTCGAAGCCGACCTTGGCCCCATCGAAGTGGTTGTGGCCAATGCGGGCATCACCCGTGACGCACCGTTCCACAAAATGACGCCGCAGCAGTGGCACGAAGTCATCGACACCAACCTGACCGGCGTGTTCAACACCGTCCACCCCGTCTGGCCTGGCATGCGCGAGCGCAAATTTGGCCGCATCGTCGTGATCTCTTCGATCAACGGTCAAAAAGGACAGTTCGCGCAAGTGAACTATGCCGCGACAAAGGCGGGTGATCTGGGCATCGTGAAATCGCTGGCCCAAGAAGGCGCACGCGCCAACATCACCGCCAACGCCATCTGCCCCGGCTATATCGGGACAGATATGGTTATGGCCGTGCCGGAAAAAGTACGCGAAAGCATCATCGCGCAAATCCCGACGGGTCGTCTGGGTGAGCCTGAGGAAATCGCGCGCGCGGTATCATTCCTGGTGGCCGACGACGCAGGTTTCATTAACGGGTCGACCATTACGGCCAACGGCGGGCAATTCTTCGTCTAACAACTGCGCCGCGTAAACAAGTCGGGGCCGGTGGATCAAACCACCGGCCCCGTTTTATTCCGTAAGACTGCGTGCACACAGTCAGCGGAAAATTATGCCCGACGCAACCACGCAAAAAAGTCGGCCATCATCTGGCCACGGACGGCATGGGCAGAGTTCATGGCAGTGCGGGCGGCGGGGTTTGTTGTGGCTTCAAACATATCGTTTCTCCTGTGGCTAATCCGGTTCGGATCAATCTCTCTGGTCTGACCCCAATATGGCCCCCGCATAGCATTCGTACAAACGAGACTTTCCAATGCTTCACTTAAGCTGTACTTAACTGAAGCATGTCCAACCGCCTTCCTCCTCTCACCGCGCTACGCGCCTTTGACGCCGCTGCGCGACATATGTCCTTTGCTCAAGCGGCGGCCGAGCTCAACGTGACCCCCGCCGCCTTGTCATTCCAGATCAAATCCCTTGAGGAACATCTGGGCGCGCCGCTGTTTCGTCGCCTGAACCGCGCTGTTGAACTGACCGAGGCGGGCGCAGCCCTGTCCACGGGGGCCGCCGAGGGCTTCCAAACCCTCGCCACCGCATGGCGTGCCGCGCAACGCACCCAAGATACGCAAACCCTGACCGTGACCGCAGGCCCCGCCTTTACTGCCAAATGGCTGGCCCCGCGCCTATATGACTTTGCCCAAGCACACCCCGAGGTCGAGCTGCGCTTTGCCGCTGGGTTGCACAGGATGGATCTGGCCCGCGACAATGTCGATGTGGCGATCAGGTTTAGTGACAAGGCCACGCCGGACCTCTATTCAATCCCGCTCGCCGACGAATGGATCATGCCGGTGATGACGCCCGCACTTGCCGCGCAATATCCAACGGTAGAGAGCCTCAAAGACGCCCCGCTGATCTTTGACGAATCCATCAGCTTCCTGCCCGCGCCGATGGGATGGTCGACGTGGTTCGAAGCGATGGGTACGCCATTCACTCCGGTCAACGGCCCACGGTTTTCGCAGGCGGATCATGCCGTCGACGCGGCATTGGCTGGTGTTGGCATGGTGCTGGGCCGCCGCGCCTTGGTGGTCAAGGATCTGGACGAGGGGCGGCTGGTCGCGCCTTTTCCGACCGCCCTCAACACGGGGGCGCGGTTCAGCTTTTTGTGCCTGAAGGGGATGGAGACACGCCCCCAAATCGCAATGTTCCGCGACTGGATACTAGCGGAGATCGAGAAAACCGCGCATATCACCGCCAACCTCACCATCATTGAAGGCGCCTCTTGATGACCCGTACCAAAGCCACAGCCACCGGATTTGTAGCAGTTCTTCTTTGGGCGCTGCTGGCGCTGTTTACCGTAGGCTCTGCCCCGACACCGCCGTTGCTGCTCAATACATTGGCCTTCGGGATCGGCGGTGTGGTCGGGCTGGTTTGGGCGGCGGTCACAGGCAGTGCGGCCCAGATGCGGCAGGTGCCGCTGCGCGTCTACCTCTTCGGCACGCTGGGTCTATTTGCCTACCATTTGATGTATTTCTCGGCCCTCCGCCTTGCCCCCGCTGCCGAAGCGGGGCTGATCGCCTATCTTTGGCCTTTGCTGATTGTCGTATTCTCGGGGCTGCTCCCCTCCGAAAAGCTGCGTGCGGGCCATGTGATCGGCGCAATCCTTGGCTTTGCCGGTGCGGCGCTGATTATCGGCGGCGGAGGCACGGGCCTGAACACAGCATCCCTATCGGGCTACTTGCTGGCTTTGCTGGCAGCCTTCACTTGGGCGGGGTATTCGGTGTTGTCACGGCTGGTGGGGGATGCGCCCACGGCCAGCGTGGCAGTGTTTTGCATCGGGACCAGCCTACTGTCGTTTCCACTACACCTGATGTTCGAGGACACCGTCCTGCCCGCAACCATGGTGGGCTGGGCCAGCATCGCGGCACTGGGCCTTGGGCCAGTCGGCTTTGCGTTCTATGTTTGGGACATCGGGTGCAAGCGCGGGGACATTCAGCTTCTTGGAACCAGCTCCTATGCCGCGCCGCTTTTGTCTACGCTTGTCTTGGTGGCTGTGGGCATCTCAGCGCCCAGCATGACCCTGCTTTGGGCCGCGTTGTTAATCACTGGCGGCGCGCTGATCGCAGCGCGCGCCAGCTTTTCAGAAAACCGCTAACTCGATAGACGGGTGATTTCTTCCTTCAACCGCATTTTTTGCTTTTTCATATTGGACAGTTCCAAACCGTCTACGCCCGGGGCACGTTGGGCAACCTCAATCGCCTCGCTCATGTCGCGGTGCTTCTTTTTCAACGTTTCAAGATGTGCGTTTAGGGACATACTTCCTCCAGTTGTTAAAGTGCATCTTCAGTCAAGCATGACTTCCCTCCAAAGTCACGCCGCCCCGCAGCATAGGCCCAGAAGGTGTGAACAACGCCTTAACGCCGCTTAAAATTCCAGCATCGCCCCAGCACGCAAGGCCGCACGGACCTGTGGCGTATACTGGTCCCCGTCCGCATGGCTGTCGCCGCGATGCAGAATCAGCGGCGCATGCAGGCGAAAATCCGCCCGTCCCGATTTGATCGTTCGCAAAATCACACGCTCTGCCGCGCGGCCTGTGCGGGCTGCGATGGGCAGGACCTCGATGCTGCCCATATCGTGGGGAAGTGCTGCCAACAGATCGGGCAACCGCTCGGCGCGGTGGATCACATGCAGCTGGCCACGCGGGCGTAACCGTTTGGCCGCCGTGGTGATCCACAACGCCAGCGGAGTCGCCTCGCCCAGGGCGGCCTCGCGCACGCGGTTGTCCGCCGCGACCGAAGCACTGCGTCGCCAGTAGGGCGGGTTCACAAGAACGTGGTCAAATTGACGCTGACGTAACGTCAATGGAAGGGCTGCGATGTCCGCCTCGACCACCTCCAAACTGTCCGCGCCATTGCGTTCGGCAAGCCGCGCATAGATCTGTTCACGCTCGACGCCTGTCAGCTGCAACCCCGATACACGCGCCCCAAGGCACAGGATTGCCGCCCCCACACCACAGCCCAGCTCCAGCACCGATTGCCCCGAAACCGCTGGTATAGTGGCGCTGAGCAGCACGGGATCGACGCCTGCGCGGTATCCCGTGCGGGGCTGCCACAGATGCAACAGGCCGCCCAGAAACGCGTCATGGCTGAGGTCGTCGTCGCTCACTTGCCCAACGGAATCTCGTTGTCGGTGATCACGCGCAGGGCGGCTGTGTGATCATCCTCGCGCACCATCAATCTGCGCGGGAAAATCCCGATGCCGCCTTCAAGGATGCTCATATTGTCGTCGAGCGAGAAGCAGTCTATATCCTCGCCCTGCAACAGGGCTGTGGCAAAGGCGATGATCGTAGGATCGGTGCTGCGCAGTAGTTCTTTCATGACAGTGATGTAATCTGGGGCACGCCCCAATGTCGAGCGCTAGGATGCGGTAAAATGAGCGACCAGATGAGCCGGAAACCACACGAACGACTGGCCACCGCCTTGGCAACAGAGATGGAGGCCGTGAGCGCGCTGATCACCGAGCGTATGGCCTCGGAACACGCGCCGCGCATTCCCGAAGTCACCGCCCATCTGGTTGGCGCAGGCGGCAAGCGCGTGCGCCCGATGCTGACACTGGCGGCGGCGGCCATGTGTGGCTACGGCGGCCCCTACCACATCCATCTGGCCGCCACGGTGGAGTTCATTCACACCGCCACGCTGCTGCACGACGATGTCGTGGATGAAAGCGAACAGCGGCGCGGGCGGCCGACGGCGAACCTGCTCTGGGACAACCAATCGTCCGTGCTGGTGGGCGACTATCTGTTTGCCCGCAGCTTCCAGTTGATGACCGAGCCGGGATCGATGCCCGTCATGCGCATCCTGTCCAACGCGGCCGCGACCATTGCGGAGGGTGAAGTGCTGCAACTCACCGCCGCCCGCAATCTGGCCACGGACGAGAGCACATATTTGCAAATCGTGCGCGGCAAGACGGCGGCGCTGTTCTCAGCGGCGACCGAGGTCGGCGGTCTGATTGCAGACGCGCCACAAAGTCAGGTTCAGGCACTCTTTGACTATGGCGATGCTTTGGGGATCGCCTTTCAGATCGTGGATGACCTGCTGGATTACCAGGGCGATGCCTCTGCCACGGGTAAGAACATCGGCGATGATTTCCGCGAGCGTAAGTTGACCCTGCCCGTGATTAAAGCCATTGCACTGGCCGACGCGGACGAGCGCGCCTTCTGGGTCCGTACGATCGAGAAGGGCCAGCAAGAAGACGGTGATCTGGATCACGCGCTGGCGCTGCTGAACAAGCACGGCACGCTTGCCACCACGCGCAAAGACGCGCTGGCGTGGGCGGCAAAGGCAAAAGCGGCATTGGACGCCCTGCCCGCGCATGAGATCAAGGACATGCTGACCGATATGGCCGACTACGTCGTGGCGCGGATTAACTAAGCACCGTTTCCACGCACCACCACTGCGGATACTCGGCGGCCAGTGCGGCCGCTGCCGCACGCGCCGTCTGCGCCGTTGGATAAAGCCCGAAACAGGTCGAGCCAGAGCCTGACATGCGCGCAAGCATTACATCAGGTGTCCCGCGCAGAGCCGTAAGGACATCGGCGATCTGTGGGGCGGCCGCAATGGCGGGCGCCTCCAGATCATTGCGTTGCGCCTTCAACCAATCCATCCATGCGCTCAGTGCCACCCCCTCCGCAGGAAACGCCGCCATCGCGGGGTTTTCCTTTTCCTTCAGGGTTTTGAAGACCGCAGGTGTCGGGACATGCAAAGCGGGGTTCACAAGCACGGCAAAGAACGTCAGATCATCGTGCAGGGGCGTCACATCGCCCCCGATCCCTTGCATCCGTGCGGCGCGGGGCTGCAGGCAAACGGGCACATCCGCGCCCAATGACAAGGCGTCCGCCCCATAGTTCAGCACGCGCAGCACCGCCGCCGCATCGGACGAGCCGCCGCCGATCCCGCCGCCATGGGGCAGGTTCTTTGTCAGATGGATATGCCCCGTCCAGCCCGCAAGCTCCGCCGCCTTCCAGACCAGATTGCGATTGTCCGCTGGCACACCGTCCGCAAATGGCCCGTCCACCGTCAGACGCAAATCACCCGCCGGATCGAACCGCAGCCGGTCCCCCACATCCGCAAAAACCACCAGACTGTCCAACAAGTGATACCCGTCAGCCCGCTGGCCCGTCACATGCAGTGTGAGGTTTATCTTTGCGGGCGCAAACGCCTCAGTCGTCATTGGCCAGCGTCAACGGCTCGGCGCCTTCCTCTGCCAGCACTTCGTCCAGCCCGACCTCCAGCTTGCGGCGGATGCGGTCGGGGTCGGCCTCGGTGTCCGAGGTGCTGAACTGGATAAACGACAGGGCACGCTTCCACTGGAACTGCGCCTCGCGCTTGCGGCCCACGGCCCAATAGACATCGCCCAAGTGGTCGTTGACCACGGGGTCCACGGCCTCCAGCTCAACGGCGCGTTCCATCTGCACGACCGCCTCGGGGTAGCGGCCAAGGCGGAAATAGACCCAACCCAGACTGTCCACGATATAGCCACTGTCGGGGCTGGCCGCGACAGCGCGTTCGATCATATCCAGCGCCTCGTCCAGCTTGCGCTGTTCCTCCACCAGTGAATAGCCAAGGTAATTCAGAACCTGCGGCTGGTCAGGGTTGATCGCAAGGGCGGCGCGAAAGTCCTCTTCGGCCTTTACGGTATCCCCATCACGCGAATGGGCGATGCCCCGCGAGAAGTGCAAGAACCACGCACGGTTGTCGCCCTCGGCAGTGAGGTCCAGCGCACGGGTATAAGCCTCGATCGCGGCCTGTTCTTCGTCTTGGGCGCGCAGCACATCACCAAGGGTCGAGTGCACAACCGCCAGATCACCGTGGCTTTTGGCCAATTGCTCCAGCACTTCGATCGCTTGGTCGGCCTTGTCCAACCGACGCAGCGCCGCGGCACGGCCCAGCTCGGCCACGTGATAGGCGGGGTCATTCGCGTCAATCTTGCGGTATTCATCAATCGCCAGTTCATTCTGACCAAGGCTTTCCAACAAATCTGCCGTCAGCAACAGCGCATCCACATGCTCGGGGCGCAGGTGGCGGGCGATGCGGGCGTAGAGCAACGTGTAATAATCGCTGGCCTGTTCGGCACGCAAAAGGGCCGCGAAGGTATAGAAAACCTCACCCAGTCCCGCACGGGCGGTGGGGGCGTGGGTAAAGGGCAGCGTCTCGCCCGCGTCGAGCCGTTGGATCAGGCTGTCCAGTTCGGGATCTGTGGCACCGTTGAACGTATCGGCAATCAGCTTGACGGCGTCTGCGTTGCGATCCAGTTGCGACAAAATCTCGGCCCGCGCAATCACACCGCGCCGCGTACGGGCAGCGGCACCGGGCCCGTCGCCTTCAAACAAGGCGTTTGCCTCGGCGTAGCGGCCCAATGTGCCCAGCGCCAAGGCCTTGTGGTAGGAGACAACGCCCGTCATCCCCGCCTCGGTCGAGATGGCGTCGAATTGCGCCATCGCCCCGTCAACATCATCTGCACCGATCAGCGACCACGCCTTGACCAACCCGTCGACCCACGGGCTGATGCCTTCGGTCTGGATTTCGCGCTGCGCCAATGCGGCATATTCGCCGTCGTCGATCATACCGGCGGTCAACACCATCCGCGCCCCCTGCGAGCGTTGGCCCGAGGCGATGATCGCACGGCCAAGCGGCAATGCGCGGTCAATCCGACCCAGCGCCAGATAGGCCAGCACCGCGTCGTCCATCAGCTCGACGTTGCCCGCATCCCGCGCCATGGCCGCGCTGTAGTATTCAGCCGCTGCCTTGAAGTCATTGTTCACCGCCGCGCTGCGCCCCGCCAGATAGGACCCCGCCAGCGACTGCGCGCCCGCAGGAGCGGCCAAGGCCAACACCAAGGCCACCGCGCTGGCTGTTTTCATAAATTTCTGCATCTGCTCATGCCTCTTTTCTTTTATCACAGGCTAGCATGTTTGCGCGGCCACGCAATGGCACCCGCACAATCACACGCCAGCGTGAACCGCCCCCTACAAACGCAAACTGCCGCCCCCGTCATAGGGAGCGGCAGTTCCTATCGCATTAAGATGCGTATCACATGTTAGGATAGTTCGGACCGTCCCCGCCCTGAGGCGTGGTCCAGACGATGTTCTGGCTGGGGTCTTTGATGTCACATGTTTTACAATGCACACAGTTCTGAAAGTTGATGACAAAGGCGTCCTTGCCGTCTTTCTCGACGAACTCATACACACCCGCAGGGCAATAGCGTGCCGAGGGGCCCGCGTATTTTGCAAGGTTCACTTCCACAGGCACAGTCTCGTCTTTCAACGTCAGGTGCGCGGGCTGGCTTTCTTCGTGGTTGGTAAACGAGAACGCCACATTGGTCAGGCGGTCAAAGCTGAGCGTGCCGTCCGGCTTGGGGTATTTGATCTCTTCATGCTTGGAGGCTTCCTCGGTCGCGTCGGCGTCGGATTTGCCGTGCCCCATGGTACCCAAAAGCGAGCCGCCGAACAGCGTGTTGCACCACATGTCAAAGCCACCAACGGCCAGCGAGGCAACGAGGCCGAATTTCGACCACAGCGGCTTGACGTTGCGCACTTTGTAGAGGTCTTTGCCGATCTCGCCGTCACGGACCTCTGCCTCATAGTCAGGCAGCTCATCGCCTGAACGGCCCGCCGCCATCGCAGCATGTGCCGCTTCGGCCGCCGCTTTGCCCGAAAGCATCGCGTTGTGGTTGCCCTTGATGCGCGGCACGTTGACCATGCCGACAGAACAGCCCAGCAGCGCCACGCCGGGGGCCACCATCTTGGGCATGGACTGGTAGCCGCCTTCGGTGATCGCACGCGCACCGTAAGCGACACGTTTGCCGCCTTTCAGCAGTTCGGCCACCATCGGGTGATGCTTGAACTGCTGGAATTCCATATAGGGGAAGACATGCGGGTTTTTATAGCCAAGATGGACGACAAAACCCACATAGACCTGATTGTTTTCAAGGTGGTAGATGAACGAACCGCCGCCCGCTTTGCTGCCCAATGGCCAGCCCATCGTATGCGTGACGGAACCTTCTTTGTGCTTGGCGGGATCAATCTCCCAGATTTCTTTCATGCCAAGGCCATATTTCTGCGGCTCTTTGCCTTTGGCCAGATCGTATTTCGCGATCACCTGCTTGGACAGGCTGCCGCGCACGCCCTCGGACAGGAACACGTATTTGCCATGCAACTCCATGCCCGGCTCGTATGAGGGGCCGGGCTTGCCATCGGCACCCAAGCCCATCTCGCCCGCGACAACACCTTTGACTTCGCCGTTCTCGCCATAGACGAGTTCCGAGCACGCCATGCCGGGGAAAATCTCCACGCCCATTTCCTCGGCCTGTTCTGCCATCCAGCGGCAGACGTTGCCCATGGAGACGATGTAGTTGCCGTGGTTGTTCATCAGCGGGGGCATGGGGAAGTTGGGGATGCGTACTTCGCCCTGCTCGCCCAATGCGTAAAAGTTATCCTCGATCACCGGCACGTTCAGCGGCGCGCCTTTGTCTTTCCAGTCAGGAATCAGCGCATCAAGGCCACACGGGTCCAGCACAGCGCCCGACAGGATATGCGCGCCCACTTCCGAGCCCTTCTCAAGCACAACAATGTTGCAATCGGCGTCCAGCTGTTTGAGCCGGATCGCAGCCGACAGGCCCGCAGGACCCGCCCCCACGATTACAACGTCATATTCCATCGCTTCGCGTGTCATCTCGGCCATGTGGGCGCTCCCTTTGCGTAAAAACGGTTTGGACCGAGGTAGCGGCTGGCCTGCATCTTTGCAATCACGACGAGGCGTAAAAACGGCCCGAAGGGGTCAATTTCCGTGCAGATTTATCATTTTCTGCCTGACACTTCCGCAGTGAGCGCTAACAGCGCATGTCGCCCATCACATAGCGGACCCCTCCCCCTTGGCTGCCGCCGCATCGGCAGGGTTGTTCAGCGCACACGCATCAAGGCTCAGGCAGTGGGCGCGGCGGCCAGCTGGATGCAAAGCCTGTTTGGCTCGCACACCCGCTGGCAAGGCGGCGCTATATCCAGAACCATGACGACACCGAATACGAGCTCGCCAACTATATCACACCCCGCTGCCACTAGGCGAAACCACGCCAGCGCCCGCGCCTTATCCGCTTGCATTTGACGCATAACTTGGGTCAGGTAACAGGCAACACCAACACGCGCTCCGAAATTCCATCGGGGCGCGCCTTAGTATGACGGACATGATACGCCATGGAAAAAATTCCAATGACCCGCGAGGGCCACATCGCCCTCGAGACCGAGCTTAAGCACCTCAAAACCGTTGAGCGCCCCGCCATCATCACGGCCATCGCCGAAGCGCGTGAGCACGGCGATCTGTCCGAAAACGCCGAATACCATTCGGCCAAGGAAAAGCAGTCCTTCATCGAAGGCCGCGTGAAAGAGCTGGAAGGTGCTATTTCACTGGCCGAGGTGATCGACCCCGCCAAGCTGTCCGGCACCATCAAATTCGGCGCGCGCGTGACGTTGGTGGATGAAGATACCGATGAGGAAAAGACCTATCAGATTGTTGGAGAATACGAGGCCAACATCGAGAAAGGCCTGCTCAACATCAAGTCGCCCATCGCCCGTGCACTGATCGGCAAGGACGAAGGGGATAGTGTCGAAGTGCGCACACCGGGGGGTGGGAAATCCTATGAGGTTCTCAAGATCGTCTATGCGTAAGCGGAGTGCGGATCATGTCTGACGCCCCCTCTGCAGCCTCTGCCCCCGAACAGCCCCCCGTTCGCGCCCCTGCGGCGGCACGCAAAAGCAGCGGCAAGCCCGCGGCCAGCCGCCCCACCCCCCTTGGTATCTATGACAAGGCGCGGTCCGAAGGCATAACAGGGATCGAGATCACAGCCGTGGTCATGTCTGTCCTGTGGTTGCTGGGCTGTTTGATCTTTTTCGTCTTCCTGCCACAGGCCCCGACCCCCGAAGGTCAGGGCGGATTGCGCTTTCTGATGACGATGCTGGCGATCTTTATGCCTGTCGCCATGATCTGGGTCGCGGCCACAGCGGCGCGGGCAAGCCGTGTCATGCGCGAAGAAAGCCAGCGTTTGCAGGCCGCGATTGATGCCATCCGTCAGGCCTATATCGCGCAGCAACAAGGCGGCGCAGGCCCATCGGTCAGCCGCAAACTGGACGAGATCGCAGCAGCCACGCGCAAGACTGAAACCGCGCTTGCCACCTTCTCGACCCGCCGCGAAGACCCGCCCCGCGCCGTTGCCGCCCCCGTTGCCGAAGCCCCCTCACAAGATCAACCCGCGCTTGAGCTGGGCACCCAGACCACCGATATGGCCCCGCCCGTTGAGGGGGATGATCTGATCCGTGCGCTGAATTTCCCCGAAACCGCCGAGGACGAGGAAGGCTTTGCCGCGCTCCGCCGCGCCATGCAGGACCGAAACGCATCGCAACTGATACAGGCCGCGCAGGACATTTTGACCCTGCTCAGCCAGGACGGCATCTATATGGATGATTTACGCCCAGACCGCGCCCGCCCCGAAATCTGGCGCATGTTCGGCCAAGGGTCCCGTGGCCGCGCTGTAGCCGCATTGGGCGGTATCCGCGACCGCTCGTCTCTTGCGCTGACGGCAGGGCGCATGAAGCAAGACCCGATCTTCCGCGACGCCGCACACCACTTTTTGCGCCGCTTTGACAAGCTGTTTTCAGAGTTTGAAAAAGTCGCCAGCGACGCCGAAGTATCCGCCATGGCAGACACCCGCAGCGCACGCGCCTTTATGTTGCTGGGGCGCGTTGCGGGAACTTTCGACTAACCCGTCAGGAACAGACCTGCGCACGGTTGCGGTCGTCAAACACCGCCTTGATCTGCGTGCCATCCGCCGTCTCGAAGATCGCGGTGGCGCCTGCCATCTCGCCCCCTGTCACGCGGATTTGCCCCAAATCGGATGACGTCATCCTGTCGTCCACATCAATCGAGAACGCGGCCCGCCCGCCCGCAGCTGTTTCGCGCAGCGCGACCTTGATCACCTCTGCCCCGTCGGCCACATCGCTTGCCTGCGTGCCACCTTCATCACGCAGGGGTTGGAACACCTCGACGCCCGTGCCGCCGTCTTCGGTGTCAAAGATCAACCGCCCCGCAGAGCCGCGCAAATCAACCGTCACGGCCCGCAACGGCTGCGTGCCGATCTGCAATTCAAAACGGTCGCGCGGTGCACTTTCTACAAACCGCAAGGACGCGCCCGTGCAATCCGCGGCCTGGGCCGCGCCCGCCAGACACATCAGTGCGATGGATGTCTTCCACATATCTCGTCTCCTAAACGCCAAAACTGGCAAAAGGGATATAACGGACCGGATCGCCCTCTTTCACCTCTTGCGCTTTGTCATCTAGCTCGACCAGACCTTCTGCCCAGCTTAGCCCCGAAATACGCCCCGATCCTTCGGAGGAAAAGACCTCTACACGGCCCTCGCGCATGCGCGCGCGCAGGTATTCACGGCGACCTGCCTTTTTGGTTTTTGTGAATGCTGCGGGCACCATGAAACCTTGGGGGCTTTGCCATTGCGCACCTGCCAACTGCGCCAAAGCAGGGCGGGCAAAGATCAGGCTGCACACCATCGCGGCCACCGGATTGCCCGGCAGGCCAAACACCGGCACCCCGCTCCACATGCCCAGCGCGAGCGGGCGGCCCGGTTTGATTGCGATGCGCCAAAGCGCCATGGCCCCTGCCTCCCGCAGCAGCGCCGAGACATGGTCTTCGTCGCCCGCAGACGCACCACCGCTGGTCAACACGGCATCCACCTGCCCCACCGCGCCGTCCAGACACCCGCGCAACGCAGCGCGGTCATCAGGGGCGCGGCCCAGATCAACGGGCCGGTGCCCCATCGCAGCAATCAGCGCCAGCAACATAGGGCGGTTGGCGTCATATATCTGGCCTTCAGCCGCATATGCGCCTGCCTCGACCAATTCATCCCCCGTCGACAGCACGCCGACGCGCAGGGGGGTATGCACCACAACCTCGGCCACTCCCGTCGCGGCCAACAGCGCCAGATCAGCCGCCGTGATCACGCGCCCTCGGTGCAGAACGGGGTCGCCCGCCTCTACGTCTTCGCCCGATTTGCGGGTGTTTGCGCCCTGTTTCATTGCGCCTTGAAAGATGACGTGGCCGTCTGCAACCGTGACGTCCTCTTGCAAGATCACGGTATCCACGCCCTGCGGCAGCGCCGCCCCCGTCAGCACGCGTATCGCGTGCCCCGTCGGGACAACGGTTGGCGCATCCCCCGCCGCCGCACGCCCCACGACCAAAGGCAGACGGTGCCGTCCATCCGCCCGCCCACCAGCAAACCCGTAGCCATCCACAGCCGTATTGGGCAACGGCGGATTGGCGCGCACCGCACCCAAATCGCAGGCCGCAATGCGGCCTTTTGCATCGGCCAACGGCACTGTTTCGTGCCGCGTCACACAGGCTAGTCGCGCCCGCAAAAGGTCCAACGCCTCGTCCACGGGTGTCCAATGCACACCTTGAGGAAGCGCAAAACAGTCGTTTCGCAAGGTCGGCGCAGGCTGCACCAGTGCCTCCAAACGGTCCGTCAGGCCGGCCCCCAAAATCCACGCTTCCTCGCTCGCTTCGGGCGCGAGATCGGCCATATGCGCGGCAAGCTCGGGCGCGGGCAGCCGCGCCAACGCATCGGCCAGCAGCCGCACCTGCACGCTGTCGCGGATCGCATCCGCACCCTCCTGCGCCAGCTGCGACCGAACGGCCCCCTCAATCACGCCCGGCCAGACTTCGGCCAGCACCACGGGCGCGTCCTCCCATGGCTGGAACGGCCAAACGGCCACGCCCTGCATCCGCCGCAAGCGGTTGAGCATGGGCAGGCCCACCATCATCTGCCCTCCGACCGTGGGCGGAAAAGCCAGCTGAAAACACGATGAGGACGCTTTGGCCCGTGCATCGCACACCCGCTTTTCCGCGCATAGGTCATAGACGATACCCGCTTTGCGGTAAGGAACATCCGGCCATTTTTCAGCATGTGGCTTGCCCCAGAACGGGCCTGCGCCCTCGAACATCGCGTTCAACGTCTCGGCCACGTCATAGCGGTTGTTGGTGCCGTCAGGGGCGTCGGTGATCTGCCTCTCGAACCAGTCCCACAGAGCAAAGGGATCATCCGCCCCCGTCACATGGCGGGCGAACCCTATGGGATAGCCAAAGGGGAAATCAAAGCCGCAGAGCACCCGGCGGCCTGCGGCGACCTCTTCCGCGATGATTTGCGCGATCTGCGCCTCGGCCTCTTGGCGGCTGCGGCAATAGACGGGGTCGTGCGAGACACTATCGCGGGTGATCCCGATCCAAATGGCATCCTTGCGCGGGGTTGGTCCTGCGCGTTTGCCCGCGGACCAATCGGCCACAAGGATCGTGTCAAAGCCGCTCACATCCCCAAGTCCCGCAAGATGAAATCTGCGATGGCCGTTGTGTCATCCAGATCAAAAACAGGGCGGTCCAGCGCAAGCGCCGTATCCGAGGCAACAGCCCGAATGGTGGGATCATCGGGTGCAATAAGCGGGTTGCCCGTAATGCTGCGGTGCGCCTCGATCTTTGCGTGGCTGTCGCGCTTATAGCCTTCGACCAGCACCAGATCGACAGGGGCCAGTTGCGCAAGCAGATCGGCCAAAGGCGGCTCTGGCGCGTCGCGCAATTCGTGCATCAGGGCGATGCGATTGCGCGAGGCCAGCAGCACCTGACTGGCCCCAGCCTCGCGGTGGCGAAAGCTGTCCTTGCCGGGGTGATCGACGTCAAAACTATGATGCGCGTGCTTCACTGTTGAAACGGTCATACCGCGGCCCGTGATCTCGGTCACCAACCGTTCCATCAGGCCGGTTTTGCCAGCGTTCTTCCAGCCCGTGACACCGTAGATATTCATAACATCGTCTCCGCATGGGCCAGATCATCGGGGGTGTTCACGTTGAAAAAGGCAGTCTCATCAGGGAACATCGCCTCGCGGCCCTGATGCTGATCGCTCCACAGCACGACCTTGCGCAGACCGCCGTTCAGCGCGTCACGCAAATCGTCGCGCAAAGCCACGGGCCACAGGCCAAAGGTCGGATGCCGTGCGCGCCCCCGCTTGGCATCGGGCGTGGCGGCAAGGACCAGCGGATGGGCCATCCCCTCGGACGCAAGCAGAAGCTGCGGCACCAGATCGCAGGGAAAGAACGGCGTGTCAGCGGCAACCGTCACGATCGTCTCGGCCCCTTGTGCAGCTGCCCAATCAAGGCCGGCCAAAACGCCCGCAAGCGGGCCGTTGAACCCCTCCAGACTGTCGGCGATCACGGGCATCCCCATCGCAGCGAACCGTGCAGGATCGCCGTTGGCATTGAGCGCGACATCCGCCACCTGGGGCGCCAGCCGCGCCTCGACCCGCGCCAGCAGGGTTTGACCGCCCAACAGCCGCAAGCCCTTGTCGCCACCGCCCATGCGCGTGGCCTGCCCGCCTGCAAGAATAACGCCCAAGGGTTGCTTCATCGTGTGGCCTCGATCCATGTATTTAGGTCGACGCGGAAGGCGTCAGCTGCGGTGCCGGCAGGCAATGCCGCATCAGGCACAAGATAGCGCATCTGAGATGACGTCATTGCGCCGCCTCTTGCCAGCTTTGCATCGCGGCCAAGGCGCGCGCGGCTTCGGGCGGATCGGGAAAGGCGGCGAGCGGCAGGGCAATGGCCACGCCGGAAATCGAGAGCGCGATGGTCTTCTTGCCCTTGCGCACCGCCGCCACATCGGCCCAGCCGCTGTGCCAACGGCTATGGCCACTCTCCTGCACGATGCCCTGCGCGTCGATTGTGACCTGCTGCATCCGACCGAATTTTGATGCAACCGTCCATTCCGCCACGACGAAATAGACCCGCTTCAGCAACCACATAGACATGAAGCCAAACGCTATCAGCGTCAGGGGAAGGGCCGCCACGGGCAGCGCACCCAACTTTGGGCCGCCAAACATCTGAACCATAACCCAGACAAACATCGTGGCCCCCAACGGCGCAAAGAGCCCGACAAAGACAGCATGCACAATCTGCAACACGCGCCCTTTGCCCTGCATCATAACACTACCTGCAAGGGTCATCGCCTCGAATGTTTCTGCGGCATTGGCACGCACAGTCAACTTCCAGCTTTGCGTGGTCATGGGGCTGCCTTTCTGCCGCTTCGTTTCGGCTCATCCGCGACGCTGGCGGGGTCTGCATCGCGCAGCAAACGGTCCTCGCCCGCGAGGCACATGAACCGCCGCCCTTTCATCCGCCCGATCAGCGTGAGGCCAAGCTGCTGCGCAATCTCTACCCCCCAGGCCGTAAAACCGGAGCGCGAGGCCAGCACAGGAATCCCCATCATCGCCGTTTTGATCACCATTTCAGAGGTCAGCCTGCCAGTGGTATAAAGAATTTTGTCAGAGGCATCGACACCTTCGGCCAACATCCAGCCCGCGATTTTATCGACGGCATTGTGGCGGCCCACATCCTCCATATACACCAACGGCCTATCGGCGCAGCACAGCACCGTGCCATGGATCGCGCCCGCTTGCAAATACAGGCTTGGCGTGCGGTTGATCCTGGCCGACAGCGCATAAAGCCATGAGGTACGCACAGGCGTTTGCGGCAGTGTAACGCCCTCCAGCCCCTCCATCATATCGCCAAAGACGGTGCCAACCGCGCAGCCGCTGGTGCGGGTCTTGCGGCGCATCTTGTCCTCGAAATCCGTCTCGGTTGCCGTGCGGACAACAACAACCTCAAGCTCTTCGTCATAATCGACGCCTGTGATCTGATCCTCCGCGCCCAGCATGCCCTGATTGCGCAGAAAGCCCAGCGCCAGATAATCAGGATAATCGCCGATGGTCATCGCGGTCACGATTTCCTGACTGTTCAGATAGATCGTCAGCGGCCGCTCTTCGACCACATTGATCTGCTGCACGGCGCCCGTATGGTCCGTGCCTGTCACCGCACGCGTCAGCCTGTGTGCGGCCGGATCAGGCGCAATCAGATAGTCGGACAAATCATCAAGTTCAGCCAATTGCACCCCCCACAGCAACACGCTACGCATGTTATGTAATCTAAGGGCAACGCATGACCTCTACCAGCCGCAAATCAGCATACCGCCAAGGGGTCATCGACAGTAGCCCGTTCATTTTGGTCATCATCCCGTTTTCCACCCTGTTCGGCGTGCTTGCAACCGAAGCAGGGCTGAGCGTGTTTGAAACTCTCGCGTTTTCGGTTGTGGTGATCGCAGGAGCCGCGCAATTCACCGCGCTGCAACTGATGCAGGAAAATGCGCCGACGGTTGTTGTGCTGATCTCGGCGTTGGCGGTGAACCTGCGGATGGCGATGTATTCGGCCTCGCTGACCCCCTACATCGGCGCCGCCCCGCTGTGGCAGCGGGCGCTTTGCGCCTATATGACCGTCGACCAATCCTATGTGGTGGGCGTGTCGAAGTTCGAGGCAGAGCCGCAGATGACGGTGCCCGAGAGGGTCAGTTATTTTCTGGGTGCGGTCACGCCGATCGTGCCGCTGTGGTATCTGTTTACGTTGGTGGGTGCCGTATTGGGCGCACAGGTGCCAGACAGTTGGGCGCTGGATTTTGCGATTCCCATCACCTTTTTGGCCATGATCGCGCCCATGTTCCGCACCGCGGCGCACGTGGTGGCCGCTTTGGTTGCCGTTGTCGTCGCCATTGCGGCGGCTGGTGTGCCCTACTCGCTGGGGCTGATCATCGCAGGTATCGCGGGCATGATGGCAGGCGCGCAGACAGAGCTTTGGCTTGAACGGCGGGGGAGACCGACATGATTGAGACAGGCACACTGTGGACCGTCATCATCGTGCTGGGCTTGGGCAGTTTTGGTATGCGGTTTATGTTCACGGGGTTGGTCGGCAACCGCGCCATGCCCGACTGGCTGTTGCGGCACTTGCGCTATACTGCGGTGGCGATCCTGCCCGCACTTGTGGCCCCCCAGGTGATATGGCCCGCGGCCACAGACGGCGCGTTTGATTTGCCCCGCGTTGCGGCAGCAGCGGTCACGCTGACCGTCGGATTGTTCACAAAGAATGTGTTGATGGCGATCTTTAGCGGGGCGGGAACGCTCTATGGGTTGCTGTATCTACTGGGATAGATTGGCGACGCCGTCGCGCACATTGCCCGCGTCATCTTCAAAATGTTTGGTGGTTTTCACATTTGGCAACGCTTCGATCTGGGCCATCAGTTTAAGCGGGTAAAACCCCTGCTTGATCCCCTGAAAGCCCGGAATTTGCCGCAACAATCCCGATGTCGCATTCGCGCAGAACGCGCTTGGCACCGGACCATTGGCCTGTACCAGTTGCAGCGCACGGGCCGCTTGGGCAGGTGTCACCGCAATCTCCTGGCGCACCACGTGGAACTCCATCCGCGCATGGGCCGAGATATATCGCTCGATCCACGCAGGCGTCATGCCGTACAGGACATCACCGCGTTCGGGCAGGTCCTCATGCTCGAACGAGCCTGCGGGGTCGAACAAAACCGATTGCGTGCTTTCCACCAACAGCGCCGAATGTGCCCCCGCGCCCGAGCGGTTGTTGATCATGGTGATCAACGTCAGACGCGGCGGTCCGCTGTTTTGGTAAATCGCCTGCTCGATCTCGGCGGCGGGCGATTCTTTCCCCTTCTCGGAGCAGCCGGCAAGAACGGCAGCGGCCAGCGACAGTGCAAGAAGAGGTTTGATCATACCGATAACGCCTGACTAGCGGGCGAAAACCGCCATAAACAAAAGGATACCGATGATTACGATAGTCGCACGCGTGACGAAAGTAACAAACCCGTTAAATGTCTTTTCGTGGACTTTGGTGTCCATGCTGCCATGCTCATGTTCTGCCATGGGATGCCCCTTTTGTCTGTTTGGCTACGTATCGCGCAGCAGTTACGGTATTTTGCGCGTTGTGTCACGCTGGATTCGGGAAATCTACCTAAGATGCCGCAGTTATGCGTCGCCCTGCTCTAGGTCCTCGATCAACTTGAAACCGATGCGGTTGGGCGCGCTGGCCTCGCGCGGCTTTGGCAGGGCGCGCAGCACCACGCTGAGTTGGCTGACGTGCTGGACCAGTTGCATTTTGGCTCCCGTAGGGTCGGCGCCGTAAAACGTCACGATGTCAGGGTCGAAATAGCCCATTCCTTCGATCTTGAGCACACCTGCATCCGTGCCCGCAAAGCCCATGGCAACCTCGTGGTCCTCGTCCAGACCTTCCTCGAATTTCTTGAGGTAAAGCACCGTGCGTTCATAGGCCCATTGCGCGGGCGTTTTCTGCGCGACGGGTTTGTCGCTGACGCGTTTCGGCACGGCCTGATCTTTGGCGTTGGGTGCGTCGGGGTCTGTGTGAACCTCATGCGCACGCGGCAGCGCGCCTGCCTCGGCGGCTTCTGCCGTTGTCTTGATCTGATCGCCCATGTGCTACCCTTTACTTTGATACAGCCACGCGCCGTCCTCGCGCAATGTGCGCGTGGCCAGCCCTGTTTGGTGAAGGTGGCTCAAATGCGCGAAGGCTTCAACCAGTGCGAGGCCATATTCCCCCTCACCTATCGCTCTTTTGAACAGGGGTGAGAAAACCTCGCCTGCGGATTTGGGCGTGTCGATATAAGCGGCAAGCCGTTTCAGCGCGCTGTGGTGATTCTCGATCAGCTGTTCCATCCGTTTGGGCAGACCCGTAAAGGGCAGCTTGTGACCGCCCAGCACCAGATGATCGGCCCGCGCCAGAGGCGCGAGACGTTCGCAGGCCTCCAGCCATTCGCCAATAGGGTCGGCCATAGGCTCGGTCGGGTAGACGCCAACATTCGGGCTGATCGACGAGAGGATCTGATCGCCTGAAATCACCAGATTGTCGTCACGGCTCCAGAAGGTGGCGTGTTCGGGCGCGTGGCCGTTGCCCATGTGGATGTCCCAAGTGCGCCCGCCCATTGCGATCGTGTCGTCCTGTTTCAGCCGCCTGAAGCCCAGCGGCAGCGGGGCCACGATGTCGGCAAAGTTGAACGGGCGGTCGGCGGCACGTTTGGCGTAAATCTCGGGCGTCATGCCTGCCGTGCGGTAGAAGGCAAGGCTTTCCTCGGGCGGGGTTTCCTGCACATCCAGCGTCAGCATCCGCGCCGTCAGCCATGCGGTGCGGGTCGTCGCCAGCTCGGCCCCGTGTTCGGATTGGAACCAACCGGCGAGGCCGATGTGGTCGGGGTGGTGGTGGGTTACGACAACGCGGCTGACAGGTTTACCGCCCAGGGGGCCTGCCATGATCTCGGTCCAGATCGCTTTGGTCTTTTTCGACGCAAAGCCCGTGTCGATGATGGTCCAGCTGTCGCCCTCGTCCAGCGCGTAGACGTTGACGTGGTCCAGCTTCATCGGCAGCGGCAAACGCAGCCACAGCACACCGGGGGCGACCTCGATCGCTTCCGATCCGCTAGGCGGGGTATCCCACGGGTAACGCAAGCCTTGGGGGGGAGTATCGGCCATTATCTAGTCGCCTTTATTGTGCAAGTTCTTCGGCTGTCAGCGCATAGAGGTCTTCAGCCCCTGCCTGCGCATGGGCCAGCATCGCCGTGTGTTCGGGCAGCATCCGCTGGATGTAGAAACGCGCCAGTTTCTCACGCGCACCGCCACGGTCGGCCAAGGCCGCCATCAGATGCAGATGTGCACCCAGCACCCGCGCAAAGGCGTGCAGGTAAGGCACCGCACCGGCAAAGCGTTCCTGTAGGTCGTTCTGCGCCACCAGCCATTCGGTCGCCTCGCGCATGCTCTCGGACGCGTTCCAGACATCGGCGGCCAGACGGGGGAAGACAGCGCGGGCGGCCTCCACATCCTCTTCGATCTCGTCGAGCAGAGCCATCGCGGCCTCGCCGCCGTCCATCATCTTGCGGGCCACAAGGTCCATCGCCTGAATGCCGTTGGTGCCTTCATAGATCGCCGTCACGCGGACATCGCGGCAGAATTGCGCGGCGCCTGTTTCCTCGACAAAACCCATACCGCCATGCACCTGAAGGCCCATGTCGGCCACAGCGATACCCGTATCGGTGCCAAAGGCTTTGGTAATCGGCGTCAGCAGCGCAGCCCGCGCAATCCACGCCTGCGTGCCTGTGGCGTTGGCCATATCAATCGCCACCGCATTGCTGGCCGCGATGGCGCGGGCGGCGAAAATATCGGCTTTCATTGTGGTCAGCATCCGGCGCACATCCGCATGGCCAAGGATGCTATCCTTGACCGCTGGCGCGCTTGTCTTGCCCTGTTTGCGATCCTGCGCATAAGCCAGCGCGTGCTGGTACGCCGCTTCGGCCACGCCGATCCCCTGCTTGCCCACACACAGCCGCGCATTGTTCATCATCGTGAACATCGCATCCATGCCGCGTTGCTCTTTACCGACCAGCCAGCCTGTGGCCCCGTCATATTGCATCACACAGGTAGGAGAGCCGTGCAGCCCCATCTTATGCTCAAGACTGACAACGCTGACACCGTTGCGCTTGCCCGCATTGCCATCCGCATCGGGCAGCAGCTTGGGCACCAGGAACAGGCTGATCCCCTTTACGCCCGCTGGCGCATCGGGCAGCCGCGCCAGCACCAGATGGCAGACGTTCCCGCCCAGATCATGATCCCCCCACGAGATGTAAATCTTCTGCCCTGTCACCGCATAAGTGCCGTCGCCATTGTCCACCGCCTTGGTCGTGAGCGCGCCCACGTCCGAGCCCGCCTGCGGCTCTGTCAGGTTCATCGTGCCGGTCCATTCACCGCTTGCCAGCTTGGGCAGGTAAATCTCTTTGAGCGCGTCACTCGCGTGATGCTCAAGCGCCTCGATCTGGCCTTGGGTCAACATCGGAGCCAGTTGCAGTGACAAACACGCGCCGCTCATCATCTCGCTCACTGCGGCGGTCAGCGCCATGGGCAGGCCCATTCCGCCATACTCGGGGTCCGCCGACATGCCGACCCAGCCGCCTTCGGCGATTGCACGGTAGCCCTCCGCAAACCCGTCCGAGCACCGCACAACGCCGTTCTCCAGATGCGCGGGATACAGATCACCATTGCGTTGCAGCGGGGCCAAGACCTCTTCGCACAGCTTGCCCGCCTCGGTCAGGATCGCGGCGGTCACGTCCTGCGTCGCCTCGGCAAAGCGGTCCGTTCCGCGCACCTTATCCAACGCCACAACATGCTCGAACAGGAAATTGTAGTCTTCAACCGGCGCACGATACGTCATAAGAGCCTCTCATACATATGGGTCTGGCCACGCATAGCCACCCTTTCAATGGTGCAGACGACCTTACGTTTGCGCAACCAGAACGCGGCGTCATTGCAATATCTACAGGAGCAGGCCATGACACAGTCCACCCGACACCTGCAAGCCACAGACGCAGGCATTGCCCGGGCTGCTGCCTTTTTGGACGCAGGCCAAACCGTCGCCTTCCCGACCGAAACGGTCTATGGATTGGGCGCAGATGCCCGCAACGGCACAGCGGTGGCTGCGATCTATGCAGCAAAGGGCAGACCCGCTTTCAACCCGCTTATCGTGCATCTGGCAGATGCGGCGACTGCACAAAATCTGGTCTGGTGGAGCGCCGATGCACAGATTTTGGCAGATGCCTTCTGGCCCGGCCCGCTGACGCTGGTGCTGCCTTTGCGCGACGGTCACGGCCTGTCGTCTCTGGTCACTGCGGGCCTGCAAACCGTAGGCTTGCGCGTGCCAGCAGGAGTTGCGGCAGGCGCCTTGCTGCGGGCATTTGACGCGCCGGTGGCTGCCCCCTCCGCCAACCCATCGGGACGGATTAGCCCGACAACGGCGGATCACGTCATGGCAGGGCTCAGCGGCAAAATTGCAGCGGTCCTCGACGGCGGGCCCTGCACTGTCGGCGTTGAAAGCACCATCGTTGGTTGGCAAAATGACGCGCCTGTCCTCCTGCGTGCAGGCGGCGTGCCGTCCGAAGCCGTCGAGGCAGCCCTTGGCCGCCCCCTCCAAACGCCCGACAGCAACGAAATCACAGCGCCAGGTCAGCTGTCATCACACTATGCCCCGCGCAGCAGCGTCCGTCTGAATGCGGCCCAAGCGCAGGAGGACGAGGTTTTGCTGGGCTTTGGCCCTATTGACGGCACACTCAACCTTTCACCCACCAGCGATTTGGCCAAGGCGGCAGCAAATCTTTTCGATCATCTGCACAAGCTCGACGCGACGGGCCAGCCTATTGCTGTCGCCCCGATTCCGCATCACGGGCTTGGCGCAGCCATAAACGACAGACTTGCCCGCGCCGCCGCTACGCGCGACCAGCCGCCCCCGACAGGCTAACCGGATCAATCCCGATACTGCGCAGCGCCGCCTCCCACAGCTGCGCGGCCTGCGTGCCAAAAACCAAATCATGGCTTGCCGGCGCGGTCAGCCAGCCATTAGCCGCAATCTCCCCATCCAACTGCGCGGGCCCCCATCCGGAATAACCCAGCGCAAAGAGAAACGGATCAGGGCCCCGCGCCGCCCCGATATCGTGCAACACATCTTGCGTCACGCTCATGACATAGCCACCGGGGATCAGCATGGTTTTATCGGGCAATCGCGTCTTGTCGGTATGCAGGACAAAGCCGCGCTCTGTCTGGACAGGCCCGCCGATATGCACAGGCGCATCCAGCGGCCCGCCTGCGGCGTCCATAT
Organism: Sulfitobacter aquimarinus; assembly: GCF_040149565.1. Taxonomy (NCBI): domain Bacteria; kingdom Pseudomonadati; phylum Pseudomonadota; class Alphaproteobacteria; order Rhodobacterales; family Roseobacteraceae; genus Sulfitobacter; species Sulfitobacter aquimarinus. The sequence goes on from NZ_JBEFLO010000001.1 coordinate 340,997, forward strand.
CCATACGGTCCAACACCTCGCGCAGGCGCATATCCGGCACAGGCTTGTTCAAAATGATGCCCATCGCCCCCTCGTCCGAATAGGTGCAGATCAGCACAACAGAACGGTCAAAGCGCGGATCTCCCATGCCAGGCATCGCAATCAAAAGCTGCCCCGTCAGATCCATCACAGCGCCCTCCTTCCGACTAGACACATACTCTGGCCTTGGCCGCACAGACCTGCAAGCCCGATCAGCGAAACATGGCTGACTGACTTGTGACTTGGCAAAACCCGAACGGCAGGCCACATAAGGCCCATGATAAAACACATCCTCTGCGCGACAGCGATGTTTGCCGCTGCGACAACCGCCCACGCTGGCGATCCGTTCACCGCGCCAGTCACGGCCGAGCTACTTTCGGGGTGGCAGCAGGCCGATGGCACCAAAGTCAGCGCAATCCGGCTTACGCTAGAAAAGGGGTGGAAAACATATTGGCGCGTGCCCGGCGATGCCGGCATCCCACCACAGTTCGACTGGAGCGGCTCGCGCAATCTGCAAGACGTCTCCATCCGCTGGCCCGCCCCAAAAGTATTCGTGCAAAGCGGTATGCGCTCGGTCGGTTACGCGAACGAGGTCACGCTGCCCCTGATGATAGATGCAAAACGCCCGAACCGGCCCGTAAAGATCAACCTGCAAATGGACATCGGCGTGTGCAAAGACATCTGCGTGCCCCAACGGCTCACACTCAAAGGCACCGTTGACCCCCAAAGCACAACCCCCACCCCCGCCATCGCTGCCGCCCTGGCCGAACGCCCCTACACCGCAGGTGAGGCAGGCGCCGCAACAACCACCTGCGCCCTGACCCCCACAACAGACGGGCTGTCCATCACCGCCACCCTCACCTTGCCATCGACAGGCGCATCCGAACACGTCGTGATCGAAGCAGGCCGCAGCGATGTCTGGATGTCCGAAGCCTCAAGCCGCCGAAGCGGTAACACCTTGACAGCACAGGCCGAAATGGTCCCGACAACACCCGGCGCACTTGCGCTCAACCGGTCAGAGATGCGCTTTACGGTCGTGGGCAGCAACCATACGGTCGACCTGCGCGGCTGCACGCCAGGCTAGCGCCAAACCCCTATGTTTTCTCGCCCTAAATCCTACGGGGGAATTGATCCTAACAGGGTCAAGGGGGCTGCCCCCCGCGCAAGGGCCAAGTCAGCCGCGCGCCGATCTGCGGACTGCAAAGGCAACAGCTCCCGCCAAATACCCCGATAGTGCTGCCACCCCAGCGCCAAACGCAAACAACAAGAACGCTGCCGACATAACAGGCATCTCCGACACCTGCGGCACAACGTCCGTGATCGCGGCAGGCAATGCCCCATGCCACGCCGCATATCCCAACGTCACAGCCCCCCACGCAAGGATGAGCGCCCAAAGCGCCACCAGCCCCAGTTGCAGCCCCCGCGCAGGCGCACGCAACCCGCGCCGCATAGCGGCAATCTGGCGCGCCACGTCGTGTTGCGCCGCGACCAACGCGGGCACCACCAAAAGCACCAGCAACATCCCGAACCCCAGCCCGTAGACCAGCGTAATAATGGTGGGTTTCAAGAATTGCGCCTGCTGGCTGCGCTCGAACAACAAAGGCGCCATGCCCAGAACGGTCGTCAGCGTGGTCAGCATCACAGGCCGCAGCCGATCCGCCGCGCCGTCGATGATCGACGGGATCAGCCCCCGCTCTGCCGCGTATTCGTCGATCGTTGTGACCAAGACGATAGAATCGTTGATGATAATCCCCGTCATCCCCAACAGGCCCACAACCGTAAACATGCTCAACGGCACATCCCACACGTTATGCCCATAGATCGTGCCCACCAACCCGAAAGGAATGATCGCCATCACGACCAAAGGCCGCGTCCAGCTGCCAAAGACCCAAGCCAGCACCAGAAAGATTCCCGCCAGACACAGGATCAGCCCCGTCATCGCATCGTTGAGAAACTGGTCTTCCTGCTCGCTCAGCCCTGCCAGACGGTACTCGACCTGCTGCTCGGACGCGATGCGCGGCAGGATATCTTCGGCCAGTGCCTTGCCGATCTCGGCGGCGCGGGCGGGGTCGTCTTCGGAGATATCGCCTGTGACCGAGATCAACCTGATCCCGTTTTCCCGCCGCACCGTGCTAAAGCCTGTGCGCTGCTGCACGCTGACGATATCGCCCAGCGCCACGTAATCCCCCGCCGCCGTGCGCAGCTGCGTGCGGTCCAGAAAATCCGCCGTCAGCTCGCCCTCGGGCAGCTCAACCCGTATCGTGGCCGAGCGCGGCCCGTCGGGGTAACTCGCCGCCTCGATCCCGCCAAGACGGTTGCGCAGCACGCGGCCTAGCTGGTCAATCGTGAACCCCAGCGCCAAGCCCTGCGGCGTCAGATCAAGGATCAGCTCTTCCTTGTCATAAGCCAGATTATCCTCGACCGCGCTGACTTCGGGGTATTGCAACAAGGCACGTTGCAAGGCCTCGGACGCATCTTTGAGCGTTTGCGTCCCCGCCCCGTAGAACTGCACATCCAGTGCATCGCCACCGGGGCCGGACCGCCAGCCGCGAAAGCTCACCGTCTCAACCAGCGGGTGGTTGATTACCTCGTCTTGCAGCTGTGCGACAAAGGCAAAGCTGGAATAGGGGCGCAGATCGGCGTCGATCAGCTCGATCGAGATACCGCCCAGCAGATCACCGTCCTTGCCATCCGCCGCAGACAGACCGCGCCCGCCGTTGCCGCCGACTTGCGCCATCACGTAATCCAGCGGATTGGTCCCGTGCTCCCCCTCCAGCCGTTTTGCCACAGCGTCCGTGGCGCGCTGCATCTCGCGCATCATGGCAAGGGTATCGCTGCGGGTGGCACCTTCGGCCATGATGAAATTACCCGTGACCGATCCACGCTCGGGCGCGTTAAAGAACCGCCATTGCACATCACCACGGATGAACACCGCAACCTGACTGGCCAGCACCGCCAAGACGCCCGCCAATACGACATAGCGTGCCGCGATCACACCCGCCATGAAGGGGCGGAACAGCCTCTCGCGGACCCAGACAAAGCCGTCGTTGATAACGTAGGACGGCGTATCAATCCCGTGCGTCCCCATCAGCGTTACCGCACGCCGCAAAGCGCCGCGCCGCGCCGCCATGACACCGATCAACAACGCCGCAATCACAAATGGCACCGCGCCTGCAAAGGCCAGATACCCCTCGTAGGAAAACTCTGTCTCGGCCCCGCCGAGGCGCAATACCGCGTAAGTGCCCGCAAAGATCACCGCACAAAGCAACGCGCTGACAACCAGCGCAGAAACAATGCCCCCCACAACCAGCTTTCCGACCGAGAATCTGGCGCGGTTCTGCGCCCCCTCCAGCGCCGATTTCATGTGGTGCGGCAGGATCAGGAAACACTCAACCAGTGACGCCAGCAACACGGCGATAACGGTAAACGGAATATCGCGGATCAGGTCGCCAAACCGCCCGCCCACAGCGACCAGCCCGAAAAAGGCGATCAGCGTGGTCAGCGTGGCGGCAAACACGGGCATCGCCATGCGCTGCGCGGCACCCTCGGCGGCCTCTGCCGCGCTCATCCCGCCAAGGCGGTAGCGGTGGTCGGCGTGTTCGCCCACCACAATCGCGTCATCCACAACAATACCCAGCGTGATGATCAACCCAAACAGCGAGATCATGTTGATCGTCAACCCGCCCGCATACATCAGCGCAATCGCCGCCCCCATCGCCACAGGTATCCCCGCCGCAACCCAGAAGGCCGTGCGCGCATTCAGAAACAGAAACAACAGCGCGACAACAAGGCCCAGCCCCATCAGCCCGTTATCCACCAAAAGATCAAGCCGTCCCGAGATCGCTGCGGCCCGCGTGCGGATCAGCTCGACCGTGACGCTGGACGGCAGGCTGGCTTGCAGCTCGGCGGCGACCTTCTCCACGTCTTCCTGAATACCAATCGCGTCGCCACGGTCCGACCGATCCACCCGCACCGTCATCGCAGGATCGTCACCGACAAAAAAGCCCATGTCGCGGTCCACAGTCTGCGCCCGCACAATCGCCACATCGCCGATTAACAGCTTGGACCCGTCAGGGTTGGACCGCAGCGTAATCCCGGCGATCTGCTCGGGCGTGCGTTTGGCCGTGCCGGTGCGCACGCGGGCATTTGCCCCGTCCACATCACCCGCCGGATCGGCATCTACCTCTGCCGCAATCGCCGCCGCGATCTGCGCCATGGTCACGTCATAAGCAATGAGCTTGGCCGAGGGCACCTCAACCAATGTCTGTGGAGAAGCGATACCGCGAATGGTGGTGCGGGTCACGCCCGCCGCGAACAGGCGGGTGACGAATTCATCGGCAAACCGCGCCAACTGCTCCGGCCCGACTTTGCCGGTAATCACAACATCCGTGACACGGTCGCGCCATGCGCCGCGCCGCACCGTGGGGTCCTCGGCCTCTTCGGGAAGGGTCGTGATCGCATCAACTGCCGTCTGCACATCGGCTGCGGCGCGGGCCATGTCCCAATTCGGCTCAAACTCCAACCCGATCAGGCTGCGTCCCTCGCGGGAGGTGCTGTCCGAGCTTTCAACCCCTTCAACCGCCAGCAATGCTGTCTCAAGCACCTGGCTGATCGCCTCGTCTACGTCTTCGGCGCCTGCGCCTTCCCAAACGGTGGTGACACCCACATTATCAAGAATCACATCGGGAAAGAACTGCGCCCGCATGTTGGGCGCGGCACTTAGCCCCGCCAGCACAAGCAAGACCAGCAACAGGTTCGCAAGCGTTTTGTGGCGCGTGAAATAGGACAGGATGCCGCCTGCCGACTTCGGGATTGCACGCGCCATGGTCTAGCCCCCCATCCGACTCTCGATCCGCGCCACCGTGCGTGCCGAGACTTGGGGTTTGGCGAGCTGCGACAGCACCCGCGCTTTTGCCTCTTTGGGCATCCGTTTGTTGGCCTCCACAAAAGCAACCAACTTGGCGCGACGCTCCTCGCTCAGCTCAAGCATTTCAGGTTCTTCGGGCGTCTGTGCCGTGGCCCCTTTGCGCAATGGTTTGACCGAGATTCCAGCCCCCAACAGGGGCGAGCGTGCCTCGACCACTTCGCGGCCCGCAATGTCCCCGCGCACCAGAACCGCATCACCCTGACGACGCAGGATCGTGACGGTCCCGGCCTCCAGCCGGTTTTCGGCATCCAGCAGCAACACACCGCCCGTCGCATCCACGGCCGACGCTGGCAGGCGGATGACATCGCTCAGCGCGGGTTCTTGCACTTCTACGGTCACAAAATCACCGGGCTTGAACCCCGCCGCGCGGTCAAGTGCCGCAAATACCAGACGTCCCGTCTGCCCCTCACCCGTCGCCGCAGAGGTACGGGTGATGCGCCCCTGTACGGCAATATCAATACCGGCCACGTCCAGAATGACGGATACCTGCGCTTTGACAATCGCGCCGTCCGCGTCCAACAACCGCGCAAATTGCGCGGTGGACAGGCGGAACGACACTTCCAGATCGTCAGGGTCAATCAACTCTGCCAACCGCTCGTTCGCGGCGACAAGACGGCCCTCGACCACGGCGGTGGCGCTGAGCCTGCCGTCAAAGGGCGCGGTGATGACGGTGTCATCCAACCGACGCTGTGCCTCGGCCAATGCGATTTCAGCACGGGCTGTGCGGGTCGCGGCCAGATCGACCCGTGCTTCGGCTTGCGCCAATGCCTGCCGCCGTGCCAGTACCGCCTGCCGCGCAGCCGAGGCCGCAAGCTCGGCCGTTTCTGTAGCGGCGGCTGTCCCCACACCGCGGGTGGCCAGATCACGCTGGCGCTGCGCGGCGCGGATCCTCAGATCGGCCTGCTCTTGTGCGGCGGCGACTTCGTCGCCTGCAAGGGTCAGACCGCGTGCAGCATCGCGGGCTTCGGCTTGGGCATCGGCCAGATCGCTTTGGCTGCGCTCAAACGCGGATTGCGTATCGGCAGGGTCGAACCGCACCAGCACATCACCCGCACGTACCGTGCCGCCCTCTTCAAACCCTTCGGCAAGCTCCATGACGCGGCCATTTTCGGGGGCGCGCAATTCAAGCGTACGTCGGCTTGCCACCTCACCAAAGCTTTGCAGAACAGGGGTTTCGGTTGTGGCCTGCGCCGCGACCACATTGACGGTAAACACACGTTCACGCGCAGGCGGGGCCACCGATTGATCCGCCATGCGCGTCTGCACCGCGCCGCCAATCATCTGCACCGCCCATACCAGCATACCCAGCGCTATCGCCGCCATAAACAGGCCGATCATACTTTGTCTTAGAAAGCGCATTTTCTATCCGTATCCAGTCACCTGCCCTTACTTTAGGGCCGCACACACCATTGCCAACAAAGGATATACGCTTGGGATGCGAATTTCCGTCACTATTTCATGAATTTATTTTACTTGTCGCTCATTTTCTGCGGTGATGTTCGTCCAGCCGTGGCAGGATCTCAACAAAGTTGCAGGGACGGTGGCGATAATCCAACTGTTTCACCAGGATTTCGTCCCAGGCATCCTTGCACGCGCCGGGACTGCCGGGCAGCGCAAACAGATAGGTGCCGTTCGCAACACCGCCCGTGGCCCGCGATTGCACGGCGCTTGTCCCGATCTTTTGCATCGAGACAATGGTAAAGACCGTACCGAAAGCGTCAATTTCCTTTTCATAAACATCGCGGTGGGCCTCGACGCTCACATCGCGGCCCGTCAGGCCCGTACCCCCCGTGGACAGCACCACATCAATGGCCGGATCAGCGCACCACGCCCGCAACTGCTCCGCAATCTGGTCGCGTTCATCGGGCAAAATCTTGCGCTCGGCCAGCGTATGACCTGCTGCTTCCAGACGCCCGACCAACACATCGCCCGAGCGGTCCTCGGCCAATGTGCGGCTGTCAGAGACGGTCAGCACGGCGATGTTCACCGCGATGAAGGCTCTTGTCTCGTCCATCTTGCTCATTTCCTACTCCATCACCGCAAGCCGTGCGGCCAATGCGCCATAAATGCTGCCCGTGACATAGCCCAAAACCTTGCTGGATTTCACCAGTTTGGCCCCCAAAGTGCCCGCAAAGCTGCCGACCAGACCGTTTATGATAAAGCCGCCCAGCGCGATCATCCCGCCAAAGGCCAGAAATTGCGCGAATACGGGGCCTGCCTCTGGCACAACGAACTGAGGGATAAACGCAAGGACGAACCAGATCACTTTAAAGTTGCTCAAATTCGTCAGAAGCCCCGCGACGAACGCCCTGCGCGGACGCATCCCTGTGCCCGTTGCGCGGGCACCCGTGCTGCGAAAGGCCTGAACCGCAAGTAACAGCAAATAGGCCACGCCGATCCAGCGGATTACCTCAAAAGCCCAAGGAAACGCGGCAATCACCGCGCCCAATCCCAGCCCTGCGATGGTTACATGGATCAAAGACCCCAAACTGACCCCCGCGCTGGCCGCCCAGGCAGAGGCCCGCCCCGAACGCATGCCCTGCGCAAGGCACAGCATCATATCTGGTCCCGGCGTCGCATTCAGCGCCAAGGCCGCCGGCACAAAGGCCACGAGAACCACAAGATCAATCATTTATCCACAGCCGCTTTCAAGCTTAACAGATCAGCCCAAGCCTCTCGCTTTGCTGCGGGATTCTTCAACAGTGAGGCGGGGTGCATCATCGGCAGCGCAGGTTTATCCACAGCCTGCGCCCACTTGCCCCGCAACCGCGAGACGCCGGTTTTGCCCAGCAACGACTGACAGGCGCCATTGCCCATGATCACCAACACCTTTGGGTTGGCCAAGGCGATGTGACGTTCCAGAAACGGTTTCATCATCGCGATCTCGTCGGGTTTTGGATCACGGTTCGGGGTGCGCCACGGCAAAACACTGGTGAGGTAGATCGGCGCAGCCGCCTGCCCCCGCCCCATCCCTATCGCGGCAAACATCCGATCCAGCAACTGCCCCGCAGCGCCGACAAACGGCTTGCCCTGACGGTCTTCATCGCGGTCCGGCACCTCGCCGATAATCATCACAGGTGCGCCGACTACGCCGTCTGAAAACACCATTTTTCGTGCGCCGCGTTTCAGATCGCACAGCTCGAACGCGGCCATTGTGGCCCGCAATGCCTCAACACTATCCGCGCTGTTGGCGGCGGTGCGCGCTTCTGCCACGGCGTCGCGCTTGACCTCGGCCACGGGGCCACGGGTCAGATGCGGTTTGGCCTCGGGTTGCTTGGCGGGCTTGGCCAATTGCTCGGGCAAGGCATAGCGGTCGACGGGCGCATCACCGATGCACTCATCCGCGCCCAGCTCTATCTGCCACTCCAACAACGCGTGGGCCGTATGATAATCCACTGATTCCATTGTGCCACTTTACGCGCCCTGTCGCAGGATCAAAATGCCCCTTACGCCTTCTTGCCGCGCAGCGGCCGCCCCCCTATAACGGGCCAAACAGCGTAAGGTTTCACCACATGAGTTTTGCCCACCGCCACCTGCTTGGCATCGAGCCGCTGCACCCCACTGAAATCACAACCCTTCTGGACCGCGCCGACAGCTATGCGGACCAAAACCGCAAGCCCGACAAACACGGAACTGCGCTCAAAGGGTTGACGCAGATCAACATGTTTTTCGAGAATTCGACCCGCACGCAGGCGAGTTTCGAGATCGCGGGCAAGCGGCTGGGCGCAGATGTGATGAACATGGCGATGCAGGCGTCATCCATCAAAAAGGGTGAGACGCTGATTGATACGGCCATGACTCTGAACGCGATGCACCCCGATCTGTTGGTCGTGCGGCACCCGCAATCAGGTGCTGTGGATTTGCTGGCCGAAAAGGTGAATTGCGCGGTGCTCAACGCGGGCGACGGGCGGCACGAACACCCGACCCAAGCCTTGCTGGATGCGCTTACCATTCGCCGCGCAAAGGGGCGTCTGCACCGTTTGTCCATTGCGATTTGCGGCGATATTGCGCACAGCCGCGTGGCCCGTTCCAACATCATCCTGCTCGGCAAGATGGAGAACCGCATCCGCCTGATCGCGCCGCCCACGTTGATGCCATCGGGCATTGGTGAATTCGGGGCCGAGGTCTTTGACAATATGGAAGAAGGCCTGAAAGACGTTGATGTCGTGATGATGCTAAGATTGCAGAAAGAGCGCATGGATGGCGGGTTTATCCCCAGCGAACGCGAGTATTACCACCGATACGGGCTGGATGCGGAGAAGTTATCCCACGCCAAGCCAGACGCCATTGTCATGCACCCCGGCCCGATGAACCGCGGGGTCGAGATTGACGGCACATTGGCTGATGACATCAACCGCAGCGTCATTCAGGATCAGGTCGAAATGGGCGTGGCCGTGCGCATGGCCGCGATGGACCTTCTGGCGCAAAATCTGGCCGACAGCCGCGCATGAGCACATCAGACTTCTGGCATAACGTGTTGGAGCAGGACGAAAAGCTGCTTTGGACGGGCAAGCCCAAGCCACGGCTGCATTGGCGTAACTGGCGGCTCTATGGCTCGGCTCCGATGGCGGCAATCGGGCTGCTGGCCGCTGCTGCGTTTATCCTTACGACCCTTGGCAGCGGCAATGACATATGGCTTTTGTTGATCCCTGCGGTACTGGTGCTGATCCCGTTGCGGGCCACGGTGCAACAGCTGCGGACCTATGCCTCGGCGAGATACGCGCTGACGGACAAGCGGGCATTGTTCTTTGATGTCAGTGCCACCCGAACACGGGTGAAGGCGCATCCGCGCACAGCATTTGTCGCGCCGATCGTGAAACCAACCTTGCCGCAAAGCGTCAGTTTTCTGTCCTATAACACGGACAAAGAAATCAAATTCGGATTTGACTATATTGACGATGCCGACACGTTGCTCGGCCACCTGAACCGGACCGCCCTATGACAAATGCGATCACAATCCCGCATCACGAAAGCGGCGTTATCCGCGTCTTTGCGATTTCGCGCCCGATTTCGACGGTGGCACGCCAGTTGAAACAACAGCCCAAAGCGGCCCTTGCCTCCGATCTTCTGGCCCATGAAGTGAAGCCGGATATGATCGAGCTTTTCGCCCTGTCCGATCTAACGGGCGTCGGCCTGTCGCGCTATCTGGCGGACGGCTATGACATTGCGCCGGACGCGCTGCGGTCCGATCATTTGCGGCTGGAGGGGCTGGATGGCTATGTGCTGCTGCTGTTCTCGACCATCGCGGAGGCCGCGACCGTCACCCTACAGCCCCACGCAGATCTGACGCTTGTCGGCACGTATGCCGAGCCGAAACCCGCGCACGCCGCACGGCCCATCCCAAGCGATGCCGCGAAACCCTATAGCGGCACGTCGGACAGCCCGACCGCCCCAAACCGCAGCCGCGTGGGCAGCGCGCTTACGGTGGTTGGTGCGCTCGTGATAGCCTTTTTGATATGGTGGATAATGTAATGCAAGAACCCAAACCCGACCCCAAAATGTCAGGCCGCATCGCGATGATCGCGCTGCTGGTTGCCTTTGCCGTGGCTGGCGGCATGGTCTGGATGGCAGGATGAGCGACGCGCTCGCCGCTTGGACGCCAAGCCTGCGCGTCTATCTGCGCCGCTGCGTGATTGTGGGGGCGATGACCCTTGCTGCGATGGCGGCTGTGGGGTGGGTGATTGGTGCGGCGACCGGGTTTTGGCAGGTGCTTTACGTGGGGCCTGTGCTGGCGCTGGCCTATAACATCGGCTTTGACGATCCCGCCCGCTGGCGCACCGCACGGCAGAACCGCTGGTATCTGCGCAGTGACGCGCTGATGCATCACGGCCCCGAAGGCGAGGCGCGGATACCGCTGGCCGACATTCTTGATGTCCGCACCCGTTTTGGCGGGGGCGTGGTTGTCTTTCTCAAGGGCGGCCTGCGCGTGCGCATCGCGTATGTGGCGGATGCCCCTGATATTGCCGCGCAAATCCTTGCCGCCCGTAACCGGCTGACACCTTGAGCGATCCGTGGAAAGATATCCTCGACGAGGGTGAGGAGATCCTCTGGCACGGCAGGCCCGCACGCGGCTTTGCCATGGCGCAAGCGGATATTCTTCCAATGGTTTTCGGGCTGGGCTTCAGCGCCTTTGCAATGATCTGGATCGCCATGGCCGCGATGGCGGGCGGGTTGTTCTGGATGATCGGGCTGATCCATTTCGGGGCGGGCGCGGGCCTTGCGCTCTATGCGGTCCTGCGCGACACCGTCGCACGACGCTATAGCTATTATACCCTCACCAACAGCCGCGCCATCATCGGCACGTTCTATCCGTGGGCCGATCGGCAAATGGTGAAAAAGCGGATCACACCACGGACCAAAATCAAACTGCACGACGGCCACACCCTGACCTTTGGCCCGCCACGCCGCAGCAAACGGCACCCTTTCCCGTTGCGCAGCCCGCAATTCACGCGCATTGACGACGCCGAACATGTGCTAGACCTGATGCGGCAAATCCAGAAAGACAAATCATGACGCTTCATTTCATCAACGCCGCGCTGATTGACCCCGACAGCCAGACCGAATTTGCAGGCTCGGTCAGCGTTGAGGACGGCCAGATCAGCGCGGTTGTGCAGGGCGGCATCGCCAATCCCAAAGGCCAGATCATCGACTGCGGCGGTAAATACCTTGCCCCCGGCATCGTCGATCTGGGCGTGAAGGTGTGCGAGCCGGGTGAGCGGCATAAAGAAAGCTACCGCTCGGCCGGGATGGCGGCGGCGAGGGGCGGTGTGACCACGATGATCACGCGGCCCGATACCGATCCCGCCATCGACAGCCCCGAAACGTTGGAGTTCGTCACCCGCCGCGCAAACGAGGCCGCCCCCGTACACGTAATGCCGATGGCCGCGCTCACAAAAAACCGCGCTGGCCGCGAGATGACCGAAATCGGGTTTCTGATGGATGCAGGCGCCGTGGCCTTCACCGATTGCGACCATGTGGTCACTGATACCAAAGTCTTCTCCCGTGCCCTCACCTATGCCCGCAGCCTTGGCGCGTTGGTCATCGCCCACCCGCAAGAGCCGATCCTGAGCAAGGGGGCCGCCGCGACCTCGGGCAAATTCGCCTCGCTGCGGGGGCTGCCTGCCGTGTCGCCCATGGCCGAGCGGATGGGGCTGGACCGCGACATTGCGCTGATCGAGATGACAGGGGCCAAATACCACGCCGATCAAATCACCACTGCCCGCGCCCTGCCCGCGTTGCAGCGGGCCAAGGCCAACGGGTTGGACATCACGGCGGGCATCGGCATCCACCACCTGACGCTGAACGCGCTGGACGTGGCCAACTACCGCACGTTCTTCAAGCTCAAGCCGCCGTTGCGCGACGAAGAAGACCGCTTGGCCATGGTGGAGGCTGTGGCCTCCGGCCTGATCGACATTGTGTGCTCTATGCACACCCCGCAGGACGAAGAAAGCAAACGATTGCCGTTTGAAGAAGCGGCCTCTGGGGCTGTCGGGTTAGAGACGTTGCTGCCCGCCGCGTTGCGGTTATGGCACGCCGAGATGATCACCCTGCCCGAGCTGTGGCGCGCCATGTCGCTGAACCCTGCGCAGCGCCTTGGCCTACCCTCTGGGCGGTTGGAGGCAGGCGCGCCTGCGGATCTGGTGCTGTTTGACCCCAATGCGCCTTTTGTCATGGACCGTGCAACACTTGCTTCGAAATCGCGCAACACCCCGTTTGATGGGGTGCGGATGCAGGGTAAGGTGCTGGCAACGTATGTGGCTGGTGCCTGCGTTTACGAAAACTAGACTGGGACAGACCTGATGCCGCTGATCGAGAATACGCTGAACGTTTTAATGCTTTGGGCCGTGATCGGCTATCTTGCGGGGTCGGTCCCGTTCGGGATGGTGATGGCGCGTGTGATGGGGCTGGGCAATCTGCGCGACATCGGGTCGGGCAACATCGGGGCCACGAATGTCCTGCGCACAGGGTCCAAGCCTGCCGCCGCCGCGACGCTGGTTCTGGATGCGGCCAAGGGCGCGATTGTGCTGCTGATCGCGCGCGCCACGGCGGGCGAGGACGCAGCCCAAGTCGCGGCTTTGGCGGCGATGATCGGGCATTGCTATCCTGTCTGGTTGAAATTCAACGGCGGCAAAGGGGTCGCGACATTTCTGGGCATTGTGCTGGCGCTCGCATGGCCTGTGGGCATCGTATGCTGTGCGCTGTGGCTGTTGGGCGCGGCGGTATCGCGCATGTCATCTGTCGGCGGCTTGCTGAGTGCGGCAGCCTCCAGCATGGCGGTTTTGTTGATGGGCTATGGCACCGCCTATCTGCTGTGCATCGTGCTGAGCGGGATCGTCATCTGGCGGCACCGTGGCAATATCAGACGCATCCGCACAGGCGACGAGCCAAAGATTGGTGAAAAGAAGTGAAAACTGCACTGGCCTTTTGTGCCGCTTTGCTTACCGCGCCTGCTGCGGCGCAGACCTTTGACGTTGTTCTGGGAGGCAAGGTGCTTGGTACGCTTGATTTGTCAAAGCAGGGCGGCACGCAAACGTTGACCTCTGATCTGGCAAGCACCCCGATGGGGGTCTTCAACGGCACATTCAAAGGCACCTCGGCGGGTGGCGTGTTTACGGGCGACAGCCGATCATCGCGCAAGACGCGGCTGGTTGAGGTTACCCTGTCCGCAGGCCGCCCCGCTTCTGTGCAGATCACCCCGACGGACGAGCGGACGGCCCTGTCCGACCCTACAAAAGTTTCGCAAATCGTCACCGACCCTGTGCGGGCGATTGGCGGGCTGGTCAACGCGCAAGGATGTCCCACGGCAACTGCATTCTACGACGGTCGCCGTGTCGTGCAGCTGACCCCGTCAGGTGAGGCTCTGTCAGATGCGCAGCGCATCTGCGACATGCGCTATACCGTGGTGCAAGGGCCCGGGCACCTGAGCCCGCTCAAGATCTCCAACGCGAAAATCCGGCTGACCTATGACATCGCGGGCGGGCAAAGCCTGCAACAGATGCGGATATCGTCAGGTGTTTTCCGCCTCAATCTGAACCGTCGGAATTAGCCAAATTTCTGCCATTACAGAAATAACTTGCACATCAGGCAGCTTCTGATATTTCTGTCCATACAGAATTTAAAGAATGAGTCGCCCCGATGCACCTGACCCCTGCCATGCAGAACTTTATCCTCCACTGGGGGGACATGGGTGCGAAATGGGGCACTAACCGCTCGGTCGCGCAAATCCATGCGCTGCTGCACATCGCCCCTGACCCGCTCAGCGCGGACGAGATTTGCGATCTGCTGAACCTCGCCCGCTCGAACGTGTCGAATGGTCTGAAAGAGTTGCAAAGCCTTGGCATGGTGAAATCGCAACGCAAGCTTGGCGATCGGCGCGATCACTTTACTTCGGTGCGGGATATGTTCGATCTGGTCACCACCGTGATCGAGAGTCGCCGCGAGCGTGAATATCTGCCCACCCTGCGCGCCCTCGAAGAGGTGCAACGCGAGGCGGAAACAGACGCCACCCCCCCCGCCGTTCAGGCGCGGATCAAGGAAACGCTGGACACGATGCAGCTGTTTGACAACTGGTACACCGATGTCATGCGCCTGCCTCGCTCGGTGCAGATGGCCGCGATCAAACTCGGCGGCCGCATCGCCCGCTTCTTGCCGAAGGGCAAAGACAGCTAAAAATTTTGAAAAGGATTTTCTGCTATGACAGAAAAATTAGAATTTACCGAAAAGAGAGACATCCATGGCATAGGCTTTGGCGTGGCGCTGTTTGGCGCACCTGTGATCGTTTATCTGCTTTTGGTCGCTGTGGTCTTCGTCAATAATGCCCTGTCTGGCACGCAGGCCGCAACCAACGGGATCGGTGCGGTGAACGGGCTGTCTGTTATCGGCGTGGTTTTGTACTTCGTCATCGGGACGCCGACCCTGCTGCGTGACCTGAAACGCAACGCGCCAACCGTGGGCGGGATTGTCGTGCTCGCGATTTGCTCTTTGTTGTGGCTACTGCCCTTGGGTGCGCTGGTGTCGCTGGCGACCTGGAATGCGGGCGGCCTGTTGGGCGCTGCCATAGCGATCGGCTTTGGCGTGATCGGTGCACCGCCGCTCGCCGCTGTCTTCGCCCTGATCTACCTGCGTTTTGACAAAGCCTGAAAGGAGCCGTCATGACCTATGTACCGACCCCGCCGCCTGTGCCCTACCCCGCGCACTATATCATCGACCCCGTTGCGTTCTTTGCAGCACTGATCGGCGCGCCCATTCTGTTTACCGCGATGAGCTTTTGGTTCTTGTTTATCCCTGTTTTCGCCCTTGTTCTGGGCGGTCCGGTCTACCTGATTATCGGCACGCCGCTGTTGCTGTGGCACCTGCGCTATCACGATGGCGATCCCGATGATCTGGCGTTGCTTGCGTTCAAAGCGATGGCTGTTGCCATGCTCGCCGTCCTCGTTTTCGCCGCGATCAGCGGAGACGGAGACCTGTTTGGCGCGGGCCTTTGGCTCAGCGGCTTTGGCATGATCTTCGGGCCGGCGTGGGCCTACTGCTTTGGCCGCCTCTACGCCAACCTGCGGCGCGACTTTTTCGCAAAACCGCGCCCGTTCTGAGTTTACCTTCAGCTTCCTAGAAAGGAACACACTATGACTATTCTTGCCATTCTCTACATCGCACTGGGCTTTGGTGCGCTTGCAGCCCTTGCCACCATGATCCTGCGGATCGGGGATATGCTGGGCCAATGCCCGCAAAGCCGCGCCACTGCCCGCGCAGCAGCGGTGACCATCGCAACCGGATTTGCGGCCATCGGTGCGGGGGGCGTGATCCTGATCGGGGCGGCGCTGCCGCTGCTGGCGCAGGCTCCGCTGGCGGGATTTCTGGGCGCGCTGGGGTTTGCTGCCCTGTGCCTTGGCCTTGGCTTTACCCAAGCGGTCGGCACCTTGCGCGCCCTGATGCTGGACAGTGCTGCGGCCAAAGCGGTCGCGGACGGGCCGCTCGATTAACCTGCCAAACATCAAAACTAAGAGGGGCCGTATCCACGGCCCCTTTTTATGTAAACCACGCTTTTGCCCCATTCTGCCCGTTTTGCAGCCACACCGCGCCTTCATGCTCAACCGCGAATAGAACGAATGGATGCGATATGGGACCGGTAAACGCGATCAGTACAGTCTTTGCAAAAACCTTTACCTTTAAGGGCCGCGCCGGCCGCAGCGAATACTGGTGGTTTTTTCTTCTCTATATCATCGGCAGTATCATCTTTGCCCTGCTGGACCTGCGCACCATCGTGGCGTTCGCACAAGACCAAGGCGAGCAAGCAATCTTCAGCCTCAGCCCTTTTAATCTGCTGAGCCCTTGGTTCTTTATCGTCATGGCGATCCCGTACTTCAGCCTCGCCATCCGCCGGCTGCACGATTCAGGGTTTTCGGGCTTTTGGGTGATCCTTTCCTTTGTGCCTCTTGGTGCTATCGCGCTGCTGATCCTGCATGCCATGCCCAGCCAGAACAGCACCACCATTCACGGCTCCCCCGCCGCCCGACCTGTGGTCGACCCCAGCGGCAAGCCGCTGACCGAGGATCGGCACAAGCGGGCGATGCAGGGCTATGCGTTGCTTTTCGACAAGGACAAGACGCCCACGCCCGCGCAACAAGCCCAGCGCAAGGCCGAGATTTCGGATTACTACCGCAGCAAAGTCCTGAAATCCGCCCCGTCAGCCTGAGCTGCCGAGGCGGGAACCAACGCGGGTTTTAGTAAGAATAGTCGGCGTAGATCCGGCTCAGATCACCAGCCCATTCGCCGTTATAGCAATCAAGCAATTCGTCGGCGGGGGTTTTGCCTGTCTCGATGCTTTCCTTCAGCGCGTTCAGGAAATGCGTCTCGTCGGGGACCATGCCGCCTGCACCGCTGCGGCCGCGGGCTTTCAAACCCGCCTCGGACAAGGCGACAGCCTCGCGGGCCAGATCGTGCATCTTGATGCCGTTCACCTCTGCCGCCAGCCCGTCCACAGAGGCCGCGACGCGCAGCGCCTCGCGTGTCTCTGCGTCCCAGCCTTTGACCATATCCCACGCGCCATCCAGCGCGGATTGGTCGTACATTAGTCCGACCCAGAAGGCAGGCAACGCACATAGACGGCGCCACGGGCCACCATCGGCACCGCGCATTTCGATGAACTTTTTCATCCGCGCTTCGGGGAAGGCGGTGGTCAGGTGATCCGCCCAATCGCTGAGCGTCGGGGTCTCACCGGGCAGGGCAGACAGTTTGCCCTGCATAAAGTCGCGGAACGACAGGCCCAGCGCGTCGATGTATTTGCCATCGCGGTAGACGAAATACATCGGCACATCGAGCGCGTAATTCACCCAAGACTCGAACCCGAACCCTTCGTCAAACACGAACGGGATCATGCCCGTGCGCGAGGCATCCAGATCGCGCCACACACGGCTGCGCCATGATTTGTGGCCGTTCAGTTGCCCCTCAAAGAACGGGGAGTTCGCGAACAAGGCTGTGGCCACAGGCTGCAACGCCACGGCCACGCGCATTTTCTGCACCATGTCCGCCTCGGAGCCGAAATCAAGGTTCACCTGCACCGTACAGGTCCGGCGCATCATCACGCGGCCCATGGTGCCGACCTTGGTCATATAGTCGTTCATCAGCTTGTAGCGGCCCTTGGGCATCAGATCCATCTGCTCGTGCGTCCACTCAGGCGCGGCCCCCAGACCGATAAAGCCTACGCCAATCTCGTCGGCGACATCCTTGACTTCGCGCAGGTGTACATTCACCTCATCGCATGTCTCGTGGATGGTCTCGACGGGAGCGCCCGACAGCTCCAGCTGGCCGCCCGGCTCAAGCGAGACATTGGCCCCGTCTTTTTCCAGCCCGATCAGTTTGCCGCCCTCTTCTACAGGGGCCCAACCGTGGCGGTCACGCAGCCCTTCCAGCATAACACGGATCGAACGCTCGCCCTCATAGGGGAGCGGCTTGTGCGTGTCTTTGCAATAGCCGAATTTCTCGTGCTCGGTGCCGATGCGCCAGTCTTCTTTGGGTTTGCAGCCGTCGCTAAGGTATTGTGCCAGTTGATCAAAACTTTCGATCGGGCCGCCGCCGGACTGGGGGATGGACATGAGTGGCACTCCGTTTTTGGCGCGGGTCAAACCGCATATGTGGTTCCCGCAGCTTTGCGGAGATTCGTCACAGCGTCAATGCAGCACCGCATGGGCAGGACGCAAGGGCTTGCGCTCCCAAATCACGACGACGTGCGCTTTGCCCCCCTGCAATTCTGCCAACATCCGTTGGGTCCGCAAACCCGGCAACGTGGCAAAAGCATCGAACAGCGCGTCCGACCCTGCGGCGTTCACAGGGATCAGCACGGGCGTCTGGTCGGGGGCATCCAGCCGCCAATGCGCGGGCCTGGCACTGCGATCGAGGCTCAGACGCTCTAGCGCCCGCAACGCCACAACGCCACCTGTCAGCGGGCCGAAATAGGCGATCTGCCCTTCGTCCACCTGCACAGCGCCCGCGCCATCTGAAGCGCCGCGAAAGCGCCCGCGTTGCACGCCAACCAACGCAAGTGCCACAGCCACCAGCACCAGCGCCCAGCCCGGCAAGGCCAGCAACCGCCCCGGCCCCATGATCCACCACAGGCCCAGCACTGCCAGCCCTGCGGCCACCAATACCTCGCGCCACCGCCACAGGGCGGCCTTTGCTTCGGGTCTAAAGAACATCTGCGGCCCTCACTGTGTTGTTCGCGGTGCGCGAACTCATCCCCAATCCCCCAGGGCCTGCTGCCACAGGGTCATCGCTGCCACGACAGCCGTATCCGCCCGCAAAATGCGCGGCCCCAGCGAGACAGCGGTCGCATGATCCAGCCCGCGCAGCTTGTTGCGCTCACGTTCCGAGAACCCGCCCTCCGGCCCCACAAATATCGCCCACGGTCCCGTAGCCCCAGCGAGGAGCGGCGCAGCGCGCGAGGTGCTTAGCGCCTCGTCACAGAACATGATCCGCCGCGCAGGGTCCCACCCGTCCATGATAGAGCCAAAGCGCTGCATCTCGGCCACCTCGGGCACAAACGTGCCGCCGCATTGTTCGGCGGCTTCAACGGCATGGGCGGCCAGGCGGTCACGCTGTATCCTTCCTGAGTTTGTGAACTCGGTCTGCATCGGCACGATCCGCGCGGCGCCCATCTCGGCTGCTTTTTCGACGATAAAATCCGTGCGGGCCTTTTTGATCGGGGCAAAGCACAGCCACAGATCGGGAGGCAGCTGCAAAGGCTTGGTCTGGACATCGCATTCCAGAACCCCCGCCCGCTTGTTCGCTTGCGCAATCGTCGCCCGCCATTCGCCCTCACGGCCATTAAACAGCAACACGGCCCCGCCGACGGACTGCCGCATCACCCCGAAAAGGTAATGTGCCTGCCCGCGGTCCAAAGGAACCGATTGCCCCGCCCCCAATGGGTGATCTACATATAGTCTGATTTTCGCATCCATAGGGTTGGATATATGCAAGACAACGCCCCACCACCAGAGCCAGCCGCAGATGGAAGTGTTGCCGACGCCTATTCCCGCAACTGGGTCGACCTTTATGCACCCGCCGCGACGCGCCCTTACCTGAGGCTCAGCCGCGCCGACAGGCCGATCGGCACATGGTTGTTGTTGCTGCCGTGTTGGTGGGGGCTGTCGCTGGCGATGCTGTATGATGGACAGGCCGCGTGGTTTGATCTGTGGATATTTGTCGGCTGTGCCATTGGCGCGTTTTTGATGCGCGGCGCGGGCTGTACGTGGAACGATATCTCTGACCGCAAGATCGACGCGCAGGTTGCAAGAACCCGCTCGCGGCCTCTGCCTGCGGGTCAGGTCACTGTGACGGGGGCCACCATCTGGATGGTGGTTCAAGCGCTTGTTTCTTTCGCTATCCTGCTCAGTTTCAACGCTGCGGCAATACGTCTGGGCGTGCTGGCGTTGATCCCTGTCGCGATTTATCCCTTTGCCAAACGCTTTACATGGTGGCCGCAGATGTTCTTGGGGCTTGCGTTTAACTGGGGGGCCTTGCTGGCGTGGACGGCGCATACGGGGCGGTTGGATGCGCCTGCGGTTGTCCTTTACCTTGCCGGTATTGCGTGGACCCTGTTTTATGACACCATCTATGCGCATCAGGACACTGAAGACGATGCCCTGATCGGGGTGAAATCAACCGCACGCCTGTTCGGAGAGAACACGGGCAAGTGGCTGCGCCGTTTCTTGATGGCGACGGTCGGCTTGATGGGAATTGCCGTTGTTTTCAGCGGACTGCCCAGTGGATCGGCTTTGGCATTGGTGATTGCATTGGCAGGGCCATGGGCGATGGGATGGCATATGGCATGGCAGCTGCGCGGCCTCGACATTCACAATTCGGGGAAAATGTTGCAATTGTTTCGCGTCAACCGCGATACTGGCATCATTCCGCTCCTGTTTTTTGCCATTGCGCTACTCGTGTGATTGCACCTGTGGCGCGGCCAGCGTATCACTTTGCCTAGTTATTGTTCTGTTTTGAAAGTGCCTATGCGCCTCTCGTCCCTGCTTACTATTTTCCTGACCTTCGCTGCCGCCGCTGTTATCGCACTGGTTGCGGCGAATTTTTCGGTCAGCCTGATCGAAGACAGCTCTGAAATCAGCGTGCGTGACGCGCTGGATGAAAAGGGCATGACATGGGCCGAGGTAGAGGCCAACGGCCTTCAGGTCGCGTTGTCCGGCACAGCCCCGACCGAGGCGGTGCGTTTCTCTGCGCTAACAACCGCAGGCTCCGTCGTGGATGCGGCCCGCGTGATCGACGACATGGGCGTCGCTGCCCAAGAAGCACTCGCCGCGCCCAAATTTTCGATGGAGATTTTGCGCAATGACAGCGGGTTGTCCGTAATCGGCTTGATCCCCACCAGCACCGACCGCGAAAATGTTGTCACCCGCTTTAATAGCCTTGCGGGCAGCACAGGCGTGACGGACCTGTTGGAAACCGCCGACTATCCCGCACCAGAGGGTTGGGAAAACGCGATTGAATTCGCGCTGGACGCGATGAGCAGCCTGCCCCGCGCCAAAGTATCCGTCGACGCGCAGCGCGTGGCGATCACGGCAATCACCGACAGCGCGATCGAAAAAGCGCGGTTGGAAAAGAACCTGCAAAAGATGTCGCCGGACCAGATCGAACTGACCCTCGACATTGCTGCCCCACGGCCTGTGATTACCCCCTTCACGACCCGCTTTCAGATCACCGACGAAGGCGCCAGCTTTGACGCGTGCTCGGCCGATACAGACGCCGCGGCGGCGCGGATCGTGGCAGCCGCCAAGGCGGCAGGCGCGGATGATCCACGCTGTACCGTTGGTCTGGGTGTGCCTACCCCGCGTTGGGCCGATGCAGTCACGGCCTCGATCTCGGCGCTGACCAAACTGGGCAGCGGTGCGTCGTTCACAATTGCCGACGCCGACATCACGCTGCTGGCCGCCGCAGGGACCAACCGATCGGAATTCGACACAGTTGTGGGAGAGCTTGAAAACGCCCTCCCCTCTGTCTTTGCTTTGCAGGCCAAGCTGCCCGCCACCCAAGACCCCGATGCGGGCCCGCCCGAATTCAGTGCCACCCTAAGCCCCGAAGGCCAGGTGCAATTGCGCGGCCGCGTGAACGACCCTGCGCTGCGCGAACTGGCCACCAGCTTTGCAAAAGCGCGATTCGGCTCGGACAGTGTTTATACGGCCACCCGCGTGGTTGACGATCTGCCGCTGGATTGGCCCACCCGCGTGCTGGCCGGCCTCGAAGCTTTGGGCCAGCTCAGCAATGGCGCCGTTACCGTCACGCCAGAAGCGCTCGACCTGACGGGTAATACGGGCAACCCTGACGCCTCGACCGAAATCGCATCGCTTCTGGCTGGCAAGCTGGGCGAAGGCGCTGCCTTCGACGTGAACGTGACCTACCAGAAAAAGCTCGACCCCGTTCTTGGCCTACCCACCCCCGATGAATGCGAGGCCGAAATTGGCACGATCGTGCAAGCAGGCAAGATCAACTTTGAACCGGGCTCAGCTACGATCGACGCCTCGGCCCTTGGCACAATGGATGAAATCGCAGCCGTCATCAAACGCTGCGGCGACCTGCGCCTTGAAATCCAGGGCTACACCGACAGTCAGGGCCGCGAGGAAATGAACCTCGCCCTTAGCCAAAGCCGCGCTGAATCAGTCCTGAACGAGCTGCGCGCCCGCCGCGTTAGCACCCGCTCGTTTCAGGCCAAAGGCTATGGCGAGGACAGCCCAGTTGCCAGCAACGACACCGAAGCAGGCCGCGAAGCCAACCGCCGGATCGAGTTCCGCCTGATCCGCCCCGAGACAGTTGCAACACCCGATGAAACAACGCTGGAAAACACCGCACAAACAGGTGATACAGCAACAGACACGCCGACCGAAGAAAGCGCCACCGAATGAGCCGATTTGAATTTGTCCTCGCGACTGCCATCATTCTCTTTGTTGCGTTTTGCATGGGGTGGTTCGCCAATTGGCTGCTGCACCGCTTTACCCGTGTGGCTGCCGACGACGTTGCCCAGCTTGACCGGATGAGCCAAGAATTGCACGAGGCCGAAGAAACCCGCGATCAGGCGATCACCTACCTGCAACAACGCGAGGCAGAACTGACCAACCAGCTGTCCCAAACAGAGGCAGAGCTGCGTGCCGCAATGGACGGGTTGCGCGATGCGCGCCACGAGGCGGAAGAAATGCGCGCCTATATCGAAAGCCAGCGCGCGGGCTAAGGCTACCAGCGGCTCAGCGCCGCCTCGTCCTCGTCTGTGGACGCAACCCATGCGGCCCCTTTTGCTGTAATCTCGCGCTTCCAGAACGGCGCACGCGATTTCAGATAATCCATCAGATATGTCGCCGCCTCGAATGCGTCACGGCGATGCCGTGCGGCGGTGGCAACCATCATTATCATCTCACCAGGCTCCAACCGGCCATAGCGGTGGATCACAAGCACATCGCCCAGATTGAACCGCTCTGTCGCCTCCTGCGCCATGGCGGCAATCGCTTTTTCGGTCATGGCTGGGTAATGCTCGATCTCCATGGCAACAAGTGGATCGTCGGGAAGGTCCCTTACGATGCCCGTGAAGGTCACAATCGCTCCCATATCACGATGACCGGCCGCGAATGCCGCGTTCTGCGCCCCCAGATCAAATCGCTCCGCCTGAACAAGAACCTTCACGTCAGCCGCCCGTCATCGGCGGAAAGAAGGCAACCTCGCGGACGCCGTCCAAAGCGGCGTCAAAATCCGCCAACTCCTGATCCAGCGCCACGCGCAGCGCGCTGACATCCTCAAACGCAGCGGCATACCGCTCTTCCCGCCCGCGCAACTCTGCGACCAGATCGCTCACAGTAGCGGCCTGCGTCTCAACCTTCTCACGTGCGATCCCGATGCGTTCGCGCACCCATGCAAAATACAAAACGTCCATCAGCGCCCCTCCTTGAGATAGGGCATCGCCTTCATCAGATAATCCCAACCCGTCACCGCAGTCAGCCCTGCGGCCAACCACAACAGCCACAGACCAATGCGGCCCGACCACTCCATCGCGACAACCTTCCAGCCAAGGCCCAAAACGTCTTCCTCGGCGCCTGTCAGGATGGCCTGCACCATCGCATCATCCATGCCATAGATATTCGCACCCAGATAATGCTCGAACACGCCTTGGCTGAACAGCACGGCAATTGCCGTCATCTGCAGGGCCGTCTTCCATTTCGCCAGCTGGGTCACCTTCAACGTGCCCGCCGTATCGCCCAGATATTCCCGCAAACCGGAAACAAAGACTTCGCGAAACAGAATCACAGTCGCAGGCAAAACCAACCACGGCGACCAGCTTGAAAAGCCGACGATCACCATCAACGCGATCACCACCATCGCCTTGTCCGCAATCGGATCCAGCATCGCGCCCAACTTCGTCTCTTGCCCCCAAGACCGCGCCAGATAGCCGTCAAACCAGTCCGTAATCGCTGCCGACACAAACAACATCAACGCAAACCAATCCGCATAGGGCCGCGTGAAATACAAAAACATCACTGCCAAAGCGGGGGCAGCAAGCAGACGCAAAACCGTCAGGATATTCGGCACATTCCATTTCATGTCATCACCCTACACTGCCCCACAATCACGTAAAAGCACGAAGCCCCCTTCAGCAGAGCCCACGCCGCAATCCGCTTCTTTATTTTGCCTTTAAACTCAAAACCCGCCCCCACCACACGTGGGAAACTTTCACACAGAATCACCCCTTCTCGTGAAAGTAGGCATAGATCGTGTCCGCCAACGCATCCGAGACCCCTTCAACCGCCTTGAGGTCATGCAAATTTGCCCGTCCAACCGCCTTGGCCGAGCCGAAATGCGCCAACAGCGCCCGTTTGCGCGCAGCACCCACACCCGGCACATCGTCCAAAGGTGTGGCGCCAACCGCTTTGGCCCGCTTTGCACGGTGCGTCCCGATGGCAAAGCGGTGCGCCTCGTCGCGCATCCGCTGGATGAAATACAACACAGGATCATTGTGCCGCAGCGCTTTCACTGGCTTGCCAGTTCGGTAGAATTCTTCCTTGCCCGCATCGCGGTCCTCGCCTTTGGCGACACCGACCATGGGAATATCCTCAACCCCGAACTCACGCATAATCTCGCGCACGGCACTCACCTGTCCCGCACCGCCGTCAATCAGCAGAAGGTCGGGCCAATGCCCCTCAACGCGGTTGGGGTCTTCCTTAATCAAGCGTTTGAAGCGGCGCGAAAGCACCTCTTTCATCATCCCAAAGTCATCCCCGGGGGTCAGCGCATCTCCGCGGATGTTGAACTTGCGGTATTGGCTTTTGACCATCCCTTCAGGGCCCGCAACAACCATCGCCCCCACGGCAAAGGCCCCCTGAATGTGACTGTTGTCGTAAATTTCGATCCGTTCAGGCGTTTTGGGCAACTCGAACGCCTCGGCCAAACCGCGCAGCAGTTTGGTCTGGGTCGCGCTTTCCGCCATCTTGCGCGCAAGGCTTTCGCGGGCGTTGCGAAGCGCCCCTTCGACCAGCTCGGCCTTCTCGCCACGTTGGGGGACCAGCAGCTCGACCTTGCGGTTGATTTTGCTGCCAAGCGCTTCGGCCATCAGCTCGGGGTTTTCCAAAGCATGGCTCAGGATCAACTGGCGCGGCGGGTCACGTTGATCATAAAATTGCCCTAGGAAGGCCTCCAATACCTCCGCCGCTTCGACATCCTCGCTGAGGCGCGGGTAGTAGTCGTGGTTACCCCAGTTCTGCCCCGAGCGGATAAAGAACACCTGCACACAAGCCTGCCCGTCGGCCATGTGAAGCCCGATGATATCGGCCTCCTCCACGCCCTTCGGGTTGATGCCTTGGGCCGTCTGTACCTGTGTCAGCGCCTTGATGCGGTCGCGCAATGCCGCCGCACGCTCGAACTCCATCTCTTCCGAGGCCTGGGCCATCTCGGCCGCCAGCCGCGTCTGGATGCCCGTGCTTTTGCCCGATAGAAACTTCTGCGCATCGGCCACCGTCTGGGCATAGTCCTCGGCGCTGATCTTGCCCACGCACGGCGCCGAGCATCGCTTGATCTGGTGTTGCAAACAAGGCCGGGTGCGGTTCTCGAATTGCGAGTTTGAACAATCGCGCAACAAAAACACCCGCTGCAATTGATTGAGCGTTCGGTTCACCGCGCCCGCGCTGGCAAAGGGGCCGTAATATGCCCCCTTCTCTTTTTTCGCGCCGCGATGTTTCTTGATCTGTGGATAGTCGTGGCCAGAGGTCACAAGGATGTTGGGAAAGCTCTTGTCGTCGCGTAGCAGCACGTTGAACTTGGGCTTGAGTTGCTTGATCAGGTTCTGCTCCAACAGCAGCGCCTCTGTCTCGGTCCGCGTGGTCAGGAACATCATCGAAGCGGTGTTGTCGATCATCCGCGCAATGCGCCCGCTGTGGCCAGAGGGACGCGCGTAGTTGCTGACCCGCGCACGCAGATTGCGCGCCTTGCCCACGTATAAAACGCGGCTTTCGACATCCAGCATACGGTAGACGCCGGGCGATCCATCCAGAGTTTTCAGATACCCTTGGATCACCTCGTGGCCGGTTGGCACCATTTCATCCCCTTGCGGCATCTGCGTTTGATTCCCTCTTACTCCTCCACATGTTTTACCAGTGGCATCAACCAAAAACATGTCCACGTTATCTGTGGATAACTCTGCCTATAAGTTTCGGATGGTCGGATATTTTTCTTACTTTATAAGCGTTTCGTTAATTTGTATAATTTTTAGGCAGTTCAGCAAGGCATTGATTTAAAGCAGTAAAATTAATTATGCTGCAAAATGAATATGTTAACGAATTGATTTTAAGCACAATTGTGCACATTCATCCTACCCGTGCAGAACTTTTGCCGCTGCACCCCTACTCCACCCCCAGAACGTCAGGCGTTTGCCACCCCAAATGCTGTCCGCCGTCCACACACAACAGCTGGCCAGTGACCGCTGGAGCGTCCAGAAAATAGCTCAAAGCGGCAGTGATGTCCGACGGGTTTGCCCCCCGTCCTAACACGGTTGCAGCCCGTTGCCCGTCAAAATGCGCCTGCGACTGGCGGCTGCCTTGCAGGGTTGGCCCCGGCCCGATGGCATTGACGCGGATGGCAGGCGCCAGCGCCTGCGCCGTGGTCTGGGTCAACGCCCATAGCCCCATTTTAGCGAGCGTATAGGTCATAAACTCTGGCGTCAGTTTGCGCACCCGCTGGTCCAGCATATTGACGACCAGACCGCTGGCCACCGGCTCTCCTGCAGTGTCTGTTGTTGGCTCTAGCCCCTGCGTTGCCATTGCTTGGGTCAGCACAAAAGGTGCGCGCAGGTTCGAATTAATATGCCTGTCCCAGCTTTGCGCGGTGGCGGTTTCAATCGTGTCGTATTCAAAAATCGAGGCGTTATTGACCAGACAGGTGACCTGCCCGCCCAGCGCCTCCACCGCGTTGGGCAGCAACTGCTCCATCGCGTCCAGTTCCAGCAGATCGGCCTGCACCGCAACGGCGCGTCGGCCCATCGCCTCCAACTCGGCCACGACCTGCTCCGCGCCCTCGCGGGAACTGGCATAATGCACCGCTATATCAAAGCCCCGCGACCCGAGATAAAGCGCCATAGCACGTCCCAACCGCTGCCCTGCGCCGGTAACCAATGCTCGTTTCATGATGTTTAGCCCGCCAATACCACAATCAGATATGTGGCATATAGTGCGGTCAGGGCAATTCCCCAGATGCGCGTGATGTCTTTTCCAAAATAGACAAACGGGATCAACAAAAGCGACGCCCCCAGCATGACCCACAGGTCAAATCGCAAGAATTCAGGGTCCACTGCGATCGGACCAACAAGGCCCGCCACCCCGATGATTGCAAGCAAGTTGAACATATTCGACCCGATGACCGAGCCTAAAACCACGTCCGCCTGCTTGCGCAAGGCTGCCATGACGGTCGTCGCCAGCTCTGGCAGGGACGTGCCAATGGCGACCAATGTCAGGCCGATGACCGTGTCGCTCACGCCGAATTCCTTGGCGATGATCGTCGCATTATCAACCAGCAAAGACGCACCAAGTGGCAAACCGACAAGGCCGAGAACCAGAAAAACACCGATCTGCCAGCCGGCCATATCAGGGTCTACGCCCTCCAGCTCATCATCAGCGCCACATGCGGCATCCGCCCTTTGGTGCCGCATCGCATCACGTGCGGCGTCAAACAGCATGGCAGCCAGCGCGGCCAGCAAGGCCAATGACGCAATCCAGTCGAACACACCGCGATACGCAAGTGCGATGAACAACAAGGTCGCCGCGATCATGTGGTTAAATGATTTACGCGTCTGACATTCCGAGGTGTGCATCGTCGCCAACAGCGCGGGCACCCCCAACACCAACAGAATATTAGCCGTATTCGAACCGACAACATTGCCCAATGCAATTCCGGGCACGTCGTCCAGCACCGCCTTGATCGAGATCAGAAGCTCGGGCGCGGAGGTGCCGAAAGCCACAATCGTCAGGCTGACGATCAAGGCGGGGATGCCAATCCGCAGGCTCAGGTTCACCGCGCCTTTGACCAGCGCATCCCCCGCCAGCAACAAAATCAGCAGGCCAAGGCCCGACAACAACCACGCCGTCATCATCCGCGTTTCCCCTCACAGCCGCAGGGGCCTTTGCCAATGCGGAACCTTCCGCAGCTGCGGCATTTCTTTTGGGTCAATGTCTTGCCGCCAATCCAGTGCATTTTACCAAACCACCCGAGCACACCCATAAACACCAAAAATAACGCAACAATTTTGAAGATCATATTACAGCCCGAACCGTGCGAATTGCGCGCGTTCTTCTACGCTATGCAGAGCGTCGCCCATGATTTGCGCACCAAAACGGCTCAGTAAACCCTTCTTTACGCCGTAGCGGCGCAGCTTGACCTTTGCGCCAAACCGCTCTTGCAGATGTGGTTTGATGTGGCCAATGCCGTCGATCAGCCCGACGTCGATTGCTTTGCGTGCCAACCAGATTTCGCCCGTGAACAGATCACGTTCCTGCGTCAGCTTACCCGCACGGCGCGTGGTTACATGTTCTTTGAAATTCACATGAATGTCTTCGAGCAGCTCTTTGAGCCGTGCGACATCCTCGGCCTTTTCGGGGCGAAACGGGTCCAGCATGGATTTGGAGTTTCCGGCCGTATACACCCGCCGCTCTACCCCGTTTTTCGCCATCAGTTCATGCAGGCCAAAGCCCGCCGAGATCACGCCAATCGACCCCACAACCGAGGATGTATCCGCGTAAATCTCATCCGCCGCCGCAGCCAGCCAATAGCCACCCGAGGCCGCGACATCCTCGACAAAGGCGATAACGGGAATGTTCTTTTCCTCAGCCAGCCGCCTGATACGCGCCCCAATCAACGAAGATTGCACAGGGCTGCCACCGGGCGAG
The DNA here is from genome assembly GCF_040149565.1 of Sulfitobacter aquimarinus. Classification (NCBI taxonomy): domain Bacteria; kingdom Pseudomonadati; phylum Pseudomonadota; class Alphaproteobacteria; order Rhodobacterales; family Roseobacteraceae; genus Sulfitobacter; species Sulfitobacter aquimarinus. The sequence continues at coordinate 369,854 of NZ_JBEFLO010000001.1, forward strand.
TTTACCTCCAGCGCGACGGCAACAGGTTTGCCCTTGGAAAACGCTTTTTCAATGACAGGCGCAAGGCTTGCGTCATTGAGCGCACCGCGCCCCTGCGTACCGATCATCCCCGACAGCCGGATCACCGCCACAGTCGGATCGCTTTTCAGAAAAGGAAGCCATTGTTTCATAGACACACATGTAGAGCCGCGCAGCCGCCGCAACAAGGCGGTGCAGGATATTATTGCCGGATGCGCCATCCGGTTTTGAAAATCCACCAGATCACGCCCATGCAAAGCGCAGTAAACCCGGCAATGGCAAAGAGGCTAAGGCCAATGGGCACGTCCGCCGTCCCAAAGAACGACCACCGGAACCCCGAGATAAGGTAAACCACCGGATTAAAGTGGGAAATCACCTGCCACACAGGTGGCAACATCGAGATCGAGTAGAACGATCCACCCAAGAAAACCAAAGGCGTGATGATCAGCAGCGGCACCAGTTGCAATTGCTCGAAATTGCCCGCCCAGATGCCGATGATGAACCCCATCAGCGCAAAACTGATACAGGTCAGGATCAGAAATCCGACCATCGCAAACGGATGCTGTATCTCGAAATCCACAAACAGATAGGCTGTGGCAAGGATAATCACCCCGATAAACAGGGCCTTCGTCGCCGCCGCCCCAACATAGCCCATGACGATCTCAAGGAAGTTCACAGGCGCCGACAGCAGCTCGAATATGGTGCCGATGAATTTGGGAAAATAGATGCCGAAGCTCGCGTTCGAGATCGACTGCGTGATCACGCTCAGCATGATCAGCCCCGGCACGATGAACGCGCCATAGCTCACGCCTTCGACCTCTTGGATACGGCTGCCGATGGCCGCCCCAAACACCACAAAGTAAAGCGAGGTGGACAGTACAGGCGAGATAAAGCTTTGCGTGATGGTGCGGAAAAACCGCGTCATCTCGAACACATAGATGGATTTCACAGCGGTCCAGTTCATGGCGCGTCTCCTGTCTGGACAAGCCCTACAAAAATATCTTCAAGGCTGGATTGCCGTGTCACCACATCGCGCAAAACCAACCCTGCTGCGGCTACATCGGCCAGCAGTTTGGTGATGCCCGTCCGCTCGGCGCGGGTGTCATAGGTATAGATCAGCGCGGTGCCATCATCGCTCAGCCGCAGCGCGTCCGAGACAAGGCTGGCAGGAATTTCCGCAATAGGTTGGGTCAGCTGCACTTCGAATTCCTTGCGGCCCATCCGCGCCATCAGTTTGTCTTTATCCTCAACCAGCAGGATCTTACCCTCCGCGATCACCCCGATCCGGTCGGCGATGGCCTCGGCTTCCTCGATGTAATGAGTGGTCAGGATAATCGTCACGCCATCGCGTTTCAGGTCCGCCACAATCTCCCACATATCGCGGCGCAACTCGACATCCACGCCTGCGGTGGGCTCATCCAGAAACAGCACACGCGGCTCGTGGCTGAGCGCCTTGGCGATCAGCACGCGGCGCTTCATCCCGCCCGACAATTCGCGGATCTGGTTGTCACGCTTGTCCCACAGCGACAGCTGGCGCAGGATTTTCTCGATCAACGCGGGGTTTGCGGTTTTGCCGAACAACCCGCGTGAGAATTTCACAGTGTTCTGCACCCGCTCGAACGGTTCCAGATTGATCTCTTGCGGGACCAGACCGATCATCGCCCGTGCGGCACGAAAATCGGTGATCGTGTCGTGCCCGCCCACGCGCACCGACCCGGAGGTCGCCGTCGTGATCCCGCAAATCGTCGAGATCAGCGTGGTCTTGCCTGCCCCGTTCGGGCCAAGCAGGGCCAGAATCTCGCCCTCTTCAATCTGCAAATCCACAGATTTCAGCGCCTCGAACCCGTTGCCATAGGCTTTGCGCAGGGCAGATACATCAACGACGGCAGGCATAGCAATCTCCAGACAAGTGCATCCCGTTATCTAGACCGGATTGCACGCCCGCAACAAGGGTGCGCGGCTCAGGACTTTTTGCGCCCGAACCAGCCCTTCTTTTCCTCGGGCTCTGCCTCGTCATTTGGCTCTGCGGGACCTTCAAGCGCTGTTTGCAGGTTGTCAAAGAACTGCTCGGCCATCTTTTTGGCAAAACCGTCAATGATCCGACTGCCCAGTTGCGCCAGCTTGCCGCCCACTTTGGCGTCGACATCATAGCTCAGCGCGCAGCCGCCCTCCGTCGCCTCCAAGCGCACATTCGCACCGCCCTTGGCAAAACCGGCGGCACCGCCCTTGCCCGCACCGTCAATCCGCATCGAGGTGTCCTGCACCATATCGCTCATGCTGACTTCGCCCTTAAAGGTCGCCTTCACCGGCCCGACCTTTTGAACCACAGTCGCCACGTACCCGTCAGCGGCTGATCCCTCGACCTCGGTCGCGCCAGGCACGCAAGCTTTCAACACCTGCGGGTCCAGCAACGCGGCATAGACCTGCGCGGGGCTGGCGGCGATCTGGCGGGTATCTGACATTTGCATGGGTAGGGCACTCCTGAAAACTGATTGCGCCAAGGCTATGTATTTTTCTGGACAGCCGCAACGGGCTTGATAAGCCTATAGTATGGATACCGCCGCAAACCGCGCAGGCCCCGCTATCGCATTCGTGCTGTTCGGCGTCTTGTGCATCTCCCTCAACGACGCGCTGATAAAGCAACTCTCGGCAGGCTACCCCCTGCACCAGATCGTCTTTTTCCGCTCGTTCATCGGCCTGTCGCTCAGCCTCGTTTTTCTGCGTTTCGAGGGCGGGCTGCCCGCGTTGCGCACCGAAAACACCGGCCTGCACGTTTTGCGCGGCGTGTTGGTGGTCATCGCCAATATGTCTTATTTTCTGGCCCTTGCTGTGATGCCGCTCGCGGATGCAACCGCGCTTTTCTTCGCGGCACCGCTGTTCATCACCCTGTTGTCGATCCCCATTCTCGGCGAAAAAGTAGGCCCACTGCGCCTTGGCGCGGTTATCGTAGGCTTTATCGGCGTGATCGTGATGCAACGCCCGTGGGAGACGTCGGCAGACCTCGCCGTATCGCGCATCGTGCTCATGCTGCCCGTGCTCGCGGCACTTACCTACGCGCTCAATCAGGTGATGACCCGCAAGCTGGGTGCGAAAGCCCCCGCATCCGTTCTGGCCATCTATATTCAGGGGACGTTTCTGATCGTTTCGATCACCTTCTATCTGATCGCAGGTGACGGCCAGTTCGCCACAAACACCACGAACCCCTCGCTCCAGTTCCTGCTGCGCGCATGGGTCTGGCCCGCCCCCGAAGACCGCCTTGTCCTGCTGGGCCTCGGCGTGAACGGCGCGCTGATCGGTTACAGCCTCAGTCAGGCCTACCGCCTTGCGGATGCGGCCACCGTGGCCCCGTTTGAGTATATCGGCCTGCCGCTCGCCGTCTTCTGGGGGCTTTTCATCTTCAGCGATCTCCCCACATGGGAGGTCTGGACGGGCATGACACTCATCATTGCTTCGGGCCTGTTTGTCTTTTTCCGCGAACGCGCCAAAGCCAAACGCGTCACGCCCCGCCCCGTCGCAAGACGCCACTAACCTCTACTTTCACGAACCAATATTTTTTCTGGCCCCATATCCTTCGGGGGAATTGGCCCGAAGGGCCAAGGGGGCTGGCCCCTTACCCGCGCAGATCAATCACAACCTTGCCCGTGGCCTCCCGCCGCCGCAACAAATCAAGACCGTCGTTCACCGCCTCAAGCGGCAGCACGTTGCTCACATGCGGCTTGATCTTGCCACCCTCATACCACTCCAACAAAGTGGTAAAGCTGTCGGTCAAAGCCTTCGGGTTCAGCTTGGCATACCCCCCGATATACAGGCCCAGAACGCTCATATTCTTCACCAACAGAATATTGGCGGGCACCTGCGGCACCTCCCCGCTGGCAAACCCCAAAGGCAACAGCCGCGCGCCTGCGTTACACGCCCGCATGCCCGCTTTAAACTGCGCCCCGCCGATGGGATCATACAAAACATCCGCCCCGCCCAGCGCCTTTACTGTGTCACGAATGTCCTGCGTGTCGGAATCAATCAGATGATCGGCCCCCATCTGACGGCAAATCTCCAGCTTGGCGGCACCGCGCGCACATGCGATAACTTCGGCGCCCATCAGGTGCCCCAGTTCAACCGCCGTCAGGCCAACGCCGCCCGAAGCCCCCAAGACCAACAACCGCTCGCCCTTTTGCAGACGCGCCTTGTCGTGCAGGGCCAGATGGCTGGTACCATAGGTGATCAAAAATGCCGCAGCATCTTCAAAGGGCATCATATCAGGGATCGGCACACAGAACGAGGCAGGCACGGCCGCATATTCCGCCAAGCCGCCGCTGCCATTATAAGCCGCCACCCGCATACCCACGTCAAAGCCGCTCACACCCGCGCCGACGGCCTGCACCGTACCCGCCATCTCCATGCCCAACGTCACTGGCAGGTCAGGCTTTTCCTGATAGCTGCCCTTGATCAACAGCGTATCACCAAAGTTCAACCCGCAGGCCGCGACCTCGATCACGATCTCGCCCGCTTTCGGACGCGGCATGTCAATCTCGCAAAGCGCCAGCGGCGTATCATAGGTGGTCAATTGCATGGCGCGCATGGCAGCAGTCTCCGGTCAGAAATATCCGGCCCAGACTGTCGCGCCAACGCCCGACTTGCAACATCACATCACGCTAGCTGGCGGGGAACGTCACGCACACCTTCAGGCCCGGCTTTGCGTCGTCAAACCGCAAATCCGCGCCGTGCAGCCGCGCTACACCGTCAACAAGGCTCAGCCCCAGGCCGTTGCCGGGCGTATGACGGCTGCGATCCAAGCGGTATAGACGTTGCGTTACGCGGGCACGCTCCTCTGGCGGAATCCCTGCACCATTGTCCGTGACGCAAAGCACGGGGCCATCCGCGTCTTCATGCAACGAAACCCCGATCCGCGATCCGTCAGGCGTGTGCCGCTGCGCGTTCTCGATCAGATTGGCAATCATCTGGCCCAGCAGGTTCTTTTCACCCTGAACGGTCAAGGTCTCGGGCCCATCATACTGCAACTGCTGTGCGCGGGTTGCGGCGGCGGGCTCGTAGACCTCGACCATGGTGCGGCAAAGCTGTGCCAAATCGACGGGAGTGAAGGCCGCCCGCAACGCGCCGTTCTCAACCTGTGCCAGTTGCAACAAGGAGGTAAACACCGCCGAAATCCCTGCCACCTCGTCCCGCGATTGTGCCACCAGAACCGCCGCTTCCCCTTCGGGAACCACATCGGCCAGCGCCTCCAACCGAAGCGAGACGCGCTGCACGGGCGTCTTCAAATCATGGGCAATGTCAGACGAGACCTGCCGCAACGCCGTGACCGAGCGTTCCTGCGCCCCTGCCATATCATTCACCGCGTCGCCGATGCGCAGCAAATCATCCGACCACCGCCGCCCCGTGACCACGCGCGCTGTCATATCACCGCCTGTGAAGCGGTCCAACGCGCTGCGGATCACCTCCACGTGCCGCTGCGAGCGGCGGGCAAGGATCAACCCGCCAGACAGCGCAATCAGCACCGTGGGCAGCAGTGAAATCCACAAGATATTCACGAACACGGGGCGCAGCGCCTCTACCTCGGCGCGGCTGCGGGCAATGGTCAGTCGCCCGCCATACAGCCGCGCATTCAGCGCCAGATATTCGCCGTTCAACGCCGTGCCGCCATTTTCGAGCGAGATAATGTGAAACCCCTCGTCGTCGCGGGCAATCGCCCCGTTGCCGTAAATCTGGCCGTTGCGGGCGACATAGCTCAGCACCAGTCGGTTCGGGTTCGTGCCTGCCGATTCCGCCTGCACCAACAGCGCCACAGCGCGGGCCGAAGGAGCGGCGCGAAAGCCGGCGAGGTCTTGGGCCAGATCATCGCGGATGGATTGTTCAAACGCGGCGCGAGTCACGGCATAGCTGGCCCCGAGGCTCAGCAAGCTGACCGTGCCGAACAGCACCACCAACACCAGCGCCAGCCGCAGCGGCATCGAGCGCCAAAGCGCTCTCATCCATCAATCCTGTAACCCGCGCCGCGCACGGTCTTAATCAGGTCAGTCTCGAACGGCTTGTCTACTTTGGCGCGCAGACGGCTGATATGCGTTTCGACCACATTGGTCATGGGGTCAAAGGATAAATCCCACACGCCTTCCAACAGCATCGTACGGGTCTGCACCCGCCCCTTGCGGCGCAACAGGAACTCCAACAGCGCGAATTCACGCGGCAACAGGTCCAACTCCTCCCCCGCCCGCACGACCTTGCGGGTCAGCAGGTCCAGCGTCAAATCGCCGGCCTCCAGCACCGTCTCCTGTTCAACCGCTTGCGGACGGCGACCAAGGGCAGCCACCCGCGCCGACAATTCGCCAAAAGCAAAGGGCTTCACCAGATAGTCATCGCCCCCCGCGTTCAGCCCGCCGATCCTGTCCTCGACCGAGCCCATGGCCGTCAGGAACAGCACAGGGGTTGTCTTCCCCGCCCCGCGCAAGGTCTTGACCAGCGTCAGCCCGTCGACCTGCGGCAACATACGGTCCACGATCAGCACGTCATGCGCGCCCGTGGTCGCCGCAACCAGCCCCTTGTCGCCTGTCTCTACCAGATCAACCACATGCCCTTCTTCGCGCAAACCGCGCGCGATATAGGTGCCTGTGGTGGCGTCATCTTCGATCACAAGTATCTTCATAGCATTCATATAGGGCATCCAGCCGCGCACTACATCCCGCGCAGTATTACAGTTTTGTATACGCCCGCACGGCTGACCTGTAATCTGGCTCCCCCATTTCTATGCCAGACACACCAAGATGCATGAGGATACAACAATGACATCTCTTTACCCCAAACACCGCACGCTAATGCTTGGCACCGCTATGGCGCTGGCCCCTATGGCGGCCTTTGCCGTCCCTGCGGGCGGCTACGGCGATCTGGTCGAGGACGTGGCCCCCGCCGTTGTCTTCATCGAAGTGACAGGCAAGCAGCGCACGGCGGATGCCCTGCCCGACAACATGCCCGAAGCCCTGCGCCGCCGGTTCGAGCAGCAAAACCCCCAAGCACGCCCTCAGGGCGGTTTGGGATCGGGGTTCATCATCTCGGACGAAGGGCAGATCGTGACCAATCACCATGTCGTTGACGGTGCACAAGTGGTGCAGGTTACACTGGCCGATGGTCGCAAATTCGACGCGCAAGTGGTGGGCAGTGATCCTGCCACCGACATCGCCCTGCTGTCGATCAAGGCCGAGGTCGATCTGCCCTATGTCAGCTTCGGCACGTCCGAGACGATGCGCGTCGGTGACGAGGTTGTGGCCGTGGGCAACCCCTTTGGCCTCAGCTCAACCGTGACCAGCGGGATCATCTCGGCCAAGGCACGTGACATCAACTCGGGCCCCTATGACGAGTTCATCCAGACCGATGCCGCGATCAATCGCGGCAATTCGGGTGGACCGCTGTTTAACAACGAGGGCGAGGTGATTGGCGTGAACACGGCGATTATTTCCCCGGGCGGCGGATCTGTGGGGATCGGCTTTGCCGTGCCATCCGATCTGGTGCGTGAAGTGGTCGCGGACCTGTCCGACGACGGCACCGTGACACGCGGCTGGCTGGGCGTCAGCATCAAACCGATGAGCGACGAGGTCGCCCAAGTGCTGGGCTATGACACTGCTACAGGCGCCGTGATCGAGTCCGTCAGCAAAGGCAGCCCCGCCGCTGAGGGTGGCCTGCGCAAAGGCGACATCGTGTTGCGCTTTGACGAGGCCGAGATCACCACGCTGCGCGATCTGACCCGCGCCGTTGCTGCCAAAAACCCCGAAGACAGTGCCACAATCACGGTCTTGCGGCGCGGCAAGGAACGCACCTTCGACATCACCATCGGGACGCTGGCACCCCAAGACGCCTAAGGCCTGCTTTGCCCCGATGCCGTACCGCATCGGGGCATTTTGCATCCGGCCTTCGGCATTTTGTCGCAATCCTTTGGTCTGGCGCAGACGGGTTTGTCGGTGTATCCGTCGCGGCAGATGACCCAACCGCTGCACACCTTCTTGCGTAATCTTCTGCTATCGCTGTCGGCGATCGCATTGCTGAGCCTGCCTTTTGCACATCGCACGGGCGCGGCACCGGTGTCCGAGGAGTTGGCCCAATTTCTAAGCCTTGGCGGTGAGTTGTCGGATCTGTGCGGCGACAGCCCTCTGCATCCCAGCGGCGGGTGCGAAAGCTGCCGTATCGTCGAAGCCGCCAATCTGCCCGCGCCGATGCCCGATTGGACACTGACGCCAAGTCTGCGTGACGTGCGGGCTGTGCCTGCTCTGGTCAGTTTGCCTCGGGTCGGGACATATGCCAACCGCCCGCCTGCCCGCGCACCCCCATTTGCCTGACAGCGACCACTTTACCTGACCTGTCAACTCGCGCAGCCTGAGGGCGCGCATTCAAATGGAATACACAGATGAAATTTATCCTTTCCGCTACAGCCGCAATCCTTTTGTCCGCGGCCACCGTGTCGGCGCATGAATACACCGTAGGCGCGCTGCAAATCGACCACCCCCGCGCGTTTGAAACCGCGCCCAGCGTCAAAGTCGGCGGCGGCTATATGGCCATCACCAACACCGGCGACACAGACGACACCCTGCTAGAGGTCCGCACCCCCAGCGTGCCACGGGTTGAGCTGCACCTGTCGGAGACAGACGCAAACGGCGTTGCGCGGATGACCAAGCAGGACGGCGTGCCAATCCCCGCAGGCGACACTGTGACCCTGATACCCGGCGGTCTGCATGTGATGTTCATGGGCCTCGGAGAGGACCGCTTTGAACTGGGCGAGAAAGTCGATGCGACGCTGGTGTTCGAGAACGCAGGCACCGTCGATGTGCAGTTCTCGATTGAGGAGCGCACATCCGACACCCACAACGGCATGGATCATTCCGGCATGAAGATGTCCGACTAACTTAAGAACACTAGGCAGGCCGCGAGCATCCTTCGGCCTGCTTACCCCCCCGCCAGCCGCGCCAGGCAGCGGTCCAGCACGTCACGCTCTTCCTGCGTGAACTGCGCGGCCAGCGCATCGTCATATGTACGAGCCGCCGCGCTCAGATCAGCGTAAACCGTCTGACCCTGCGGGCTGAGTGATAGTGTCTCAAGCCTGCGATCCTGCTCTTGTGTGCTGCGTTTCAGAAAACGCTTTTGCTCAAGCGCGCCGACCGCACGGCTGACCTTTGTTTTATGTAAACCTGCGCGGGCGCAAATCTCTTTTGCGGTCATTTCGCCATATCGCCCTAAATGAAACAGCACCCGCCATTCGGTCCGCAGCATGCCGTATTTTTCGCGATAGTGTTTCTGAAAGCCGATGCTCGTCACCTCTGCGGCGCGGTTCAAAACATAAGGCAGGAACTGTCGTAAATCGAAATCATTTGTACTCATGCCGTAGAACTTAGCACTTGTTAGTTACAAATCAAACTAATATCCGAAAAGCCATACGTAGTTGACGGGAGAACGACGTGACCAAAGAACGACCACCCCACGGCCTGCAAACAGCGGCCAGCGCCGTCGGCACAACAGCGGGCTACATGCCCGGCTTTGGCAATGACTTTGAAACAGAGGCTTTGCCCGGTGCGTTACCGCAGGGCATGAACTCCCCGCAAAAAGTGAACTATGGCCTTTACGGCGAACAGTTGAGCGGAACCGCCTTTACCGCGCCCAGCCACCAGAACGAACGCACGTGGTGCTACCGCATTCGGCCTTCGGTGAAACACACACACCGCTTTCAAAAGATCGACCTGCCCTATTGGAAATCCGCACCGCATATCGACCCTGATGTTGTCTCGCTCGGGCAGTACCGTTGGGATCCTGTGCCGCACTCGGACGCGGGGCTGACGTGGCTGACGGGGATGCGCACGATGACCACGGCGGGCGATGTGAACACACAGGTCGGCATGGCGAGCCATATCTATCTGGTCACCGACTCGATGCGAGACGCCTATTTCTACTCGGCCGATTCCGAACTGCTGGTGGTGCCCCAAGAGGGCCGCTTGCGTTTCGCGACCGAGCTGGGCGTGATCGACATCGAGCCGCAAGAAATCGCGATCATCCCACGCGGGCTGGTTTACCGCGTCGAGGTGCTGGAAGGCCCCTGCCGTGGGTTTGTCTGCGAAAACTACGGGCAAAAATTCCACCTGCCGGGGCGCGGCCCTATCGGGGCCAACTGCATGGCCAACCCGCGTGATTTCAAAACCCCCGTCGCGGCGTTTGAGGACCGCGATGCGCCCTCGACCGTGACGGTGAAATGGGCGGGGCAATTCCATGAAACCAAGATCGGCCATAGCCCGCTGGACGTGGTGGCGTGGCATGGCAACTATGCGCCCTGCAAATACGATCTGCGCACCTATTGCCCCGTCGGGGCGGTGCTGTTCGACCACCCCGACCCGTCTATTTTCACCGTGCTGACCGCTGATTCAGGCGTCGAGGGCACCGCCAACATCGACTTTGTGCTGTTCCGCGACCGCTGGATGGTGGCCGAGGATACCTTCCGCCCGCCGTGGTACCATAAGAACGTCATGTCCGAGCTGATGGGCAATATATTCGGCATCTATGACGCCAAGCCGAAGGGCTTCATCCCCGGCGGCATGAGCCTGCACAACATGATGCTGCCCCACGGCCCCGACAAAAACGCATTCGAGGGCGCGTCCAATGCGGACCTGAAGGCGGAAAAGCTGGAGAACACCATGAGCTTTATGTTCGAGACCCGCTTTCCCCAGCATCTGACCGCCTTTGCCGCTAAGGAAGCGCCGTTGCAGGATGACTACATCGACTGCTGGGTTGATCTGGAGAAGAAATTCGACGGCACGCCGGGGAAGAAGTGATGGATCTTTTGATGATGATCCTCGCAATCATCGCCTTCATCATCGCCTGCATTGCGGGCATGCTTTGGGACTACTACAAGCCCGCGCGCTTCCGCTCGGGCTATCATACCATTACCAAACCCAAAGGCGGCAGCGCGGGAGCATCAAGCACCGACGGGTCGGCAGACGGTGGCGGCGGCTGCGATTGAATTTTCAAAGCGGTTTTGCCGCGATATGACTTAAGGACACCAAATGACACTGCTCAGATCATGGGTCGAAAGCGCCAACAGCGCCGACAGCCAATTCCCGCTCAACAACCTGCCCTATGGCGTATTCACCACCAACAGCCTCGAGCCGCGCTGCGGTGTGGCGATTGGCGACATGATCCTTGATATGTACGCCGCCGAGGAAGCGGGCCTGATCGAGTTGGCCGAAGAGCCGGTGTTCGACGTGCCCTACTGGAACGATGTGATGGAACTGGGGCCGGAGGCTTGGGCCGCCCTGCGGGACCGTCTGACGCAACTGCTGGCGGAGGGTTCTTCCGAGCAAGCAACCGTTGCCCCCTTTCTTGTCCCAATGACCGACGCTCGGATGGAGCTGCCGATGGTCGTGGCCGAATACACCGACTTTTACGCAGGCCGCCATCACGCCACCAATGTCGGCACCATGTTCCGCGGTGCCGAAAACGCGCTGCCGCCCAATTGGCTGCACATCCCTATCGGGTACAACGGCCGCGCCTCATCCGTGGTGGTGTCGGGCACCGACATCGTCCGTCCCAATGGCCAGACCAAAGCGCCAGACGCCGATATGCCGTCCTTTGGTCCATGCAAACGCCTCGATATCGAGCTGGAGATGGGCGCGATTGTCGGCACAACATCCGAGCTGGGGCATCCCGTCAGCGTGGCGCAAGCGGACGAGATGATCTTTGGCTATGTCTTGCTCAACGACTGGTCAGCGCGTGACATTCAGGCGTGGGAGTACCAGCCGCTTGGCCCGTTTCAGGCCAAAGCCTTTGCCACCTCGATCAGCCCGTGGATTGTCACCCGCGCCGCGTTGGAGCCTTTCCGCACCTCGACGCCTGCGCGGGAGAAGGACCTGCTGCCCTATTTGGCCGAGCCGAAGCCGATGCTCTATGACATCGACCTGTCGGTTACGATCCAGCCCGAGGGCGGCGAAACGGCAACCATCTGCGAAACGAACTATAACGAGATGTATTACTCGGCCCCGCAACAATTGGCCCATCACGCCAGTTCTGGCTGCGCGATGACACCGGGTGATTTGCTGGGCTCGGGTACGATTTCGGGCGCGGAAAAGCACCAGCGCGGCAGCCTGTTGGAGCTGTCATGGGGCGGCAAGGAGCCGCTGGACATCGGGGGCGGCCAGACCCGCAGCTTTATCGAAGACGGTGACACGCTCACCCTGCACGGTGCCGCACGCGGCGATGGCTATCTCATCGGTTTCGGCACCTGCACGGGCACCATCAAACCCGCCGTGAAATTTCCATAACTCCCTTCTAAGGATCCTAAAATGGCCAAAGCATTTGCCTCCCAAGGCGACATGACCGAAAAAAAAATCACCTTTGACGAGATCGGCCGCGATCTGTGGGCCTTTACGGCCGAAGGCGACCCGAACTCTGGCGTGATCATCGGCGACGACAGCGTGATGATCGTTGAAGCGCAGGCAACCCCGCGCCTTGCCAACAAGGTGATCGAAAAGGTGCGCGAAGTCACCGACAAGCCGATTACCCATGTGGTCCTGACCCATTACCACGCCGTGCGCGTTCTGGGTGCATCGGCCTACGGCGCCGACCAGATCATCATGGGCGAAGCTGCCCGCGGCATGGTGATGGAGCGCGGCCAAGAGGATTGGGACAGCGAATTCCAACGCTTCCCCCGTCTGTTCGAGGGCCACGAGAGCATCCCCGGCCTGACTTACCCCACAACCACCTTTAACGACCGTATGACCGTGCATCTGGGCAACCGCCGCGTGGACCTGATGCACCTTGGCCGTGCGCATACGGCAGGCGATATCGTGATCCATGTTCCGGACGAGAATGTGATGTTCACTGGCGACATCGTCGAAGACCACTCGGCGTGCTATTGCGGCGACGGCCATTTTGCCGATTGGGGCAACACGCTGGACGCGATTGCCGCCTATGACGTGAACTCCATTGCGCCGGGTCGCGGCGGCGCATTGATCGGCAAAGAGGCCGTGCACCGCGCGATCGAGAGCACGCGCGACTTTGTGAACTCCACATACGCCCCCGCGGCGCGCGTCGCAGCCCAAGGCGGCACGCTCAAGCAAGCATGGGACGCCGTGCGCGCCGAATGTGACCCCAAGTTCGCCGACTACGCGATTTATGAGCATTGCCTGCCCTTTAACGTCGCCCGCGCCTATGACGAAGCCCGCGGCATCGCCCACCCCCGCATCTGGACCGCCGAACGTGATCTGGAGATGTGGGCGGCGTTGCAGGGCTGATGGAGCTGCCGCTCACCACCGGATGCGCGCTCTATGGGCTATCGGGGATCGGCTTTGGACTTGCTTTGCTTGTTGGGGCCGGTCTCACCGCTCAGGCGGCGCGCATGCGCAGGAAACGGACAGGTCCGCTTGATTGGGCGCAAAGCTTGCAGGTTCCGCAATCAAGCGAAGACAAGCGGCGCGGCAGAAGAGCGATGAAGGCATTTGCCATCGCGTTTGTTTGCTTTTCTGTTGGGGTCAGCGTTGAAATCTGGGGCCTGTCTCTGGGTCTTTTTGGAAATGAAACCGCCTGCCCATCGGGGTGGCAACAGCCGCGCAGCCTTCGGGCACTTTCGAGCTAATCGAGGACGAGGAGAATAGATCATGGTCGCCACACGCTATAAAACAGCCTTCCAGCTCTATCCTTACGCAAAGGTAGACGCGCAAGACGCGGCCCCCGTGCGCCATCCTGTCGTGATCGTCGGCGGCGGCCCCGTGGGCCTCGCGCTTGCCCTTGATCTGGGGCAAAAGGGCACGCCTGCGCTGGTGCTGGATGATCATGACGGCGCGGGGCTGGGCTCCAAGGCGATCTGTTTCGCCAAACGCACGCTCGACATTGCCAACCGTCTGGGGGCCAGCCAGCCGATGGTCGACAAAGGTGTGGTCTGGAACGTGGGCAAAGTCTTCCATGACGACACAAAGCTCTTTGATTTCAACTTGCAACCCGAAGCGGGCCACCGCAACCCCGCCTTCATCAACCTGCAACAACCCTATTTCGAAAAATTCCTCGTCGATGCCATCCACGCGGCCCAAGCCAGCGGCGCACCGATTGAGCTGCGCGGCCGCAACTGTGTCACCGCCTTGGAAACCCACGCCACCCACAGCACCCTGACGGTCGAAACTCCCGACGGCCCCTACCAGCTTGAGGCCGACTACCTCATCGCCTGCGACGGGGCGCGATCCCCCCTGCGTGACATGATGGGCCTCACCTTCGATGGCCGCGTGTTCGAGGATAACTTCCTGATCGCCGATGTGCATATGAAGGCCGATTTCCCGACCGAGCGGTGGTTCTGGTTCGAGCCGCCCTTCAAAGGCGCAGGCCAATCCGCCCTGCTGCACAAGCAGCCCGACGACATCTGGCGCATCGACTTTCAACTTGGCTGGGACATCGACCGCCAGCGCGAGCTGGACCCCGACCGCATCCGCGCCCGCGTCGATGCCATGCTCGCCTCCCAAGCGGGTCACGTGCCGGAGTACGAGCTGGAGTGGACATCCATCTACACCTTCCAATGCCGACGCATGGAGAAGTTCCGCCACGGCCCCGTGATCTTTGCAGGCGACAGCGCGCATCAGGTCTCGCCCTTTGGCGCACGCGGCGCAAATTCGGGGGTGCAGGACGCCGATAACCTCGCATGGAAGCTTGATCTGGTGCTCAAAGGCATCGCGGACGACAGCCTGCTCGACACCTACGCGACCGAGCGCGAACATGGCGCAGACGAGAATATCCTTAGCTCCTCGCGGGCCACGGACTTTATGACCCCCAAATCCGAGGTCTCGAAAACCTTCCGCAACGCAGTGCTGGAGCTGGCTGGCAAACACGCCTTTGCGCGCCCGCTGGTCAATTCGGGCCGCCTGTCGGTGCCGTGCAACTACGCAGGCTTCGCGCTCTTTGGCGAGGACGCCCTTGACGGCCCCGCAGCCACCCGCCCCGGCATGCCCTGCCCCGACGCGCCCCACGCAGACGGCTTTGTACTCGATCATCTGGGCGGCGGATTTACCCTCATGGCGCTGGGCTGCGATGCAACCGATGTGCAAACGGACGGCATCACAGCAACCGCACTCACGCTAGCATCCCCCTCAGAGATGCTCGCTGCCCGCTACCTCGGCACAGCGCCCGCCGCCGTCTACCTCATCCGCCCCGACCAACATATCGTCGCCCGCTGGCCCGCCTTTGACGCCGACGCCGTCAAATCCGCCCTGCGCACCGCAATCGGAAAGGACATCTGATGCTGACCCTCACCCCCAACATCCCCGATCCCGATGGTTTCTACGACGAGCTTTTACGCGCCCACGAGGGCCTCTCCAAAGAGCAAAGCGATGCCTTCAATGCAAAGCTGATCCTGACACTCGCCAACCACATCGGCGACCGCGACATCCTGCGCGCAGCCTTGACGGCAGCAAAATGAGCCAGACAATCCTCTGGGACTATCCCAAATCCTCGGCCAGCTACCGCGTGCGCATCGCCCTCAACCTCGCAGGCATCGACTATCAGATCAAAACCGTCGATCTGCTGGCCAAAGACCACACAAGCGCTGCGCATCTGGCGCGAAACCCCCAAGGCTTTGTGCCCGTGCTAGACATCGACGGCCACCGCTTGACGCAATCACTGGCCATCCTCGACTACCTCGATACGACCCGCGACCTGAACCTGCTGCCAAAAGACCCGATCGCCCGTGCCAAACAAACCGCGCTGGCCCACGCCATTGCAGTTGATCTGCATCCGGTCTGCAACCCCTCGGTCGCAGGCTTTGCCACAAACGGTCAAGAGCCCGCCCGCACCAACTGGATGCGTCACTTCATCACCCCCCGCATGGCCGCCTTTGAGGAAATGCTCTCCGCCTACCCGCAAGCGCCCTATTGTTGCGGCGACACGCCCGGCCTGCCCGACCTCGTCCTGATGCCACAAATCTACAACGCCAACCGCTGGGGCGCCGACTATGCCGCCTGCACGCGCATCAAAGCAGTTGAACACAGCTGCACTCAAAACCCCGCTTTCCAGGCCGCCCATCCAGACCGCTAATCCTATTTCCTCTGGCCATAAATCCTCCGGGGTCTGGGGCTGGCCCCAGTCCTACACTGCAACCACACACCATAGCTCGCGCACAAAAACACTTGCATCCCAAGCCGCACAAAGCCATTCCATACCCTCGTGAAAACCGCTGATCCCAAAACCATCTCCCTGTCCGCTCTCGGCTGGACAGATGCGCTCGACGCCCAGCGCACGCAGGACGAACAAGACGCGATCCCGATGCGCATCTCTGGCGTGCACCGTGCGCGGCTGACTGCCCTGTCGCAATCGGGAAATACCCGCCTGCGGATACCACCAAAAACCACCACGTCGGATTTTGCCGTGGGCGATTGGGTGCTGGTAAATCCAACAGACCGCGCGGTACTGCGCAGGTTAGAGCGTCACTCCCTGCTGCAGCGCAAAACCGCTGGCACAGACATACGGCAACTGATCGCCGCCAATGTGGACACGCTGTTTATCGTGACCTCGTGCAATGACGACTTTAACCCCGCACGGCTTGAGAGATACCTCGCCCTCGCCAACGGGGCAGAGACAACCCCGCTGATTGTGCTGACCAAAGCCGACCAGACCCCCGACGCCGCCTCCTACCAGTCTCGTGCGATGGCCCTTCAACGCGATCTTGAGGCCGTCTTTGTAAACGCAAAAGACACCAGCACCGCCGCGGCACTGGCCCCTTGGTGCGGGCGGGGGCAGACGGTGGCTTTGGTTGGCTCATCAGGGGTTGGCAAATCGACCCTGCTCAACACGCTTGCAGGTAAATCAGGTGAGGACGCACAGCTAACGGGCGGCATCCGCGAGGATGACGCCAAAGGCCGCCACACCACCACCTCGCGCTCGCTACACGAGACCCCTGCGGGCGGCTGGGTGATCGACACGCCAGGCATGCGTACGCTGCATCTGGGGGATGTCGCGACCGGTCTCGACGTGCTGTTTGCCGAAGTGGCCGAACTGGCCCCTGATTGCCGCTTTCGCGACTGCACCCACCAGCACGAACCGGGCTGCGCGGTCCAAGCCGCCGTGACCGCAGGCACGCTTGACCCTGCCCGGCTAGAGCGTTGGCGCAAGCTGGATACCGAGAACCGCGAAAACACGCCCGTTGCTACAGGCGCACGCGGGAACAAAAAACACAGCGGCACGAAAAAGCGACGCTAACTGCGGCGACAACAAGTTGAGGTGCCAAGGCCCCGAGTCGGTTTTCAACGCCACCTTGCCTGCGGATCTGCCTTGGGCGTCGCTAGTGCCCGCGCAAAGCCACGGATCACCAACCCTCGCGCGGCCCAACCGCCTCTAGCCCACAACCACCACATCCACGTTAATTGGCACCAAATTTGGGTGATCAAAGTGGAGGGGGAACACTCAAAAAGACAGAGCAGGCGGCACCCTTGATAGCTGTCTAATTTGAATGCACGGAACCGCGCAATACCTGCGTCATCTCGTATTAAACAGGGTGCAGAGGCGGGGCAGCAACTTCCTCAGACATTGTTTGCACGCCCTTTGCGAGTTTAGGAGCGCCCTTTTGATAGCACTATAAACAAAACAAAAGGGCCGCCCAAGGCGACCCGTTTACATCATACATTTACAATGTGGCGGACCGAGGAGGATTCGAACCCCCGACCCCCTGATTCGTAGTCAGGTACTCTATCCAGCTGAGCTATCGGTCCGTTGTGGGGCGGTTTAGTGGGAGTGCTGCAGCAATGCAAGCCCTGTTAGTTCGCAAAACGCAGGAGAATGAAAAAAACTCTCACAACAGGCCATCGCCCTTCGGCAAATGGATCACAAATTCGGTGCCGCTGCTGTCTGTGCGGCTTAACTCGATGTCTCCGCCGTGCCCGCGCACCAGTTCGGCCGAAATTGCCAGCCCAAGGCCAGAGCCACCCTTGCGGACCGAGCCCTGAAAGGCCGAGAACAGGTGCTCCTTGGCCTTGGGCGGCAACCCCGGCCCTGTGTCACGCAGTGTGATTGACCATTCAGACGCGGTTTCGGACGCGTGAATTGCTATCGCACCCGTCTGCTGCGATGCCATTATCACCTGCCGCGAATTGCGCACCATATTGCCGATGACACGGTGCATCTGTTCTGGGTCCACACGCACCTGCATCTCGGCGGGAATGTCGGCGTGGAATTCAAGCGCAAAGTCCCCAACGGCCAGTTGCTCACTGCTGATCACATCCTCGACCAACGCGCCCAAAGGCACCATCGTCAGCGTCGGTCCCGGCTCCTCGGCGCGACCAAAGGCCAAGGTTGATTCGCACAAATGTACTGCCCGCGTGATCGAGCCTACAAGCTTGGGCGCCAACCGGCGCACGATAGGATCTTCCGAGCTCTCGATCCGGTCGGTAAACAGCTGCGCGGTGGTCATGATGTTGCGCAGATCGTGGCTGATTTTGCTCACGGCAAGACCCAGCTGCGCCAAGCGTTCCTTTTGCTTCAACGCACCCGTCAGCTCGGTCTGGAGAGACTTCAACGCCTCCTCTGCCTCACGCAGTTCCGTCACGCCCGCAGAGGGTTCAATGATGCGGCGTGCGTCTTCGGGTGCTGCGGCATAGTTTTGCATATGCCCCACGACACCCTTGATCGGCTTGACTAGGAATATCCGCATCGCGGCAAACAACAACACCGCCGTAAAGACCGAGATCACCGCCGAGAGCAGCAAAATACGCAACCCGTAGTCTATCATTGCGGCCCGCATGGGGGCCGTCTCCATTGTTACCTCGATCAGCAGCCCTGCCTCGCGTACAGGCGCGCCAATCACACGGATGACTTCGTTATCCACCGTTGCAAGCCTGCGCAACGCATCCCGGATCAGCACCGCAGCGGAATCGTCGCGCAAATCTACCGTCCCCGCAATCATTCGCGGCATAGGGGAACTCAACACCAGCTGGCTCACCTCATCGCGGCGCATCACAACATTGAATACCTCGGCATTGAGCAACAGCTCCGCCTCCAGCTCCGCCGAAATCATGTCATCCGCCAGCAGAGTGAGCGAGGCAATCTGCGCCCGCTCCAACCGGTTGAGCATGTAATCCTCGCGGAACCGCGCAATCGACGGGACGAAGATCAGGATCTCGGCCAGCATCACAAAGACCGTTGTCAGGATCAGCAGCCGACCGGAAAGCGAATTAATCATGGATCACCGTGGATATTCTTCGGGACGGAGGGCGGGGCGCCGTCGCAGACGCGCGCCGCATTCCGTTATGGTACAAACCGCTGCACAAAACCCACAACCTTTTTCACCATACCACTCTCGAACAAACGCGGGCTGAAATAAGCGCCCGCCGCACGTTTGTTGATTTCACCGATTGTCGGATAGGGCGCGACCATCGCGGCGATCTGGCTCATCTTCATCTTGTTCGCCAGCGCCAGCGCCCACAGGTTGATCAGCTCCCCCGCCTGATAGCCCACAATCGACGCGCCAACAGGCCGGCCGCGCACCACCATCACTTTGATAAAGCCCTTGGTCTTGCGCTCTGCAATCGCTCGGTCGTTGTGAGTGTAGTGGAACCGCACCACCTCCAGCCGCTTCCCGTGTTGCTCGCGGGCCTGCGCTTCGGTCAGGCCGACCTGCGCCAGTTCGGGGTCCGTATAGGTCGCCCAAGGGATATGTGACGTCTTTGCCTTGGACGGCAGCCCGAACAACATCGAGCGGATGATGACCCCCGCGTGATAGCCCGCAACATGGGTGAACTGGAGCCCACCCGCAACGTCACCAATCGCATAGACGCGTTTGTTGGTGGTGCGCATGCTGTCATCCACCTCGATGCCGTTGCGTGTGGGCGCAATCTTGGCCGCCTCAAGGTTCAGCTTGTCGGTATTGGCCTTGCGCCCCACAGCCATCAACAGATGCGAGCCTTTAAAGACGCGCCCATCCTTGGCCTCTACCTCAATGGCCCCTGCGGCGCCGCGAATCTCTGCGGCCAGCGCGTCTTCTTCGATGACAACGCCCTCGTCCTTCAGCGTGGACAACACGACCTCGGCCAATTCAGGATCATCCTTGCCAAGCGCCTTTGAGCCCTCGATCACCGTGACGGCACAGCCCATGCGAATATGCGCCTGCGCCATCTCCATGCCGATAGGACCCCCGCCGATAATCAGCAGATGTTCGGGTGCCTCGCGCAGATCGAACAACGTCTCGTTCGTCTCATACGGCACCGTCTCAAGGCCGGGAATCGGCGGCACCAACGGGGACGAGCCTGTGGCGATCACAATGCGCCGCGCCGTGATTACCGTGTCGCCGGCCTGCACTTCTGTCTCGGAAATGAATGTTCCGAATTCGCGGATCACATTGATGCCGAACCCCTCGAACCGCTCCTGACTGTCCATCGGGGCAATCGTCGCAATGACGTCTGCCACATGATCCTTGGCCGCGGCATAATCCACCACGCCGCCCGCGTCCGCCACGCCGAACCGGGCACTGTTCTTCTGGCCATAGGCCGCCTTACCCGTCGCAATCAGCGCCTTTGAGGGGACGCAGCCGTAGTTGAGGCAATCGCCCCCCATCTCGTGCCCCTCAAGCAGGACCACGTCGGCCCCCATCTGCGCCGCCCCTGCCGCCACAGACAACCCGCCCGACCCTGCGCCAATTACCAATACATCTGTCTTTACACGTTTCATCTTACAGGTCCTTTTTGCCGGTTACGGCTTTGATCACGACAGGCAACAGCGACAACGCGCAGAGCCCAAGAATTGGCAACAGAATATGCGGCTCAAAGATAATGCCCAGGTTTGGCGTCTCTCCGCGGGCAAAAACTTCGCCCAGCCCCGCGCCGACGGATGTGTAAACCAGCGACCCGGGGATGATCCCCAAAAACGTCGAGATCACAAACCGCCGCAACGGCACGCCCAAAAACGCAGGAATCAGATTGGCCACAAAGAACGGCACAGCAGGCACCAGACGGATAAAGAACAGCATCGACCACTGGTTTTCGTCCAGCCCCGCCTTGATCTTCGCAACCATGCCCTCGGAGGCTTCCATTCTGGCCCGCAGCTTGTCGCCAAGGCCCATCCGTGCCGCCAGAAAAATCGCAGTAGCCCCAAGGGTCGCGCCGATCACGTTCACACCTGTGCCGAAGGCTGTGCCAAACAGGAAGCCCCCCGTCAGCGTGGCAACCGCGGCACCGGGCAGGGAAAAAGCGACAATTGCGATATAGGCAGCCATGAACGCCACAACTGTCAGGGCAAAATTGCTGTCACGAAACGCAATCAACGCCTCGCGGTTATCGCGCAGCGCATCAAAGCTGAGGTAGTCGCGCAGCGCAAACGCGCCCAACAGCGCCACCACGGCAATCAGGGCAATCGGGCCGTAGCGTGCAACCGCTGATTTGGTCGTGTCTGTCTGGCTCATATCTGTCATTCTTTCGCGCTCCGCTGTGTCCGGCTTCGTATACAACATGCGGGTTTCATGCAGATGCGAACAGGCCGATCACGTGCGCTTGATCAGCCGTGTACAGTTTGGGGCTGTTTGTGCGCCCAAGTGGGGCAGATTGAAACATCTATGCCGCCCCGTGGGCGGATTTATTGCAGTTCAGCGGCAAATTACCCGCCCTTTGGGTTTGACTTGGGCCCAACACCGTCTTAAAGCACGGGTCTGAAATGACGCGTGTCTGGCGATTCCGCCTGCCCGCACCTTACTTAGATGGAGTCGGAGCGATGAAACGCACCTTTCAACCAAGCAACCTCGTCCGCAAGCGCCGTCACGGTTTCCGTGCGCGCATGGCAACAAAAGCCGGCCGCAAGATCATCAATGCACGCCGCGCCCAAGGCCGCAAGGAGCTGAGCGCGTAAGCACTCAGCCTTAGGCGAAAGCTATGACACCGCCGCAGACCTCTCCTATTGGCACCGATGCCAGCGGGGATGCGTCTGCGGCGGTTTCGTCGTGTCCGCCTCTTATTGTTCTGACCCAGCGCGCTGATTTTCAACGTGCCGCACGGGGCAAGCGGGTGGCGATGGCAGGGTTTGTGCTGCAAATGTTGCACCGCGCGGATGACACTACGCATATCGGCATCGGCTATACCTGCTCCAAGAAGGTCGGCAACGCCGTCGCCCGCAACCGCGCCAAACGCCGTTTGCGTGAAATTGCCCGCATGGTACTGCCGCAGCAAGGGCTTGCCGGCCACAACTATGTTCTGATCGGGCGCAAATCAGCGACTGCGACGATTCCCTTCACCACCCTAGTTGCGGATCTGGAAAAAGCGCTCGGAATCCTGCACGGCCCGCGCAAATGACGCCCCTCGCCCAAATCTGCGCCCTGCCCGTGCGGTTCTACCGTTTGGTTTTCAGCCCGTGGGTCGGGTTCAACTGCCGCTATCAGCCGACCTGCTCGGCCTATGCGCTGGAAGCGTTAGAGCGTCACGGCGCGGTCAAAGGCGGCCTCCTTGCCGCACGGCGCATCGGGCGATGCCATCCGTTCGGCGGCGCCGGCTATGACCCCGTGCCCGACAAAGACACACCTTAACGCGCCCTCGTTTGGCTTTTGTTTGCACAAAGGGTGCAGTACAAAACGACGACCCTCGCCAAAGGAAGCCGCCCATGCTGGACCAACCCGAAGACATCCACGCCCTGTTCAACGGCGCCCCCCAAACGACCGAGTTCAAGAAGCTGCGCAAACGGCTGGTGCGCCAGACCCGCGAAGCGATTGAGCAATACGGCATGATTGAGCCTGGGACAAAATGGCTGGTTTGCCTTTCGGGCGGCAAAGACAGTTATACTTTGCTGGCCGTATTGCATGAACTGCAATGGCGCGGCCTGCTGCCTGTGGAATTACTGGCCTGTAATCTGGATCAGGGCCAGCCGGGGTTTCCCGCGACTGTCCTGCCTGCATTTCTGGAAAAGATGGGCGTGCCGCACCGCATCGAATATCAAGACACCTATTCCATTGTGATGGATAAAATCCCCGCTGGCCGCACCTTCTGCGCGCTTTGCTCGCGGCTGCGGCGCGGCAATCTGTACCGCGTGGCCCGCGAAGAGGGATGCTCGGCCGTGGTTCTAGGCCACCACCGCGACGACATTCTAGAGACATTTATGATGAACCTCTTTCACGGCGGGCGTCTGGCGACGATGCCCCCGAAGCTGCTCAATGAAGAGGGCGATCTTTTCGTGTACCGCCCCCTCGCCCACGTATCCGAAGCCGACTGCGAGAAGTTCTCGACCGCGATGAACTACCCGATCATTCCCTGCGACCTTTGCGGCTCTCAGGACGGGTTGCAGCGCCAGCAGGTAAAAGCGATTCTTGATGGCTGGGAAAAGAACAGCCCCGGCCGCAGACAGGTGATGTTCCGTGCGTTGACCAATGCGCGGCCTTCGCATCTGCTGGACTCTGAACTATTTGATTTTACAGGGCTAATTCGAAATTCCGATAATTTTAAATAAAAACATACCAAGAACATCGGATCCGTTAACCCTCGGGTGAGGCGATTCTGGCTACGCTTCGAAGACCAAGGCCCGTGGGGGCGCTTTGGGTCGGAGGATTATGTGTGTCAGAGACTAAATTAGAAAACCCGGGCTACAAGCTGGCCAATGCCCGCAGACGGATGTTTACCCTGCTGACAAGCCCGCCTGCCCTCGCGTTCATTCCCGCGTTCTCCCTTGCTGCGTACTGGTTCGGCGGGGAAGGCGCGCTTTTGGTCGTTGCCGCCTTACTGCCCGCGCTATTCCTCATCTCTGGCGGGCTGAATACGGCACGTATGGCGCAGGGGCCCGCCCCTACGATACGTGCTGGTCTGTTGGGCCGTGCCGCCATGACAACCCGCGCCGAAGAGCTTTGGCATCAGGCCAACGATGCGCGGTTGCAGTCGTGTCTGCATGTCATCGAAATTGACGGCTATTCCGCTTTGGTCGACCGGTACGGTGCCGCCGCGGGCGACATTATCATCGACCGGATGAGTGATCGTTTGACCAGCGCGATGCGCGATGGTGACGTGATTGGCCAGATCGGGGATGCACGGTTCGCAATCTGCGTAGACCCGGTGCAGCAGCTCTCGCTGGAGCTTTGCATTCAGATGGCCAGCCGCTTTCAAGCCGCCGCGGAAGAGCCGATCTCGATCAATGGAACAGTGATTTATGCGGATGTGTCTGTTGGTTTCTGCCAACACGCCCGCACACCGGAAGACAGGTCAGAGACTTGGCTGGAGGCCGCCTGCGTCGCGCTGCACAGTGCGCAAGCGCGCGGCACCTCTTCAATCCGCGCATATTCCGACCAGATGCATCAAGAACGCAAAACGCGCCGCGCCCTTCACGAAGACGTCGGCACCGCCCTCGACAGTGGAGAGATCATTCCGTGGTTTCAACCACAGATTTGCACCGATACCGGCCGCATTACCGGTTTCGAAGCGCTGGCCCGTTGGGTGCACCCCGTGCGCGGTGTGATCCCGCCGTGTGACTTCCTCCCCGCGCTGGAGGATGCGAACCTGATGGAGCGGTTGGCCGAGGTCATGATGTACCACAGCTTCCGCGCCCTCAAACAGTGGGATGCAGCCGGCGCCGACGTCCCGCAAATCGGTGTCAACTTCACGGGGGCAGAGCTGAGCAATCCAAAGCTGCTGGAAAAGATAAAATGGGACCTCGACCGGTTCGAGCTGACGCCTGATCGTTTGGCAGTCGAAGTTCTTGAAACCGTCGTCGCAAGCGCCCCGGACGACATGATAACGCGCAACATCAATGCCTTGGGCGAAATGGGGTGCCGGATTGATCTGGACGATTTTGGCACGGGCAACGCCTCGATCGCCTCCATCAGACGCTTTTCTGTAAGCCGGATCAAGATCGACCGCAGCTTTGTCATGAAGGCCGACCGTGATCCCGATCAGCAGCGAATGATCAGCGCAATTCTGACGATGGCCGAACGCTTGCAGGTCGAAACCCTTGCGGAAGGCGTAGAGAGCGTGGGCGAGCATGTCTTGCTTGCGCAACTGGGCTGCGATCATGTGCAAGGCTTTGGCATCGCACGGCCCATGCCGTTTGATCAAACCATCGAATGGATCACTTCGCACAACGCAAAGAAGGTCGACGTCCCTCTCATCATGCAAAGTCGCCGCAAATAGGCTGAAAACGCCGCGATTACCTGCCCACACGCTCGTCTTCGGGGCCGAATCCGCTTGACCTTTTGGCCGCTGCGTTGTGTACCCACCAGACAGTTTTCAGACATCAGGTGGCAGTGCAGATGGACGACCAGAACAAGAATCTTATCATTGCGACAGCGCTCAGCTTTGTTGTGATCCTCGTGTGGTTTGTGTTGTTTCCACCACCAGAGCCGCAAACACCGATTGACGGAACCACGGCATCCGAAACAGCCCCTGCTGAAGGGTCTATCGCAACACCCAGCGCCGATGTTCCTGCCACAGCCGCAACGCCGGCCAGCACCTCAAGCGAGCCGACAGCGTTGGAAACAACACCGCGGGTCC
Source organism: Sulfitobacter aquimarinus (assembly GCF_040149565.1). Lineage (NCBI taxonomy): Bacteria > Pseudomonadati > Pseudomonadota > Alphaproteobacteria > Rhodobacterales > Roseobacteraceae > Sulfitobacter > Sulfitobacter aquimarinus. Next base: position 395,317 of record NZ_JBEFLO010000001.1, read on the forward strand.
AGATCGAGACAGCACGCGTCAGCGGCTCTATCTCTTTGCTGGGTGGACGGATTGATGAGCTGTCATTGAACGATTACAAAACCTCACTTGAGGCGGACGCGTCTATCGTCGAAATCCTCTTCCCCGCAAATGCAGGCAACGGCCAATACGCATTGCACGGGTGGGCGGCTGCGGCAGGCGTGGACGCGGCAGCCGTCCCTGGCCCCAACACCGTATGGAGCCTTGCTGAAGGCGACGTGCTTACTGCTGAAACCCCAATCACCCTCAGCTGGGACAACGGCGCGGGTCTGCGGTTTGTGAAAGAGATCGCAATTGACGATGAATTCATGTTCACTATCACGCAGTCCGCTGAAAACACGGCTGACAGTGCTGTTTCCATGGCGCCCTACGCCGTTCTCGCCCGTCACGGCGAACCGACGGATCTGAAGAACTTCTTCATCTTGCACGAAGGTGTCGTCGCCATGACAGATGGCGAATATTCCGAGATCGATTGGGATGAACTGCCCGAATTCGACTACAACCAACGCGCAGGCGCCCGCACACAAGAGCAAGACATCACCGAAAACGGCTGGATCGGGTTTACCGACCACTATTGGATGAGCGTGCTGATCCCGACCCAAGGGTCATCGTTCAAATCCGTCGCCAAATACGACGAACGCCGCGACATTTACCAAACCGAAGCAGTGAGCGCCGTGCAAACCGTTGCCGCAGGCCAGACCATCACCAACACCACCCAGTTCTTCGCCGGTGCGAAAGAATGGGACGTCTTGCGCGCCTATGAGGACGCAGGCGTTTACAACTTTATCGACGCGATTGACTGGGGCTGGTTTGCCTTCCTGACCAAGCCGATCTTTTGGTTGCTACACCAGCTAAATCTGCTGATCGGCAACATGGGCGTCGCGATTATCGGCCTGACGCTGCTGATCAAAGCCGCGCTGCTGCCGCTGGCGTTCAAATCCTACGTTTCGATGGCGAAGATGAAAGAGCTTCAGCCAAAGATGGAAAAACTGAAGGAAGAGGCAGGCGACGACCGCCAGAAGATGCAGCAGGGCATGATGGCCTTGTACAAAAAGGAAAAGGTGAACCCCGCCGCAGGTTGTTTGCCGATCCTTCTGCAAATCCCGATCTTCTTCTCTCTCTACAAGGTGATCTTCGTCACGATCGAGCTGCGCCACGCGCCCTTCGTTGGCCCGTTTCAGGATCTGAGCGCACCTGACCCGACCTCGATCTTTAACTTCTATGGCCTGCTGCCGTGGGGCACGCCAGAGGCAGGCAGCATCATGGCGCTGATCTTTATCGGTATCCTGCCACTGTTGCTGGGCATTTCCATGTGGCTTCAGCAAAAGCTGAACCCCGCGCCCACAGACCCCACACAGCAGATGATTTTTGCATGGATGCCGTGGGTCTTTATGTTCATGCTCGGCAGCTTTGCCTCGGGTCTGGTCGTCTACTGGATCGCGAACAACACGATCACGTTCACCCAGCAATATCTGATCATGCGCAGCCAGGGCTACAAGCCTGACCTGCTCGGCAATATCAAAGGCAGCTTTGGCAAAAAGCCAAAGGCAGAGCCGAAGAAGTGATGAAAGTCACCGCCCTGTGGCGCCATCCGATGAAGGCCCACGGGCGCGAGACGCTGGACGAGGTCACCCTTGTCGCTGGCGCCTCGATGCCGTTTGACCGCACTTGGGCCGTGGCCCATGACAATAGCAAGGCGAAGGCGGGGGAATGGGCTGCATGCCGCAATTTCACCCGCGCCGCCGCCATGCCACAGCTGCAAGCGATCACAGCCACACTTGATGAAGCAGCGCAAACGTTAACGCTGCGCCATCCTGATCGTCCCGATCTGACGTTCAATCCCGACCGCGACATTGCCGATTTTCTGGATTGGGTCGCCCCGCTTTGCCCGCCTGATCGTGCGCAGCCCCAGAATATCTTGCGCATAGGGGAGCGCGGCTTTACCGATAGCCCCATCGCTTCTGTTTCGCTTATGAATATGGCGTCCCACGCGGCGGTGGAGGCTGCGGCGAACGCGACGCTCGACACAGCGCGCTGGCGGGGGAATGTCTGGTTTGACGGCGCGCCTGCGTGGTCCGAATTCGGCTTTGTGGGCAAAACGCTGAGACTGGGCGCGGCGACCGTGCGCGTCGATGCGCCGTACCAACGGTGCAAATCAATTATGGCCAATACCGACACAGGCCAGCGTGACCATGACTTGCTGCAAACGCTGCGGTCCTTTGGTCACCAGAATTTCGGCGTCGGTTTTACAGTGCTGGACGGTGGCAAAATCCGTATCGGCGACCAACTGGAGCTTGTCTGATGCAACTGCCCTTCCCCCTTGCCGAAGAACCCGATGCCCTGACGATGGAACGCGGGCGATTGCTTTTCGCGGGCGAGACCGAGTTCGTCAAAGGCGTTGTCGCCATGTCCGGCCTGCCCGAAGCGGACCGGATCGAGGTGTGCTTTGCGGGCCGCTCGAACGTCGGCAAGTCCACGCTGATCAATGCGCTGACGGGGATGAAGGCGCTTGCACGCGCTTCCAACACACCGGGGCGCACGCAAGAGATCAACTATTTTACCGCGGGTGACGATCTCTATCTCGTCGATCTGCCGGGCTATGGCTATGCCAATGCGCCTCTGCCCGTCGTCGAGAAATGGCAAAGGTTGCTCAAACAATTCCTGCAGGGCCGTCAAACCCTGCGCCGCGCCTTTGTCCTGATTGACGCCCGCCACGGCGTCAAAGCCGTCGACGATGAAATCATGAGCCTGCTTGACAGCTCTGCCGTGACGTTTCAGGCCGTGCTGACCAAGGCCGATAAGGTCAAAGAGGTCGAGCGTGAGAAGATCCTGACCCAAGTGCGCGGCGCTTTGAGCAAACACCCCGCCGCCTACCCCGAGATCATCGTGACCTCGTCGGAAAAAGGATGGGGCATTCCGACACTACGCTCGGTGATTGCCACGCTGGAATAAGCGCTTATGATCCTTTCAGACCACGGGATCACAGATATGAGAAAACAAGACATGAACCGCGATTGGGCCGCCACTGCTGCCACACTCTCACAGGCGCTGCCGTATATGCAGCGCTATAATGACGCGACTGTTGTGATCAAGCTGGGCGGTCACGCCATGGGCAGCGATGAGGCGATGACAGAATTCGCCCGAGATGTTGTGCTGATGCGGCAGGTCGGGGTGAATCCCGTGATCGTGCATGGCGGCGGGCCAATGATCAACGCGATGCTCAAGCGTTTGGACATCAAATCGGAATTTGTCGACGGCAAGCGGGTGACAGACGCCGCGACCATGGAAGTGGTCGAGATGGTGCTATCGGGCCTTGTGAACGCCAAGATCGTTCAAGCAATCTCGCAACAAGGCGGGCGCGCTGTTGGAGTCTCAGGCAAGGACAGCGGCCTGATCATTTGTGAGCCTGAGAACCCAGCGCTGGGTTTGGTGGGCAAACCTACGCGGGTGAACCCGAACCTCCTGCTCGACATGGCGGAAAAAGAGCTGATCCCCGTGATTGCTCCCTTGGGCATGGGGATGAATGGCGAGACGTTTAACATCAATGGCGACACTGCCGCGGGTGCCATCGCGGCCAGCCTCAAGGCGGATCGGTTGCTGCTGCTCACGGATGTGTCAGGCGTTAAAAACGCCGACGGCGAGATCCTGACCGAGCTGACGCCAGAGCAGATCAAACAAATGACTGACGATGGCACGATTGCGGGCGGGATGATCCCCAAGACTCAAACTGCGCTGGATGCGCTAAACGCTGGTGTACGGGCTACGGTTATTCTGGACGGGCGTGCGCCCAACGCTTGCTTGCTTGAGTTGTTTACAGAACACGGCGCCGGCTCGATCATTCGGACCGCCTGAATGGAGCATGAGGGCGTCATTCGGCTGACTGTCTTCTTGGGTCTGTTTGCTGTGTTGGCACTGGCCGAGGCTTATGCCCCCCGCAGGGTGCGGCGGCAAAAACAGACGACGCGGTGGATGACGAACTGGGGCATGACGGTACTAAATACCGTGGCTCTGCGGTTGATGGCGCTGGTGCTGCCCCTGCTGGCTGTGGGGGCTGCCGCAGATGCAGCTGCCCAAGGTTGGGGGCTGCTCAACTGGGTGGCATGGCCTCTTTGGGTAGAGGTGTTGATCGCGGTGGTCGTCCTTGATTTCGCGATATGGTTTCAGCATCTGGTGACACATAAGGTGCCGTTGCTTTGGCGTTTGCACCGCGTGCATCACGCGGATGTGGACATTGATGTCACAACCGCAATCCGTTTTCATCCCGTCGAAATCGGGTTGTCGATGCTGTTGAAAATCGGGTTGGTGTATCTATTGGGGCCAGCCGCGATTGCGGTCATCATTTTTGAAATCATGTTGAACGGAACGGCGATGTTCAACCATGCGAACCTGCGATTGCCTGCACGCGTCGATGCGGTGGTGCGCTGTGTGCTGGTCACGCCGGACATGCACCGTGTGCACCACTCGGTCCACCGCCATGAACATGACAGCAATTACGGATTTTCCCTGTCGATCTGGGACCGCATGTTCGGCACGTACATCGCGCAGCCCGCCCAAGGTCACGACGACATGGACATCGGGTTGCAATGGCAAGACCCGCGTCCCGGCAAATTGTCGTGGTCGCTCACCCTACCGTTTCAACGCAAGTGACGCTTGAGGGCATAGCGCGGGACCTAACCCTGCAAGGGTTGATGATCATGGGGCATCTGCCGCACCCGGAGACGCCCGCCCATACGATTATCCTTGTCGGTGCAGACCGCGATTTCTGGGATGTTTTCACCTCTACGGTCGAATATTCCGACGGCGCCCCCGACCCTGTCGACAGGATGTCCAAACGGATTTTAGGTGCCGCAGCGACGGCCCTTGGCGGCACAGCGCAGTACCCGTCGGACGGGCCACCTTACGCGCCATTTATCGCATGGGCGCAGGGCACGGGACGCTTTTGGCAAAGCCCGACAGGCATGTTGGTGCATGATGTGGCCGGGCTGATGATCTCGATCAGGGGAGCGCTGATTGTGCCCTATACCTTACCTACTCAAGCGGTGGGGGAAGGCCCCTGCGTAACCTGCGCTGACCGTCCCTGCGTTGGCGCATGCCCCGTCGATGCCCTGTCAGACCAGCATTTCTACGATGTTCCGACGTGCAGGGCCCACATCGCATCGGAGGCAGGCCGCGCCTGCATGACAACAGGGTGCGCCACGCGTCTGGCTTGCCCGATCAGCCAACGGTTTGACCGCCCCCACGCCCAATCCGCCTTTCACATGCGCAGCTTTGCAGGAGCCTGAATGAAACGCCTTATCCTCATACGTCACGCCAAATCAGACTGGTCCGACCTTGATGCCACAGATCATGAACGGACCCTCAACGAACGCGGCCGCCAAAGCGCCACAGTCATGGGGGAATGGATGCGGACCCACGACCTGTTGCCGGATCACGTCCTGTGCTCCGACGCGGCCAGAACGCAAGAAACGCTGGCGCGGTTGCGGTTTGGCGATGTGCCGACAACCTATACCCACAGCCTGTATCTGGCGGAGCCTGACGTGATGCTGCGCCTTTTGCGCAAACGGACCGAAGACTGCGTGATGCTGATCGGGCACAACCCCGGCAGTGCGATGCTGGCCGAAATGCTGGTAGCCAAAGCACCGCCCCACCCCGATTTTGACCGCTTTCCAACAGGGGCGACCGCCGTGCTGGATTTTGAAATTGACAGCTGGCGCGATCTGACCACAGGGCGCGGAGCCTGCCCCCTGTTCGAAGTCCCGCGGGCTTTAATGCAATAAGGGCGGAGGTTTCCCCCCGCCCTTACCGTTGCAGAATTCGGTTTTCTTAGTGACCCAGAATCTGGCTCAGGAACAATTGTGTCCGTGGGCTTTGCGGGTTGTTAAAGAACTCTTCCGGCTCGTTTTGCTCTACGATCTGGCCTTGATCCATAAAGATCACGCGGTTGGCGACCTGACGGGCAAAGCCCATCTCGTGGGTCACGCAAAGCATGGTCATGCCTTCTTCGGCCAGCTCGATCATTGTATCGAGCACCTCTTTAATCATTTCAGGGTCGAGTGCGGAGGTCGGCTCATCGAACAGCATGATGCGCGGCTTCATGCAAAGCGAGCGGGCAATCGCCACGCGCTGTTGCTGACCACCCGAAAGTTGACCGGGGAACTTGTTCGCTTGGTCAGGGATTTTCACCTTCTCAAGATAGTGCATCGCTACTTCTTCGGCTTCCTTCTTGGGCGTTTTACGCACCCAGATCGGCGCAAGCGTCAGGTTGTCGAGAATGCTGAGATGCGGGAAGAGGTTGAAGTGCTGGAAGCACATGCCAACCTCTGAGCGGATCTTGTCGATGTTTTTGAGGTCCGAAGACAACAGCGTACCGTCGACTTCGATGCTGCCCTTCTGGTGTTCCTCCAGCGCGTTGATACAGCGGATCAGCGTGGACTTACCCGAGCCTGACGGCCCACAAATCACGATGCGTTCGCCCTGATATACCGTCAGGTCGATGTCGCGCAGAACGTGGAACGTACCGTACCACTTGTTCATGTTCTGGATGGAAATCGCGACTTCGTCGGATACTTTGAGTTTGGTATCAGCCATTATTCTGACTCCTTAACGATGATCTGTCGCAAGACGGCGTTCCAGCCACTGCGAATATTGCGAAATGCCGTAGCAAACGACAAAGAAGAGGACGGCGGCAAAGCCCAGCAGCTCCCAGTAAACCCCGTTCCAATCGGTGGAGGCGAGGATGGGACCACGGATCATGCCCACAAGGTCAAACATCGAGATCACGGAAACCAGCGTGGTGTCCTTGAACAGACCCACAGCGATGTTCACGATCCCCGGGATCGAGATTTTCAACGCTTGGGGCAGAATGATCAGACGCATGGCTTGGGCATAATCAAGGCCCAGACTGTCCGCCGCCTCGTACTGGCCCTTTGGCAAAGCGGCCAGACCGCCACGGATCACTTCCGCGATATAGGCCGACGAGAACATTGTGATCATGATCACAACCCGCAGGAACAGATCGACAGTTGCCTCGGGCGGGAAGAAATACGCCAACATCACGCTTGCCACAAACAGCAGGGTGATCAGTGGCACCCCGCGAATAAATTCGATGAAGATCACACAAATCCATTTGATCAGCGGCATCGAGCTTTGACGCCCAAGGGCCAGCGCAATTCCCAATGGCACCGAGAGTGATACGCAGACCAGACCAAGCATCATGTTGAGCATGAAACCACCAAGGTCACGGCTGGGAACTGCTTCGAGGAACGGCTGTTCGGGCGCAATGGCCGCAACAACAAAGCCGCCGATGTACCACGTCACCAACGCCGCCGCGACAGCGCCAAAAAAGCCAAGCGCAAAGCTGCGTGTGACAAAGCGCGAATAGACAACGTAAGCCACGATAAAGCCAGCAAGAGCCATGAGCGGCGTAAAGATCGTCCCGCCCCAGATCAGCCAGAATGCGACGAAGGGGAAGAGCGCCGTGATGATCAGCAACTTGCGCGGAAGGTCAAAGAATAGAACCGGCGCAAGCGCAACAAACATCAAGAGAAGCGCGGCAAGGGGACGCCAGTAAAACTCGGGCGGGTATTTGAAGCCAAAGATCAGCTGGTTCCACCGCTCGGTCAGGACCGAGAAGCAGGCAGCCGATGTGCCTTGCAGCACTTCACGACATTCTGCCAGTGACGAGGTTGTCCAAAGGCCGCCCAAAATCCACGGCATGGTTGAGCTGAGGATCAGAAAGATCACATAGATCGACGCCACCGTCAGCAACGCGTTGGGCCATGTGGCAAAGAGGTTATCCTTGACCCACTTCAATGGCCCCGCAGCGTTTGCCGGCGCGGGCTGTTGGGGCAATTCATCGGTACGGACAAAAGCAATGGAATGTTCATGTGTATCCGACATCTCAGCGCTCCTTCAGCTTCATAGAGTTGTTGTAGATGTTCATGAACGCCGAAATCAGCAGCGAGATGATGAGGTAGAAGGCCATCAGCAACAGCACACATTCAATCGCCCTCCCCGTCTGGTTGAGCGTAATCCCCCCCAGCGTGGCCGTGATGTCAGCATAGCCCACCGCAATCGCCAGTGACGAGTTCTTGGTGATGTTGAGGTATTGCGAAATCAGCGGCGGGATGATGACCCGCAACGCCTGCGGCAGCACCACAAGGTTCATGATCCGACCCGAACGCAGGCCGAGGGCGGCCGCCGCTTCGGTCTGACCTTTGGAGACGGCCTGAATACCTGCACGCACGTTTTCAGCGATAAAAGCACCGGTGTAGATCGACAAAGCAAACCAAAGCGCGATCAGCGGGCCGCCGATCTTGATGCCGCCCTTGAAGTTAAAGCCTTTCAGCTCGGGAATATCCCAGCTGAGGCCGAGGATGAGGCACAAAATGATGATCGGTGCGAACCAGATCGCAAGGTTGGTCCAAAGCGTATTGGGCCGCACGCCTGTCGCTTCCTGAATCGCATTTGCACGGGCAGTCATAAAGCGGGTGGCAAAGAAGGAGCCGACCAGCGTGGCAATCACCAGCAGCCAATTCAGGGCGCTGCCGTCAGCACCGCCAATGCCGCGTGTGAAATAAGGACCGGGGATATAGACGCCACGGTTTGTGAAGGCAAAAATATCCAAAAGCATGGTCGAGGCAGGATCATCCCCGCGGAAATCCCGTGGGCCTGGCATCACGGCTGTCATGACGGTGAAGATGATGATGATCCAGATCAGCACGGGGATGTTGCGGAAAATCTCGACGTAGAAGGCCATCAGTTTCGAGACGAGCCAGTTGTTCGACAAACGCAGCACGCCCGCCAGCACGCCAAACACCGTTGCCGTGATACAAGCCAGAAAGGCGACCAGCAGCGTGTTCAGGATACCAACAATGGCAGCGCGAAAATTCGAGGATTGGCTGGTATACTCCACCAGCGTCTGGTTGATGTCATAGCCCGCAGGGCTGCCCAGAAACGCAAATGAGATGTTCAAACCAGCAGCGCGCAGGTTGGCGGCAAGGTTCGAGTAAAGATAGGCCAGCGAAAGCGCCAATGCGATCGCAGCAATCACCTGCAACGTCATTGACCGATACCGCGTGTCGTTCAGCAGCATAGACAGCCGGAACGAGCCCTGTGGAGGGTCCGAGTATGTTGACATGGAATGTATCCCCGTTGCTCCGGCTGGAAATGCGCGTCTTATGACGTCTGTGGCCGGATCGTTGTATCGTTGGAAGTGTCGTAAAGGACAAGGGGCGCGGGATGAACCGCGCCCCTTGCATCAACTGTTTAGCGGAATGGGGGAGAGTACAGCAGGCCGCCGTCTGTCCACTGTGCGTTCAAACCACGCGCCAGACCGATTGGTGTTTCTTCGCCGATGTTCTTGGCAAAGATTTCACCGTAGTTGCCTTGGGTTTCGATTGCGCGCTTGGCCCAATCTGCGTCCAGACCCAGCATTTCACCAAGTGTCCCTTCGGAGCCGAGCAGACGCGCGACTTCTGGGTTGTTGGTGGAACCTGCCATCTCGGCCACGTTTGTGGAAGAAATGCCCAGCTCTTCGGCTGTGATCAAAGCGTTCAAAGTCCAGCGAACAACATCGCCCCACTCGTTGTCACCGTGACGTACCAGCGGGCCGAGTGGCTCTTTGGATACGATTTCGGGCAGCAGTGTGTGCGCGTCAGGTGCTTCGAATGTGGCACGTGTTGCGGCCAGACCGGATGCATCTGTTGTGTACACGTCGCAAGCACCTGCAAGGTACTGCTGCTGTGCTTCGGAGTTTGTTTCGATTGGCACTGGCTCGTACGAGATGTTGTTGGCGCGGAAGAAGTCGGCCAGGTTCAGCTCTGTTGTGGTGCCGGTCTGGATGCAGACAGTTGCGCCATCAAGGTCTTTTGCCGACGAAACGCCCAGCTCTTTTGGAACCATGAAGCCTTGGCCGTCATAGTAGTTCACGCCGATGAAGTCGAACTTCAGGTCGACGTCGCGGGACAGTGTCCATGTGGTGTTGCGCGCCAGCATGTCGATCTCGCCGGAGGCCAGAGCGGTGAAGCGGGTTTTGCCGGTTGTCGGTACGAATTCAACAGCTGTTGCATCGCCCAGAACCGCCGCAGCTACTGCGCGGCATACGGATACGTCGAAACCGACCCATTCGCCATTGGCGTCTGGTGCAGCAAAGCCAACCAAACCGGTTGTAACACCACAGTTCAGTTTTCCGCGTGCTTTGACGTCGTCAAGCGTACCGGCGGCCGCTGCACCAGCAGACAGACCAGCGATCGTGAGCGCGCCAAGAATGATTGATTTGTTCATTTTTACCTCTTCCTGATTTTCCACCACTGTTTGGGCGGATAAGCCGCCGTGTTTCACGGCGGTGGTGATACTGTGCGAGAAACCCGCATAGTGTCGGTCAGTCTGTTCTACTTCGCACCACAAGGTCAAGGGCGAAGCCTTGAAAAAACACTTAATGAAACAGCGTTCCCCAAGGGAATGCACAAATTTCATTCAGGGCTTTGGCACAGGGTAAACATCTGTTTTGCGTGCAAAAAGGCGGTGCGCTTGACCTCGGCCATGGCTGTGGCGTCTTCGTCTTCGCCCCATTGCTCCTCTTGCCATGTCTCGTCCAGCCGTGACAGGTCCCACATCTGGGTCGCAGGCCGCGCATCCAGCGCCGTTCCAAATCCAAGAATCAGTGACCCGGACAAGCTGACCAGATCGTGAAACGCCGCCAGTTCAAACACAGACAACGCGTGGGTCCGCGCACGTAAACCGGCAATCACGTCAGGGTCCTGGGGGGCGTGAATGACACCTGTCCGCGTCAAAAGCCGCGCCCCCAGCGTATCAGCCGCCCAGTCCAGCATCGGGTCCCAAAGCGCGGCCTGACGGGCGACCAGTTCTTCGGGGCTGTCGGCACGGTAGCACAGCAGATCACTGTCGCCATAGGCTGCCAGCATGTCGGCAACTTCACCGTGCTGGATCGTCACTTTATCAAGGGCGGCATTGGCGGTCCTGGTCGCGGGCATGGTGTTTGGATTGATCACATCTTCCTGCGCGTCCCATTCCGCTGCGATCGCTTGAGCCATTGCGGCAGTCGGCAAACGCAGTGGCCGCTTCGCGGGGGTCTTTACCCCGCGCCCGTCCAGCTCAACGGCAAATGCGCCCTCAACCTCCACAACCGAGGCAACCTTCCAGAACCGCTTGGCTGTCCAATCACTCATGTCTCAGTCCTTCCAGATCGTGGCCAACAATGGTGGCACTTCGTCAAATTGCGCAACGTGGTGGCGCGCAGCCCCCAACCGTTCGGCGGGGTGATAGCCCCAGCCCACGCCAATACCCGTGATCCCCGCAGCGGCAGCCATTTCCATGTCAAAGCTGGTGTCGCCGATCATCACCGCATCGCGCGCCTCTACCCCTGTTTCGCGCAGCGCCTCGTGCAGCATGGCGGGGTGGGGTTTGGACGGATGGAAGTCGGCGACTTGTTGGGTCACGAACACCCCCTCCAGCGCGTGCGCCTCGATCAACTTATCAAGCCCGCGTTTGGATTTGCCTGTTGCCACGCCCAGCAGGGTATCAGGCTGGGCCTGCAGCTGCGCCAGCACCTCGCGGGCACCGGGATAGAAGGGCGAGGATTGCCCGCGTGAAGGATCAGCGCGCAGCGTCATATACGCATCCTTGTAACCCTGAACCAAACGCGCACGCGTCGCGGCCTCGGCATCCGGGGCAAGGATCACCATCAGCTCGTCCAGCGACAGGCCAACCACGCCCAGCACATCACTGCGCGGCGGCACCTGAAGGCCTTCGCCATCAAAGGCCAGCTTCATCGCCGCCAGAATATCGCCCTGACTGTCGACCAGCGTGCCGTCGACATCAAAGATCACCAACCGCAAAGGCGTATTGCTCATCCCCAGTCGTCCCCGAACGGATCAGCAGGCGCCCACTTGGTCTGCCACGCAAACGTGTCCCACGTGCGTTGCATATGCTCGGGGATTGGCGCGACAAGGTTCAGCATCGCCTTGGTCGCAGGGTGTTCGATTGTCAGGCTGCGCGCATGCAGGTGCAACTTTTTCGAGATGTCACCCCCCAGTTGCGCGCCCCAGCCATCGCCCATGTTTTCCTGACCCGACCCGCCGTATTTGCCATCGCCAATGATCGGATGCCCGATCTCGGCCATATGCACACGCAGTTGGTGCGTACGGCCCGTGACAGGGCTCAGCGCCATCCACGACGCCCGCGTTCCGACCTGCTCCAGCAAGGAATAATCGGTGGTGGCGCGTTTTGCCCCTTCGGTATCATCCACATCACGCGGGTGAATGGCGTGCATCTTCTCGCCCTCGCCACGCGCACCGTGGCCGCCTGCCTTGACCAGACCGAATTTGATCGTGCCATTGCGCGGATGCGGTGCGCCTGCAACTGCGGCCCAATAAATCTTGCGGGTCTCGCGGTGCCGGAAGTTCGCCGTCAGCGCCTTCGCCGCCTCCCGCGTGCGGGCCAGCAACAGCACACCCGATGTGTCCTTGTCCAACCGATGCACAAGCCGCGGTTTTTCATCCAGATCAAACATCAACGCCTCCGAGAGCGCATCGACATGCCGCTCCCCCTGCCCCGAGCCACCTTGCACAGGCAAGCCAGGTGGCTTGTTCAGCGCGATCACATGATTGTCGCGGTAGATCACGCAAGCGCGGATCATCTTGGCCTCGGCATCCGTTACCGTAGTGCGTTTGGGCGGCGGTGGAGCCTCGCCTGTCGGCAGTGGCGGGATGCGCACTTGCTGGCCGACCTCAACACGGGTCGAGCCCTTTACACGGCCCCCGTCCACGCGGATTTCGCCCTTGCGGCACATCTTTTCGATGCGGCCCTGCGGCACATGGGGGAAGACACTGCGAAACCAGCGATCCAGACGCTGGTCGCCCGCGCCCTCTTCTACAGTCAACATTTGAACACGGCTCATGCGAATACCCCTCTGGCGATCCATAGCCCTAACATTAATCCAACCACGCTCAGCCCCACCGACAGCGCCACATAGGCGCCCGCCGCTGCAATCTGCCCCCGCTCGATCAGTGTCACCGTTTCCAGCGAGAAAGCCGAGAAGGTGGTGAAACCGCCCAACAGCCCCGTCATCACAAAGGGGCCCAGATGCGTCAGCCCCTTTTGTGCGGCGGCTACGACAAAGATCCCCATCAGAAGCGACCCCAAGACATTGACAGTCAAGATTGCCACGGGAAACTCTGACAGGCCCACAGCACGGTGCACGCTAACCCCGACAAGGTAGCGGCACGCGGCGCCGATGGCTCCGCCCAATGCAACAAGAGAGAGTGTTGAAATCATGCCTGTGCAATCGCCCGCAAGGCCGCCAGAGTCAACTGTTCGTCAACGCGTCCGCTGTGCGCGCAGTTTGGCAAAATAATCGAGCCGCTTTTTCAAATCCCGCTCGAACCCGCGCTCGACGGGCTGATACAGCTGCGGACGCTCCATACCTTCGGGGAAATAGTTCTGACCTGAAAACCCGTCTTCGGCATCGTGGTCATAGGCGTAATCCGCGCCGTACCCCATATCCTTCATCATCCCTGTTGCCGCGTTCAGGATATGTTTGGGCGGCGGCGCAGAGCCGGTCGCCTTGGCCGCTTTACGCGCCCCCTTGTAGGCCACATAATTCGCGTTGCTTTTGGGCGCGAGCGCCAGATAGATCACCGCCTGCGAGAGCGCGAGCTCCCCCTCGGGCGAGCCGAGCCGCTCATAGGTATCCCAGCATTGCAAACACACGGCCTGCGCCTGCGGGTCGGCCAGCCCGATATCCTCGACCGCCATCCGCACGATGCGACGGGCAAGGTAGCGCGGGTCCTCGCCGCCCTCCAACATCCGCGCAAACCAGTAAACCGCGGCATCGGGGTCACTACCCCGCACCGATTTATGCAACGCAGAGATGAGGTTATAATGCTCGTCCCCGCCCTTGTCATATTGCGCGGCCCGCTTGGCCAAGCGCGTTCCAAGGGCCTCCTTGTCCAGCGGAGTCTCGACGTTCCACGCCGCCACCTGCTCAATCAGATTAAGCAGCGCCCGCCCGTCCCCGTCGGCCATATCCAACAAGGCCTGCCGTGCGCCATCATCCAGCGGCAAGGTCATGTCCAGCTCGGCCTCGGCCCGCGCCACCAACAGTGCAAGATCATCCGCACCAAGGCGTTCCAGCACCATCACCTGTGCGCGGCTCATCACGGCGCGGTTCAACTCGAAACTGGGGTTTTCGGTCGTGGCCCCGACCAGTAGGATGGTACCATCCTCCATATGCGGCAAAAACCCGTCTTGTTGCGCTTTGTTAAAGCGGTGGATTTCATCCACAAACAATAGCGTTCCCTGCCCGTTTTGACGGCGTATTTTCGCAGCGTCAAAGACGCGCCGTAACTCTGGCACACCGCTGAAAATCGCGCTGATCTGGACGAAATGCAAATCTGTCTCATCAGCCAGCAGTCGCGCAATGGTGGTTTTGCCGACGCCAGGCGGCCCCCAAAAGATGAGCGACCCCAACGCGCCGCTTTCCAACATCACCGTCAGCGGCGCCTCGGGCCCAAGCACCTGACGCTGGCCAATCACCTCGGCCAGACTGCGCGGGCGCAAGCGGTCGGCCAAGGGGCGGTGGCCACTCTCAACGGGCGCAGGAGCGCTGCCAAACAAATCAGCCACGCCTACCCCCTGAACCGCATGGTGATCCGCCGCGCACCGCGCTGAACAACCATCGCAATGCGCCGCACACCGCCAGACAGAATCGTCGCAACCTCGTCAGGATGCACAATCGAAACGCCATTAAGTTCAACAATCACATCCCCCGCACGCAGCCCCGCCCGAGAGGCCGCACGCCCTGCATCCAGAACGGCGACGCCCTCGCCCCCCAAAGGCAGGTTCAGCTCCGCCAATACAGCTGGGTTGATCCGCGCCACGGTCAGTCCGGGAAACAGGCTGCGTTGGGGCAGAATGACGGTATCGCGCGGCGGGTTCTCGGGGGCGGCGAACAGGGCGACAGGCGCCGTCAGCTCTGTATCACCGCGGCGGAAAACCACGTCCACATCGGCCTGCACGCCAGCAATGCTCATCCGGTAGATCATCTCGGACGGGGTGTTCACCGGCTGCCCGCCAACCGTGACGATCACATCGCCAACAGCCAACCCGGCCTGCAAAAACGGACTTACCGGATGCAGGCCCGACACGATAATTCCGCCTGATCGGTCCAGCCCAAGCGTCGCTGCCATATCCGCATCGACGGGCTGCCCGCTGATCCCCGCCCACGGGCGCGAAAATGTCGTTTGCCCGGCCTCCGCCTGCGCCACGAAGGCCGCGACCATATCCGCAGG
The DNA here is from genome assembly GCF_040149565.1 of Sulfitobacter aquimarinus. Lineage (NCBI taxonomy): Bacteria > Pseudomonadati > Pseudomonadota > Alphaproteobacteria > Rhodobacterales > Roseobacteraceae > Sulfitobacter > Sulfitobacter aquimarinus. The sequence goes on from NZ_JBEFLO010000001.1 coordinate 410,646, forward strand.
AATCGCAAAGCCAATGCCGTTCGACCCGCCAGACCGCGTCAGGATCGACGTATTCACCCCGATCAGCTGCCCCTTCATATCAACCAACGCACCGCCAGAGTTACCGGGGTTAATGGGCGCATCGGTTTGTATAAAATATCCCAACCCGCGACCGCCCGGCCCACCCGAGCGTGCCAACCCCGATACGATCCCGCTGCTCACCGTCTGCCCCACCCCAAAAGGATTGCCGATGGCCAAGGCCAGTTCGCCCACCTCGACGCTATCACTCGGACGAAGCGCCAAGAACGGCAGAGCGTCGGGCGCATCAATCTTCAAAATTGCCAGATCCGCCTCAGCGTCCCCCAGCAAAACCCGTGCCGAAAACTCACGTCGGTCGCTTAGTACAACGGTAATCTCGGTCGCCATTCCGACAACGTGATAATTGGAAACCACAATCCCGTCCGCTGACAGGATGACGCCAGACCCAAGCGAGTTTTGCACACGCGGCTTTGCATCTGCCGAAGGATCACGAAAGAACCGCTCAAAAAACGGATCCGACTGCAAAGGCGTGCGCTGCACCTCGCGGACCACTTTGGCATAAATGTTCACAACAGCCGGCGCAGCCTGTTTGACCACAGGCACAAAACTAAGCTGCATCTCCGCGGCCGTCTCTGGCACCTGCTGACCCATCAGGGGCGCGGCCCAAACCATCAGGATAAATATTAGCTTCTTCATACAGAAGATATGCGCAGCCGACAGCGATCATGCAACCGCTCTATTTTTTCCGCCCAAAAATACTCATGCACAACTCAAACGAAAAAGGGCCCCGCCAAAGATGACAGAGCCCCCGAATTCACTTGCGTGAAAAATCTTATTCTGCGGCGTCTTCCGCTGCAACGCGGGCTTTGTCAGCCGCACCTTTTGCATCGCGGTCGCGATCCACAAATTCGATGATCGCCATAGGCGCCATGTCACCATAACGGAAACCGGCTTTCAGGACGCGCACATAGCCACCTTGGCGGTCTTTGTAGCGTGGCCCAAGGATGTCGAACAATTTTGTGACATACTGGTCTTCTTTCAGGCGCGCGCGGGCCTGACGGCGAGCGTGCAGATCGCCGCGCTTGGCGAGCGTGATCATCTTTTCGATGATCGGACGCAATTCTTTTGCTTTTGGCAGGGTTGTCTTGATCTGCTCATGCTCGATCAGCGAGCCGGCCATGTTGGCCCAAAGCGCCTTGCGGTGCTCATGTGTGCGGTTAAGACGGCGGTATCCACGTGCGTGACGCATATTTCTTCTCCAATAGATGTGCCCTCTACGGGCGGTTTTGCTTTGTCTGGCTGACGTGCGTAGCGCCAACTCTCCTTGGGGTCTTTTGACCCAGTCTGTCGACAGGCGGGGATCATGCCCCGCCCGTCAATGGCTTCAGAAGTTGTCTTCGAACTTCTTGGCCAGATCTTCGATGTTGTCCGGTGGCCAGTCCTCGACGTCCATGCCAAGGTGCAGACCCATACCTGACAGCACTTCCTTGATCTCGTTCAAGGACTTGCGGCCAAAGTTCGGTGTGCGCAGCATTTCAGCTTCGGTCTTCTGGATCAGATCGCCAATATACACGATATTGTCGTTCTTCAGGCAGTTGGCCGAACGCACAGACAGTTCCAGCTCGTCCACTTTCTTCAACAGAAGCGGGTTGAACTCGAGACCGTCATCGTCGTCCTGACGCGAGGCTGATTCAGGCTCGTCGAAGTTGACGAAGATGCCCAGCTGGTCCTGCAAGATACGCGCAGCAAATGCTACAGCATCGTCAGGCGTCAGCGAGCCGTCGGTTTCAACTTTCATGGTCAGCTTGTCATAGTCCAGAACCTGACCTTCACGGGTAGGCTGAACATCGTAGCTGACTTTTTTCACAGGCGAGTAGATCGCGTCGATCGGGATAAGACCGATTGGCGCATCTTCCGGCTTGTTCTTGTCAGCAGAAACGTAGCCTTTGCCGGTGTTGACCATCAGCTCCATGTAGATGTCCGCACCATCATCGAGGTGGCAGATCACATGGTCGCGGTTCAGGATTTCGATGCCAGCAGATTCGCTGATGTCGCCAGCCGTCACAACGCCGGGGCCTTTCGCAGAGATCGACAGGCGCTTTGGCCCCTCGACTTCCATGCGAATTGACACACCTTTGAGGTTCAGGATGATGTCGGTGACATCTTCACGAACGCCTGCAACCGAGGAAAACTCGTGCAAAACGTTGTCAATTTGTACTGATGTAATGGCAGCGCCCTGAAGCGAGCTCATCAGAACGCGGCGCAGCGCGTTGCCCATGGTGAGGCCAAAACCACGCTCGAGCGGTTCTGCAATCACAGTGGCCTGACGTGCAGGATCGTTGCCGGGTTTAACGTCAAGCTGTGTTGGCTTGATCAGTTCGGCCCAATTTTTGTGGATCATTAGTCCCTCCATTCTTGTTCGCACCCGTATGTCCGTCCGGGGCAAACTCCCGAGGTTTCAGTAAATCGTGCGGGGCCCGCGCCGAAACGCGAACCCCATAAAGAATACCGTCTTTTAGACGCGGCGGCGCTTTGGAGGGCGGCAGCCGTTGTGGGCCATTGGCGTCACATCACGGATCGAGGTGATGTTGAAACCGGCAGCAGCCAAAGCGCGCAGGGCGCTTTCACGGCCGGAACCGGGGCCTTGCACTTCGACTTCGAGCGTCTTGACGCCGTGGTCTTGTGCTTTTTTACCCGCATCTTCTGCAGCCATCTGGGCAGCATAAGGTGTCGATTTACGCGACCCTTTGAAGCCCATTGTGCCAGCAGACGACCATGAAATGGCGTTGCCCTGCACGTCAGAGATGAGGATTTTTGTGTTGTTGAAAGAAGAGTTCACATGCGCCACACCTGCGGCGATGTTCTTGGAGACCTTCTTTTTGGTGCGTTTTGCATCGCGTGCCATATTCTAAGCCCTCCCTTATTTCTTCTTACCGGCAATGGCCTTTGCGGGGCCTTTGCGAGTGCGAGCGTTGGTGTGTGTGCGCTGACCGCGAACGGGCAGGTTGCGACGGTGACGCAGACCGCGGTAGCAGCCCAGATCCATCAAGCGCTTGATGTTCATCTGTGTGTCACGGCGCAGGTCGCCTTCGACGGTGTAGTTTTCGTCGATGTGCTCACGGATTTTCAGGATTTCCGCATCGGACAATTCGTTGATGCGACGGGTGATATCGATACCTACGGCTTCGCAAATGGAAGCGGCGGAGGAGTTTCCGATACCGGTGATATAGGTCAGGGCGATTGGAACCCGCTTTGCAGTCGGGATGTTTACGCCGGCAATACGTGCCACGTGTGCAGTTCCTTTTTGTTGCGGGTCCGTAATACCGGACCCTTTTTTCACAACACAAGCCCGAGGCGATACTGCCAGCGGGCCCAAGTCATATCGAGGTAGTATACGCAGGGGGCGACCCTGTGATTCCCGTGAGGGATAGCGGCTTTTAGGAGGGTTAGGAGAGAGGGTCAACCCCGTGCAGAACCTGCACGGGAATGCCACCATTGCGTGTCGCGTTTACGCCAACACGTCCGCGATCGCGGCTTCGACTTCGTCCATCGTGCCCAAACCGTCAACAGACGTCAGATCACCCTTGGCATAGTAATAGCCCAGCAGCGGCGAGGTCTGTTTGTAATAGGCCATCAGACGGGTCTTGAGGCTCTCTTCGTTGTCGTCCGCACGGGCTGTGCCGCCTGCGGCCACGGCCTCGGCTGCGCGGCCAAGGATACGGTCAACAAGGATTTCATCGTTCACTTCCAGCTCGATCGCGTGATCAAGCGTCTCGCCCATCTCGCTCAGAAGCTCGCCCAGAGCGTCGGCTTGTGCCAATGTGCGTGGGAATCCGTCAAAGATGAAGCCGCCGTGATCACCACCCGCTTCGAGTTGCTCACGGATCAGGCCGATCACGATCTCGTCTGTGACCAAATCACCGCGATCCATCACAGCCGCGACCATCTTGCCCATTTCGGTGCCCGATGTCTTGGCCGCGCGCAGCATGTCGCCCGTGGACAGCTGTACCATATTGCGGCCTTCAACCAGTTTTTGCGCTTGGGTGCCTTTGCCAGCACCCGGTGGTCCGAGGAGGATAATATTCATTTGCGCGCAGGGCTCCGTTTCTTGCGGCCTTTGCCGGATTTGCCGCGCAGTTGCGACTTCTCAAGCAGACCTTCGTATTGGTGTGCCAAAAGATGGCTTTGAACTTGCTGGATTGTATCCATTGTCACAGAAACCACAATCAGTACCGAAGTCCCGCCAAAATAAAACGGAATGGCAAACTGGCCGCGCAGGATTTCCGGCAGAATACAGACCGCCGCCAAATAGGCAGACCCAAGCACCAGCACGCGGTTCACCACATACTCCAGATACTCTGCCGTGCGCTTACCGGGGCGAATACCGGGCACAAATCCGTTCTGGTTCTTAAGGTTGTCGGCCACATCGTCCGGCTTGAACGCCACGTTGAACGTGTAGAAATACGCAAAGAAGACGATCATCGCGATAAAGAACAACAGATACAACGGCTGACCGGGGCCAAAGTTGGCCAACAGCCACGACATCACAGGGTTGGTAGAATTCCCCGAGAACGTGCTGATCGTCACCGGCAGCAGCAGCAGCGAGCTGGCGAAGATCGCGGGAATAACCCCCGATGGATTGACCTTGATCGGCAAGTGGCTGGAGCCACCGTCATAGACCTTCATGCCCACCTGACGGCGCGGGTACTGGATGTGGATCTTGCGCAAGGCGCGCTCCATGAACACCACAAACATGATGGTCGCGATTACCATGACAAGCACGCCCACAATCACCGCAGGGCTGATTGCGCCGGAACGACCTGATGCAAAGAACTGCGCGATTGCCGCGGGGACTTCGGCGATAATGCCGACGAAAATAATAAGGGAGATACCGTTGCCGATACCGCGTGCGGTGATCTGCTCACCCAGCCACATCAGGAACATGGTGCCCCCGATCAGGGTAATCATGCACGCAATGCGGAAATACATGCCTGGGTCGGCCGCAATATCCCCCGCCTCAAGGCTCACAGCCAAACCGTAGGACTGCACAGTGGCAAGCGCCACAGTACCCCAACGGGTGTATTGGTTGATCTTCTTGCGTCCCTGCTCACCTTCTTTTTTCAACTGCTCCAATGACGGAACCATTGATGTCAGAAGCTGCACAATAATCGAGGCCGAGATATAGGGCATGATCCCGAGGGCAAAGATGCCCATACGGCCCAACGCACCACCGGTAAACATGGAGACCATGCCGCCGATGCCCTGCCCTGCTTGCTCCATAAAGTCGCGCAATGCGGCGCCGTCGATACCAGGAACAGGGATGAACGTCCCCAAACGGTAAACGATCAACAGACCAAGCGTGAACAGGATGCGGTGGCGCAGGTCGGTCGCCTTGCCAAAGGCGGACCAGCTTGAGTTTGCGGCCATATTCTCGACGGCAGATACCATGTGAGGGCTCTCTTCTGTAAAAACAAAACGCCGCCCGAACCGTTTTCCGGCGGGCGGCGTTTGGGAAAACTTAAAGCACTATGTAAGCGGCTGTTGCGCCGCCCACAAGTCCGAACGCTTATTCGGAGGCTTCAGCTGCTGCCGCGGCTTTGACGGTGATCGAACCGCCCGCCTTTTCAACGGCTTCAACGGCTGATTTCGACGCGCCTGTGACGTCGAGGTTCAGCTTGGCTGTCACATCGCCTTTTGCAAGGATGCGGATGCCGTCGCGCTTGCGACGTACAACGCCTGCTGCAACCAATGCGTCTTCAGTGATGGTTGCTTTGATGTCCAACTTGCCTGCATCAACAAACTTCTGGATCAGGCCCAAGTTGATTGCGGAGTAGGATTTGCGGTTCGGCTTGTTAAAGCCACGCTTTGGCAGACGTTGGTAGAGGGGCATCTGGCCGCCTTCATACCCTTTGATCGCCACACCCGAGCGGGATTTTTGACCTTTGATACCACGGCCACCCATTTTACCGGTGCCGGAACCAGGACCACGGCCAACGCGTTTGCGTGGTTTCGTTGCGCCTGCATTATCTGAAAGTTCGTGAAGTTTCATGTCGCTTCTCCTTTTGCCGGAAATACCCCCCAGCGACGGGAGCGGGTAGACGCGGCGTTACGATTCTAATGAGCAAACCGATGCTCACTGCGGGCGTATAGGCGATGACCCCGCGTGAGGCAAGTCCCTGCGTGCGTCAGAAGCCCAGCAGCTTGACTATCCGCAATTTGCGCGCAGCCCACATAACGCCAAGCGGTGCAACTAGGCCGATAATGGTGGTCGCGAGCAACACAAGCGCCAGATCATCCGCGCCAACGCGCAGCATCCCAATCCGCAACGCAGCCGAGAAAATCGTATGGGTTAGATAGATGACCATCGACATTTTCCCAAGATAACGAAGCAGTCGCAGCACTGCCGCATCCCTAGCACGATCCACCTGCGGCCATGCCATCCAAGCGAAGATTAGCAGCAAGCATGACGTCATAGCCGGAGGCATATAAGACATTCCCAGCAACAGAAGTGCGATGTGCAGGACAAATGCGAAAACCGCGAAAAAGGCTCCAATTTTGGCGCCCCATCCCTCGGCCTGCTCATCAGCTATCGCCATCCCGATCAGGAAATACGGCAGATGGGCCACCATCGGCCCCCAGATCAGCGAGGGCACGGGCAGATACGGCAGGAGGATTGCGAGCCCAAGACCAAGCCCCCCGAGCAAAAAGCGCAAGGGCTTTGCCGGAAGGTGCTTGAGCACCGGAGCGTAGAGCAAGATCAGCAGCGTATGACACAGGAACAGAGCCCACAGGAACCACAGATGTTCGTAGGGAGGCAGCGGTACAATCGGCGCATCCGCAAGCGTAACGGGGCTATTCAGCGCCCCACCGCCCAAGAGCTTCACTCCGAAAAACAGCCATGTCCAAAGCGCCATCGGCCAAAGCAGCCGCGTCACGCGCCCTTTGAGCAGCGTGCCTGTCTGGTATTTGCTAAGCGTTTCAAGGAACAACAAGCCTGACAGGAAAAAGAACAGCGGCATGTGAAAGGCATAGATCGTGTCGTCGATCGCCTTGAAAAGGCTTGTGTCAGGGATCAGCCCCGCGCCAAAGGCGCCGCGCCACGCATGGCCAGACACCACCAGAATGATGCCGATGCCTCTGGCACTGTCAATCGCATCAAAGCGGCGGGGCAGATGGGTCATGGGCGTTAGCTCTTGGAACGAAACGGGAGAGGGCCTGCGCCCCTACCCCAAGTGTAAAACATAATATTGCGTAAATATCGTGGCAATGCGCCGTAATATTTGAATTTCCCCTGCGGCAGAAATGCAAAACGCCCCGCAGGGATGCTGCGGGGCGTTCTATCAAGGCTCAAAGAGCAGGCTGCCGTATGGCTTAGCCTTTTTCTTCGATGATCTCGACCATGTGGCTGATCTTGTTGATCATGCCGCGCACGGAAGGTGTGTCTTCCAGCTCACGGGTTTTGTGCATTTTGTTCAGACCCAAGCCAACCAGCGTTGCACGCTGTTTTGCGGGGCGGCGGATAGGCGAACCTACCTGCTTGATCACGATTGTCTTGGCCATGCTTATGCCTCCTCAGCCACTTGAGCGGAAGAATCGGATGCATCTTCGCGCTTGGGCAGAATGTCGGCCACTTTCTTACCGCGACGCTGCGCGACAGAACGGGGCGACTGTTCTTTTTTCAATCCGTCCATGGTGGCGCGGATCATGTTGTAGGGGTTTTGTGAACCGATCGATTTGGACACAACGTCTTTGACGCCGAGCATTTCGAAAACGGCACGCATTGGACCACCCGCAATAATACCGGTACCTTCCGGTGCTGTGCGCATGATCACTTTGCCCGCACCGTGACGGCCGGACATGTCGTGGTGCAGCGTGCGACCTTCGCGCAGTTGCACGCGGATCATCTGACGCTTGGCTTGCTCGGTGGCTTTGCGAATGGCTTCTGGAACCTCTTTCGCTTTACCTTTGCCGAAACCAACGCGGCCTTTTTGGTCGCCTACAACGACGAGTGCAGCAAAACCAAAGCGCTTACCGCCTTTTACAGTTTTGGATACGCGGTTGATCGCGACCAGACGGTCAGCGAATTCGGGCGCTTCGTCGCGCTGGTTACGGCGGTTACCGCCGCGGTTGTCATCTCTGGCCATCTTGGCCTCCTTAATTTGCGGGCATGGGCCCTTCTGTCTCAACCCTTGGTGAGCGAACGCTCCCGGGTCATCGAGGCGGCCACAAGGGCCGCCTACAAGTCTTAGATGTTCAGGCCGCCTTCACGGGCTGCGTCGGCCAGGGCCTTCACTTTACCGTGGAAAAGGAAACCGCCGCGGTCAAAGTATGCTTCTTCGATACCGGCTTTTTTCGCACGCTCGGCAATTGCCGCGCCCACTTTGGTTGCCGCGTCGATGTTGTTGCTCCCAACAACACCCAGCGCTTTTTCAAGCGACGAGGCTGACGCCACAGTAACGCCGTTCACATCGTCGATCAGCTGAACGCTGATGTTCTTGTTTGAACGGTGAACCGACAGGCGCATACGGCCACGGTTTGTACGGCGAAGTTTGTTCCGAACGCGCATACGGCGCTTGAGGAACAGCTGTCTTTTGGTGTTTGCCATTATTCTGTTCCTTACTTCTTCTTGCCTTCTTTGCGGAAGACGAACTCACCCTTATAGCGGATGCCTTTGCCCTTATAGGGCTCGGGCTTGCGCCATGCGCGGATGTTCGCAGCGACTTGACCAACAAGCTGTTCGTCAATGCCTTCCACAACGATTTCGGTTTGCTTTGGCGCTGTTACAGTCACACCCTCGGGTGCGGTGTAATCAACGTCGTGGGACAGACCAAGGTTAAGCTTCAATGTGTTGCCAGTCATCGCAGCACGATAACCAACACCCTGAATTTCAAGCTCTTTCTTGAAGCCTTCGGTGACGCCTGTGACCAAGTTCGCGATCATCGTGCGGCTCATGCCCCACTGCTGACGCGCGCGCTTGGACTTACCGCGAGGTGTGACGCTTACGGCGTTTTCCTCGACGGTCATCGTGACATCATCGGTTGCTTTGAAGGTACGGACGCCCTTGGGGCCTTTCACTTCAATCGTCTGGCCGCTGACAGAGGCAGTAACGCCGCTGGGCAGATCGACCGCTTTTTTACCAATACGAGACATCAATCTCTCCTTAGAATACGGTGCAGAGCACTTCGCCGCCAACATTGGCTGCGCGCGCGCTTGCGTCCGACATCACACCCTGTGGGGTGGAGACAATCGACACACCCAGGCCCTGACGGACGGCTGGGATGTCTTGTGAGCCCATGTAGACGCGGCGACCGGGCTTGGAAACCCGCTTCAACTCGCGAATAACAGGTTCGCCTTCGTAGTACTTGAGGCTGATCTCGATTGCGGGGTGGCCATCGGCGCCCGTCATCTTTTCATAGCCGCGGATGTAGCCTTCGTCGGCCAGCACATCCAGAACCCATGCGCGCAGCTTGGAAGCTGGTGTCATGACGGTGGATTTGCCGCGAAGTTGGCTGTTGCGGATGCGTGTCAGCATATCTGCGATAGGATCGGTCATATCAATATGCTCCCTTACCAGCTCGACTTGACCATGCCCGGGATCTGGCCTGCGGAGCCGAGATCACGAAGCGCGATACGCGAGATTTTCAGTTTACGGTAATAAGCGTGAGGACGACCTGTCAGCTGGCAACGGTTGTGCAAACGCACAGCAGAAGAGTTGCGTGGCAGTTTCGCCAGCTTCAGGGAGGCGCGGAAACGCTCTTCCATCGGCTTTGTCTCGTCGGAGATGATTGCTTTCAACTCCGCACGCTTGGCGGCGTATTTTTTGACCAGTGCTTCACGCTTTTTCTCGCGTGCGATCATGGATTTCTTAGCCATATCTTTTTCCTTCCCGCGCTTACGAGTTGAACGGCATGTTGAATAGCTTCAACATGGCTTTCGCTTCTGCGTCGGTTTTCGCCGTGGTGGCGATTACGATGTCCATACCCCAGTTTTCATCGACTTTATCAAAGTCGATTTCAGGGAACACGAGGTGCTCTTTGAGACCCATGGCATAGTTGCCACGACCATCAAAAGATTTGCCCGAAATGCCGCGGAAGTCGCGGATACGAGGCATTGCAATCGTGATCAGACGATCAAGGAATTCATACATGCGGTCACCGCGCAGGGTAACTTTCGCGCCCAAAGGCATCTCTTCACGTACGCGGAAACCAGCGATGGATTTCTTGGCGATAGTGGTGAGCGCTTTTTGACCGGCGATCGCCGTCAGATCCTGCTGGGCGGATTTGGCTTTCTTGCTGTCACGGACAGCCGCTGCGCCACAACCGATGTTCAGTACGATTTTGTCCAGACGCGGGATCTGCATGTCGTTCTTGTAGCCGAATTCTTCTTTCATGGCCGCACGGATGCGGTCATTGAAGTCGGCCTTAAGGCGGGGTGTATATGTTGCAGTGTCGAGCATCAGATAACGTCCCCTGTTGTTTTAGCGAAACGCACTTTGTTTTCGCCGTCCATTTTGAACCCAACGCGTGAAGGCTTGCCGTTGGCATCCTTGATTGCGAGGTTGCTCAGGTCGATTGGCATCGCTTTGGGGATGCGACCGCCCTGGGATTCCTGGGTCTGGCGTGTGGCGCGGATCGAGATGTTGATCCCGTCTACGACGGCCTTGTTGGATTTCGGATCAACAGAGGAGATCGTGCCCTCTTTGCCCTTGTCCTTACCGGCCAGCACGATGACTGTGTCACCTTTTTTCAGCTTAGCAGCCATGGTTACAGCACCTCCGGAGCGAGTGAGATGATTTTCATGAAGTTTTTGCCGCGCAATTCACGAACAACCGGCCCGAAGATACGGGTGCCGACAGGCTCGTTCGAGTTATTCAGGATAACTGCTGCGTTGCGGTCAAAACGGATGGCGGTGCCATCGTCACGACGAACTTCTTTTGCGGTACGAACGACGACGGCTTTACGCACGTCACCCTTCTTTACACGGCCGCGTGGAATGGCTTCCTTGACCGAGACGACAATAATGTCGCCTACGGATGCGTACTTACGCTTGGAACCACCCAGGACCTTGATGCACTGAACACGGCGCGCGCCGCTGTTGTCAGCAACATCCAGGTTGGTCTGCATCTGGATCATTTGGTTTCTCCCGACCTGTAGGGGGCGATGCGTGCCTGATCCCTAGGGTTTCGATTAAGTTGTTATCCGAAATGGATAACGCACCGGACCAGTACGGGCCGATGCGTGAAAGATCATGCTTCCGCGGTGATCACTTCCCAACGCTTGGTTTTGGAACGTGGTGCACATTCGATGATGCGGACCTGCTGGCCCACTTTGAATGCGTTGTTTTCATCGTGCGCCCGATATTTCTTGGACTTACGAATGGTCTTTTTCAGAACCGGGTGCGTAAAGCGACGCTCTACGGATACGGTGACTGTCTGTTCGTTGGCGTCCGAGGTTACGGTGCCTGTCAGGATACGCTTTGGCATAGGTCTAGGCTCCTCTTACGCGTCTGTAGCTACGGCAGCAGCTTTTTGGTTCAACACTGTCTTCACACGGGCCACGTCACGTTTGACGGTGCGCAGGCGTGCAGGGTTTTCCAGCTGGCCGGTGGCTTGCTGGAAACGCAGGTTGAACGCTTCTTTTTTCAGGTTCACAAGCTCGTCACGGAGCTGGTCCGGCGTCTTGTCGTGCAGTTCGTTGGCTTTCATGCCGTCTTCCTTTCAACATCACCAGCTGGCCCCATAGGGGTGACCATGATTCTGGTGGAGTCTGTTACGAAGCTCGGCGTATAGGAGGGTTAGGCCTCTGGCGCAACCCCTTTGCAGCAGAGTTTGCCCAATGAATGAAGGCTCTTGTGGTGTTTGTACCGATGGGTGCCGGGAAAGCAATTCAAACCACGCGTTTCACCACGCGGCCAAGGCGGCCCCGCCGCCCCTTACAGACGGCTGATCCAACTGCATTTGCCGATCTGGAAACAATGTCACTGGTTTTGAATAGTTGCCGCCAATTTCGCCCACTTCGGACAGAAGATCACCTAATTCGTTGACAAGAATAGGAAAATAGCACAACTTTTGCGATAACTTGAAGAACTTTAAGGAACGGCACAGATGGAACTCATTATTTTGGCCCTTCTGGGCTTCGGCGCTATGTTCGCGTTTGATAGGGACGAAGATGATGCGGACGCGTTGCTTGATCCTCCTCAAGAACCAGAGGCCGAGGAGCCACCCGTGGTTGCCCAAGACCCTGCCCCAGACGCTGCCGATGAATTGGCAATCATCGAGGAGCGGGCAGACGGCCTTACGATATTCGAGGAAGATGAGGACGGATACAACGTGATCCAGGGCACGGAAGATGACGACATTGTTGATGCGTCCACTTTTGAGCGCGACCTTGATTATGAAGTACGCGCGGGTGACGGGGATGACGTCGTAAGCCGAAATTCAGAAGATGATGCAGAAAACCGTTCAAGGGATACAACAAATGCCTTTTTCGGCCGGATCTTCGGGGAGGAAGGGAATGACCTTATTGATATGGAGGGTCGGCAGAGTGTAGATTTCTTTTACAAGATATCCGGCGGCATCGGCGATGATACAATCATATCCGGTGATTTAACCCGAGTGCAGGGTGATGCGGGCGACGACTTAATAATCATGGGCGAAAATTCTGAACCCTATACGGGCCTCGCTTTCGGAGGTGAAGGAAACGACACATTAGTTGGCTCTCAGACCCCGCAAATGTTTGGAGAAGCGGGCGACGATGTCCTCAATATCCATCACCGTAGCGGAATTAACGGCATCTCCTCCGCCTCGGGTGGCGCGGGCAATGATATGATCAACATCGCTACCGGCTTGGGCGACGTATTTGGCGTCGGAGAAGGACTGCGGGTTGAGGGCAATGACGGCAGCGATACCTTCACACTCGACCTTAGCATTGTTGATGACACAAACTGGGAATCTGGGTCCGCCGTTGGCTCAACCGGTATCGATATTGTTGACTTCAATCCTAACGAGGACAGCCTTGTTATCGATGTTGAAGCGGCTGTTGGTGAGGAAGACAGCACATATGAGGCGCGCCTTTTCGAGAGGTCAGAGAACGTCTATGGCTTAGTACTTGCTGTGATTGAAGATGATCTGGCAGAAGGCACACGCCCACGCTTTACCAATTTCACAATTCGTACGACGGGGCAAATCACGTTCGACGATATTGTGTTTACAGATCGCGTTCCGCTTTTGACGTAACGGTGTCTCGTCAACACTGTGGAGCAGCGCTATACGTGGTCCCATGACACATATCAAATCACTCTTCGTGACCCGCCTGTACCACGCGCCGCTTGGCCCCGTTAACGCCGCCGAGCTGGAGGCGTCCTGCTACTCCATCGCGCAGGACGACGAAGCAGGACAGGAATGGTGCGAGGAAAACGACTTCGCGGGCTATACCTCTTATGCGTCCCTGACTGACCTTGGCTGGCGTTTTCCGATCTTTGCCGAGGTGATCAAGGCGCTCGACGCCCATGTCGCGGCCTTTGTCGCCGATCTGGAATACGATCTGGACGGGCGTGAACTGAAGCTGGAGGACATCTGGATCAATATCCTGCCCGAAGGCGGCACTCATTCGGGGCACATCCATCCGCATTCGGTTATCTCCGGCACAACCTACGTCGCCATGCCCACTGACGCCTCCGCGATCAAATTCGAGGACCCGCGCCTGCCAATGATGATGGCCGCCCCTGCCCGCCGCAAAGACGCCCGCGAGGAACTGCGGACGTTCTCTTATGTCGCGCCGGCCGTCGGCGACGTGCTGCTGTGGGAAAGCTTCATCCGCCACGAAGTGCCGATGAACATGTCAGAGGACGACCGGATCTCGGTAAGCTTTAACTATAGCTGGGCGTAGCGGCTAGGTGGTGAGCGTGGGTTACACCCACCCTACGGCTTGCGCATCTTCTTGCGCGCCTCTTCCTGCTCCTTGACCAAGGCTTTCTCCTCCTTGGTCATCTTGTTGCCCCACTGGTTGTTGCTGAGCCCCAGATCGGCGGGCATCGGCTTGGTCTTGCCCTTCTTGATGGAGCCGCCTTTGTTGAGGAACTCGGCGATGAGGTCTTCGTCTGTGGTGGGTTTGGGGACGTGTTTCATGGGCGCTGTCCTTTGGTGGCTAGGATTCTAATTAAGTTAACCTGATGTTCCAAAACTAGCTAGGGATTGAATATATTCCAAATCAGGCTCTCTAAAGACAAGACACCAAGGCGAGATCACAAATGGAAGTACTGCTAATCCTGGGCATTGCGACCGGCCTGTATTATGTCATGTCTGCATTGGTGAAGTCTGGCACCCGCCGGCCGCCGCCCCCTACGCGCCCATCTTCACCTCCTGCGCGGCAGTTTCGGGAAATCAAGAAACCCCAAACTAGTTCTGAAAAAACTCGAGTTCCTGAGGGATACAAAGACGGGGATCATCTCACACGCACCAATGGCGTCGATCATGCAGAACCGCCGGCATTCCCGCTCTCGATGGCTCTTGAAGGACCCGCTTATGTGATTGACGGGGACACCATTGTCGTAAGCAAGATCAAAATACGCCTTGCAGGAATTGATGCACCCGAGCTTGATCGACCTTGGGGGCAGAAGGCCAAATGGGAGATGGTGCGGATTTGCAAAGGGCATGTGATCCGTGCTGAGCTGACAGGTGACACAACCTATGACCGCTTGGTCGGTACCTGCTACCTACCTGACGGAACCGACATTGGCGCAGAAATTGTCAAAGCAGGACTAGCTCTTGATGGCGGCTATTACTCCGAGGGAAAGTATCGCCATTTAGAGCCTGCAGGTATTCGAAGAAAGCTAAAGCCTCATGGCAATCGGATCAGATCTTGAACCCTAGATAAGAAGAGCCCCCGCTGTTTATCACAGCAGGGGCTCCTTATTTCTAGCGGTGCCGGAACGGGCGTTTCTTTGAAACACCCTGCCTCCGGCTCGACAGCGCCTACTTACGCAGGCGCGTCGGTTACCAATCCTCGCGGACAACAACCCGTGTTTTGATCGGCAGCTTCATCGCAGCAAGGCGCAGGGCTTCGCGTGCGATGTCGTCGTTGACGCCGTCGATTTCGAACATCACGCGGCCGGGTTTGACCTTGCATGCCCAGAAGTCCACGGAACCTTTACCTTTACCCATCCGTACTTCGACGGGCTTGGAGGTGACAGGTACGTCTGGGAAGATACGGATCCAGACACGGCCCTGACGCTTCATGTGACGCGTCATGGCACGACGTGCGGCTTCGATCTGACGCGCTGTAACCCGCTCGGGTTCCAGTGCCTTCAGGCCGTAGGTGCCAAAGTTCAGGTCAGACCCGCCCTTTGCCAGACCCTTGATCGAGCCTTTGAACTGCTTACGGAATTTCGTACGTTTTGGCTGTAGCATAATCTACTCCTTAACGCCGACCGCCGGCACCACGAGGTGCTGGGCCGTCTTGCATTTCTTGTGCCTTGCGGTCACGTGCAGCTGGATCATGTTCCATGATCTCGCCTTTGAAGATCCACGTTTTGATGCCGATGATGCCGTAGGCTGTCATCGCTTCAACGTGGGCATAGTCGATGTCCGCACGCAGTGTGTGCAGCGGAACGCGACCTTCACGGTACCATTCTGTACGCGCAATCTCGGCACCGCCAAGACGGCCCGCGAGGTTCACACGGATACCAAGGGCACCCATACGCATGGCGTTCTGAACCGCACGCTTCATAGCACGACGGAAGGACACACGACGCTCAAGCTGCTGGGCGATGGATTCACCAACCAATGCGGCATCCAGCTCGGGCTTGCGGACTTCAACGATGTTGAGGTGCAGCTCGGACTCGGTGAATGCAGCCAGCTTCTTGCGCAGACCTTCGATGTCTGCACCTTTCTTGCCGATGATCACACCAGGGCGCGCTGTGTGGATCGTGACGCGGCACTTTTTGTGCGGACGCTCGATGATCACACGGGAGATGCCCGCCTGATGGCATTCTTTCTTGATGAACGCGCGGATCGCGAGATCTTCAAGCAGAAGGTCACCGTAGTCTTTGGTATCCGCATACCAGCGGCTGTCCCACGTACGGTTGACCTGCAAACGCATGCCGATCGGGTTTACTTTATTACCCATTATGCTTGCTCCTCAACTTGACGCACGACGATTGTGATTTCTGCAAACGGCTTGAGCAGTTTACCGAAACGACCACGCGCCCGTGGACGACCACGCTTGAGTGTCATGTTCTTGCCAACATAGGCTTCGGCCACGATCAGCTCGTCTACGTCGAGGTTGTGGTTGTTCTCGCCATTGGCAATCGCGGACTGAAGGCATTTCTTCACGTCAACAGCGATACGCTTTTTGGAGAAAGTGAGGTCCGTAAGGGCCTTGTCCACTTTCTTGCCACGGATCATTGCCGCAACGAGGTTGAGTTTCTGCGGCGACGTTTTCAACATGCGCAGTTTTGCACGTGCTTCGTTGTCTGCCACGCGGCGGGGATTTTTATCCTTGCTCATGGCTTATTTCCGCTTCGCTTTTTTGTCAGCTGCGTGACCATAATAGGTACGAGTTGGTGAATACTCACCAAACTTTTGACCGATCATTTCTTCGCTGACGTTTACTGGGATGTGCTTGTGACCGTTGTAGACACCGAATGTCAGGCCAACAAACTGAGGCAGGATCGTGGAACGGCGCGACCAGATTTTGATCACTTCGTTACGACCGCTCTCACGAGTAGCTTCGGCCTTTTTGAGGACATAAGAGTCAACAAAAGGACCTTTCCATACTGAACGAGACATAAATTAACGCCCCTTCTTCTTGGCGTGGCGCGACCGGATAATCAGGCTGCTTGACGCTTTTTTCTTGTTACGAGTCTTGGCACCCTTGGTTGGTTTGCCCCATGGGGTAACCGGGTGACGACCACCGGATGTACGGCCTTCACCACCACCGTGTGGGTGGTCGATCGGGTTCATAACGACACCACGAACACTCGGGCGAATGCCCTTGTGACGCATGCGGCCCGCTTTACCGTAGTTCTGGTTGGAGTTGTCGGGGTTGGACACGGCACCAACGGTGGCCATGCATTCCTGACGCACAAGACGAAGCTCGCCTGAGCTGAGGCGGATCTGGGCGTAGCCACCGTCACGACCCACGAACTGGGCGTAGGTACCTGCCGCACGGGCGATCTGGCCGCCTTTGCCTGGCTTCATCTCGATGTTGTGGATGATGGTACCGATGGGCATGCCGGAGAACGGCATCGCGTTGCCAGGCTTGATGTCGGCCTTGGCCGAAGCAATCACCTGATCGCCAATGGCGATACGCTGGGGGGCAAGGATGTAGGCTTGCTCGCCATCTTCATATTTCACGAGCGCGATAAACGCGGTCCGGTTAGGGTCATATTCAATGCGCATGATCGTCGCTGTGACGTCCAGTTTGTTACGCTTGAAATCGACGATGCGGTAGAGGCGCTTTGCACCACCACCTTTGCGACGCATTGTGATCCGTCCGGTGTTGTTCCGTCCGCCATGCTTGGTCAAACCCTGTGTGAGGGCTTTAACCGGGCGGCCTTTCCAAAGCTCCGAACGGTCGATCAGTACCAGCCCACGCTGGCCTGGCGTCGTCGGTTTGTACGACTTGAGTGCCATGTTCTCTGTCTTCCGTTTTGCTTATGCGCCCCCGTAGGTGCGCTGTGGTTTAAGGGCCCCGAAGGTCCCAGTAGAAATATCCGCAAGGCAAGCAACCTAGCCTGCCCGCGAACAACAACAAAGCCCCAGACGAATCTGGGGCTGTGCCGATAGGGTCGTTTAGGTTGGATGCACAGCAGCGTCAAGCTGCAACACCTCCTTTAAACACAAATCCCGAGATGAGGCAGCCGCTTTGGGCAGGTCAAAGCATCCTCACGCCGGCCCTTGCGGGCCTACGCGCACTGCCCTGCCCCGCGCATCCTGTACCAACACCGCCTTATGGCAGCCGTGATAAATCAACTCCGACGGTCATCGCGCCGATCACCTTGCCCGTGGCTGGGTCCGTGATCGCAAGAGAAATCTGTGTGTGCACTGCGCTGGCGGATTCGTCATATTCAAGCTGGCTGTAATAGTATGCCCCCTCACCCCGAGGGAAGGTTTCCGTGAACTTGGCTTCATCCCCCTGCCAGTAATCCGACGTTGGCGCCGAGGCCGCGACGTTCAGGCCCTTCGCGTCCATGATAAATATCTCGGTAATAGTGCCCCCCGACTGCGCGACCTTGCTGCGCAAGAAATCGGCGGCGGGATTTTCTACAACACTGTCCACCAATGACATCGCCCGCGCGATCACATCTGCGCGCCAAACTGTGTCCTGCTTGTCAATCTCTGCCTGATCAATGCCTGCTGTCCGCAGGTTCTGCGCGTTGATCGCAGCGACAATCGCCGCGTCATTTGCCCAAGTCCGAATATCACCATTCAGATAGCTGTCCATCTGCTGGGTAGGCTGTGCCGCCCATGCGCTGGTTGCCAAAAAGATGCCGGCGACAACGCCACGGATGAGATTAGTCATTACTTGATACCTTCTTTTACGAAAACCCCTACAAAAATGTTCTGAAGCACGGCAATTAACAGAACCTTAATTTCAGATGCGCCTCGGCATCCGATTAAATCGAATTTGATTAAACCCGAACGTCGCACACACGAAAAAACCCGGCCTGCGCACAGACCGGGTTTCTTTATCATTGAACAGAGCAGGTGGCTTAGAGGCCAGTGCTCACGTCGATAGTGTTGCCTTCTTCCAGCGTCACATAGGCTTTTTTCACGTCTTTGCGTGTGCCCAGCTGACCGCGGAAGCGCTTTACCTTGCCTTTGGTGATGGTCGTGTTCACGGCCTTCACTTTGACACCAAAGAGAGCTTCAACAGCTTCTTTGATCATCGGCTTGTTGCTGTCGATGGCCACTTCGAAAACGACGGCGTTGTTTTCAGACGCCATTGTTGCTTTCTCGGTGATGATCGGCTTGCGGATCACGTCGTAATGTTCTGGTTTCGCGCTCATTTCAAACGGGCCTCCAGTGCTTCGATACCTGCTTTGGTGATGACGAGTGTATCACGCTTGAGGATATCATATACGTTAGCGCCCATTGTCGGCAGGATATCCAGACCTTCAATGTTGCGCGCGGCTTGCAGGAAGTTTTCATTCACGGTTGCACCGTCAATGACCAGCGCGCGCTTCCAACCAAGTGATTTCACCTGTTTGGCCAATGCGGCTGTTTTCCCGTCCGAAGTTGCATCGTCGATGACAACCAGAGCACCGGCTTGCGCCTTTGCACTCAGCGCCATGCGCAGACCCAGCTTGCGGAACTTTTTCGTCAGCTCGTGGCCGTGGCTACGGGGTGTTGGACCCTTGTAGATACCGCCCCCACGAAAGATCGGAGCCGAGCGTGCGCCGTGGCGTGCGCCACCGGTGCCTTTTTGGCGGTAGATCTTCTTGGTGGAATAGCTGACTTCGCGGCGTGTCTTTACCTTGTGTGTCCCCTGCTGCGCGTTGTTGCGCTGCCAGCGGACCACACGGTGCAGAACGTCGGCGCGTGGCTCAAGACCGAACAGGGCCTCGTCCAGGTCTACCGAACCGGCTTTGCCGCCGTCGAGTTTGATGACATCGAGTTTCATGCGTCACCTTCTTTCTTGTCTGCATCGTCAGCGGCAGGCTCTGCGCCTTCGGCTGCGATTTCTGCTTCGGCTGCTTTCAGCGCTTCGGCTTCGGCTGCGGCTGCTTCCTCTGCGAGGCGAGCTGCTTCTGCTTCTGCTTCGGCGGCAGCGGCTGCTGCGGCTTCTTCAGCGGCTTTGGCTGCTTCACGTGCGGCAGAGGCAAGGGCACCGGGAACGATTGCGTTCTCGGGGAACGGCTTTTTCACCGCGTCCTTGACTGTAACCCAGCCACCTTTGGAGCCGGGAACGGCGCCTTTGATCATGATCAGGCCACGTGCTGTGTCCGTCTTCACGACTTCAAGGTTCTGAGTGGTGACCCGTGCGGCCCCCATGTGACCGGCCATTTTCTTGCCTTTGAAAACCTTACCGGGATCCTGACACTGACCTGTGGAGCCGTGCGAACGGTGCGAGATGGACACACCGTGTGTCGCACGCAGACCGCCAAAGTTGTGACGCTTCATCGCACCGGCAAAACCTTTACCGATGGAAGTGCCTGCAACGTCAACATACTGGCCAGCAAAGTAGTGATCGGCAATGATCTCTTCGCCAACGGGCAGCATCGCATCCGCATCAACGCGGAATTCTGCGACCTTGCGCTTTGGCTCTACCTTTGCGGCGGCAAAGTGGCCGCGCATGGCTTGTGACGTCCGCTTGGCTTTGGCCGTACCCGCACCGAGCTGAACAGCAACATAACCGTCCTTTTCGATGGTGCGCTGTGCCACAACCTGCAGGTTGTCGAGTTGAAGAACGGTCACAGGAATCTGCTTGCCGTCTTCCATGAACAGACGGGTCATGCCCATCTTTTTTGCAATAACGCCTGAGCGCAACATAATATTACCCTCCTACGCTTATGACTGCAGCTTGATCTCGACGTCCACACCAGCGGCGAGGTCGAGCTTCATCAGCGCGTCAACGGTCTGGGGGGTCGGATCAACGATATCCAGCAGACGCTTGTGCGTGCGGATTTCGAACTGGTCACGGGATTTCTTGTCAACGTGGGGACCACGCAGAACGGTGAATTTCTCGATTTTGTTCGGCAGCGGAATGGGGCCGCGAACGGAAGCGCCTGTGCGCTTTGCGGTGTTGACGATTTCCTGTGTGGAGGCATCAAGCACCCGATAGTCAAACGCCTTGAGGCGGATACGGATGTTCTGGCTAGCAGCCATAATACAAATCCCTTATCTTCGGGATGGAAACGGATTGGACGAGGCATGCTCATCATGCCCCCTCATCGCGCCTTAGTCTAACGTAAACGGGGCACGCCATTGGCACACCCCGATCAATACGGGGCGTATAGGGGGAGTCGCATGGTGTGGCAAGAGGCGATTTAGGCACCGCAAACGCGAATATGCCGCACAGGTGAAATTCGACCTGTGATTGACGCCCTTTGCGCGTCGAGCTAGCGTCTTACCTGCATTATTTCGCCGGAAGGACATTAATATGGCGACACTTCTTTTCACCGGTATTGAGTTCGAGCTTGTCTGGTTCAACGGCCGCCAAATTGCCACTGGCCTGACATCGACCCAACAGGAGATCGCAGTTTCAGGTGACAGTGGTACCATCAGCCATGTGCCGAACCAGCCAAGACCACTCACAAACATTGTGAACGCTTCGGAAATAGGTCCCTCATTCCCGGGGGCCTACCGTGACCCTTCTTTCTTCTTCCGAGAATTCATCTGGGGGACGAGCTCAGAATTTTCGACCATAGTTATGTTGAGGGAAGTTCGGGAAGACGCCAACACTCATTTATTGTCGTATTTTGAAATATCGGGCGACCCTTTGCCGGAAATGGATTCAACCAGTGATCTTGACCGATTTATCGCAAGGGTGGAAAGCATCGAAACAGCACAGAGTTTCGAAAACGTATTCCCTGCAAGCGCCGTTCTCATACGCCAGAATGATACCTTTTTTGACTATAGCGACGCGCCAAGCACATTTTTGGGTGGCGTAGGCGGAGATACGTTCGTGTCGGTGCAAAGCTTGGGCGCTGACACCTATATAGGCGGTGACGATTTTGATGTTTTGTGGTTCAGTGACGGAAGCCGCAACAATCCAAACCCGATTTCGATAAGGCTGGACCTCCTCAATCCCCAACTGAACACCGCGTCAGCGGCTGGGGACACCTACGAGAGCATTGAAGCCATTTTTGGCAGCGACTTCGCCGCCGACAACCTTGCCGGAGATCATGCGGATAACTGGCTGATCGGCGACCGCGCGATACTGCCCATGGGACCGCACACAAACCCAGACTGGTTCAATGGCGAAACCGTTAACGAAGATGTTGATCCCTCCGATTTGGCGAACATGGGTGACTGGCTCTATGGTCGCGGCGGAGACGATGTCTTGTGGGGCGGCGCAGGGCGCGACAATCTGGTTGGTGGGCAAGGTGCCGATCAGTTTTGGGGCGGTTCACAGTTTGATACTGTGCGTTATAGCAACTGGCAGCCGCTCTTGCTCGATTTAGAAAACGGGCAGCTTAACAGCGCCGAAGCACAAGGCGATACATTCAACTCAATCGAACGGATCATCGCAAGCAGCCACGATGATATTATGCGGGGCGACAATGGTGCCACAGAATTCTTCGGCGAAGCGGGCAACGACATTCTGCGGGGTCGCGCGGGCGATGACTTTTTGCATGGGCAAGCCGGCAATGACCAGCTGGCCGGCGGGGCGCACAACGATACACTGCGCGGCGGGCAAGGTTCTGACACTTTCATCTTCAACGACGGTGATGATGTGATCGAAGATTTCACATCAGGCGTTGACCGGCTTCACCTTGTCGCCTCACAGTTGGGGATCATGGATCAAACCATCGTGGAAATTCTGAACTCGTCGAGCATGCGCGACGGCGATTTCGTGCTGCACTTCGGCGATGGGCATAGCCTCACGCTTAACGGCGTATCAGATGCGCAAACCCTGCTGGACGATCTGGTTCTGCTCTAGCTCTGGTTGGGAATGGATGAACAGGCTGACGCGGCAAATGGTCCGTGTCCGTCTGCCCCGCTGACTGCGGAGCAGATGCGGCGGAATGACGCGATCCTTCCCCAAAGTCAGTTTGGGCGTTGCAGATCGGCGTTTCCAAGCTGATCGTTCGTACAATCTTAACCGAATTTGCCCAAATATACGTTGTTATGCGGGCGCATTGGTTTATCAAGACGTCTACAACGATAAGAAGCAGAGTTATGAACCAGCATTCCGGTTATTTCCCAAAAACAGACGACGCCGCACCTCAGCAAGAGCGCGCGCGCGATTGGATTAAAGTCCTGGCCCACTACCGTGAGCCAAGCACCTGGCGCAGTTTTTACGAGCTGGGCGTCACGATTGGCCCGTTTGTGGCGCTTTGGGCGCTTGCATGGTGGTCCCTGTCAATCAGCCCGTTTCTTGCGCTGGCAGTGTCTGTGGTAAATGCCGCGTTCTTGCTGCGGCTCTTTGCAATTCAACACGACTGCGGCCATAATTCTTTCTTCAAGAACCGCACGCTCAGCGATTGGGTCGGCCGCGCGATCGGCGTCCTTACACTGACACCCTATGACGTTTGGCGCCGTGCGCATTCAATCCACCACAGCGGCTCGGGCAATCTGGACCGACGCGGCATTGGCGACATTGATACACTGACAGTCGCTGAATATCAGCAACTGCCGAAGTCCAAGCAAATACTCTATCGCATCTACCGCAATCCAATCGTGATATTTGGCTTGGGGCCAGGATACCTGTTCTTCCTCAAGAACCGCATCCCTTTTGGTCTGACGGAAAAAGCCCGCTATTGGGTGAGCGCCATGGGCACCAATGCAGTGATCCTCGGTGCGCTGGCGGTGATCTGGTACTTTGGTGGCCTTATGCCAATTCTGCTGATTTTTGTTCCGACGACCCTGCTTGCCGCGACGGCGGGTGTATGGTTGTTCTATGTCCAACACCAGTTTGAGACGACACATTGGGAAGACGAAGAGGAGTGGGACGTACACGATGCCGCCCTTCAGGGTAGCTCTTACTACGTATTGCCCTCAGTCCTTCAGTGGCTCAGCGCCAATATCGGAATCCACCATATCCACCATCTCTACAGTCGTATCCCGTTCTACCGTTTGCCAGAAGTTTTGAGGGACCACGGAAGCCTCGCGAGCATGAACCGTATGACAATCCGCGAAAGCTTTGCGAACGCCCGTTTGCACCTGTGGGACGAGAAATCCAAACGTCTACTGTCCTTTAAAGATGCAAAAACGATCGAGCCAGCCAGCTAGAGAGTTTCTGTCTCACCTGACGAAAAGGACAAAGTATCACAGATACTTTGTGCCCAAATCTTCTACGAAGATTTGCCCCCTCCCGACCATTAGATGACCTTTGAATGTGACCGTGACACACAAGAAAGGCTGCGCCAGAAGGCGCAGCCTTTCTTGTTTCCGCGCCGGCCGCAGCGACGAAATTGCCTCAGCCTTAGCCTTTGGAATGATACCGGAAACGCCCCCCCCGATAATCATCTGCGCATCAGTCCTCTCACGACAAAGGCCGCCCCTCTCAGGGCGGCCTTTGTACATTCGATGCCAGCTATCGGCCCTGCGGACCGCTACGCTTGGCTGGTGGTCCTTCACGCATCTGTCAGAGGCTGCGCCAAACGATCACATCGTGATCCCGGGCGCAGCCCCTAGCAAGGTGCATCAAAAGATCACGCGGTGATCTTGGACACAACACCCGCGCCAACAGTGCGGCCGCCTTCGCGGATCGCAAAGCGCAGGCCGTCTTCCATCGCGATAGGCGCGATCAGCTCTACGTCGAACTGCAGGTTGTCACCTGGCATTACCATTTCAGTACCCTCGGGCAGCTGAACGGTGCCGGTCACATCCGTTGTACGGAAGTAGAACTGTGGACGGTAGTTCGCGAAGAACGGCGTGTGACGGCCACCCTCTTCTTTGGTCAGGATGTAGGCTTCGGCTGTGAACTTTGTGTGCGGGTTCACGGACGCTGGCTTACAAAGAACCTGCCCACGCTCAACACCTTCACGGTCCACACCGCGCAGCAATGCGCCGATGTTGTCGCCTGCTTCACCACGGTCCAGCAGCTTGCGGAACATTTCAACGCCTGTGCAGGTCGTTTTCTTGGTGTCGCGGATACCAACGATTTCGATCTCGTCGCCAACGTTGATCACGCCACGCTCGACACGGCCTGTCACAACAGTACCACGACCAGAGATCGAGAACACGTCTTCCACAGGCATCAGGAACGGCTGGTCAACAGCGCGTGCAGGTGTCGGGATGTATTCGTCAACCGCTTCCATCAGTTTAACGATCGAGTCTTTGCCGATGTTGTCGTCACGCTCTTCCATCGCCGCCAGCGCGGAGCCGGGGATGATTGGAATATCGTCGCCAGGGTACTCGTACGAGGACAGCAGCTCACGGATTTCCATTTCAACCAGTTCCAGCAGCTCTTCGTCGTCTACCTGGTCAACTTTGTTCATGTAAACAACCATGTACGGGATGCCAACCTGACGGCCGAGCAGGATGTGCTCACGCGTCTGGGGCATTGGGCCGTCGGCCGCGTTCACAACCAGGATCGCGCCGTCCATCTGCGCCGCACCGGTGATCATGTTCTTCACGTAGTCAGCGTGGCCCGGGCAGTCGACGTGCGCATAGTGGCGCGCTTCGGTTTCATACTCAACGTGCGCGGTAGAGATCGTGATCCCGCGTGCTTTTTCTTCGGGCGCGCCATCAATCTGGTCATACGCTTTGAAGTCACCAAAATACTTGGTGATCGCAGCCGTCAGCGTCGTCTTGCCGTGGTCAACGTGGCCAATCGTGCCGATGTTGACGTGCGGCTTGTTACGTTCAAACTTTTCCTTTGCCATGGTGTTGGCTCCTTAATGTTCAATTCTGCAAGGGGGTGGGTCCGCATCGCTGCGGACCCGTGTGATTTAGGCGAACTTCGCTTGGATCTCGTCCGAGATGTTCTGTGGAACACCCTCGTAGTGATCAAACTGCATGGTGAAGTTCGCACGGCCCGAAGACATGGACCGCAGCGTGTTGATGTAGCCGAACATGTTTGCCAGTGGCACGAATGCGTCGATGGCAATCGCGTTACCGCGTGTGTCCTGACCCTGCACCTGACCGCGACGTGAAGTCAGATCGCCGATGATACCACCAGTGTATTCCTCGGGCGTGATCACTTCGACCTTCATGATAGGCTCAAGCATCTTGGCGCCCGCTTTGCGCATGCCTTCGCGCATACCCATACGGGCCGCGATTTCAAACGCCAGAACGGAGGAGTCAACATCGTGGAACTTACCGTCGATCAAGGCAACCTTGAAGTCGATGACGGGGAAGCCCGCGAGTGGACCGCTGTCCATGACAGAGTTGATGCCTTTTTCAACACCCGGGATGTATTCCTTGGGAACGGCACCACCAACGATGCGGCTCTCAAAGGAGTAACCTTCGCCTGGCTCGGTTGGCATCAGGATCATCTTCACCTCGGCAAACTGACCGGAACCGCCGGACTGTTTCTTGTGGGTGTAGGTAATTTCTGCTTCGCGTGAGATTGTCTCACGGTAAGCAACCTGAGGCGCACCAATGTTGGCTTCCACTTTGAATTCACGCTTGAGACGGTCCACGAGAATGTCCAAGTGCAATTCGCCCATGCCCTTCATGATGGTCTGACCGGATTCCAGATCAGTCTCTACGCGGAAGGATGGATCCTCGGCCGCAAGACGCTGGAGGCCAATGCCCATTTTCTCTTGGTCGGCCTTGGTTTTAGGCTCAACCGCGATCTCGATCACTGGATCGGGGAAGGTCATCGTTTCCAGAACCACAGGCTCGTTGACAGAGCAAAGCGTGTCACCTGTTGTGGTGTCTTTCAGACCGGCCAATGCGATGATGTCACCCGCAAATGCTTCGGTGATTTCTTCACGGTCGATGGCGTGCATCATCATCATACGGCCAACGCGCTCTTTGCGACCTTTGGTCGAGTTCAAAAGCGTGTCGCCCTTGTTCAGCGTACCCGAATAGATGCGTGTGAACGTCAGCGAGCCAACGAAGGGGTCGTTCATGATTTTGAACGCAAGACCAGAGAACGCCATGTTGTCATCCGCGCGGCGCGGGATGTCACGTGTTTCAGTCTCGTCGCCCGGCTTGAAGCCCATGTAGTCAACAACGTCGAGCGGGCTCGGCAGGTAGTCGACAACAGCGTTGAGCAGAGGCTGAACGCCTTTGTTCTTGAACGCGGAGCCACCCAGAACGGGCACGAAGGACAAGGACAAGCAACCTTTGCGGATCAGCTTGCGAAGCGTATCGACGTCAGGCTCTGCGCCGTCCATCAGATAGTTTTCCATGGCTTCGTCGTCCATCTCAACCGCAGCTTCGATCAACTTGCCACGCCATTCTTTGGCCATGTCCTGCAGATCGGCACGGATCGGGCGTTTGACCCAGCTCGCGCCAAGGTCTTCACCCTCGTAAACCCACTCTTCCATGGTGACGAGGTCAACAAGACCTTCCAGCTCTGTCTCGGCACCGATTGGCACACCGATTGGAACGGCTGTCGCACCGGTACGCTCTTCGATCTGTGCAACACAGTTGAAGAAGTCCGCGCCGATTTTGTCCATTTTGTTAACGAACACAATGCGTGGAACTTTGTAGCGGTCGGCCTGACGCCAAACGGTTTCTGTTTGCGGCTCAACACCGGCGTTACCGTCAAGAACGGTAACCGCGCCATCGAGAACGGCCAGAGAACGCTCAACTTCGATGGTGAAGTCAACGTGACCTGGTGTGTCGATGATGTTCATGCGGTGCTTGGGGCTGTCTGGTGTAACGCCGTCTTCGGTACGTTCCCAGAAGGTGGTCGTCGCAGCGGAAGTAATTGTAATACCCCGTTCCTGCTCCTGCTCCATCCAGTCCATTGTGGCGGCGCCGTCGTGTACTTCGCCGATGTTATGCTCTTTGCCTGTATAGTACAGGATACGCTCGGAGCAGGTGGTTTTACCTGCGTCGATGTGCGCGATGATACCGAAGTTGCGGTACAGGTCGAGGGGATAGTCGCGTGCCATTTTAAAGCTTCCTCAGGAATATGCTTTGAAAAAGTAGTCAAGGGCCACGCGGATCGTGGCCCTGATCTTGATTGCTTACCAGCGGTAGTGGCTGAACGCCTTGTTGGCGTCGGCCATTTTGTGCGTGTCTTCACGCTTTTTAACGGCTGTACCACGGGACTGAACGGCGTCCATCAGCTCGCCGGCAAGGCGCTCTTCCATGGTGTTTTCGTTGCGCGCACGAGCCGCTTTGATCAACCAGCGGATCGCCAGTGCGACGCGACGCTCGGGGCGTACTTCGACTGGAACCTGATAGGTTGCACCACCGACGCGGCGCGAGCGCACTTCGACGGATGGCTGGATGTTCTCAAGCGCTTCGTGGAACACCTCCACGGGGGCGCGCTTGATCTTGGCTTCAACGCGGTCGAATGCGTTGTACACGATACGCTCTGCAGTCGACTTTTTGCCGTCGATCATCAGGTTGTTCATGAATTTGGTCAAAACCAGATCGCCGTATTTGGCGTCTGGGAGTACTTCGCGTTTTTCAGCGGCGTGACGGCGTGACATCTTATTGTCTTCCTTCGAATAGAGACGGTGGGTTTACACCCACCCTACGTGTGGTTCAGGCGTCAGGCGGGGCGTGCCCACCAACGGCCAATTACTTCGGACGCTTGGCACCGTATTTGGAGCGACGCTGCTTACGATCTTTAACGCCTTGCGTATCGAGAACACCGCGCACGATGTGGTAACGAACGCCGGGAAGGTCTTTTACACGACCGCCACGGATCAGAACAACAGAGTGCTCCTGAAGGTTGTGCGACTCACCACCGATGTATGAGATGACTTCGAAACCGTTGGTCAGGCGAACCTTCGCAACCTTACGCATCGCAGAGTTCGGTTTCTTTGGTGTCGTTGTATAAACACGCGTACAAACGCCACGCTTTTGCGGGCACTCTTGCAGGTGCATGGATTTCGATGTTTTGCGTTTTGGCTGGCGCGGTTTGCGGATCAGCTGCTGAATCGTTGGCATTCCGGTTTTATCCCCGTGTTGCTGTCTTGGATGCAGGCGCATGGCACCTACGGTGAAATCGTATGCCACGGACGTCCCCGCAGCGTGAATATTGCACAAGGTCCAAAGCAATTAGGCCGCAACGCTTCCGTACCGAGGTAAGCGAGGCGGCTATGCTACAGAGGATCGGGCCAATAAAGGCGGCCTGGATCGTGACCACATGCGGTATGATATGCGCGGCAGGGGCGACCCCCAAAAGCTGCGTTAGCGGGCGTATACGCAGACTCCGCCCCCCTGTCAACAGCCACCCCCACAGCAATACCGCGACAGCGCAGCCATTGCGCCCATGCAGCCCTTGCATTGATCAAACCCCTGCCCGCATACTTGGCCAAAAGATAAAGGTTACACCACTATGCAGGTTATCGGATTGTGCCGTTTTTCATACCCCGCCATCGGCGGTTTTCAGGTCGAGCATGAAACGATAGAAGACCGCATCGCCTATCTATACGGCGAGGCCCGTCTGGAAGAGCGGTTCCGCCTGATGGAGGCCGTCGCCCTGCCCTGTATCAAGGCGCAGACCGATGGCGATTTCGAGCTGATCGTGGTCATAGGCGACCAGCTGCCAAAAATGCACCGCGACCGTTTGCACGACATCACGGCAAACATTCCCCAGATCCGCATTCACGAAGAACCCCCGCGCCCGCAGCGTGAGGTGATGAAGGAAATTCTGAACAAAGCCCGCAAAGACCCGTCTCAGCCGTGCCTGCAATTTCGCCATGACGACGACGATGCCTTTGCCGTGGATTTCATCGAACGACTGCGCGCCGCTTCCCATGACGCAGAACGGATCACCGCGCAGCACAAGGCGGTCAACTTTGACTGGAACAAAGGCATGGTGGCCGAATTTGGCGCAGACGGCATCGCGACGACCGACATCTTCAGGCAGCTCTACCCCGCGGCGATGGGGATGCAAATCCGCGGCAACTCTCCGCTCACGATCATGAACTTCGCCCATGAGAAGATCGCCCGCTTTATGCCCGTTATCAGCTACGCCGAACCACAGATGTTTGTGCGCAGCCATAACTCGTCGAATGACAGCCGCCAGAAGCCGGTCAAGAAAGTGCCCGTGGCGCCCATCGACTATGAGAAAGCGCAGATGTTGAAAGAGCGCTTTGCCATCGACATCGATCAAATCCAGTCCCTCTTTGGAGGTGCCTGAGATGCGCACCGTGGGGGTCTGCCGCTTTTCCTATGCAGGCGTTGGCGGCTTCAAGGTGGGGCATGACAGCCATGCAGAGTTGGAGGCGTTTCTATATGGCAGTGCGCGGATGGAAGAACGATTTCGTCTGTTCGAGGCGATCACCCTGCCCTGCGTTGCCGCCCAAACCGACCCCGACTTCACCTTTCTGATCGTGACAGGCACCGGTCTGCCTGCCCCGTATCTTGAGCGGTTGCAGACCCTCACCGCGCACATTCCGCAATGCCAGATCGTGCAATACCCGCCCCGCCAACACCGCCGCATAATGAAAAAGGCAGTCAACGACTGGCGCGGTACGCCCGACGCGCCCTGCCTTCAATTCCGTCTTGATGATGATGATGCCATGGCGCTGACCTTTGTGGCGCAGTTCAAACAGGCGGCCAAAGACCTGGCTGCCTTCACCGCTCGCCATCCGTCCGTCGCGGTGGATTTCAATCAGGGCTATGTTTTTACAGCGGGGGCCGACGGCGTAAAGCTATGGGCCTATCACTACCCCTATTCGGCCATCGCATTAGGGATGATAGTACAGGCGGGCAGTGATGACACGATCATGAACCACGGTCATCAGAACCTCTGGAAGACGATGCCAACCCTTACACTGACGGGTGAGGATATGATGATGCGCGGGCATAATGACTTCAACGACAGCAGGTTGAAGGGCAAAAAGAACGTCTTTGATTATCAACCGATGGATGCGGGGAAAGCCGCGCATATCCGGACCACCTTCGGGATCGACGATGACCACGTGCGCGCGGTGTTCTCACGCCCGTAACAGCATACGCTCGCGGTAGAGGGTGAAGATGCCCGTTCCGACGACAATGGCAGCCCCCAGCACCGTCAGGCTTCTTGGCACCTCATCGAACACCAGATACCCGATGATCATCGCGCCAATCAGGCCCGTGTACCGGAACGGCGCGTTGAACGAGACATCGCCAACCCGCATCGCCTGAATACTGAAATAATACCCAAACAGGATCACCACAGCCGATCCACAGATATACGTGGCATTTGTGGCTGAAATTGCGACCCAGTTTTCGGTCGTCGAAGCGAGCCCCGCAGCAACCATCAACGCCACGGTCGAACCTGCGGTGACCGTCATCCCGGGCACGTCAGGCGACAGGCGGCGGGTGACCAGATCGCGCAGCGTGACACAGAACACCGCGCCCAAAGCATACAGGGACCACAGGTTGAACCCCTCTGCTCCTGGCCGAATGATCAGCATCACACCGAACAGCCCGATGAGGATCGCCAGCATACGGCGCCAACCGACCGCCTCGCGAAAGATCAGCGCGGTACCGAGGGTGACCGTCAATGGAACCACCTGCATGATCGCGTTCAGGTTGCCGAGCGGCATGTTGAACAAGGCATTCAGAAAGAAATAGGACGTCGCGATCTCGGCCAGCCCGCGCAGAGCGATAATAATCTTGTCCCGCCGCAAAAGGTCGAACCGCAGCGCGCCCAGCATGCGGGCAAGGAATACGATCAGAACAGTGGCAAGGATGCCGCGCACAAAGATCAACTGGAACAGGGGGATCACACCGCCCGTAAGCTTGAGGAATGTATCGTTGAACACAAATGACGCCATAGAGGCCGTCATAAGCAATGCACCAGTGAAGTTGGGGGACATGTGGTTTCCTATTCTTGGCCGCACCCTGTCCCACCACGGGCAGACAGGCAATGCATATGCCGCAAGCGCGGGCAAGAAATTGGAAATTTCTTGGGCACAGACTTTCTTTGAAAGTCTGGTTGCGCCCAGCAAAAAGCCCCCGCGACCGAATAGGTCACGGGGGCTTTGAGATCAGTTCAGTTAAACTGCGGTATTAATCGCGGCTTTCCTCGTCAAAGCTTGGCGCTTGGTCGAAGACGTCGCCACCGACGATGTCATCCGCTGGTGCTTCGGGTGCGGCAAGACGTGCTGCAGCTTCTGCTTCCAGGCGGCGTGCTTCGACCACCACGTTATCGCGGTCGCTGGCCACACGGCGCATCTGCTGGGTTGCCCCACCTGTGCCCGCCGGGATCAGACGACCCACGATGACGTTTTCTTTGAGACCGACCAGCTTGTCACGCTTGCCCTGAACCGAAGCCTCGGTCAGCACGCGCGTTGTTTCCTGGAAGGACGCGGCCGAGATGAAGCTGCGCGTTTGCAGCGACGCCTTGGTGATGCCCAGCAAGATCGGCTCGCCCTTGGCGGGACGACCGCCTTTGGACAGCGCCTTTTCGTTGGCTGTATCGAACTCGAGCTTGTCGACGTGTTCACCTTTCAGCAGCGTGGTGTCGCCGCTTTCCTGGATTTCCCACTTCTGCAACATCTGACGCACGATGACTTCGATGTGTTTGTCGTTAATCTTCACACCTTGCAGGCGATAGACGTCCTGCACTTCGTCGATCATGTAATCCGCAAGCGCTTCGACACCCATAATGGCAAGGATGTCATGCGGCGCAGGGTTGCCGTCCATGATGTAGTCGCCCTTCTGGACAAAGTCGCCTTCGGCCACGGGGATGTGTTTCCCCTTTGGCACCATGTATTCGACCTTGTGATCCGGATCTTCCGAGCTCTCGATCGCGATGCGGCGCTTGTTCTTGTAGTCCTTGCCGTAGCGCACATAGCCGTCGATTTCGGCGATGATTGCGTGGTCTTTTGGACGACGTGCTTCGAACAATTCCGCAACCCGTGGCAGACCACCGGTAATGTCCTTGGTCTTGGCGCCTTCACGCGGGATACGCGCGATGACGTCACCAGCGGACACTTCCGCGCCGTCTTCGACGCTCATGACCGCATCCACAGACATCGGATAGGTGATCGGGTTGCCTGCTGCGTTGCGCACAGGCTCCCCGTCGGCGCCAACCAGAATGATCTCTGGCTTCAGCTCGTTGCCTTTGGCAGCCGAGCGCCAGTCGATCACGATCTTCTGTGTCATACCGGTCGCATCGTCCGTCTCGTCTTTTACCGAGATGCCGGAAATCAAGTCGACGTGTTTGGCCGTAGCAGCCGCCTCGGCGATGATGGGAAGCGTGTAGGGATCCCATTCAAACAGCTTGTCGCCGCGGGCAACTGTCTGGCCCTCTTTGACAAATAGCTTGGTACCGTAGCCGACCTTGTGGCTCGCGCGCTCTTCACCGTTTTCGTCGATGATGAGCATCTTCATGTTGCGGCCCATAACCATCGTCTCGTCCGCAGCGTTTTGCAGGGTGTTGGTGTTCTCGAAGGCAATCTTACCCTCTTGACCCGCTTCCTGGAACGACTGCTGGCCACCTTGGGCAACGCCGCCGATGTGGAATGTCCGCATCGTCAACTGTGTGCCCGGCTCACCGATGGATTGCGCCGCGATGATGCCGACGGCCTCACCCTGGTTCACCAGCGTACCGCGTGCAAGGTCACGACCGTAGCACATGGCGCATACGCCCTCTTCCGCGTCACAGGTCAGCGGCGAGCGGATGCGTGCGGATGGCACGGCAGCTTCGTCGATCAGGTCCGACATGCGCTCGTCCACGATGGTACCGGCGGCTGCCAGCACTTCATCGGTGCCCGGACGCATGATGTCTTCTGCCACAACGCGACCCAGCAAACGCTCGGCCAACGAGCTTACGACTTCACCGTCGTTCACAGCCGCAGTTGCGGTGATTGCAACGTCAGTCCCGCAATCATGCATACGCACGATACAGTCCTGCGCCACGTCCACCAGACGACGTGTGAGGTAGCCGGAGTTCGCAGTCTTCAAAGCCGTATCCGACAGACCCTTACGGGCACCGTGGGTGGAGTTGAAGTACTCAAGAACGGTCAGACCTTCCTTAAAGTTCGAGATGATCGGCGTTTCGATGATGTCGCCGTTCGGCTTGGCCATCAGGCCGCGCATACCGCCCAACTGTTTCATCTGCGTAACAGAACCACGCGCACCGGAGTGGGCCATCATGTAGACCGAGTTCGGCTCGTTCTCGGAGCCGTTCTCGGCGTAGGTGGTGTCGGAAATCGAGCCCATCATCGCATCGGTGACTTTGTCGTTACACTTTGACCATGCATCGACAACTTTGTTGTACTTCTCGCCCTGAGTGATCAGGCCGTCCATGTACTGCTGTTCAAAGTCTTTCACCTGCTCGCGGGTCTCTTCAACCAGCGGCCATTTGCTGTCAGGGATCAGCATGTCGTCCTTACCGAACGAGATGCCGGCCTTGAACGCCTGACGGAAACCCATGGTCATGATCTGGTCACAGAAGATGACGGATTCTTTCTGGCCACAGTAGCGGTAGACCGTATCGATCACCTGCTGCACTTCTTTCTTACGCAGCAGACGATTGACCAGATCAAAGGGTGCTTTTGCATTCAGCGGCAGCAGAGCGCCCAACAGAACACGACCCGGCGTGGTGTCGAAACGAACGTCGACCTCATTGCCTTCGGCATCAATCTGTTTGATCCGCGCTTTGATCTTGGCGTGCAGATGCACTTCACCGGAGTCGAGCGCGTGCTGCACTTCGTCTACGTTACCAAAGACTTTGCCTTCACCGACCATGCCGTCCCGCTCAAGCGTCACGTAATAGAGGCCAAGGATCATATCCTGCGAAGGAACAATGATCGGCGCGCCGTTTGCAGGCGACAGAACGTTGTTCGTGGACATCATCAACACGCGGGCTTCCAGCTGGGCTTCCAGCGAGAGCGGCACGTGAACAGCCATTTGGTCGCCGTCAAAGTCAGCGTTAAAGGCGGAACAGACCAGCGGGTGCAGCTGGATGGCTTTGCCTTCGATCAGGACAGGCTCGAACGCCTGAATGCCAAGACGGTGCAGCGTAGGCGCACGGTTCAGCATGACGGGGTGTTCGCGGATGACTTCATCCAAGATGTCCCAAACTTCGGGGCGCTCTTTTTCCACCAGCTTCTTGGCTTGCTTGACTGTCGAAGACAGGCCTTTGGCTTCCAGACGCGAGTAGATGAACGGCTTGAATAGCTCGAGCGCCATCTTCTTGGGCAGGCCACACTGGTGCAGCTTCAGCTCGGGGCCAGTCACAATGACCGAACGGCCGGAGAAGTCGACGCGCTTACCCAAAAGGTTTTGACGGAAGCGACCCTGCTTACCCTTCAGCATGTCGGACAGCGATTTCAACGGACGCTTGTTGGCGCCTGTAATCACGCGGCCACGACGGCCGTTGTCGAACAGCGCATCCACAGATTCCTGCAACATCCGCTTTTCGTTCCGCACGATGATATCGGGCGCACGCAGCTCGATCAGACGCTTCAGACGGTTGTTGCGGTTGATCACGCGGCGATACAGATCGTTAAGGTCGGAGGTCGCAAAGCGGCCACCGTCCAGCGGCACCAGCGGGCGCAGCTCTGGCGGGATCACGGGGATCACGGTCAGAACCATCCACTCGGGGCGGTTGCCGGATTCAAGGAAGGACTCAACCACCTTGAGGCGTTTGATAATCTTCTTGGGCTTCAGTTCGCCTGTGGCTTCTTTCAGCTCTTCGCGCAGCTGGTCGGCTTCCGCTTCGAGGTCAATCGCAGCCAGCATTTCGCGGATCGCTTCGGCGCCGATGTTGGCGGTGAAGGCGTCCATGCCGTAGGCGTCTTGCGCGTCCATGTACTCTTCTTCGGTCATCATCTGACCGTAGGTGAGGTCCGTCAGGCCCGGCTCAATCACGACATAGTTCTCGAAGTACAGAACGCGTTCCAGATCGCGCAGGGTCATGTCCAGCATCAGGCCGATGCGCGATGGCAGCGATTTCAGGAACCAAATGTGCGCAACGGGCGAGGCCAGCTCGATGTGACCCATCCGCTCACGGCGAACCTTTTGCAGCGTGACTTCCACACCGCATTTTTCGCAGACAACGCCGCGGTATTTCATGCGCTTGTATTTGCCGCACAGGCATTCGTAGTCTTTGATCGGGCCAAAGATACGCGCGCAGAACAGGCCGTCACGCTCTGGCTTGAACGTGCGGTAGTTGATGGTTTCGGGCTTTTTGATCTCACCGAAGGACCACGACAGGATACGCTCTGGCGAGGCCAAAGATACCTTGATCTCGTCAAAGGTCTTCATCGGTGCAACCGGATTAAACGGGTTGTTTGTCAGTTCCTGGTTCATTTTCAATCCTTAGATTTATTCTCGAAAGCGGTGGAGAGGGGACCCGATTTTTTCGAAAAAATCGGACCGGAATTTTCAAAAATTCCGATTGCGCCCTACTCATCTTCCTCCGCATCCAGGAGTTCCATGTTGAGGCCGAGGCCGCGGACTTCTTTGACCAGAACGTTGAACGATTCAGGAATACCTGCTTCGAAGTTGTCCTCGCCTTTGACGATGCTTTCATAGACCTTGGTACGGCCTGCAACGTCATCCGATTTCACGGTCAGCATTTCCTGCAAGGTGTATGCAGCGCCGTAGGCTTCGAGTGCCCAGACCTCCATCTCACCAAAGCGCTGGCCACCGAACTGTGCTTTACCGCCCAATGGCTGCTGGGTGACCAGCGAGTATGGACCGGTAGAACGCGCGTGGATTTTGTCGTCCACGAGGTGGTGCAGTTTCAGCAGGTACTTAACGCCAACAGTCACCTTGCGGCTGAACTGCTCGCCCGTGCGACCATCAAACAAGACCGACTGGCCAGATGTGTCAAAGCCTGCGCGTGCGAGGCTGTCGTTCACATCCGCTTCCTTCGCGCCGTCAAAGACGGGCGTTGCAATCGGCACACCGCGGGTGACGTTGCCTGCTGCTTCCAGCAGATCATCCTCACCCAAGCCGCTCAGACCTTCGTCATAAACGTCATCGCCGTAGGCCAGCTTCATCGCTTCGCGCACAGGGGTCATGTCGCCGGAACGCTTATACTCTTGCAGCGCCTCGTCCACATTGATGCCCAGACCGCGTGCGGCCCAACCCATGTGTGTCTCAAGGATCTGACCAACGTTCATACGCGATGGCACGCCCAGCGGGTTCAGACAGAAATCAACCGGTGTACCGTCTGCGAGGAACGGCATGTCCTCCATCGGGACCACTTTGGAGATAACACCCTTGTTCCCGTGACGACCGGCCATTTTATCACCGGGCTGAAGCTTGCGCTTCACCGCGACGAATACTTTGACCATCTTCATCACACCAGGGGGCAGATCATCGCCACGGCGCACTTTCTCGACTTTGTCCTCGAAACGCGCGTCCAAGGTCCGTTTCTGGATCTCGTACTGCTCGTTCAGGGCCTCAACGATCTTGGCGTCATCCTCGTCTTCGAGGGCCAACTGCCACCACTGACCGCGTGTCAGGACATCGTCCAACACTTCCTCGGTAATCTGGCTGTTCGGCTTGACGCCTTTGGGGCCTTTCACGGCCACTTTGCCGAGGATCATCTGACGCAGACGGGCAAAGATGTTGCGATCAAGGATCGCCATCTCGTCGTCACGGTCACGGGCAAGGCGCTCGACCTCTTCCCGCTCGATCTGAAGGGCACGTTCGTCTTTTTCAACGCCGTGGCGGTTGAACACACGTACTTCGACAACGGTCCCGAAATCACCCGGCTTTACGCGCAGCGATGTATCACGCACGTCCGACGCCTTCTCACCAAAGATGGCGCGCAGGAGTTTCTCCTCCGGCGTCATCGGGCTTTCGCCTTTTGGTGTGATCTTGCCGACCAGAATGTCACCGGGCTCCACGTCTGCACCGATGTAGACGATGCCCGCCTCATCGAGGTTGCGCAGCGCTTCTTCACCGACGTTTGGAATATCGCGTGTGATTTCCTCTGGCCCAAGCTTGGTGTCACGGGCGGCGACTTCGAATTCCTCGATGTGGATCGAGGTAAAGACGTCATCACGCGAAACGCGCTCTGAGATCAGGATGGAGTCCTCATAGTTGTAACCGTTCCAAGGCATAAACGCGACAACTACGTTTTTACCAAGGGCCAGCTCACCCATGTCTGTTGACGGACCATCCGCAATCACCTGACCTTTGGTCACAGTGTCACCGACCTTCACCAGCGGACGCTGGTTGATGCAAGTGTTCTGGTTGCTGCGCTGGAACTTGCGCATGCGGTAGATGTCTACGCCTGCATCGCCCAGCTCAAGGTCTTCGGTGGCGCGAATAACAATTCGTGTTGCGTCCACTTGGTCGATCACGCCTGCGCGCTTCGCCATGTAGGCCGCACCGGAATCGCGTGCCACAACTTCTTCGATGCCTGTACCGACCAAAGGCGCTTCGGCCTGAAGCAGCGGCACAGCCTGACGTTGCATGTTCGAGCCCATCAAGGCGCGGTTCGCATCGTCATTTTCAAGGAACGGGATCAAGGACGCCGCGACCGAGACCAACTGTTTGGGCGACACGTCAATCAGGTCCACGTTTGTGGAAGGCGACAGCGTGTAGTCACCTGATTTACGGGTCGAGACCAGCTCGTTCACGAACTTCATGTTCTCATCAAGGTTCGCGTTGGCCTGCGCCACAGTGTGACGCATTTCTTCGGTCGCAGACATATACTGCACTTCGTCCGAGACGACGCCGTCTGTTACCTTGCGGTAAGGCGTTTCGATGAAGCCGTATTTGTTGACGCGGGCAAAAGTTGCCAAGCTGTTGATCAGACCAATGTTCGGACCTTCAGGCGTTTCAATCGGGCACATCCGACCATAGTGGGTCGGGTGAACGTCACGCACCTCAAAACCGGCACGCTCACGCGTCAGACCACCTGGCCCAAGCGCGGAGAGGCGACGCTTGTGCGTAACCTCGGACAGCGGGTTGGTTTGGTCCATGAACTGCGACAGCTGCGAGGAACCAAAGAATTCACGCACCGCAGCAGCCGCTGGCTTGGCGTTAATCAGGTCTTGCGGCATGACGGTGTCGATCTCGACAGAAGACATACGCTCTTTGATCGCACGCTCCATGCGCAGCAGGCCCACACGGTACTGGTTTTCCATCAGCTCACCAACGGAACGCACACGGCGGTTGCCGAGGTGGTCAATGTCGTCGATGTCGCCGCGGCCATCACGCAGATCGACCAATGCTTTGATACACTGCACGATATCGTCACGGTCCAGCGTACGCTGCGTGTCTTCTTTGTCGAGTGCGAGGCGCATGTTCATCTTCACGCGGCCAACAGCGGACAGATCATAACGCTCGCCATCAAAGAAGAGCGTGTCGAACAGGTTGCTCGCGGCCTCAACTGTGGGCGGCTCGCCAGGGCGCATCACGCGGTAGATATCCATGAGCGCGGTGTCGCGGTTCATGTTCTTGTCTGCCGCCATCGTGTTGCGCATGTAAGGGCCAACATTGACGTTATCGATGTCCAAGAGTGGGATCTCGGTGATACCTGCGTCAATCAGCTCTTTGGCGGTGCCCCCGATGAGCGTGCCGTCTTTGTCATACTCCAGCGTCATCTCGTCACCGGCTTCGACGTAGATCGCACCGGTTTCTTCGTTGATGATGTCCTTGGAGACGAACTTGCCCGCGATGTGGTCGTAAGGCAGCAGCAGCGATGTCACGGAACCGTCGTCGATCAGTTTCTTGACCGCGCGCGGGGTGACTTTCTTGCCTGCTTCAAACAGAATCTCGCCGCTGTCCGCATCTACGATGTCATAGGTCGGGCGGGTGCCGCGCACGCGCTCGGGGAAGAACGGTGCAATCCAACCTTTGCCCGCGTCCAGCTTGTAGGTCACGGTGTCGTAGTACGCGTCCATGATCGCTTCTTGATCAAGGCCGAGAGAGTACAACAGCGTTGTAACAGGCAGCTTACGACGGCGGTCAATACGCGCAAAGACGATGTCTTTTGCGTCGAACTCAAAGTCGAGCCACGAGCCACGGTAAGGAATGATGCGGCAGGCGAACAAAAGCTTGCCCGAGGAGTGCGTCTTGCCCTTGTCGTGGTCAAAGAAAACACCGGGTGAGCGGTGCATCTGGCTTACGATCACACGCTCGGTACCGTTTACAACAAACGTACCGTTGGGCGTCATCAGGGGCATGTCGCCCATGAACACGTCTTGTTCCTTAATGTCCTTGACGGACTTCGCGCCTGTGTCCTCATCAATATCAAACACGATCAGACGGAGCGTTACCTTAAGCGGCGCGGCATAGGTCATGTCGCGCTGCTGGCATTCCTCAACGTCGTACTTCGGCTTTTCCAGCTCGTACTTCACGTACTCGAGGATCGAAGTCTCGTTGAAATCCTTGATCGGGAAGACCGACTGGAACACACCTTGGATGCCGTCACCATCGGTGGGCGTCTCGGCATCGCCGGAATTCAGGAAAAGATCATAGGAGGATTTTTGAACCTCGATGAGGTTCGGCATCTCCAGCACTTCGCGGATTTTGCCATAATATTTACGTAGACGCTTCTGGCCAAGGAAGGATTGTGCCATATGTCGTGTCACCTTTCGTGTCTCTTGCCGACTGCGCCATCACCGGGGACGTGATGCACAGCCATAAGAGCGGCTAAGTCCGGTCTATGCTGGAGCGCGTCCCACCGCACCCCTTCCGACCTATGGACCTCTCCAAAAAGACGCTTCGGTTCGAAAAGCGCCTGTTAAGACAGGTTTATCGCAACATCTCTCCCCTCCCCTCCTGCGTGACGTCATTGTGTCAAAGGGGGGCAAGGTCTCCTGATGGTGCGACAGAAAAAACGGGTCTCGAATCATCGAAGCCCGTGTGAAAGGTTCAAATAGGGTGATGGCGCGGGGAAGGCAAGGGGGGTGGTGGGGTCATACGCGGTGAACAGCGCGATAATAGATGCGCCTATGTCTGCTCTGGAGCCTATGCGATCGACGCTGCGTGATGAACCGATGGCGGCTTTGCGCAGGGAGCTAGCTTTGCAAAGTCTTCGCTTCAAACAACACAACATGTTGGGCTTTCCATCTACGAGGCGATGAGCTTGAAGTTGGTTTCTAACTCTACGAGCTACATCCATGCAAAAAAATACATTCTTGTACGAGGTATCCCAAGAACTTGCCCGCTTCGACGCCAAGCTCTTGGGTTTGTTTAGATGTCCAGTATGTCTTCGAGACCTGCCGGTCGGCAACTTTGGAAGCCCCGACGCAGACAATGCGATCAACGAAGAGCACATAATACCGGCCTCAGTCGGGGGAAAACAAACCACCTATTTGTGCAAGAAGTGCAATAGCACATTCGGGCACAAGCAGACAAAATGGCTCGTCGAGTGGATTGAGCTAATCGAGGGAGGCGCACCATTTCCGATAGATCCGAAGAAGCAGAAGGCTAGGATTAGTGCCAACGGCAGCAAATTGAATGGTTCAATGCATCTCGGTGAGGATGGATCGCTTGAATTTTACTCGGACCGAGAACGTTCCAACCCAGTAGATTTCGATGCGCATTGGAGCGAACCGAAACCCTCGGAAATCAAGATTGAATTTTCGATGCCAGTACTTTCTAACGAAGAATCTTTACGGGTGGGCTATCTTACTGCCGCCTATGGTCTTTGGTTCAAGAATTTCGGTTATTCCTTTGTCCTTCAGTCAAGCTTGGACACTGTCAGAAGGCAGATTCTGAACCCTGCTAAGAACATTATGGATTGGAACTTTCTCATTGAAATCCCAGCTCGTGAAATCAGAGAGCCGAGCATCGGGCTTATGAGGTTTGATCAAGATTATTTTCCGATTGCTGCAATCTACGACCACATTGTGCTGCTGCCCTCAGCGCAGAAACTACACCCTCCAAGCACATCTGCTAAAAAAATATCCAAGAAGCTGATGTCTCTGGGTGACGAAATTGCCCCACGTTTTCAGCATCGCTGCGTGGGACCAGCCGTTATGATTTGTGACGGTCAAGTCGTTATTCAGCCAGACATGATTGCCAATGCGACCATTCCCCCTCAGCATATTTGGGTCGATGGCTGGCCATAGGCGCAGCCTTTAGCGAGAAGAGGGCAACTTACGCTGTTCTTGGCATGAATGTCCGCTCCGATCTGGGAGCCGTCATTGGCGCAGGATGGATCAACGGCAACTTCGTCCCGCACAACAGACACTCCACAAAAAAACGGCGGCCCCTCTCAGGACCGCCGCTCTCATTTCCAAGAAGTGAGTTACCCCACCTCCAACCAGCTTACGCCAGTTCGACTTCTGCGCCAGCTGCTTCCAGCTTGCCCTTGATGTCTTCGGCTTCGGCTTTGTCGACGCCTTCTTTGATTTTGCCACCGGCTTCAACGAGGTCTTTGGCTTCTTTCAGGCCCAGGCCTGTGATGCCGCGAACTTCTTTGATCACGTTGATTTTGGATGCGCCGGCGTTCTTCAGAACAACGTCGAATTCAGTTTGCTCGGCTGCGTCGCCACCGGCGTCCGCTGGGCCCGCCATCATGACTGCGCCACCGGCTGCAGGCTCGATGCCGTACTCGTCTTTGAGGATTGTTTTCAGTTCTTGTGCTTCAAGCAGTGTCAGACCAACGATGTCTTCTGCCAGTTTTTTCAGATCAGCCATGTTTTAGCTCTTTCCGTTAACGATGTGTGTTTTCTAGCGTGCAGTACAGGACCGCTACGCCGATATGAGTAGTTGCTTACGCAGCCTTGTCTTCGATCGTAGACAAGATGGATGCGATGTTGCTTGCAGGTGCGCCAATGGCCCCCGCGATGTTCGATGCTGGTGCACCCAACATGCCCGCGATTGTGGAGATAAGCTCCTCGCGCGAAGGCATTTTGGACACGGCTTCGACACCGGCGGCGTCCAACGCGTTCTCACCCATGGCACCACCGAGGATAACAAGCTTGCTATTCTCTTTGGCGAACTCCTGAGCAACCTTGGCCGCGGCCACAGGATCCTCAGAATAGGTCAGAACGGTCATACCCGTCAGAAGGTCAGCAATGCTTGCGCATGGCTTGCCCTCAAGGGCGATCTTGGCGAGCCGGTTTTTGGCAACACGCACAGACCCGCCCGCAGCGCGAGCGCGCGCACGAAGGTCCTGCATTTCAGCAACTGTCAGACCGACATAGTGGCTTACCACTACAACGCCAGAGCTTTCAAAGATTTCGCCGAGTTCATCGACGAGCTGTTCTTTTTGTGCTCTATCCACAGTTTCTCTCCAATATTATCGGAGGGGTGTGACCCTCCGAGGCTCATTCAACCGGACAACATGTCCGGCATCGGGTCCTTACGGGTCCTTCCCAAGATCATCCGAGAGCGTGGCCCGCGAAATCTCTAAAGTCATTCCCCATCTCAGGCAGGAATTATGAAGGCTTTGACCCCCTCACCCACCATCTCGGACGAAGTGCAAAAAAGCGCACGACGAATCGTGCGCGGCAATGCAAGGGATGACCTAATCCGAATGCGCTCAAATGCCAAGGGTGAAAACAGGCCCGCCCGAGCCGGCCGTTTTGGACCGGCGCACACCGTAGCGCCCCCCACCAGATCACAGTGCGCTTAGGCCACCCGCAATTTCATCTGCGATCGCGGCGGCGTCGACGCCCTCACGCTCGGCCGAGACCCTCAACCCCAACAGGTCGGATTGATACCGCCGCGCAAGCGCCTGCGGATCGTGCGCACCACCGATACTGCCTGAGGATTGCGCCTGCTGAAACAGCTCGGCGAATTGCGCCTCCATGCTCAGCAGATGCTGGTTCGCAACCTGCGCCAAAGGATGGCGGTGGGCGTGCAGTTCCAGAAGTGTCTTGGACAACATGCAGGCCTTGGCCGGGGCTGCATCATTCTCTACGACCATCTTGGGAAACCGCTGCAACGCTCTGATCGGGCCATGCGCTTGCACCAATGCCTTTAGACGCTCGCGCCCGTCAGCAGCGTATCTTTCCATCGCCAGCGCAAATAGCGCTTCTTTGGACCCGAACGCTGCATAAAAGCTGCCGGGCTTCATCTGCAAGACGGCTTCGAGGTCCTTCAAAGACGTCCCCGCCCAGCCGCGCTGCCAGAACAAATCGCGGGCGCGTTCGATCAGCTCGTCTCGGTCATAACTCGGCTTGCGGGGCATTGATCACCAATTGTTGAATGATTGCTCAATTATATACTTGAGCGATCACTCAAGAAAGCCTAAATGTGAATCTATCGCAACTTTCCAAGGACACGACCACATGACTTTCCCATCCCACGACCTCGACTCCGCACCAGAAGGCTCCAAGCCTTTGCTCGAAAACTCGCAAAAAGCGTTTGGCCGCCTGCCCGGCTTGCACAAAGTTCTGGCGGAAAGCCCGCAGGCCTATGAGGCGTATCAAGTGCTGCACAAGCTGTTCACAGAAACAGATTTTGACGCGGATGAGCTGACCGTCGTTTGGCAGGCCATCAACGTAGAGAACGCGTGCCACTACTGTGTTCCCGCACACACGGGGATCGCCAAAATGATGAAAGTCTCGGACGAGATCACCGAAGCGCTGCGCAACGAGACGCCCCTGCCTACGCCCAAGCTGGAAGCACTGCGGACATTCGCGGTCCAGATGGTGCGCGAACGCGGCAACGCGACAGACGCCCAGCTGGAGGCATTCTTTGCCGCAGGTTACAGCCACCGCGCCGTATTGGATGTGATTTTGGGGATCGCGCAAAAGACGATGTCCAACTACGTCAACCACGTCGCTGTGACACCTGTCGACGAAGTCTTTCACCCCCTCAAGTGGGAACGCAGCGACACCCCGCTGAAAGTATAAGACGGCCAAGGCGCGCTTTTGACCACAGGCGAGGCGCGCCACCCGCATCGCGGTATAGAAACGAAAAAGGGCGCCC
The DNA here is from genome assembly GCF_040149565.1 of Sulfitobacter aquimarinus. Taxonomy (NCBI): domain Bacteria; kingdom Pseudomonadati; phylum Pseudomonadota; class Alphaproteobacteria; order Rhodobacterales; family Roseobacteraceae; genus Sulfitobacter; species Sulfitobacter aquimarinus. The sequence goes on from NZ_JBEFLO010000001.1 coordinate 455,206, forward strand.
CGAACGGAGCGCCCTTTCTCTAATCAATGTCCGAAAATTATTCGGTAACAGCGTTGTCCACTGCAACAGTCACGCCTGGCCCCATGGTCGAGCTGAGCGCGATTTTCGTCATGTAAGCGCCTTTGGCGCCCGCTGGTTTGGCTTTTGCAACGGCACCGACAAAGGCACGGATGTTTTCGACCAGCTTGGCTTCGTCAAAGGATGCTTTGCCAACGCCTGCATGGACGACACCGCCCTTTTCAGCTTTGAACTGCACTTCGCCGCCTTTGGCCGCTTTCACGGCTGCAGCAACGTCCATTGTCACTGTACCGACTTTGGGGTTCGGCATCAGGTTACGGGGGCCAAGCACTTTACCCAGACGACCAACGACGGGCATCATGTCAGGTGTCGCGATGCAGCGATCAAAGTCGATCTTGCCGCCTTGCACGATTTCCATCAGGTCTTCGGCACCGACAACGTCCGCACCAGCGGCTGTTGCTTCGTCGGCTTTGGGGCCACGGGCGAAGACAGCGACGCGCACGTCTTTGCCTGTGCCGTTTGGCAGGCCAACCACACCGCGGACCATCTGGTCTGCGTGGCGCGGGTCAATGCCGAGGTTCATGGCGATCTCGATGGTCTCGTCAAACTTTGCGTTTGCGTTCCCTTTGATCAGCGCCACGGCTTCTTCAACGGTCATGTTCTCTTTGCCGGCAAATGCTTCGCGGGCGGCGGTGGTGCGTTTTCCAAGTTTAGCCATCTTACTTAACCTCGATGCCCATGGACTTTGCTGAGCCCAGAATGATTTTCATTGCCTGTTCCACGTCGTTTGCGGACAGATCGGCCATTTTGGCTTCTGCGATTTCGCGCAGCTGCTTGGAGGTCACGGTACCAACGGTTTCACGGCTGGGCGTTTTCGCGCCAGAGTTCACCTTGGCCGCTTTTTTCAGGTAGTAGGACGCAGGCGGCGTCTTGATGTCCATCGTAAAGGACTTGTCCTGATAGTAGCTGATCACGGTCGGGCACGGCGCACCGGGCTCCATGTCTGCTGTCTTGGCGTTGAACGCCTTACAGAACTCCATGATGTTGATGCCGCGCTGACCCAATGCTGGACCTACGGGCGGGGACGGGTTTGCTTGACCCGCTTTAACTTGCAACTTCATCGTACCGACGAGTTTCTTGGCCATTGGCCTTCTCCTTTTAAAGCGCCTCGGGACGCGTTCCCAAGGTCAGATTGCTTCGTGGTCCGGTGCCCGCACGCGTGCGCGCCGCCTCCCACGTTGTAAATTGCAGATGCAACAGCGCAGCCCATAGACGCAAAACCGCGTTTTAGCAAGAGACGTGTCGCGGTTTCAGCGCCGTTTTTTCCAAGGCAAGGCCTGAAGAATCATTGCCACCATGCGGGCCTATCTGATCCAATTTTAAAAGGTTTTTTATAAGTTTTTTTATCAGTAACTTATTCGGTCATTTGGTGAGCAGTTTAGCGAGTACCGCGATCAGAAATTTATTCAGAAATTCAAGAGAAAGGGACAGGACATGTTCACCCTCAAAGGCGCTTTTCTTTCCGCCGCTCTCGCATTGTCGCCCGCAGTCGCATTTGCACAGGCCACCCTTAATTGCGGCCAAAGCTATACAGTTGCCCCGGGCGATACCCTGACAAAGATCAGCACACGGGCCTACGGCGTAAGTGCCTTTGGCGTATTGGTCGAGGCGAACAAGAAGGCGCTTGGCGATAATCCTAACCTTCTGTTTGTCGGCCAAAAGCTGATGATCCCCTGCCGCGGCGCCGCACCTGTTGTGGCTGAGGCCGCCGCTACGGCTCCGGAACCAGTGGTTGCCGCGCCCAACGACGGCCCCGTATTGCTCACCTTTAACAAAGCCTCTGACCCGCGGTTTGTCATCAACACCGGCATCATTGAACCGTTCTTGCAACGACTAGAGATGGCGACCGAAGGCCGCGTGCGCTTTGTTGATCCGCCAATGATGAACCGCGACCCGCAGGCGCAGTTCGATCTGGTCACATCGGGTCAAGTCGACGCGGCCTATGTCTTTAACGGATACCTCACGGAATCGCACCCGCTGCTGCAACTGCCCATGATCCCCCTGATGGGCGGCTCTGCCGAACAAACGGCGGTGTCTCTTTGGAACCTGCATGACCGATACCTGTCAAAAAGCGATTACTTCTCTGACGCGCATCTGGTCGGATTCGTCGCCGCGCCGACCTCGCATATCTGGCACCGTCAGGTTGACCCCATCGTCGCAGGTGACGGCAGGATCGCGCGCAACGACTACCCTGTGCCCTATTTTGACGGCCTCGACACGATCGGGCCAAAACGCGTGCAAGACCGCAACAAAGAGAAATTCGGCAATCACAATGAAGATGTCGACGGCAAGCTTACCTTTATGATGGCGCACGGCGCGGCACGGGCCGGGGCCATCTGGACACCCGAGCGCGGCGTGACCGAGGTCGAAAACGGGATCTACACCCCGACCTTCTCGGTCATTATCTCGAACGAAGCATGGGCGCGGATCTCGTCGACGGATCAACAGATCATCACGGCGCTTGCTGGCCTTGCTTTGTCGCAACGCTCGGCCGCGTGGGACGCGTTTGATAACGGGCACCGCCAGATCATGCTGGATGGCGGGCTGGATGTCTCATACCCCGACGGGCCGCTGCTGCGGGAGTTGGAAGAGGCAGCACAGGCGAAATTGGCCGTCTGGGCGCAAGAGGCGGAGAAACTGGGCATCCCTTCGGAGCAGGCCATCGCCTCTTACCGTGCGAACCTCGCGTCGCTGCGTTATTTGCTGATCTTCCGCTAAAAGCGATCACACCAAAAAGAAAAGCCGCGCCCTATGAAAAGGGCGCGGCTTTGTCAGTCAGGGAAGGTGCGGTGACCCTCAGACCTGTTTGTTGACCTGCGTAAAGTCCAGCTCGACCGGGGTTTCGCGACCAAAGATCGACACCATAACCTTGAGCTTCTGGTTGTCTTCGTCCACTTGCTCGACCATGCCGTCGAAATCTTCGAACGGGCCATCGGCCACTTTGACTTTCTCGCCAATCTCGAAGTGGATGAGCGTGCGAGGCGCTTCTTCACCCTCTTGCACACGGCCAAGGATCGCGACAACTTCGGCATCGCGCATCGGCATCGGGCGGCCTTGCGGGCCCAAGAAACCTGTGACGCGGTTGATCGAGTTGATCAGGTGATAGCCACGGTCGGACATTTCCATGTGGACCAGCACATAGCCGGGCATAAAGCGACGCTCGGTCGTGACCTTCTTGCCGCGACGGATCTCTATGACTTCCTCGGTCGGAACCATCACTTCGTCGATCTGGTCCTCAAGCTCCTGCTCGGCCACAGTTGTGCGAATTTGTTCGGCGATCTTCTTCTCGAAGTTGGAGAGGACACTGACCGAATACCACCGTTTTGCCATTTGATCTTTGTCCTTGTTCCAAAAGCGCATCAAAGCGCGCAGCCGTTTCTAAATCACATCAGGGCCTGCGCCCTGCCCGTCCAACATCCCCTCGGCGTGCAAGTCGAATCATTGCACGGGGTCCGCAAGACAGGTCTGCGGGGTAGCCCACGCGCAGTGGGGATTCAAGTGTTTGCGAAGAAATTTGCGTGGCAATCGCCGCAAGCGGTCGCTTAGCCAAACATATTCAGTACGTACTGAAGACCGCCACGGATGATGATATCCACCAGCGCGAAAAACACAGCCGTCAATGCAGCAAGGATAAAGACCATAACAGTCGTCAGCATTACTTCGCGACGTGTGGGCCAAACAACCTTGGCCACTTCGGCGCGAACCTGCTGAATAAACTGAAGCGGATTGGTGGTGGCCATGAATGTCATCCTGAACTGGTGTCTTAGTGCCATCTAACGGCTGTATCGCAGTGATTCAAGACTGCAAATAAATCAGCGCCTCAAGACGCCTTTTCGCCAAGGTCGGACAGTCGGCGCTCCATCGCCTCTGCGTGGCGCGTATCTGCCATCGCCAGTTCGCCGAAATCAGGCAGATACAGCCCGTCAACAGAACCTTCGGGAAAGCGGTCAAGGATCGCGTCCCACTTCATCGCGAATCTGTCCAGCCGTGCGGTAAAAATGGCCGCCCGTTCGGGACGGCGTGCGCTGTACCAACGGCCAAGCTTCATCACGCCTTTCCAAAAGCCGTCATAGCCGACAATCAGGAAGACACCGACCATAATGATCACGGACAGAACCAAAAGCCCAATCACCAGCCATGGGCGTAACAAGACCAGCAAGGCAAAAACTCCGAGCGCAATATGCGCAGGCGTTGGGCGATAGGATTGTATGCGCCCGATCAGGCTGCCTTCGTCGCGTTGGGCCACAGGACGCGGTTGCGCTGCTGGCGCAGGTTTCGCGGCGGCTGGCGCTTTCCGGCGCAGTGACAGGCCACGCTTGGCAGGTTTGGGCGCAGGTGTTGCCGTATGAGAATCAGCGGGGCGCAGCCGTGGAAGAGCCTGCGCTTTGCGGGCAGGTACTTCGGCCGGCTGCCGCACCTCTGGCGCAGGATCGGCCGCGCGGCGAAACGACTTGCGCGGCGCAGGTGCTTCTTGCTCGGTCAGAATCGACCTGATTGCACTCAGCGATTCGGCGTCAAGGTCAGGCCCGCCAACGGCGGCATCGGAAGAAGTGGTTTTGGGCGCTGAAGTCATTTGTCCTACCATCACACTATGCGTTCGAAGGCCGAGTTAACCAGCTTCTTACGGCGCGACGATGGAGCAAATGTGGCATGACTGTGGCAATGTGTCCGACCACGCAAGCAATCCGCGCATGTGCGGCCACTGCGCAAGCGGACGAAACAATATCGCTGCGGGAAAATTGGCAGGGGCTGAGGGACTCGAACCCACGACCCTCGGTTTTGGAGACCGATGCTCTACCAACTGAGCTAAACCCCTATGCCTGACGGTTGGGTAGTCGGGTTTTCAGAATTGATCAAGGGGCATCACACCCGTTGACGAGGAAATTCTGGCGCCAGGTGCCAGATAGGCGCTTCCGCGGCGGTTTTACTGCGGGCAACATCGGGCTTCGCACAAAGCCTTCGGCGAACAGGGCGCCCCTCTCTGCGCCGCCCACGCCGACGACATCGGCAAAAACCGTTTTGGTGTGTTGGCGGGAATGACGTGCGCTCCGTATGGTGAACCTGCACAAGACAGATTAGTCCAATGTCGCAGAAATCAGGTTGTTTGCGCGGAAACTTTTGATATTCGCTACAGCTTGCTGACGAAGGCACCATATTTCCGCGATGCCGTGAAATCACATAGATACCCCTAAAACAGGAAATTTGGGCGCGGTTAAATTACGTCAAGGCGGCCGTCAGGCGCAACAAATTGACGGTCACATTTTTGAGGCTTCTTCGTCAGTTCGGCTCGCAAGCAAAGTATCTCAGATACTTTGTGCCCAAATCTTCTACGAAGATTTGCCCCCCACGACAAAGGCCGCCCCTCTCAGGGCGGCCTTTGTACATTCGATGCCAGCTATCGGTCCTGCGGACCGCTACGCTTGGCTGGTGTTCCTTCACGCATCTGTTAGAGGCTGCGCCAGACGATCACATCGTGATCTCGGGCGCAGCCCCTAACAAGGTGCGTCAGTCGATCACGCTGTGATCTTGGACACAACACCCGCGCCAACAGTGCGGCCGCCTTCGCGGATCGCAAAGCGCAGGCCGTCTTCCATCGCGATAGGCGCGATCAGCTCTACGTCGAACTGCAGGTTGTCACCTGGCATTACCATCTCAGTACCTTCGGGCAGCTGAACGGTGCCGGTCACATCCGTTGTACGGAAGTAGAACTGTGGACGGTAGTTCGCGAAGAACGGCGTGTGACGGCCACCCTCTTCTTTGGTCAGGATGTAGGCTTCGGCTGTGAACTTTGTGTGCGGGTTCACGGACGCTGGCTTACAAAGAACCTGCCCACGCTCAACACCTTCACGGTCCACACCGCGCAGCAATGCGCCGATGTTGTCGCCTGCTTCACCACGGTCCAGCAGCTTGCGGAACATTTCAACGCCTGTGCAGGTCGTTTTCTTGGTGTCGCGGATACCAACGATTTCGATCTCGTCGCCAACGTTGATCACGCCACGCTCGACACGGCCTGTCACAACAGTACCACGACCAGAGATCGAGAACACGTCTTCCACTGGCATCAGGAACGGCTGGTCAACAGCGCGTGCAGGTGTCGGGATGTATTCGTCAACCGCTTCCATCAGCTTAACGATCGAGTCTTTGCCGATGTTGTCGTCACGCTCTTCCATCGCCGCCAGCGCGGAGCCGGGGATGATTGGAATATCGTCGCCAGGGTACTCGTACGAGGACAGCAGCTCACGGATTTCCATTTCAACCAGTTCCAGCAGCTCTTCGTCGTCTACCTGGTCAACTTTGTTCATGTAAACAACCATGTACGGGATGCCAACCTGACGGCCGAGCAGGATGTGCTCACGCGTCTGGGGCATTGGGCCGTCGGCCGCGTTCACAACCAGGATCGCGCCGTCCATCTGCGCCGCACCGGTGATCATGTTCTTCACATAGTCAGCGTGGCCCGGGCAGTCGACGTGCGCGTAGTGGCGCGCTTCGGTTTCATACTCAACGTGCGCGGTAGAGATCGTGATCCCGCGTGCTTTTTCTTCGGGCGCGCCATCAATCTGGTCATACGCTTTGAAGTCACCAAAATACTTGGTGATCGCAGCCGTCAGCGTCGTCTTGCCGTGGTCAACGTGGCCAATCGTGCCGATGTTGACGTGCGGCTTGTTACGTTCAAACTTTTCCTTTGCCATGGTGGGCGCCCTTCCAAAGTCAAAAGGCCCGCATCGGGCCTCAATTGCATATGGCGCGGCACATATGTGGTCTGGGCGGTAAAATCAAGCACGTCTTGCACTGCCCGCGCAGTTTCCTGCGCACCGCCACTGTGTCCAAAGCCTATTCGTCCTCGACCGCATCACTGGCGACATCGGCGGCAGCGTCTGCCGCGGTGCTATCGCCTGCAAACCATCCCTCGGCCTTGTTCTGGCGCACCAGATAATTCTGGATCTGCTTGACGGCATTCTGGCTAAGATTTTTGAACTGTTCTTCGGCGGTTTTTGTATAGCCCGACCCGACAAGCGGCCCTTGATCAAGGGATTCGATCACGGTCATTTGGTGCGCTTTGGCAGTCAGTTTTTCCTGCTTTGCATCATCCCAGACTGTCAGACGGATCACCATGGCCGATTTCGGTGCGGCGACTACAGGAATACCCGGAGGTGCGAGGAAATAGCTCTCGATCGAGATGCCGAAATGATAAAGACGGTCCCCATCGTAGCGATCGAATCGCTCGGCCACGGCGTCCTTCAGCATCTTGGTCATAACCTCGGTCTCAAGCGTACGGCTGAGCGGCACTTTCTGGACCTTGGGCGCGACGACGACATTATGGCTCAGCTTGAAATTGCCCAGCGGCACGGCAGGCTTTGCCAGATCAGAGGCCCCGTTACAGGCGGCAACCACCGCCACCAAAAGCATCGCAGCAACACTGCGCATCATCTTGATCCGACCCATCAGACGTCTCTCCCTTATTGCCCCGCTGCGATACCGCAACCACCCCGCGGGCGCAATGTTCAGCATTTTGGATGGGCACCCGCGTGCCTAACCTGTGGCAATTTGCCTGACGCAGGAACGGCTATGCCCCTGCATGGTCCGTTGATGTGCGGACTAGGTGACGAAACCTTGACCGCGCCTTTCTGTGCGTTGAGCAGGGCCGCGAACCATCTACACGTTTAGTCGCAGACCGCTTTCAAATCAGCCCAATCGCTGTCTGACAGAATGTCCAGATAGCGAAAGTCAGGCCGCGCTGCGCTGCGGGCGCGTTCGATCCGACTGCTCAGCGTCGGGTGGCTCACGAAGTGAGAGACAACACCTTCGGTATCGCCGTACTTGTCGCGCAGCCGCTCGAACATATCGCCCAGTGCGGCGGGCGAGACACCCGCATCCTCCAACGCGCCGTAGGCATAAAAGTCGGCCCCGCTTTCGGCCCCTTGCGCATAATTCGCGGCGATCAGTTTTTCGGTCAGGAACAACACCGCAGCGCCGCCCGCAAAATCACCAAACAGCAGGCCCAGAATACCAATCGATCCGGCCGAGCGTAGCGCGTGGCGCGTCGGGTCGCGGTTCACCACATGGCCCACCTCATGGGCCATCACGGCGGCGATTTCATTCGGGCTAAGCGCCGCGTCGATCATGCCGCGAAAGAACACAACATAGCCACCAGGCAGCGCAAAGGCGTTGACCATCTCGTGATCCAGCACAAAGACCTTGATCGCATCCTCGGTCCCGCGCTCAACGCCCAAGCCCACCAACATCGTCTCAAGCGCGGCCAGTCCAGCGGGATCATCGCAGGTGTCCAGCGGTGGCAGCCCCGCCCCCGCCAGAGCCGAGCGTATCTGCCCGAAAGTCGCCTCGCCCAGCGCCCGCTCTCCTGCGGGGGGGACAAAGGTGGCAAGCCTGTCTGCCAGCAGCGGAACCAAGACGCCGATTTGCAGCGCCACAGCCGCCACAGCGGTCACGGCCCAAGCCGCCAACCGTCCGCGCCCCTTGGGCGGCGCGCGGCGTTGCAGGCGGGGCATGTCGCGCAACAGGCGCATGTCACCCAGATGCAGCCGCGCCAGCGGGTCGTGCATCCAGCGCAGAATGACGTTTGATCGACCAGCGGTATCGTCCAACTGCCTGATCTCATCCAAAGGCCAGCGCAGCGGTGATACGCCCAGCGCAGGGCTGCTGATCTCCAAGACGCCCTGCACGCGGTCCACGTTCAACGTCACATCACGGGGCAGCGGAGTATCTCCGTCAAAATAGACGCTTTGATAGGCGGTATCCTCGCGGGTATCGCCCTCGTTTTGCGGTGGCACGGGGGGTGGCATCGTCATATCGCAGCCCCTAGATCCAGCGCCTCTGCAAAGCCTTCGGCCTCGGCAAATTCATCGCGTGCGCGTTGGCTGACGGTGCTGAACCCGGCCACATCCACAAGGCTAAGCGTGATCGCCATATGACGCATCAGCGGATAGGTGACAAAAACGTGGTGCAGCACGCTCCAGAACAGAAACACGCCGAGATAAAGCATCGCCAACAGGCCTGTCGCAAGCCAGCGCGGCACAGCACCCAGCGGGTTGAACTCCCCCGCGCCGATGTCAAAGAGCATGTCCATATCCAGCAGGCCAAAAGCCAGACCGACGATGGCCAGAAGACCAACGAACAACAGCGTATAGGCGATGGTCGTGCCCACCACATAGATCACCGAGACGCGCAAACTGTTCAGCCCCGAGCGCATCCGGATCGCGCCACTGCGTTTATGGTCCGCCAGAATACGTTTACTGGCGAAACGGTAGTGAACAGCGCCATAGATCAGCAGCATGAGCAACGGAAACACCAATAGCAAACGCTCTGGATGTGCAAAATTGAAAAAGGCTTGCTCGAACCGCATGTCGTCATTTGGGTTCTCGACAAGATCGTCAATGACCCCCTCCATCCCCGTCAGCAGCGGATCAATCCCGATGATCCACATCGCCCAAAGCACCAAACCGACCACAGCCGCCCCGAACGGGATCGCCGCACGGTAGAGCATCCACCAATGCCCACCCTGCTCCAATTTAGCAGAGCCGAAATAGGTGCGATCGGTTTTGTACTTCTCGAGCCAGAAGGTCATGCGCGGCCAGAGCAATCCTGCCGAGCAGATCGTGATCAGCCAATGCACCAACGCACGCCACGCGTATCCCCACGCGCCTTTCTCCAATCCGAACCGCACGCCGCGCCAACGGGTGCGCGCCAGCACATAACGCCGTGCGCGGTATTGCGCATAAAACCAGATCGGGATCACGCCGATAAAGCTGGCCGAATACCCCATGACCGAGCTTTGGAAGACCGAAAAGCTGATGAACATCAGCGCCAGGTTAACGACCCCGATATAGAAGGTGAGGATCACCACGGCGATAAAAAACCCAAGCAGCTTTTCCCAAGGATCGCCCACATATTCCATCGGATGCCCGCCCGGCCGGATCGACGACCAATACCAGCGCCGCAACCGTGTCTTCATCCAGAAGCGGTAGAACCCAAGCGTGAGGACGGTCCAGAACCCCGACTTGAGCGCGAGCCAGAACAAAGCCGAGCGGTTGCCCGCAAAATCCACCCCCATCCCGTAGACGGGCACGGGGGGCGGTGCGCCGGGATCAGGTGAACTTGTTATCACGGGGGAAGCCACGCGGCGCCATGCGGCCCGCGCTTGCGCGTTTACCGGTCCATTCGGTCAACTCGGGCTCGGTCCGCGTGCGGCCCGCAGGGTCAAGCCAGCTGAGGCCGTCAGCGCGGGTAAAGGTTGTCGCATCGGACAGGCCGCCGTCTTTGTATTTTTGCAAGCGCACGCCTTTGCCGCGGCCCATCTCGGGCAGTTCTTCCAGATCGAACACCAGCACTTTGCGGTTTTCACCCACGGTGGCAATGCTGTCGCCGCTGACGGGTTTACAGATCAGCGCCTGCACATCGCCGCGCACGTTCAGCACCTGTTTGCCCGAACGGGTCTGCGCCACGACATCGGCCTCCGGCACAATAAACCCGTCACCGGCGCTGGACGCGACCAGCAACTTGCCATCGGGTTTGTGAATGAACAGGTCTACCAGCTGCACCTCGTTCGGCAGATCCACCATCAGGCGCAGCGGCTCCCCCATACCGCGCCCGCCGGGCAGGTTGGCGGCAGATACCGTGTAGAAGCGGCCATTGCTGCCGAAGGCCAGCAAACGGTCCGTCGTCTCGGCGTGGAAGGTAAAGCGGGGGCCATCCCCGTCTTTGAACTTCAATTCCCGCGCCAGATCAATGTGGCCCGTCATGGCGCGGATCCAGCCCATTTCCGAGCAGACAACCGTGATCGGCTCACGGTCGATCATGGCCTCGATCGGCACGTCCTCGATCTCGCCCGCTTCGGCGAAGGTGCTGCGTCGCGCCCCACCGTCATAGGCTTTGCCGAATTGCTTTTTCGTCTCGCGCAACTGGTCGACGATGCTGTCCCATTGCAGGTTTTCGTTTTCCAGCAGATCCTCAAGACCCGCACGCTCTTCCATCAGTTCCGACTGCTCGCGCAGCAACTCCAGCTCTTCAAGCCGGCGCAAGCTGCGCAGGCGCATGTTCAGGATCGCCTCGGCCTGCACCTCGGACAGCTCACCATCACCCGCGGCGGGCGAGGCGTAGTCCTTTTCATCCATTGCGCGGACGTGGGTCTTCCCCCAGTCCTCACGCATCAACGCGTCCTTCGGCTCATCATCATAGCGGATGATGTCGATCACACGGTCAAGGTTCAGGAAGGCGACGATAAAGCCTTCCAAGACCTCCAGACGGTGGTCGATCTTCTCCATCCGGTGACGCGAGCGGCGCTCCAGCACTTCGCGGCGGTGATCAAGGAAGGCGCGCAGCACTTCCTTCATGGAACATACTTTCGGCGTCACCCCGTCAATCAACACGTTCATGTTGAGCGAGAACCGCACTTCAAGGTCTGAGGAGCGGAACATCATGCCCATCAGAACTTCGGGATCGACGTTCTTGGAGCGCGGCTCCAACACCATGCGGATGTCTTCGGCGCTCTCGTCGCGGACATCCGCAAGGATGGGAATTTTTTTGGTCTGGATCGCCTCGGCGATTTTTTCGATCAGCTTGGACTTTTGCACCTGATAGGGAATTTCGGTGATGACAATCTGCCACTGGCCACGACCAAGGTCCTCGACCTCCCAACGCGCACGCAGGCGGAACCCGCCCTTGCCGGTGCGGTAGGCTGTCGCGATGTTCTCGGGGGGCTCGACAATGACGCCGCCTGTCGGGAAATCGGGACCGGGGACATAGTTCAGAAGCGTGTCATCCCGTGCATCGGGCGTTTTAATGAGGTGGATACACGCATCGCACAGCTCGGATATATTGTGCGGCGGGATGTTTGTGGCCATGCCGACCGCAATCCCGCTGCTGCCGTTGGCCAGCAGGTTGGGAAATTGCGCAGGCAGCACTGATGGTTCCGTCAGGCGGCCATCATAGTTGTCGCGGAAGTCGACAACGTTTTCTGACAGCCCTTCCAGCATCGCCTCGGCGACGGCGGTCATGCGGGCTTCGGTATAACGGCTGGCGGCGGGGTTATCGCCGTCGATATTGCCAAAGTTACCCTGCCCGTCCACCAGCGGATAGCGCACGTTAAAGTCCTGCGCCAAACGCGCCATCGCGTCATAGATCGCGGCATCGCCGTGGGGGTGGAAATCCCCCATCGTGTCGCCGCTGATCTTGGCGGATTTCAGGAACCCGCCCGTTGATCCCAACCGCAAGCGGTTCATCGCATACAGGATGCGGCGGTGAACGGGCTTCAGGCCGTCGCGCGCATCGGGCAAAGCACGGTGCATGATCGTGCTGAGCGCATAGGTAAGATAGCGATCCCCCAGCGCACGGCGCAGCGGCTCTGACGTTTCCTCATGGCGCGGCGGCGCGGGTGTTTTATTGTCTGACATAGATGTTGTGTAGCCATGTCACCAACCGCCCACAAGCACCTCCAATCGTCGAATCGACCGCAATATTACAAACCGTTGCAAACGTGTGACGTGCCCGTTTTCTTAATTTTTCCCCTCCAATAGAATCGATATTGTTGTTAGTACCAATCCAACCTGACCAGCTGTTTGGTCGCCGTCCTGCCCCCCTAAGGAGCTGCCCAATGAAAACCTTTATCCTTCTGACCTTTGGCTTCCTGGGGTTTGCATTCTATGAAATGAGTGGCGGGTCGGAATTTGAACCCATGAGCGCGAAGATGGCGCGCCAGGCCCCCACCGAAGTGGCCCCGCAACAGGTTGCACAAGCACCGCAAGCCGACGCAGTTGTCGAACCCGCCGCCGCAGTAAGCACCGCATCCATCACCAAAATCGACAGCACACCCGACGTGACCCGCGTGTCTTTGAACCTCACGGATGTGGCCAGCGCCGCAGAAGCCGAGACAGTGCAGCAAGCGACAATCATCGACAGCGCCGAAACGCCACAGATCATTCTGCCAAGCCTGATCGCCACAACCTCTGGCGCAGCTGCGCAAGCAGACGGCGACATTCGCAAAGTATCGGGCAACCGAGTCAATGTACGCGGCGGCCCCTCGACCAACTTTGGCGTTGTGAACAAACTGACACGCGGCGCGGCCGTGCGCATCCTCGAAGACAACGGCAACGGGTGGGTGCGTATGCAGCCCGTCGATGGTGGCGAATCCGGCTGGATGGCCGATTTCCTGCTGACATCGGGCTGATAACCCTGCCAGCAATTGCAAACCCCGCAAAAACAAAGCATTTGAGGCCTCGTTCACCGACGGGGCCTTTTGTTTATGACACAACGAACCATTCTGATCACCGGCTGCTCTTCTGGCATCGGATATGCGGCGGCCCACGGGCTGCGCGCCCGCGGCTGGCACGTCTATGCCTCCTGCCGCCAAGAGCTGGATTGCGCCCGCATGCGCGATGAAGGCTTTGACAGCCCGCGTCTGGATTATACCGACCCCGACAGCATCATCACAGCACTTGCCGATGTGCTGGAAGATACCGGCGGCACGTTGGATGCGGTATTTAACAACGGCGCCCACGCCACGCCCGGCCGTGTCGAGGACCTGCCCACCGAAGCCCTGCGCGAGATTTTCGAGGCGAATTTCTTTGGTTGGCACACGCTCACCCGCGCGGTGATTCCCGTGATGCGCGCCCAAGGGCACGGGCGCATTGTGCAATGCTCATCCGTTCTGGGGTTGGTCGCACAGCCGTGGCGCGGCGCCTATAACGCCACCAAATTCGCGCTCGAAGGGCTGACAGATACCCTGCGGCTCGAGATGCGCGGCACCGATGTCCTACCCATCCTGATTGAGCCGGGTCCCGTGACCTCCAAAATTCGCGCCAACTCGATCCCGCATTTCGAGCGGTGGATTGATTGGGAAAACGCCGCGCAGGCAGGCGACTATGAAACCGTGTTGGCGCAGCGCCTGTACGGCGAAAGCGGCCCCGACAAATACGAACTCCCGCCCGAGGCTGTAGTCAAAAAGCTGGTTCATGCGCTCGAATCATCCCGACCGCGGGCGCGGTATTACGTCACAACGCCAACATATCTGGCGGGTTTCTTGCGTCGCATCCTGTCCACACGGCTTTTGGACCGGATACTGGCCCGCTAGGGGTTGTTTCATGCGTGCTGCCCGCTACATCGCGCAGCGACAAGGGTTGAGGAGATCCAGATGGCAGATCCGTTTTTCATTCTTATCGTCATCGCGGTCGTCGCGGTGGTGGTTGTGCTTGTAATGGGCCTTGGCGGTTTCGCCAGCGGCGGCGCGTTTAACAAGGCGAACTCGAACAAGCTGATGCGCTGGCGTATCATTACCCAGTTCATCGCGGTCGTGCTGATCGTGATCTACGTCTATTTCATCAGAGGATAGTCCGGATGGTCGTACTCAATAAAATTTACACGCGCACCGGTGACAAAGGCGATACCGCATTGGGCAACGGGACCCGCGTGGCCAAGCATGATGTGCGGGTAGAAGCCTACGGCACCTCGGACGAGCTGAACTGCTTTGTCGGGGTGGCGCGCCTGAACGCTGTGGACGAAACAGACGCAGCCCTGTCGCGCATCCAGAATGATCTGTTCGATCTGGGCGCGGACCTGTGCCGTCCCGATATGGAAAAAGATGCAGAGGCCGAATACCCGCCCCTGCGCATGGCCGCCGCTCAGGTCGACCGGCTTGAGGCCGAGATTGACGTGATGAACGCCAACCTTGAGCCGCTGCGCAGCTTTATCTTGCCCGGCGGCTCGGCGTTGGCCGCCCATCTGCATGTCTGCCGCACCGTGGCGCGCCGCGCCGAACGTCTGGCAACAGAGCTGGCAACCCAAGAGACAGTGAACGAAGCCGCCGTGCGCTACCTCAATCGCCTCAGCGACTGGTTCTTTGTCGCAGCCCGCGTGGCCAACAACGGTGGCAAAGACGACGTGCTCTGGATCCCCGGCGCCAACCGATAGCCCCAGCGAGGAGCGCCCGAAGGGCAGCGAGGAGCGCACCACACGGTTGTAACGTGACGTGCAAGGCACCCCATGCGGCGATTTTACTCTGTAACGCGGCTAAACCCTTCGTTAGACATAGGCCAGATTTATTGACCGGCCCGCTCTGGGTCTGAGTCGCAACCAAGGAGAAACGCTCATGAAGGTGCTCGTACCTGTCAAACGCGTGATCGACTATAACGTAAAAGTGCGCGTCAAAGCGGACGGTTCCGGTGTCGATCTTGCCAACGTCAAAATGTCCATGAACCCGTTCGACGAGATTTCCGTCGAACAGGCCATCCGCCTAAAAGAGGCAGGCCAAGCCGACGAAGTCGTCGTCGTCTCCATCGGCGTCAAGCAAGCGCAAGAAACCCTGCGCACGGCACTGGCCATGGGCGCAGACCGCGCCATCCTCGTTGTTGCCACCGACGACGTCCACAACGACATCGAGCCGCTGACCGTCGCCAAAATCCTCAAAGGCATCGTCGACGAAGAGCAGCCCGGACTTGTCCTTGCAGGCAAGCAAGCCATTGACAACGACATGAACGCAACGGGCCAGATGCTCAGCGCGCTGATGGGTTGGTCACAGGCGACATTCGCCTCAGAAGTGGCGATTGAAGGCGACAAAGCGGTTGTAACCCGCGAAGTCGACGGCGGCTTGCAGACCATCAAGGTCAACATGCCAACAGTTGTGACAGTCGACCTGCGCCTCAACGAGCCGCGCTATGCTTCCCTGCCCAACATCATGAAGGCAAAGAAAAAGCCACTGGATGAAAAGACCCCTGCCGACTACGGCGTAGAGATCTCGAACCGTCTGGAAATCATCAAGACCGAAGAGCCCGCCGCACGCGCCGCAGGCATCAAGGTCGGCTCGGTAGACGAGCTGGTAGCGAAACTCAAAGAAGCGGGGGCTGTGTAATGGCTGTTCTACTCCTTGCAGAAGTTAACGACGGCGAACTGGCGATGGACGCCACAGCAAAAGCTGTGACAGCCGCGCAAGCCCTTGGCGATGTGACAATTCTGGCCGCAGGCGGTTCCGCCGCCGCAGCTGGTGAAGCCGCCGCCAAAATCGCTGGCGTGTCCAAGGTACTGGTTGCCGAAGACGCATCACTGGGCCACCGCCTTGCGGAATCCACGGCCGCGTTGATCGTGTCGCTTGCGGGTGATTACGATCACATCGCAGCGCCTTCGACCACAGATGCGAAAAACGTCATGCCCCGCGTTGCGGCCCTGCTCGACGTGATGATCATCTCTGACGCGACAGCCGTGATCGACGCCGACACGTTCGAGCGCCCGATCTATGCCGGCAACGCCGTGCAGACGGTCAAATCCTCCGACGCGAAAAAGGTCATCACCTTCCGCACATCGACATTCGATGCGGCAGGCGAAGGCGGCTCCGCCTCGGTCGAGACAGCCTCCGCAGCGGCAGACCCCGGTCTGTCCGAATGGGTAGAAGACAAAGTCGCCGAAAGCGACCGCCCCGAGCTGACCTCGGCTGGTGTGGTTGTGTCGGGTGGCCGCGGTGTCGGCTCCGAAGATGACTTCAAACTGATCGAAACCCTCGCAGACAAGCTGGGTGCCGCTGTTGGCGCCTCCCGCGCTGCGGTCGATTCCGGCTATGCGCCGAACGACTGGCAAGTTGGCCAAACCGGCAAAGTTGTCGCGCCCGACCTGTATGTTGCCGTTGGCATCTCGGGTGCGATCCAGCACTTGGCCGGTATGAAAGACAGCAAGATCATCGTAGCGATCAACAAAGACGAAGAAGCACCGATCTTTCAGGTCGCCGACTTTGGCCTTGTTGCAGACCTGTTCGAAGCCGTACCAGAGATGATCGAAAAGCTGTAATTCACAGCTTTTCAAGACAAGACAAAGGCCCGCTGTTTCAGGCGGGCCTTTTTCGTTCTACATCAACGCATCCAGAATTGGCCGCAGGGCATCTGCGGCGGCCTGATGCTGCGCAGGGCTGGCAACCGCCCTGGCCGCGGCTTCCTCCAGCGGGTTAAAGACGAGCCCCTGTTTGCTGCCTGCCTCGCCCCGCTCGACCTCGGGGAGGACTTCGACCAAACCGCCCACGCCTTCGTCCAGCGCGTCCACCATGCTTTGCGTGATAAATGCAGGGCCGCGTCCGATCTTTGCAGACCATTCATCAGCAGGTTCGACGTTTTCTTCTGGTCCTCTAAACCACACCAGAACGACGGGCGATTTCAGATGGCTGAGGAAACGGTTCATCCGGCGCACCCACACCCGCTGCAACCGCTGGAGAACCTGCTCGAACCGCACACTGTCCAAACGAAACAGATCGCGTAGCATGTGATGCGTGAAATTGAACTGCGCGAAATCCACTTCCGGATACAGATCGCGCAAATCCTTGGCCGCCCAGACAAAGCGATCATTTCGGCGGTGATGCACCTTATAAAGTGGATTGTTCATATTCGCGGCGCCCAGCACCTCGACCACCGTGACGCGGGCACCATGGGCGGCCCCCTGCACCACAGCGTCGCGGGCAAAAACATCCAGCCCTGCCCCCACCTGACCAAAGTTCACCGACGTCACCCCCGTCAAATGCTCTACCCGCAGGGGAAAGGGCTGTTCGATGAATTTTCCAAAGGTCTGCGTGCCGCCAATGAAGGCCACATATGGTGCCTCCAGCACGCGCTTTGGTCCACGAAACGTCAACTGCGACGTGCCATACTGGCACGGCAGATAATCAAGGGCCCCCGGCCCCAGTATATCATAGGTCATATTGCCCACCTTTTTAACTCACCCAACCGCAGTATGGCGCGGCGGATATTGCAAAACGTTTAAAGGCGGAGTTTGAGGTGGATTTTACACGTCGCCCGCCCTTGCGGCGCTGTACGGCTCCGCCGTAAGCTGCGGCCAAATCAACAAGAGGCAGCGCTATGGAAATCCAGTCAGTCGGTATCGTGGGTGCGGGGCAAATGGGCAATGGCATCGCGCATGTCATGTCCCTTGCGGGATATGATGTCATGCTCAACGACATCAGCGCCGAGGCGCTGAAGGCCGCGATGGAAGTGATGCGGGGCAACATGGCCCGTCAGGTCGGGCGCGGCAAGATCGCCGAAGCCGATATGGAGGCAGCCCTTGCGCGGATCACCACCACAACCGCGCTGACCGATCTGGGCCCATCGGACCTTATCATCGAGGCCGCGACCGAACGGGAGACCGTGAAGCAGGCGATTTTCGAGGACCTGCTGCCGCATATCAAGCCGCACACCATTCTCACCTCGAACACGTCGTCGATTTCAATCACGCGGCTGGCCAGCCGGACGGACCGGCCCGAGAAGTTCATGGGGTTCCACTTTATGAACCCCGTGCCGGTGATGAAACTGGTTGAGTTGATCCGCGGGATTGCGACGGACGAGCCGACGTTTGCCGCTTGTAAACAAGTGGTGGACCGGTTGAACAAGACCTCTGCCTCGGCGGAGGATTTCCCCGCCTTCATCGTGAACCGCATCCTGATGCCGATGATCAACGAGGCGGTCTATACCCTGTACGAAGGGGTCGGAAACGTGCAGTCGATCGACAGCTCCATGAAGTTGGGCGCCAACCACCCGATGGGGCCACTGGAGCTGGCCGATTTCATCGGGCTGGATACCTGTCTGGCCATTATGAACGTATTGCATGACGGATTGGCGGATACAAAATACCGCCCCTGCCCATTGCTTACAAAATACGTCGAAGCGGGTTGGTTGGGACGCAAAAGCCAGCGCGGATTCTATGACTACCGTGGGGATGTCCCTGTTCCGACGCGCTGAGCTGTGACGGGGTTTGGGGCCAGAAAGATTAGACGCTATTTATCGAGCGACAGCGTGTGTGCCCGCAGCCATGCCATAAACGCCCGTGGATCGTCGGCCCGTGAATCGATTTCGGCCTGATCAATAGGCGCACCCACAACGGGTGCTTGGGGCTTGTTGCAGCTGTGCACGACTTCATGGAGCAAGAGCCCTTGGCGAAGCATGGGCGACACTTGATTCGCGATCTGGTAGGCGCGGCTGTTTTGGCCAGGGAATTTAATAGGAACGACCGTGGCCCCCGAGCGGCGGATCATTTTAGCGGTAAAAACGTTCCACTCTGCCTCAACGGCGGGGCCCCACCATGTTTCAGACGCGGCGACAGCGCCCGACGGGAAAAGAGCGACAACGCCGCCCTCCTTGAGGTGGCGCATGGCTTTTGCCCGCATCTCGACGCCTTTGCGCTGTGCGTCGGGGTCGTGGGGGAAAGGCACGGGAATCATGAAGCTGCCTGCGACTTCGTCAATTGACGTCAGCAACGAGCGGGTCAGGATCCTGTAATCGGGGCGTGCGCGGCCAATCAGATCGGCAAAGATCATACCATCCACCATGCCGTGCGGGTGGTTCGCAACAACGATGACCGGCCCCTCTTTGGGGATCAGGTCAAGTTGGGATTGCGGGGTGGTAAGGTCGATGCCCATCGTATCAAGAGCAGCACGCCAGAACGCCTGCCCAGTGGGCGCACCGCTGCGCTCAAACTTGCGGACCATGCGCAGGATTTGCAGCTTGCCGGTAAACAGCTCCATCAGCGAGATAAAACGCGACTTCCACGGGTTATCGAAGGTCGATGCGTAGGAGAGGCTGCTACGGTCATATTTGGTCAGATCAATATGTTCGTCGCCGCCACCAATCTGGCCGTGAGAACCGATAGACTGGGTTTTATCTGTCACTTGGACACCCTCACTGAAATCTCGCATACGGCAGTGCGTTTACATGCCTTCGCCGAACATATCGGCGACCAGTGCAGTCAGGGCATCCGCAAGCGCCTGTTCATCTGGGCCGGTCGTTTCCACGTCAATAAAGCTTCCCTTGGCCGCTGCCAACATCAAAAGCCCCATGATACTGTCGCCAGAGGCGCTCAGCCCGTCCTTGCGCACCTCTGCGGTGGCATCAAAGCCTTCAACGACTTCGACCAATTTGGCCGAGGCCCGCGCATGCAGACCTTTTTCGTTCACGATTTCCAGGGTGATTTGGGTCATGGCATAGCCTTGTTATTCGCTGCTGACGTTCTGTGCGTCGATGTACTTCTTACCAGCCTCAAGTGCGGCGCGTACGGCGTCCGGCACGGGCTTGTCGCGGCTTTTGGCCAGTTTGATCAGCATCGGCAGGTTCGCGCCGTACAAGATCCTGCGGCCTGCAGGTTGGCAGGCCATCAGGCTAAGGTTCGACGGTGATCCGCCAAAAAGATCGGTGACCACAACCACGCCTTGTCCTTTGTCTACGGCATCTGCGGCCTGACAAATTTCGGATTGTTTCGCGGTGCGGTCGTCATTGACGCGGATTTCGATTGCACGGATGCCGTTTTGCGACCCGACTACATGCTCAATGGCCGCGAGATATTCGCGTGCCAATCCACCATGTGCGACAATCACAATACCGATCACGTTTTCTGCGTTCCTTGTTGCTGCCGCGCATTCAGTTCACGGTGTCTAATTGACACTTGCCAGCCCTCTTGCGCAAGGCGCAAAGCATGGCTTTCCGCCAGCGTAACCGAGCGGTGCTGACCACCTGTACAACCAAACGCGATGGAAAAATGGCTTTTGCCTTCGTCGCGGCAGGCTGGCAGGATCAGCAGGCTGAGGTCCAGCACCTTTTGCGCAAAATCATCATAGCGTGGGTCCGTGGCCACATGGGCCGCCACCGCTGGGTCGGTGCCATTCATTGCCCGCAAGGAGGGTTCCCAATACGGGTTCTTCAGAAACCTGCAGTCATAGACCATATCGACCGAACGCGGCAGGCCGCGCTTATACGAGAAGGATTGCACCGTGACTGTGAGGTGGCGTTTTCCACCTGGTGCAAACCAGTGTTCGACCTCGGCCCGCAGTTCGTGCACATTCATGTCGGAGGTGTCGATCAACACATCGGCGCGGGCGCGCAGCGGGGCCAGCAGGTCCTGTTCCGCCTGAATACCTTCGGCGGGGCGGTCTTCGGGCGCCATGGGGTGACGGCGGCGTGTCTCGGAGAAACGGCGCAGCAACACGTCTGTGCTGCAATCCAAGAACAGCAGCTCAGCCACAACGCCTGCACGGGTGGCCAGCCGCCCCAGCAGATCGATCACCCCGTTGGTCGAGAAATCGCGATTACGCGCATCAATTCCCAAGGCCAGCGGGCGGGCTTGCTCTGCCTCATCAAAGAGCATCGGCATCAGGCGCATGGGCAGATTGTCGATCACCTCAAACCCCGCATCCTCAAGCACATTCAGCGCAGAGGAGCGCCCGGCACCTGAAGGGCCAGTCACAAAAACGATACGCCGTTGCGGGGTCTGCGCGGATGTCATCTGACCTCTTTTCTGTCGCCTTGCAGGTAGGCAAGGATCGCAGCAGGGAAATAGGGTGCGTTAACCTTTTGAAGGCACGGCAATGGTATGTCCAGCACTGTCGTGCTATGGGGTTCGGGTAATCTCTGCGTCTCTACCTGTTCCATATCCACGACGAGGGTCACGGGCGCCTCTTGTGCGTTGGGAACATGCAACAGGCCGACAAATCGCGCTTCGATCATGCCCTGAATCGTGGCGGGCGGCATAGCGATAATCTGGCCTTGGCGCAAATGCACCGCGGTACGGTCGTCGGCCACCAGCGTTGCACCATAGGCCATAAGCTGCAACGCCAGCGCGGACTTTCCGCTGCCCGATGGCCCCGTGATCAGCACGCCCTTGCCCGCCACCGCAACACAAGACGCGTGAAGGATCAACGCAGACGTCATACCCTAGATCGGCAGACCCACAACAAACCGCGCGCCCAATGGTTCGGACGTAATATCCGCTTCGGTCGGGCGGATGTTTTCGGCCCAGATGACGCCGCCGTGCGCTTCGACGATCTGCTTGGAGATCGCAAGGCCAAGGCCCGAG
Source organism: Sulfitobacter aquimarinus (assembly GCF_040149565.1). Lineage (NCBI taxonomy): Bacteria > Pseudomonadati > Pseudomonadota > Alphaproteobacteria > Rhodobacterales > Roseobacteraceae > Sulfitobacter > Sulfitobacter aquimarinus. The sequence goes on from NZ_JBEFLO010000001.1 coordinate 477,100, forward strand.
TTATTGCCGAAATGCTCTGGCGGGCGTTCAGAATAGAAGCGCTTGAAGATTTTCGCCAAAGCCTGATCCGGAATGCCGGGGCCGGTGTCTTCAACCACGACCAACACGCGGTTGTCGCGTTTTCGCGCCCAGACGCGGATCGCATCGCCGTCTTCGCAGAAGGAAATGCCATTGGTAATCAGGTTAACAAAGACCTGCGCCAATCGGGCCTCAAGCCCCTGCACCACAATCGGGTCTTTTGGCAGGTCGACGATAAAGTCGATGCCCTTGCCCTTTGCATCCTCACCCAGATACTGGCCCAGATTGCCCAGCATTTTCATCAGGTCGAACGGCTCTTCTTCTTCCTTCACCAGCTCACTATCGAGCCTTGAGGCGTTGGAGATGTCGCTAACCAAACGGTCGAGGCGGCGCACATCATGGTCGATCACGTCGAGCAGCTTGTTGCGCTGGTCCTCACGCTTGATCATGCGCAGCGTGCCCACGGCCGAGCGGAGGGAGGCGAGCGGGTTCTTGATCTCATGCGCCACATCGGCGGCGAACTGTTCGTTCCCTTCAATGCGGTTATAAAGCGCTGAAATCATGCCGCGCAACGCGCCAGACAAGCGGCCAATCTCGTCCGGGCGGGCGGTCAGATCAGGGATACGGATGCGGCCGGGATTCATCTTGCGGGCGTCTTTGTCGCGGCCCAATTCGGCGGCTGCGGCCAGATCGGCCAGAGGGTTGGCAATGGTCGAGGCCAGAACAAGGCTGAGGCCGATAGAAACAAGCGTCGCGATGATAAACATCTGCAACACACGCTCACGCTCACCGCGCACAAGGCGGTCGATCTCACCACTGGCGCTGGCGATGGCGACGGCACCAACCGGCGCACCGACATGTTCGATCGGCGTTGCAACGGCCAGCAGGGTCGCACCGACCTCGTCGCGTTCTTCTTTAATCTGGGAGCCGTTGGCCAACGTTGCCTCGATCACGGGCTTTAGACGTTCCTGAATGGTCAAAGCCTCGGCGTCCGAACGGAAGGGCGACGACACCGCCGTCCACAACCAGTTCAGCCCGTCTGTGAGGATTGTCTTATTTTCTTGCCCCCGCACCTGCGCATCACTGGCCCCTTCAAACTGGGAAATCAGCGCGCCGTCAGGGTCGAAGACTAAGACCTGAATACCGCTGCGCAGGTCAAGACCCGACAGCGTTTTGGCGATATCGACGCCCTCACCGACAGACAGGTCGACCGTCTGCCCTTCGGGCAACTGCGCTTCGATCACATCGGCGATCAGCTCTGCCTCGCTCACCAATGAGGCGGCACGCTGCACGGCAAGGCTTTCGCGGGATGAATTGAGGTACAAGATACCCGCAACCAGCACGTTGAGCGCGATCAGGTTGAAGGTGATGATCTTCCGCGTCAGCGGCGACGCCCTGAGCGAGAACAGGCCACGCCGTTCACGGCGCGCCCTCAACTCATTCGGAGCAGCACTTTCTGGTGTGACCCAGTCGTCACCCAATACAACATCACCGTTGCCTTTTGCGGGGGTCAGATCGCGCACGAAGTTCCTCTCAACAATCGCCATACTGGCAGATTACTCTTCGTTATATCTGTAACCGATACCATAGAGCGTCTCAATCGCCGAGAATTCACCGTCGGCAGTGCGCATTTTCTTGCGCAGACGTTTGATGTGGCTGTCGATTGTGCGATCATCAACGTAGACTTGGTCATCATAGGCGACATCCATCAGCTGATCGCGTGACTTCACGAAACCGGGGCGTTGGGCCAAGGCTTGCAGCAGCAGGAATTCCGTCACGGTCAGCGATACGTCCTTGCCTTTCCACGCAACCGCATGGCGCAGCGGATCCATGCGCAGGTCGCCACGCTCCATCACTTTTGTCTCTTCGGTATCGCCAACTTCATCAGTGGCAACCGCGTCCTGACGGCGCAGAAGGGCGCGAATACGCTCAACCAACAGACGCTGCGAAAACGGTTTTTTCACATAGTCGTCGGCGCCCATGCGCAGGCCCAGAACTTCGTCGATCTCGTCATCTTTGGAGGTGAGGAAGATCACAGGCATTGCCGTTTTCTGGCGCAGCCGTTGAAGCAAATCCATGCCGTCCATGCGCGGCATCTTGATGTCCAGCACCGCCATATCGGGCATACGTTTGTTAAACGCGTCCAATGCGGCCTGACCATCGTTATATGTTTCCACCTCAAAACCTTCGGCTTCAAGAGTCATCGAGACAGACGTCAGGATATTCCTGTCGTCGTCCACCAATGCAATTTTTGACATTGCCTGTTTCCTTGTGCTGCTCAATATATTCTTATTTTTTCAAACATTGATCACTCCTTTTGCTGGCGAATCAATCCCAAAGTGCGAATCGGCAGGCGCTACGGCCTTATTTCAGCCATAATTTGTTTAGGAATGGCTAAATTGCCTCACTTTGCGGGGGTTCATGGCCTGTATCGCTGCCCTCCCCTCCCGATGTGCGGCAATTCGGGCAAGCCTGCGATCAATTGCCTAAGTGGTGGCGCTAACTGTAGAAACGCGCCTGTTCAACGCGCAAATCATCGTGTTAAGAGGCCCGCGTACCCCTTGCCCGCTGCTCCCTCATTTGCGGGCAAATGCTTTTCAAAGCTGCGCAAAACGCACGGCGATCAAAGGAGACATTGCATGCAAACCGGACGGGTCAACCCGAACTTCAGCCTCGACGATCAAGGGATCAAGGGGCTCGGCAATGTCTATTACAACCTGATGGAGCCTGCGCTGATCGAAACCGCTCTCAAGCGCGACGAGGGCACATTGGGTAAAGGCGGCGCGTTTCTGGTCACCACCGGAAAATTCACAGGCCGCTCGCCCAAAGACAAACACGTGGTCATGTCCGACAGCGTAAAAGACACGATCTGGTGGGAGAACAACGCCGAGATGTCCGAGGCGGGTTTTGACGCGCTTTATAATGACATGCTGGCCCATATGGAGGGCGGCGATTACTTCGTCCAAGACCTCGTAGGCGGGGCAGACCCCAAACACGCAATCAACGTGCGCTTCGTGACCGAGCTTGCGTGGCACAACCTGTTCATCCGTCACATGATGCGTCGCCCCGACCGCGACCAGCTGGATGACTTCCTCGCGGATTTCACCGTCCTGAACTGCCCCAGCTTCTCTGCGGACCCTGCCAAACACGACTGCCGCTCCGAGACGGTGATCGCGATGAACTTTGACCGCAAGCTGATCCTGATCGGCGGCACGGAGTATGCGGGCGAGAACAAGAAATCCGTTTTCTCGCTGCTCAACTATCTGCTGCCCGATCAAGGTGTTATGCCGATGCACTGCTCGGCCAACCACGCGGTGGGCAACCCCGTTGATACAGCGATCTTCTTTGGCCTGTCGGGCACCGGCAAGACGACGCTGTCAGCTGATCCTGCCCGCACGCTGATCGGTGATGACGAACACGGCTGGTCCGACACGGGCACCTTCAACTTCGAGGGTGGCTGCTATGCCAAGACCATCAACCTCAGCGCCGAAGCAGAGCCCGAGATTTACGCCACGACCGAGAAATTCGGCACCGTGATCGAGAACATGGTCTATGACGACGAAACCAAAGACCTTGATTTCGACGATGACAGCCTGACCGCCAACATGCGCTGCGCCTACCCGCTGCACTATATCTCGAACGCGTCGAAGAAGGCCGTGGGCGGGCATCCCAAGAACATCATCATGCTGACATGTGACGCTTTCGGCACCCTGCCCCCCATCGCGCGCCTGACCCCTGCGCAGGCGATGTACCACTTCCTGTCGGGCTTTACCTCCAAAGTCGCTGGCACAGAGCGCGGCGTGACCGAGCCTGAGCCGACATTCTCGACCTGCTTTGGCGCGCCCTTCATGCCGCGCCGCCCCGAAGTGTATGGCAACATGCTGCGCGAAAAGATTGCCCAGCACGGCGCGACCTGCTGGCTGGTCAACACCGGCTGGACCGGTGGCGCCTATGGCACAGGTTCACGGATGCCGATCCGCGCCACGCGTGCGCTGCTGACGGCGGCACTCGACGGCACATTGGTCGCAGGCCAATTCCGCAAGGACGAGAATTTTGGCTTTGACGTGCCTGTATCCGTCCCTGGTGTGGCCGACATCCTGCTGGACCCGCGCCGGACATGGGATAACGCCGAAGCCTATGACCGTCAGGTGACCAAGCTGGTCGCCATGTTCGCCGAAAACTTTGAGCAATACATGCCGCACATCGACGATGAAGTGAAAGCGGCCGTTATCCGCTGAGCACGCCACATGTACCAAAAAGGCCGCAGCATTCCGTGCTGCGGCCTTTTTTTATTCAATATTCATAAAATTTTAACGATTTATGCTGCCATCGCCACAAGATCGTTAAGCGGCAGTTCCAGAACATAGTGCAAATCTTCGCGGTCCATATAGGCCATGAAGCCCTCGATCGGGTCCGCTACGTCCTTGAGAAACCAGCGTAATGCGCCAGGTTGTGTGTGCATCCATCCTGTCCGCTCGGCCAAGCCTTTAAAGGCAATTCCTTTGGCCATGAAAGCAATCATATGGTCGGGATCCCAATGCTGGATCGCTTCAAAAAAGCCGTAGCGGCCCAATACGCAAGACATGCCTTGGCCTCGCAAACTGTCGGCCCCCGGCGCAATCCAGAACTCGCCATGGTATGCGACCGATCCGCGCATGCGCTTGGCATTGGGGCCCGCACGGAATCGCGAGCGGCCCAAATCAAGCCCCGGAATAGAGGGCGGGAATTCGCGGAACCGCTTGGTAAAATAGTCGCCGACTGTCATGCCGTTCATGTCCAACAGCCGCACCGCCTGGGTGTGGACAATCTCGCCCTCGATGTTGCGACCAACAATCCAGAATGCGTTATTCCGCGACATATCATGCACTTGCGGATCATAGGGCGCGCCCAACTGGTGGTCTGGACGGGCTTCTTTCAGGAGCGTCCGATAGTGTTCAAAATCATATCCGACCTCTAGCGTGACGCCATACCGCTGAAAAATCTCAGCGCTATTAGCCACGAATCGGTCGCCGGTCTGCATCGTTAAAAGTGTCATTTGGAATCGCCTCTTGGTTCGGTACACCCATAGGTTACCGAACTATTGACGAGAACACCCGCAATTACCGCTTATGGAATAAAATCTACTGACGCCTTCTTCGGCACATCCTCCAATAACGTCGGTTCAAGGTCTGTAATGCGAACTTCGCAGGCCCGGTCGACCACGGACACAATCGCGTGGGAGCCGTCCGGCATCTGCGCCCCGAGAAGGAGGCGATCAAACGCGATCAGTTGCAGCGGGCCGTCGCCATACAACCGCATTCTGGTGACGATCTGGTCCAACCGCATCCCATGGCCGCTGTTCACATCCGTGAAGGGCGCATTTGCAAGGCTGGCAAACTCCTCGCCACCGGGAAACTGGTTGAGGTTACGGCCCACGCTACTGCGCGCTTCGGCCCAGCCAAACCAGTTCGAGTAGAACGATCTTTCTCCGACTTCGACGCAGATCCAGCCTTCAGCGATCTCCCGATATGCCAGCACATAGGGGCGCACCTGCGCCATGTGGGGGCTTTCAATTTTGCCCTCGCTCATCGTCCACGCCTTTACCGCAGCACGCAGCAGATCGGACTTGCCGGACCAGATAGCGCTGATCGGTTGCTGTTGCTGGTCATAGGTCCAACCGCCTGTTCCGCCAAAAGAAAACCGCAGCATACCCCCGACATCCTGAAATTTTCCCTGATACCAAACGCCGCCCTGATCCAGCAAAAGCTGCGCGGGCGCGACCGCGCGTGCGCCCATATCCGTCAGCGAATAGCGGCGCTGCTGCACGTCAAACAGCTTGCCCTCCATCGCGTCCTCAAGCTGGGTAATGTGGCGGCGCACCGTCTGGCGTGTACTGCCCAACTCCTCGACCGCTTGCGACAGGTTCAGGGTGCGCGCAAGTGCTGTGAACGAACGCATCATCTCATGCAACAGCGCGGGCGTGCTGCGCAACTGAGACTCTACTTTTTCGATCTTGCGATTCTCGTTCATAGCGAACGTATGTAACCAAATCACCCATCAATGCAACATAAATCACCCATTATGGAGTGATAAAAAGTACATAAACTTCACAAAAATGATCGGAAACTTTTTAAATCTATCCAATTGATCAAATTCGGGAATTTTCGGAAAAACGATGAAAGGCACAACCAGAGGTTAACTAAATGGCACATCCAGTTGATATTCACGTAGGACGCAAACTTAAACAGGTTCGCACCTTGCGCCGGTTCTCCCAGACAGACGTCGCCACACGTCTTGGTCTGTCGTTCCAACAAATTCAGAAATACGAGATCGGCTCAAACAGAATTGCGGCAAGCCGTTTGTTCGAACTTGCGAAGATTTTTGAGATTTCGCCCGCGTATTTCTTCGAAGGTCTCGACGAAGAGGAAACAACGCAGCGCGACTCAGGGATGGAGATCGTTGCCGCGCTGGCGTCCATCAGCGACGAAACGCTGAAAACACGGATTGTCACATTTATCGAAGACGTCTCTGGCATGACAGTGGCGCGGCAGGCGTAACCTAGCCCACTACTGCCCGCCTGATCAGGTTCAGCCCCACCGCGATCAACACAAACAGTGTTGCGCGACGAAAGGCGGCCTGATCAATGCGGTCCATCACCGCCATGCCCACCCACATGCCCATAAAGGCCGTGGGCACCATGGCAACCGAAAAGCCTATGGTCTCGGCCCGCAGCACCCCCGATGTGGTGTGGGCCAGCACCAACACCACCGCGCCAAGGCCATAGATCACGCCCTGAATGCGCATCTGATCGTGCTTTTGTGTGTCCAGCGCCGTCAGGTAGGCCACCGTAGGCGCCCCCCAATTCCCTGACAGCCCGCCCATACTTCCTGCGACAATGCCTGCAGCCGCCTCGGAGCGCGGGGTGCGGCGGCTCAGGCGGAAGCTGTATCCGCTCAGTTGCAGAACCGCAAAGAAGGTCACCGGCACGCCAATCACCGCCAGCATCAGCCGATCGGGCAACAGCGGCACCAGCTGCGCGCACAGGACCATCGCGACGCCCCCCACCATCAAAAACACCCTGAAGGCGCGAACTGATTCGAGCGCGGCACGCACCCCCTGCCGCAACGCTTGTTGCGCATTGGTGGCCAACGTCGGAACGATCAACCCCGCCAAGGCAAGCTCTGGCGGCATAAAAACCGTAAGCCCCGAGATAAAGATAAGCGGCATGCCAAAACCCACCACTCCCTTTATAAAACCTGCTAGAATGCCGACAGCCGCAGCCAGCGCTAATTCCGACAAAGACATAAGTGGGAAAAACGTTTCCATAGCACTACATACCAAACCAACGTGGCAAGGCGAGCCGGAATTGACTGCGAAACTATCGACCAAATTGCCGCAGCGAAACGTATGTTTGTTGCGCTGCACCTGCAAAGAGATTATGCGTTCGCTAAGCGGAAAAAGGATATGACAATGGCACATGACGGACAGTTGAATGTAGAGGCGCCGATCCTCCTCGAGGATCTGCTGACACTCACCGCAGCGGCGGTAGAGCCGGTCGAAGCTATCTTGGCACGGGCAACAGATACTGTGCGCGATTTGGTCAGCGACGGCGGCCGCGTCTCGAACGCGCTGGTCGAACAGCACCAGACGGCGGCCCACGGCCTTGCGTGGCTTGCAACCTACGCGCAATCGCTGCGCCAGATGCAATCCTGGGCAGAGCGGATGAGCACCGAAGGTAAATTCGGCGAGACAGAGGCCCTGATCCACCAGATCGCCTTTGGCGAATACCTTTTGCAGATTTACGGCGGCATCCAGATGAACCAGGGCGAGATCGTGCGCCTTCAGGATCTGGGCCTGTCCCAAGACGACCAGCGCGGCCTGATGCAGCCAGCGATCCAGACGCTCACCCAAGGCGGCAATACCCAAGCGGCACGTACCCGACTGGTTGAACTGATGCAGGAACACTCGGCCAATGTCACCGTTGGTGCATCCGGCCTTGACGAAGAGTTGGAGATGATCCGCGAACAGTTCCGCCGCTATGCCGTCGAAAAGGTCGAGCCCTTCGCGCACGAATGGCACCTCAAGGATGAGCTGATCCCGATGGAGGTCATCGACGAGCTGGCCGAAATGGGCGTTTTCGGCCTGACCATCCCCGAAGAATACGGCGGCTTCGGCCTCTCAAAAGCATCCATGTGCGTCGTCTCCGAAGAACTCTCTCGCGGGTACATCGGCGTAGGCTCACTCGGCACCCGCTCCGAGATCGCGGCAGAACTGATCATCGCAGGCGGCACCGAAGAGCAAAAGCAGAAATGGCTGCCAAAACTCGCCTCGGCCGAGACGCTGCCGACAGCAGTATTCACCGAGCCGAACACAGGCTCCGACCTCGGCTCGCTTCGCACGCGTGCGGTCAAGGACGCCGACGGCAATTACACGATCACCGGCAACAAGACGTGGATCACCCACGCCACGCGGACCCAGGTGATGACCTTGCTGGCCCGCACGGACCCCGAGACAGACAACTACAAAGGCCTGTCCATGTTCCTTGCCGAGAAAACCCCCGGCACCGAGGAAGACCCCTTTCCCACCGACGGCATGACCGGTGGCGAGATCGAGGTACTGGGCTACCGCGGCATGAAAGAATATGAATTGGCGTTTGACGGCTTCGCTGTCAAAGGCGAGAATCTTTTGGGCGGTGAAGAAGGCAAAGGCTTTAAACAGCTGATGGAAACCTTCGAAAGCGCGCGCATACAGACCGCCGCCCGCGCCATCGGCGTGGCGCAATCCGCGCTCGACATCTCGATGCAATACGCGATCGACCGCAAGCAATTCGGCAAATCCTTGATCAACTTCCCCCGTGTGTCGTCCAAACTGGCGATGATGGCGGTCGAAATCATGGTCGCCCGTCAGCTGACGTATTTCTCGGCCTTCGAAAAGGACGAGGGCCGCCGCTGTGACGTCGAGGCCGGCATGGCCAAACTGCTCGGCGCACGTGTGGCATGGGCGGCTGCGGACAACGGGCTGCAGATCCACGGCGGCAACGGCTTCGCGCTAGAGTATAAAATCTCCCGCGTGCTGTGTGATGCGCGTATCCTCAACATCTTTGAGGGGGCGGCCGAAATTCAGGCACAGGTCATTGCCCGTCGCATCATGGGCTAGGCGCTTTGCGCTAAACTCCGCCGACCAAATTAAAGGCGCGCTATTGTGGCGCGCCTTTTCGCGTCATACTTGAAGTGTATGAACACAACACGCCTTTCGCCCGAAAAATGGATCGACGCAGGCTTTGCCGCGCTGATTGCACGCGGCCCTGCGTCCCTTGCCGCAGAACCGCTGGCCCGCTCTCTTGGCACGACCAAGGGGTCGTTCTACTGGCATTTCAAAGACGTGCCTGCCTACCATGCCGCACTGGTGCGCGATTGGCATACAAAGGCGCTGTCGCAGGTGATGGCGCAACTTTCTGATGACACCCCGACCGACACCCGCCTGCGGAAATTTGGCCGCACCGTTCTGGATAACCCTGTCGAAGCCGCCCTACGCCTTTGGGCCCAAAGCGACCCTATCGTCGCCGCCAGCCTGCGCGAGGTAGATGCCGAGAGGCTCACCTACCTCTCCCACCTGTTGAAACAGTTCGGCCTGCGCAATCCCGCCTTCGCTCAGGCGGTTCTTTCCGTACTCATTGGCCTGCCCCAGACCGAAGCGGCCCAAGACCCCCACGCCGCCTTTGATGCGCTGGTCGACACGATTGTGGCGCTCGCATGAAAGTGCTTTTGCTTTGCGCATCGTGCCTGCTGGCCCTTGGCGCGTGTCGCGGTGATACCCCCGCAAGCGTCTTCGGCGGGTCCGATCAAATCTGGACCCTCAAAACACTGAACGGACAGGTATTCCCCGCAACGGCAACCCTCACCATCCCCAAAACAGGCGAAATCAACGGACGCGCGCCATGCAACCGCTACTTCGGCGCGCTGACAGGCACCTACCCTGCATTCAACGCAGGCCCCATCGGCAGCACAAAAATGGCCTGCCCGAACATGCGCGCCGAAAACGCCTATCTGGACGCGCTCGGATCCGCGACAACAGCAACAGTTTCCAACAACACCCTTACCCTGACGAATGGCAGCGGGTTGGAAATGGTATTTACAAACGACGGCTGAACGCTTCGACAAAACGCGCACGCGCTGCGGGCAAGGGCTTGCTTCCCAAATCCGCCGCTAAGCGCTCGGACAGGAAATACCCTGTTGTCTGGAAAGCTTGCGCGATCTCGGCATCATCCCCCGCGCCTTCACCGCGCAGAATATCAGGCAAAGGCAACAACCGCTCGGCCCACTCCCCCGCGCCCTCCCGCGACACCGCCCGCCCCGACTTGGGCGAGACATAGACCAACCCCTCGGTCGCGCCGGTCACAGCACAGCTGCTCAGGTCCAAGCCAAAGCCCATCTCCTCCAACAGCGCCAACTCCCACCGTAGATAGGCAAGCGGCCACAAATCCGCCTCCCCCAACAGATCCAACAGGCTTTCCGTGCGGGCATAAAGCGGCAGATGCACCTCGCGCTCGGGCAGGCAAAAGCTGACCAGCCCAGTCACAGCGTTCAAACCCGCCAACGCCAACCGATCCCCCATCGCCACGGCGGCACGGCTGCGCACAGGTTCAACTGTGAATGCACCGATATGATCTTCCAAACGCGCCCGCCAAGTGACATCAAGCTGCGCACCAGGTTGCAGAATCGGCGCGATCTTGCGACTGGTCCCGCCACGCACAACCCCTGCATGGCGCCCATGCGACGGCGTAAACACTTCAATAATAGCTGACGTCTCACCATGCCTGCGCGCGCTCAGCAATATCCCCTGATCGCGCCAGTCCATCAGGCCAATCCCTCTTGGTCCAACAAATGCCGACCTGCGCGGTCCTCGACTTCAATCACCCAAAGATCAGGGTCAAACCCGCGCTGCCGCGCCACAGCCTCGTCCATCTCGCGCTCAGGTCCCGCCGCCAATTCAGCCCAAACCCGCGCCCCGCTCATCATGTCAAATGACCGCTGATACAAAGCTGCCCGCCCATCCAGCGTCGCCAGTTTGACCAGCACAGCCCCGCCCGTGTCATCCCCATGCGCAACAACAAAGGCAGGAATATCAAACACCCGCAAACGCGCCAAATACGCATCCACCCAAAACCGCGCTGTCAGACGTGCCACAGGCCCGGCTTCTTTATTTTGCCTTTAAACTCAATTCCGCAAAAGCCCCAAGCGTTCCCGCCGGTCACTGGTTACCGTCCTTGAACTCAAGCCCCATTTCAGAATACCGCTCGGCATCCTCCAACCAGTTAGGCCGTACTTTAACCTGCAAAAACAGATGGATCTTCCGCCCAAGGAACTCTTCCAGCTCTTCGCGGGCCGCTTTACTCACGGCTTTGATCGTCTCGCCCTTGTTGCCCAGCACGATCCCCTTATGCCCGTCGCGCATCACATAGATCAGCTGGTCAATCTTGGCCGAGCCATCCTTGCGCTCTTCCCAATTCTCCGTCTCGACGGTCAGCTGATAGGGCAGTTCCTGATGCAAACGCAGCGTCAGCTTTTCGCGGGTCATTTCGGCGGCGATCATCCGCATGGGCAAATCCGCAATCTGGTCTTCGGGATAGAGCCACGGGCCTTCGGGCACTTCGCCCGCCAGCCACTCACGCAGCACGCCCACGCCGTGCCCCTTCTCGGCCGAGATCATGAAGGTCTCGATAAACGGATAGGCCTCGTTCAGCTTGGCGCTCAGCCCCAGCAGAACAGGCGCTTCGACGCGGTCAATCTTGTTGATAGCCAGCGCCACGCGGGCGCCTTCACCGATCTCGCCCAAACGCTCCAGAATACGCTCGACGCCTTCTGTCACACCGCGCTGCGCTTCGACCAGCAACACGACGACATCCGCATCAGACGCCCCACCCCACGCAGCGGCAACCATGGCGCGGTCCAGACGGCGGCGCGGCTGGAACAGGCCGGGCGTGTCGACAAACACGATCTGGCTGCCCCCTTCCATCGCGACCCCGCGGATACGTGCGCGGGTGGTCTGCACCTTATGCGTCACAATCGAGACTTTGGCCCCGACCATGCGGTTCAACAACGTGGACTTGCCCGCGTTCGGCTCTCCGATGAGCGCGACGAACCCTGCGCGTCTGCCGGCTGTGTTGGTATCATCGCTCATTTATCTTGCTCCAATTGCGCCAGCAACTTGGTTGCGGCGTCTTGTTCTGCGGCGCGTTTGGCACCTGCTGTGGCGCTTGCTGTTTCACCGGTCGAGAGTTTCGCCGCGATGGTAAATATCGGCGCATGGTCCGGCCCGCTACGGTTCGTCAAAACATAGGCCGGCGGCTCTAGCCCGCGTGCCTGCGCCCATTCTTGCAGCGATGTCTTGGCGTCGCGTGCATCTTCCTTCACAGAGGTTGTGCGCGCCCCCCACAGCCGCAGGATCAGCGCCCGTGCGGCATCAAACCCGCCGTCAACGTAAACCGCCGCAATCACCGCCTCCATCGCATCGCCCAGCAACGCCTGCTTGCGCCGCCCGCCCGACAACATCTCGGAGCGGCCAAGCCGCAGCACGGCGCCAATATCAATCTCACGGGCCACATCCGCACAAGCTTCCTTGCGGACCAATGCGTTGAACCGCGGGGCCAACTGCCCCTCAGAGGCTTGGGTATCAAGGTTCAAAAGCGCCTCGGCCATCACCAGCCCCAGCACACGGTCGCCCAGAAACTCCAACCGCTGGTTGTCATCGCGGTTGGGCGTGGACATTGACGCATGCGTCACCGCCTCGCTCAGCAGTTTGGGCGTCTGGAATTCATAGCCCAAGCGTTGCTGGAACGCCTTCAGTTCCGCCGACAGCTTCACTGGACCCCTTTGAAGAAACGGTCGCCGCGCCACGTCCAGAAGAACAGCATCGACCGACCCGCCGAGCTGAAGACAATGCGGTCTGCGCGGCCAATCAGGTTCTCGTAAGGAACAAACCCCACGCCGCCCGCCGTCTGTGCCAAACGGCTGTCGGCAGAGTTATCGCGGTTGTCGCCCATGAAGAAATAATGCCCTTCGGGAACCGAATAGATGCCCGTGCGGTCAGACGCCTGCGGCCCGATGTTCAGGACAGGATAGCTGACGCCGTTTGGCAACGTCTCGATTGCGCGCTCTTTCGAGCAGACGCCGCCCTGTCCCACCGCACCATTGGCGCAACGCGGACGCAGACCTTGTGGACCTTGCAGTTCCATCAGTTCGTCGAATTGACCGTCGGCAACCTGCGTCGCAGGCTCCCCGTTGATTTGAATAACGCCGCCCGTGATCTGGATCTTGTCACCGGGCATCCCGATCAGACGTTTGATATAGTCACGGCCCGATACAGGATGACGGAAGACAACCACATCGCCGCGCTCGGGATCGCTGCCCCACAGGCGGGTGTTGTCACCATCAACCGCGCCGCACAGCTTTTTCGCATCGAGGTTGATGCCAAAACGCGGGATCACGATGCTGGGACAGGACGCATAGGAATAGCCGTAGGCGAACTTGTTCACGAACAGAAAATCACCAATCAGCAACGTCTGCTTCATCGAGCCTGACGGGATCCAGAAAGGTTGGAAAAACAGCGTGCGGAAAACACCCGCGATCAGCAGCGCATAGACGACCGTTTTAATTGTTTCGACAATAGCATTGCCTGTCTTTTCGGTCTCGGCCATGCGGCGCTCCTATCTACATTTCCTATGGGTACATGCGCAGGGCAACGCGCAGTGTCAAGGTGCGGTGGCCGCAACGGGCCGTGCCTCAATCACGACAAAAGCCTGCGCCCACGGGTGATCATCGGTCAGGGTAACATGAATGATCGCCTCGTGGCCTGCGGGGGTCATGGATGCCAAACGCTCGGCGGCCCAGCCCGTTACTTCCATCACGGGCTGTCCCGTGCGCAAATTGCTGACCGCCATATCACGCCAGCTGATCCCCATGCGCAGCCCCGTTCCCAACGCCTTTGAACACGCCTCTTTCGCGGCCCAGCGTTTGGCATAGGTGCCTGCCACATCTTTGCGGCGCTCGGCCTTGGCCTGCTCAACCTCGGTGAAAACGCGGTTGCGGAACCTGTCGCCAAAACGGTCAAGCGTGCCTTGAATACGCTCGATATTCGCCAGATCGGTCCCGATACCAAGGATCATCCGTTCAGGCCCGCGCCGCGTCCATCAGGCGGCGCATCTCGGCCATCGCAGGGGCGAGACCCAGAAAGATCGCCTCGCCGATCAGGAAGTGCCCGATGTTCAGCTCTACCACTTCGGGAAAAGCCGCAACGGGGCTGACAGTATCATAGGTGAGCCCGTGGCCCACGTGCATTTCAAGGCCGAGGCTGTGGCCGTATGTGGCCATCTCACGCAGCTTTGCCAGCTCGGCATCCGCCACGTCAAACCGCCCTTCGTGGTAGGCATCGCAATATGCGCCCGAGTGCAGCTCGACCACTTGTGCGCCAATGCGGTGCGCGGCTTCGACCTGACGCATATCGGCGGCGATAAAGATCGACACGCGGCAGCCTGCCTCGCGCAAAGGGGCGATGAAATGCGCCAGCTTGTTTTCCTCACGCGCGACCTCCAGACCGCCTTCGGTGGTCCGTTCCTCACGCTTTTCGGGGACAATGCAAACGGCGTGGGGTTTGTGGCGCAGGGCGATCTGCTGCATCTCGTCCGTGGCTGCCATCTCGAAGTTGAGCGGCACAGTCAGCATATCCATCAGCCCTTCGATATCGGCGTCAGAGATATGGCGGCGGTCTTCGCGCAGATGCGCGGTGATGCCATCGGCGCCTGCCTCTTGGGCGATACGGGCAGCGCGCAAAGGATCGGGCGTGTCGCCGCCGCGTGCATTGCGCACAGTCGCCACGTGGTCGATGTTCACACCCAAACGCAGTTTGCCTTGCTCAGCCATTCGCTTTTTCCTTCTTCTTCTGTTCCGAAGCGCGCTTTTTCTCTTCGGCTTTGGCCGCTGTCTTGGCCTTCAGCACTTCGAACTTTTGCTTGATCAGCCCGCGCCTGCGTTTTTGATACGCCCGCAACACCGGCACCGCCAGATAGTAAGAGATAGTCGCGAAAAACACGCCGGCCAGCACGCCGCCCATCAAATAGGGGTAGAACACCTCCCGCGAGAAGATCGCGAGGCCCGACCAATCCATCCGGTCAGGCGTGAAGATTGCAATGAAATTGTGCCAAAGATCGCTGCCCGCATCCGCGAACTTGCGGCTCAGCGCGCGCAGCTCGCCCTCTTGCAGCTCGGTGCCTGTGATCCAGTGTCCGGTTTTGAGAGAGGCCAGCGTGATGAACACAAAGGTGAACGGGTTGCCGACAAAGGTCGCCATAAGCGATGCAAGGATGTTGCCCTTCATCAGTTTCGAGATCAGCACCGCAAAGAAGAAATGCATCCCGAACAGCGGCGTGAAGGTGATGAACACACCAGCCCAGATGCCACGGGCGATGCGCTCGGGGCTGTCGGGCAAACGGCGCATCCGGTGTTTGACATAATGGAACGCCCGCGTCCAACCACCGCGCGGCCACAGCAGCTCTGCCATCTTGCGCAGAAACGGCTTTGGATCGCGGCGTTTAAAAATCACAAAGTCTGCTCCACCGCGGCGATGGCATCCGCCTGCCGCCCTGAATCCCGATACCTGCTGAGCGCGGCCACGTTGCTCTCGGCCTCAAGCGTCAACATCAAAGAATGCATCTGCGCGAGATCACGGAATTCCGCCCGCACCAGCACACGGAAGAAATCTGGTTTGCGGTCGACGAAATTCAAGTCCGCAATATTGGCCCCCGCCTCCCCGATCAGGGTGCAGATGCGGCCCAGCACACCACGGTCGTTCGCGACAGTAAGGTCAAGCGTAGCGCCATAAACCGCAGGATGGCTGCCATCATGCCAGCGCAGGTCAAGCCAACGCTCGGGCTGCTCCTCATACACGCTGAGCCTGTCGCAATCGATGGCGTGCAGCGTCACGCCCTTGCCGCGGAAGGTAATGCCCACGATCCGCTCTCCGGGAAGCGGCTCACAGCAGGTGGCGCGGTCAAACGACTGGCCGGGTTGCAGGCCCACAACAGCGCGTTTGCGGTCTACCTCGTCGCCGTCAATTTCGGCCAGCTCGGGGTAGACCGCGTTGAGAACTTCGCGGCTGGTCCGCTCGGCGCTGCCCAATTGTTCCAGCAGTTCGTCCACATCATTCAGCCGCAGCGTACGCGCCGCCGTGGCCAGCGCCTTGTCCGTCGGCTTCTTGCCCACCATCTCGAAGGCAGAGCGCGCCAGCTCTTGGCCCAGCTTGATAAAGCGGCCGCGATCTTCTTCGCGCAGGGCACGGCGGATGGCGGTTTTTGCCTTGCCTGTCGTGGCGATATCCAGCCACGTCACCTGCGGTGTTTGCGCTTCGGCAGTGATCACCTCTACCGATTGGCCGTTCTTGATCCGCGTCCACAGAGGCACGCGAATGCCGTCCACTTTGGCGCCCACACAGGCCGACCCGATGCGCGTGTGGATCGCATAGGCAAAGTCGATCGGCGTGGCGCCCCGCGGCAGTTTGATGACCTCCCCCTTGGGGGTAAAGCAAAACACCTTGTCGGCGTACATCTCCAGTTTGACAGCCTCAAGAAAGGCACCGTGATCGTCTTCGCCGTCGAATTGTTCGGTCAGCTGCGCGATCCATTTGGTCGGATCCACGGCAAAGGGGTTTTGCGTGCGCACCCCGTCACGATAGGACCAATGCGCGGCGACGCCTGTTTCGGCCACATCATGCATTTGCTGGGTGCGTATCTGCACCTCGACCCGCTTGCCGTCACGCCCCGATACAGTCGCATGAATCGATCGGTAGCCGTTGGTTTTGGGCTGGCTGATGTAATCTTTGAACCGGCCCGGCACAGCGCGCCAACGGCGGTGGATCACGCCCAGCGCACGATAGCAGTCTTCCTCGCTTTGGGTGATGATGCGAAAACCGTAGATGTCCGACAGCCGTGAGAAGGATTGCTCTTTCTCCTCCATTTTGCGCCAGATCGAATAGGGCTTTTTGGCGCGCCCGAACACATCGGCCTGCACGCCTGCGGCTTCCAGTTCGGACCGCATATCGGTGGTGATCCGTGCGATCACATCACCCGCTTCCTTTTGCAACGTGATAAAGCGGCGCATGATGGAGGACCGCGCGTCGGGGTTGAGAACGCGAAACGCCAAGTCCTCAAGCTCTTCGCGCATCCACTGCATACCCATGCGGCCCGCAAGCGGCGCAAAAATATCCATCGTCTCACGCGCTTTTTGCGCCTGCTTTTCGGGGCGCATCGCCTTGATCGTGCGCATGTTGTGCAGACGGTCCGATAGCTTTACCAGAATGACGCGCAGGTCCTTGGACATCGCCATGAACAGCTTGCGGAAATTCTCGGCCTGTTTTGTCTCGGTCGAGTTGAGTTGCAGATTCGTGAGCTTGGTCACCCCGTCTACCAGCTCGGCCACCTCATGACCGAACAATTCCTGCACCTCGGAATACGAGGCGGGCGTGTCCTCGATCGTGTCGTGCAGCAGGGCGGTGATGATGCTTTTATCGTCCAGCTGTTGCTCCGCCAGAATGGCGGCAACGGCGACGGGGTGGGTGAAATACGGCTCACCCGAGTGGCGGAACTGCCCCTCATGCATCCGCGCGCCATAGGAGAAGGCGTCGCGAATCAGTTCTTCGTTTGTTTTGGGGTTAAACCCGCGAACCAATGTGACGAGGTCATCGGCAGTCGTTGTCATTCTCTGCCTCAGCCTTCAGGCAGGACGATGCGTCCCGCCGCGTGTCACCCTTGGCCTTGCGCCGCCATCAACTGACGCAAAAGCATTTCTTCGGACATGCTGTCCTCTTCGGGCTTGTCCTGCTCGGCACCCATAAGGATCGCCATGGCGTCCTCTTCGGGCTCGTCCACCTCGATCTGGTGCTGGTTGCTTTCGATCAGGCGCTCGCGCAGATCATCCGCCGACTGTGTTTCATCCGCGATTTCACGCAGGGAAACGACAGGGTTCTTATCGTTGTCGCGGTCCACTGTAGGCGCGGACCCCGCCGAGATTTCGCGGGCGCGGTGCGCGGCCAACATAACCAGATCGAACCGGTTCGGGACTTTATCAACACAATCTTCAACGGTGACGCGGGCCATTGGACGCTCCAATAAATATATCTGCTAGAAGGGGGTACTTAGGCCCGTTTCCCTTGATTTACAAGCGCCAATTACAGGGCCACAACCTCGGCCCGCGCAGCATCGGGCAGCGCGTCGTGCATGTCGCGGACGGTCAATCCGGTCAGCGGATGGCGCCAATCGGGTGCAATATCCATCAAAGGAACCAGCACAAAGGCACGCTCGGCCAGGCGCGGGTGCGGCACGATCAACTGCGCAGGCGTCGCTTTTGTATGCTCTTGCGGGGGCAATTCGCGCCAGTATTGCTGGGTTTGCGCATCAGGCGCTACCTCTTGACCGATGGCGATCAAATCCAGATCCAGCGTGCGGGCGCCCCACCTGACCGCCCGCTCACGACCAAAACGCGCCTCTACAGTATGTAGTACGGCCAGCGTTTCTTCTGGATCAAAGGGTGTCTCGGCGCAGATTACGCCATTCACAAAATCAGGCCCCGCACCCGCAGGAAACGCAGGCGTGGCATAGGCGCGGCTGCGGGCGCGAATCACGAGACCCCGCGCATCCAGCGCATTAAGGGCTTCAACCACAAGTTGGATTGACGTAAGTTGCTCCAATCCAAGGTTGGAGCCGTAAGAAATATAGCAAACTTTTTTTATCGTGGGCGACTTCACGCTACTTTTCCCCATGACGGTGCCTTGCTTGATTTTACATATTGGTTACAACGGCGTCCAAACAGGATTAAGTCCAGAAGTATTTTGTCTGGTGCTTTGATTTTAATAGCTGCGAACAGCGAAATTCATTTGGGGAAATGAAATGTTTTACAAAGATGAACGGCTGGCCCTCTTCATAGACGGGTCAAACCTTTATGCCGCGGCAAAGACCCTCGGCTTTGACATTGATTACAAGCTCTTGCGATCAGAATTCATGCGCCGCGGCAAGCTGCTGCGCGCCTTCTACTATACCGCGCTTCTGGAGAATGACGAATATTCGCCGATCCGCCCGCTGGTGGATTGGCTGCATTACAACGGCTTCTCGATGGTGACGAAGCCCGCGAAGGAGTACACCGACAGCATGGGCCGCCGTAAGGTGAAGGGCAACATGGACATCGAACTGGCCGTGAATGCGATGGAGCTGGCGCCACACGTCGATCACATCGTGATTTTCTCGGGCGATGGCGACTTTCGCCCATTGGTAGAAAGCGTGCAGCGCCAAGGTGTGCGCGTGTCGGTTGTATCCACCATCCGCAGCCAACCGCCGATGATTTCCGACGATCTGCGCCGTCAGGCCGATAACTTCATCGAGCTGGACGACCTGCGCGATGTCATCGGCCGCCCCCCTCGTGAGCCGCGTGAACCCCGCGAGCCGGCGATGGCAGGGGCAGAGCCCAAAGACGACTGACACGCACTCCCGACAGACCAAAAGCCGCGCATCACCCTGCGCGGCTTTTTGCATTTATGACCGCCACAAATTGAACGCATCACATAACCGTTGCTTTTGCAGGGCATCAACTGGACCTGCGCCGCCCGAACCCCTAGTTTGAGGCCAAGCAGGAGAAGCCGATGAACAAATCACCCCTCACCCTCTATCTGGCCGCGCCGCGCGGGTTTTGCGCAGGCGTTGACCGCGCAATCAAGATCGTCGAGATGGCGATCGAAAAATGGGGCGCGCCTGTCTATGTCCGTCACGAAATTGTGCACAACAAATTCGTGGTCGATGGCCTGCGCGACAAGGGCGCTGTGTTTGTGGAAGAACTGTCCGAATGCCCCGATGACCGCCCCGTGATCTTTTCCGCCCACGGCGTGCCAAAATCCGTGCCGAACGCGGCACAGGCCCGCAACATGGTTTATGTTGACGCCACCTGCCCCCTTGTAAGCAAAGTCCACATCGAGGCCCAGCGCCACGCCGATGCGGGCCTGCAAATGATCATGATCGGCCACGAGGGCCATCCCGAAACTGTGGGCACAATGGGCCAGTTGCCGCAGGGCGAGGTTCTTTTGGTCGAAGTCCCCGAAGACGTTGCCACAGTGCAGGTGCGCGATGAGACAAAGCTCGCTTATGTCACACAAACCACGCTGAGCATTGATGACACCGCCGACATCGTCGCCGCACTTCAGGCGCGGTTCCCGCAGATTGTCGGGCCGCACAAGGAAGACATCTGCTATGCCACCACAAACCGTCAGGAAGCGGTCAAGGCAATGGCCCCCAAATGCGACGCCATGCTTGTCGTGGGCGCGCCCAACTCGTCCAACTCGAAACGGTTGGTCGAAGTAGGCTCGCGGGCGGGCTGCGCCTATGCGCAACTGGTGCAGCGCGCCGATGACATCGACTGGCGCGCCTTGGACGGCATCACCAGCATTGGCATCACCGCAGGCGCAAGCGCGCCAGAGGTGCTGATCAACGAGGTCATCGACGCGTTCAAATCACGCTATGACGTGACCGAGGAACTGGTGGAAACAGCCGTGGAAAACGTGGAATTCAAAGTGCCGAGAGTTTTGCGACAAACGGCTTGAATTTCATCCGCAGCGCACAGCAGCCGTGGTGCCAGAGTGACAGATGCTGCGTTGCCAATGAATGTCGACTTAAGGTAGAGTCCGCGTGATGGTTTGAAATCCACAAGCGTCCCCTCCGCACGCTTTAGCACTCGGTTTCCTTGCCATTCTAAACACCATGAAAGTCTGCCATGACACTGTTCACGATCGACTGGTTGCCGCTATTGCGCGAGTTCATTACGCTTTTGGTTGTAATTGACCCCGTAGGGACAATTCCGGTTTATCTCTTTGCTGTCGCAAGCGTGCCTGCGCATCTACATCGTCGTTTCGCCCTTCGTGCGGTTGCCATTGCAACATTGGTTCTGCTCGCCTTTCTTGTGGGGGGGCAGGTGGTTCTTGAAACACTTGGTCTGCGCCTCGGCTCTTTCCAGATTGCCGGAGGGGTCATTCTATTTCTGTTCGCGCTCTCCATGATCTTCGGCGACTCAAAGCCTCAAACCGAAATCTCGGAAGCCGAACGCGATCACCTATCTGGCGCAGTCTTCCCGCTGGCGATGCCCTCCATTGCATCCCCCGGCGCGATGTTAGCCATAGTGATACTGACCGAAAACAGCTCGAACACTTTGGCCGAGCAAGCAACCACAGCGGCGCTGCTGGTCCTTGTTCTTGCGCTTACCCTTGCTCTGCTTCTGGCCGCGACCTTCGTCCATCGGCTGATTGGCGATACCGGCGCGTCGGTAATTTCACGGGTCATGGGCATCATCCTCGCGACTATCGCCGTCGACGCTATCCTTGGCGGTTTCGATACGCTGAACATCCTTGACGTCGCCCCCGCCGAAAACCCCAGTCCGCTGAACGAGGGGGCCGAATAGCCTTTTGTGCTTCTACGGAAATATTGCAGGTTCGCGGATGAGGACGGGCTGCCCGAAGGAAAAATGCCCTCGCGTTGACCGCCCCCATGAAATCAGACCCATTTGCGAGGCCTGAAAAGCAGCCATCAACGTAGCCGCTGCGAAAGCCCGCACAGCCGACAACTAGGGCAACAGCACCGGCTTCCTCCGTTTCCACACTTCACATTGGACCACCCCTCGTCGTAGCCTTCACCTAGTCCAACCCCAAAGGCCGCACACCATGATTACCCTTCAACTCCTCTTCACCGCTTTGGTCGTTGTCTACATTCCCGGTGCAGGCGCGCTTTTCATGGCGCGGCTCTCGCGCAGTTTCGCCGCGATCTTTGCCGCCCTTGCGGGCCGCCTCGCGCTGGAGCGTGCCTGATGTTCACCATCCCCCGCGCCCCCTTACTGCTGGGCCTTGCCGGACTGCTGCCCTTCATCGCAGGGGCCGTCATCGCAACAGGCCTTTTCTGGGCGAACAAAGGTGACCCCCAAGACGGCGGCTTTGCCTTGATCGCCCCCCGCGACGGTGTCTCCCTACTTAGCCTTTATGGCACAATCATCTTATCGTTCATGTCGGGCGTGCTGTGGGGCTTTGCGACCAAAGCAGAGGGTGCACAGGCAACCACGGGATATATCCTGTCGGTCCTGCCCGCACTATGGACACTGTTTATGCGCGGCGGATCGGACCATGAAACATTGCAGTTCCTCATCATCGGATTCCTCGGGCTGCTCGCGTTGGACTATTACTTTTTCCGTCAGAACCTCACCCCCGTTTGGTGGATGAGGTTGCGCATCCTACTCACCACGATCGTGTTGGCCTGCCTCGGCATCGGAGCCCTTGCATGAGCGATCCTGAAACCCTTGCAGTTTATGCCGCAAAGGCGGAGGAATACGCCGCGATAACAGGCGATCACAACAAGACCGATCCCATTCTGGCCGCGTTCATCGCGTCCCTGCCCCCAAAGGCCCACGTCCTTGACCTTGGCTGCGGCCCCGGCGACAGCGCGGCCGCCATGGCGGCGGCGGGCCTGCGCGTCCACGCCGTTGATGCCGTGCCTGAGATGATCGCCCTTGCCGCCCGCCACAAAGGCGTCGCCGCGCAGCTTGCGACCTTCGATCAGATCACGGGCACCGACATCTACGACGGCATCTGGGCCAACTACTCCCTCCTCCATGCCGCGCGTGCGGACCTGCCTGACATACTCAGCGCGCTGCACACCGCGCTGCGCGCCAATGGCCGCCTGCATATCGCAATGAAAACCGGCACAGACTCGGCCCGCGACAGACTTGGCCGCAAATACACCTATGTCACCGAGGATGAATTGCGCGGCCTTCTCGGCGCGGCAGGGTTTACCGTCACCAAAAAACAGACAGGACGCGACAAAGGGCTGGACGGCACCTATGCGGATTGGATAGCACTCGGCGCAGATGGCTAGACTTTATGCATATACAGATGGTGCCTGTTCAGGAAACCCCGGCCCGGGCGGCTGGGGTGCCGTGATGCAGGCGATGGACGGAGATACCGTCGTGAAGGAACGTGAGCTGAAAGGCGGCGAGGCCAACACGACCAATAACCGTATGGAATTGCTGGCCGCGATCCACGCGCTGGAAACGCTGGAGCGTGAGACAGAGATCACCGTCGTCACCGACAGTAACTACGTCAAAAATGGCATCACAGGCTGGATATTCGGCTGGAAGAAAAACGGCTGGAAGAACGCCGCCAAAAAACCTGTGAAGAATGTCGAGCTTTGGCAGCGGCTTGATGCCGCAAACGCCCGTCATCGCGTCACATGGGAATGGGTCAAAGGCCACGCAGGCCACCCTCAGAACGAGCGTGCAGATGCGCTTGCCCGTGCGGGCATGGCCCCCTTCAAACCAAAATGAAGCAGGTCGCCTGCCCCATCGCCCTACACCCCGATGGCGCCCCTGCCCGCATACCGCTTTTTGATCACCCGACTGCCGGATACCAACTGGTCGACGGCGTCCTGAAGCCGGACGAACACCCCGAAGCCGCAGCCGCCCGCGCTCTGTACAACGTAAGCGGGCTAGAGACTCGCGCCACCCTCTACATCGGCGACAACGCGGATATTCAGGCGCAGGCCCAGTGGCACTTCACCCTGTGCCGCATCGCCCCGCCCATCCGCGAGAAATGGCAACACTTCTGCAAAGAGGACGGCGGCCAGCTCCTGCGCTTCCACTGGCACCCGCTTGACGCACCACTCCCCGATGACACAAATGAAGTATGCCATGCAGCCCTCGCGTGGATCCGCAAAACCCTATGACATTGCTCATCTTCCTCGATTACGCCTCGGTCATTGTCTTTGCCGTGACAGGTGCGCTGGTGGCCAGCCGCGCCCAGCTTGATCTGGTGGGATTTGCCTTTATTGCTTGCCTGACAGCAGTAGGCGGCGGCACCCTGCGCGATCTGTTGCTGGACCGAAACCCGATCTTCTGGATTTCCCAGCCCTCTTATCTCGCCGCGGCAGGCCTCGCCGCCGTGCTGATCTTCTTCACCGCCCACCTGCTCGAAAGCCGCCTGCGCGCCATCATCTGGCTCGACAGCATCGCCCTAGCCGTCGCCGTGGCAGCGGGGGCAGGCGTCGCGATCAGCTTGAACCAATCCCCCGCAATCATCATCCTGATGGGGGTCATCACCAGTTGCATGGGCGGGCTTATGCGCGACGTGGTCGTTGGCGACGTCCCCGTCGTCCTCAAACAGGGCGAGCTTTACGTGACCGCAGCCTTCGCAGGCGCCGCGACCACAGTAGCACTTAACACGTTCATGCCCGACATCCCGTATAGCCTGCTCATCGGCGCGGCCGCCACGTGGACGCTTCGGGCGGGATCAATCCAGTTTGGATGGCATCTGCCCGTCTACAAAAGCACCCCGCCAAAGTCGAAGTAACTAGTTTTTCCGGCCCTAAATCCTCCGGGGGGATTGGCCTTCAGGCCAATGGGGGCTGGCCCCCGAAAAGCGCATTACTTGCGCCAGTGAAACGGCACAATCACAAGCGCCCCGATGGAAGAAACAATTGCATTCACCCCCGCCGAGGAAAACCCGAACCCGAACATCAACCGCACGAAATAGAACACAAACGCCCCGCCCACACAGATGATGATCGACTGCAAAAACCCGTTGTGGGTAAAGCCGGACCGCTCGGCCAGATAGCCGACGATCCCCGCAATCACAACCGTTCCGATCATTGTTGGAAACATAGCGCTACCCTTCGCTCAAATCCGCGCCAACCGCGATAGCCACACCGCGCTGGAACACATCCACATCCTGTGCCGCCTTACCCGCCTTTTGCAAGCGTGTCAGCATCACAGCCCCCGAGCCACAAGCCACAGTCAGGTCACGGTCCAGAACAACACCCGCAGGTCCGCTCCCATCACCCAACCGTGAGCCAAGAACCTTGATCCGCACGCCCTCATACTCAAACCACGTCCCCGGGAACGGCGATAGCCCGCGAATTTGGCGGTCCACCTCCGCTGCGGGAAGGCTCCAATCAATTCGCGCCTCGGCCTTGGCGATCTTGGCGGCATAGGTCACGCCATCCTCGGGCTGGACCTGCGGCGTCAATTCTTCCAATCGCGCCAACGCCTGCACGATCAGCCGCGCGCCCAGCGCGCTCAGTTCGTCATGCAATTGCGCGGTGGTCTGCTCTGCGCCGATCGGCATCGCTTCGCGCAGCAGCACAGGGCCAGTGTCCAGCCCCGCCTCCATCTGCATGATGCACACACCCGTCTGCGCATCGCCCGCCATGATCGCGCGGTGAATGGGCGCCGCCCCCCGCCAGCGCGGCAACAGGCTTGCGTGGATATTCAAACACCCCTGCGCAGGCGCATCCAAAATCTCCTGCGGCAGGATCAAACCGTAGGCCACAACCACTGCCACATCCGCGCCAAGTGCGGCAAATGCCGCCTGCTCGCTGGGATCGCGCAACGACACTGGCGTGCGCACCTCCAGACCCAAAGCCTCGGCCCGCGTATGCACGGGGCCGGGGCGGTCCTTCTTGCCGCGCCCTGCGGGGCGGGGCGGTTGCGAATAGACGGCGACAACCTCGTGACCCGCCTCAACCAGCGCGTCCAGCACCGGCACCGAAAAATCGGGCGTGCCCATGAACACAATTCGCATCGGTCAGTCCCTCACCTTGCGCGCACGCTTGAGCAGCATGTCGCGCTTCATCTTGCTGAGGCGGTCAAAATACATCTTGCCCGCCAGATGGTCGATCTGGTGCTGCACCGATGTGGCATCCAGCCCGACAAAGTCACGCTCGACCACCGCGCCGGTCTCATCCATAAACCGCACGCGCACACCGCGGGGGCGGCTGATCTTGGCGTATACACCCGGCAAACAGGGCGAGGCTTCCTCGTGATCGTTCATGATGGCCGAGGCGTCAATCACCTCGGGGTTGGCCAGCCTGATCCGCGTATTGCGCGCCTCGGAGGTGTCAACCACGGCCAAACGCTGCATCACGCCGATCTGCGGTGCGCCAAGGCCGACGCCCGGCATCGCATCCATCGTCTCGATCATGTCATCCCAGATTTTGCGGACCTCGTCCGTGATCTCGGGCACATCCGCACAAGGCGTGCGCAAGCGTTTGTCGGGCCATTGCAGGATGGGCCGCGCGCTCATCCTCGGGCCAGCTCGCGTTTGTATTTCACCATCTTGCGGGTCATCATCTGACGACGCAGCGGTTTGAGGTAGTCGATGAACAGCTTGCCCTCAAGGTGGTCAATTTCGTGCTGCACGCAGGTCGCCCACAGCCCGTCCATCCCCTCGCGCTGCTCGTTTCCGTCGCGGTCGATCCACGTCACCTCCACCTCTGCGGGGCGGGTGACATCGGCGAACAACTCGGGCAGGCTCAAACAGCCTTCCTCATAGGTGTTCAGCTCGTCCGAGGCAGCCACGACCTGCGGGTTGAACATAATCAGCGGGCGCGGCTTCTCGCCTTCTTCCTTCACGCAGTCCAGCACAACAAGGCGCTGCAACACACCGACCTGCGGCGCAGCCAGCCCCACACCGGGGGCGTCATACATGGTGGCCAACATATCGTCGGCAAGTGCGCGCAAATCATCCGTCAAATCGGTGACTTCGGCGCATGTCTTTTTCAGACGCGGATCGGGGTGATAAAGAATAGGGCGTTTCATGCAAGTTGATGTAGGGCATGCCCCCGCCTGCCGCAAGCAGGGCTTGCACATATGCGAAGGCGCGGTACCCTTGGCGCGACTTATTCAGGAGAACAACATGAGCTTTGACACCCCGATCGAGCGGCGCGGCACCCATTGCGTGAAATGGGACGGCATGGAGAGCATTTACGGTGTGCCCGCAGACACCGGCATTTCCATGTGGGTGGCCGATATGGACTTCGCCACCGCACCCGTGGTGCAGGATGCGGTGCAAGCGATGGTCGATCACGGCGTTTACGGCTACTTTGGCGATGACAGCAAATACCGCGGAGCGATCCAGTGGTGGATGAAAACCCGCCACAACTGGGATCTGGACCCCGCGCATATCTTCACCACGCACGGGTTGGTCAACGGCACCGCCATGTGCGTCGATGCCTTTACCGATGCGGGCGACGGCGTGGTGCTGTTCACCCCCGTCTACCACGCCTTTGCAAAGGTGATAAACGCCGCGGGCCGCAACGTGGTCGAATGCGAAATGGTGCAGGAAAACGGCCGCTACCGCATGGATTTCGACGCTTATGACGCGCAAATGACGGGTTCCGAAAAGATGGTGATCCTGTGCTCACCCCATAACCCCGGCGGCTGTGTCTGGAGCGTGGAAGAACTGCAACAGGCGGCCGAGTTTGCAAAGCGTCACGATCTGGTGCTGGTGTCGGACGAAATCCACCACGATCTAGTGATGCCCGACCAGAAGCACACCGCAATGGCGCTGATCGACGGGATCGCAGACCGTCTGGTGATGATGACCGCCACCACCAAGACGTTTAACATCGCGGGCAGCCATTCGGGCAATGTGATCATCGCAGCCCCCGTGCTGCGCGAAAAATTCGGCGCGCGGATGGCGGCACTTGGCATGTCGCCCAACAGCTTTGGCTTGTTCATGGCCACGGCGGCCTACTCGCCCGAAGGGGCCGCGTGGGTCGATGACCTGATCACCTATCTGGATGGCAACCGAAAGCTGTTTGACGCCGCTGTCAACGCGATCCCCGGCCTGCGGTCCATGCCGCTTGAGGCGACGTATCTGGCGTGGGTTGATTTCACCGACACCGGCATGAGCCGTGAGGAATTCACTAATCGGGTCGAGCAAGGCGCAGGCATCGCCGCCAACCACGGCCCGACATTCGGCGCGGGCGGTGACAGCTTTTTACGCTTTAACATCGCCACCCCCCGCGCCCGCGTGCAAGAGGCATGTGACAGGTTGGCCGAAGCGTTCAAAGACCTGCAATAACGCAAAAGGGCGCTGTGATGCCCAGCGCCCTTTGATACCAAAAACGATGCGTGCGGGTCAGGTATTGACCTGCACACCCCCAGCGGTTTCTTCCGTTGCGGCATAGTCAAATGCGCTTGAGCGTTTTACCGCGAAAACGATCTCGTCGTTTGCCACCTTGGTGTCTGTGATCAAACACTGGTGCAGGTGCTGTGCCCCGTCATACAGGTTCACGATCCCGCTTAATCTGGGCACATCTACGGCAGCAACAGAAAAGCCTGTCGTCCAGTTGCGCAGCACGGGGTAATAGACACCCGCCGCCTCCACACACAGGTTTGCAGCGCGGTTTGGCCCCTTCTTCGGCTGGCGCGCGCGCCCTGGCTCAAAACCCTCTGGCAAAAATATATCCATGATTCTCCCCTCCCCGTCACAAACCAGAGTTGTTTCAAAAGTTTCCCAGATCAACCAACTTCTGAAACTTTCTTTCGCACTGTGCAATTTTGCACGCAGTCTGCGCGCCCCTCGCTCTTCGCTTCCTAAGCGCCAAGGCTTACCTCTGTATTAAAGGCACAAAAAAGGAGACGGGCGATGGGATTGCTGATCGACGGCCAATGGCATGACACATGGTACGACACCAAAGAAAGCGGCGGCGCGTTCAAACGCCAAGAGGCAGGGTTTCGCAACTGGGTCACCGCCGACGGCAGCGCAGGCCCCAGCGGTGAGGCGGGGTTCAAGGCCAAAGCGGGGCGCTATCACCTCTATATCAGTCACGCCTGTCCCTGGGCGCACCGCGCCATGATCTTTCGGACTCTAAAAGAGCTGGAATCGGTGATCGATGTCTCGGTTGTGCATCCCGACATGTTGGGCGACGGTTGGACATTCCAGACAGACTTTGCTGGTGCAACGGGCGACCGCCAGTTCGGCCTGCCCTTCGCCCGTGACATCTACACCCGCGCCGTGCCCGATTTCACGGGCCGCGTTACCGTGCCGATCCTGTGGGACAAAGAGCGTGGGACAATTGTCTCGAACGAATCGTCCGAGATTATTCGCATGTTCAACTCTGCCTTCGACGGCCTGACAGGTAACACCGATGATTATTGGCCCGCCGATCTGCACCCCGCAATCGAGGCGGCCAATACGCGCATTTACAGCACGCTCAACAACGGTGTCTACAAAGCCGGCTTTGCCACCACGCAAAAGGCATACGACGCGGCGATCATGCCCTTGTTCGAAACCCTCGACTGGATCGAACAAACCCTGTCTACACAACGATACCTGACAGGCGACCGCCTGACCGAGGCCGACTGGCGGCTGTTCACAACGCTTGTGCGGTTCGATTGCGTCTATCACCAACATTTCAAATGCAACCGTGCGCGGATTGTGGATTATCCCAACCTATGGGCTTACACCCGCGAGCTATACCAACGCGACGGCGTGGCGCAGACGGTCAACTTTGACCACATCGTGCGGCACTACCACTTTAGCCACGACACGATAAACCCCAACCGGATCATCCCGGTGAATCCTGTCATCGACTGGGACGCGCCGCATAACCGCGGCTAGTTCGGCCGCTCTTCCGAGCCATAATGCGCAACCATCGCCGCCAGGTCCTCTGGCGGGGTGTTGCTTTGCACAAAGGCGCGGGCATTTGCGGAATGGGCAAAGATTGACCCGTCCGAGAAGAACGTCGTGTTTGTCACAAAAATCACCCGCGCATCGGGCTGTTTGTAATTCGCATAATCCGCAATCGCGAGCGCCGAGCCTTCTTCGATCACAAGATCCTGAATGATAATGTCCGTATCGATGGACGACAGATGCTCAATAGCGCCAATTTGCCCTGCCGCACGGCTGACGACCATCCCTTGCCGTTCCAGATGCCGCTGCCACAGCTGCGCCAGTTCCGTAACGCTTTCGACGATCAGAACGCGTGTCTTTGCGCGGGCGGTGGTTGTCATCTAAAGGCTCCCCAGCCGTTTGTCGTAAGAAAAATGTTTATCAAAATGAGTGTTCAATTAAACGCACTATAAGCACGACTTGTAAATTACGCCAAACTCCGCTTTGACGAACGGGGAAAATAGGCCAAATCCGGCCAGACACCCGAGCGTAAGATGACTGTTTTTCCAATACGTACAAAAAACGACCACGGCGGCGGCGTTGATGCCGCTGTTTTGCGCTACGGCGGTGAGCGTTCCGACTGGGTTGATTTGTCTACCGGAATCAATCCGGTGCCCTATCCTACAGGGCAGATCGCAACGGCCAGCTGGTGCGACCTGCCTGACACCGCAGCCGGCGAGGGGCTGATCAACGCCGCGCGGCGCTTTTGGAACATTCCTGCAAAGGTGGCGGTGCTTGCCACGAATGGCGCCTCCGCCCCCATCGCGCTGATCCCGCGCCTGCGCGCCGCGGGCACTGCTCACATTGCGAAACCGACCTATAACGAACACGCCTCGTCCTTTGAGGCGGCGGGCTGGCGCATCCAAGACAACGCCGCACATACCGATGCCCAAGTCATCGTGCACCCGAACAACCCCGACGGACGCCTCTTTACCCCCGATGATTTGCAATCCCCCCTGCGGATCATTGACGAGAGTTTTTGCGACGTGTCCCCTGACGCATCTCTGATCGCGCAGGCGGCTGAACCCGGCACGCTTGTTCTCAAGAGTTTTGGCAAATTCTGGGGCTTGGCGGGGATACGGTTGGGATTCGTGATCGGCGATCCTGATCTGGTTGCGGCGCTGGAACAGATGATGGGCCCGTGGCCTGTGACTGGTCCTGCGCTTGAGATCGGCACACGTGCGTTGACTGATATGCAGTGGGCTGACCAAACCCGCGAGCGGCTGCGCGCCGATGCGGACCGGCTTGATCACATTCTTGAGACCGCAGGTGCGACGCCCTTGGGCGGCACCACCCTGTTTCGCCTGTTCGAGGTCGATGACGCCGCCGCATGGCAACACCGCTTGGCCCAGCATCACATCTGGAGCCGCGTGTTTCCTTACAATTCAAGATGGCTCCGTCTTGGTCTGCCTGCGCCCGACGGCTGGCCCCGCATCACGGCAGCGCTGGCATGAGCACGGTTGCCGTTTTGATCCTCGCCCTGACGCTCGACGCGGTGATGGGAGAACCGAAATGGCTGTGGGATCGTGCACCGCATCCCGCCGTGCTGATGGGCCGCGCCGTGGGGTGGCTGGACCGCACAATGAATTCCCAAGGCGGAGGCATTATGGCAGGTGCAGGAGCATTGGCGATATTGATGACGGGTGCCTATGCGATGGGCTGGGGGTTGGACCTGTTGGGGCCTGTGGTAGAGATCATCGTCGTGGCGATCCTCGTGGCACAACGCTCGCTTGTACAGCACGTTGCCGCCGTGGCGGATGGTTTGCGTGTCTCGCTGGGGGATGGCAGGCGGGCGGTTTCCATGATTGTCAGCCGCGACACCGCGCAGATGGACCAGTCGGGCGTTGCCCGCTCGTCTATCGAGAGTGCCGCCGAGAACATGTCGGACGGGGTTGTCGCCCCTGTGTTCTGGTTTCTGGTGGGCGGCCTGCCTGCGCTTCTTGTTTATAAAGTCGTCAACACTGCGGACAGTATGATCGCCTACCGCACGCCGAAATATGAATATTTCGGCAAGGCCACCGCCTATGCCGATGACATCCTGAACTTCATCCCCGCCCGCATCACCTGCGCCCTGATCGCGGTGCCTGCGGGCGTGTTCAACTGGCGCGATATCGCACGCGACGCGAGGCAGCACCGCTCCCCCAACGCAGGCTGGCCCGAAGCGGCGATGGCCCACGCCATAGGTGTGGCGCTTGCAGGGCCGCGCAGCTATGATGGAAAAATGCAGGAGTTTGCATGGGTCGGCGGCGCAGGTGCGCGTGATATTGGACCCGTCCAGATTGATGCAGCCATACGCCAGCTTTGGCTCGCGTGGGGTATGATGGTGGGACTGGTCATTGTGCTTGGTCTGTTTTGATAACGACAAATTAAAAGGTGCTTTATGCGCTCATATATTCTTGCTGCTCTTTTGGCTCTTGCGCCCGTGTCCGCCTTTGCGGCGTCCTGCGGTGGTAATTTTTCCAACTTCAAAAACGGCCTGATTTCCGAAGCCCCCAAACATCGCGTCGACAAAGCGACCGCACAAAAATTCCTGCAAGGCGTGCGCCAGGACCCTGCCGTGCTGCGCGCCGACCGCTCGCAAGGCGTGTTCCAGCGCCCCTTCGTTGATTTCTCGCGCAGGCTGATCTCGAATGACCGGATCAATCGCGGGCGGTCAAATGGCAAGAAATACGCCCGCGTCTTTAACACCATCGAAAAGCGGTATGGCGTGGACCGCGGCGTGCTGCTGGCTTTTTGGGCGTTCGAGACGGATTTCGGCAATATTCAGGGCAAGTTCAACACCGCCAACGCGCTGGTGACGCTGGCCCACGACTGCCGCCGCCCGCAATTGTTCCGCCCGCAGATTTTCGCGGCGATGAAGCTTTATGCCCGCGGTCAATTCGACCCCGCCCGCACCACAGGTGCATGGGCCGGTGAAATCGGCATGGTGCAGATGCTGCCCGAAGACATCATCCGCAACGGTGTGGACGGCGACGGCGATGGCAAAGTGTCTCTCAAAACTTCTGCCGCCGATGCACTGATGTCGGGCGGCAAAATGCTGGCCTCGCTTGGGTGGCGCAAAGGGCAGCCGTGGATCGACGAAGTTGTTGTGCCCCAAGACTTTAACTGGGCGCTGACAGGTCTGAACACCAAAAAGCGGGCCTCCGAATGGGCCAAAATGGGGGTGCGCCCGCGTGACGGTCGGCTGGCGAACAACCTGCCTGCCTCGCTCATCCTGCCGCAAGGGCGGTTTGGTCCGGCCTTTTTGACCTACCCCAACTTTGACGTCTATTTCGAGTGGAACCAGAGCTTTACCTACGTCCTGACCGCCGCCTATTTCGCCACACGGCTGAACGGCTCGGATGTCTATAACGCGGGACGCCCGCAAAAAGGGCTCAGCGGGAACCAGATGAAGCGCTTGCAACGCGCGCTCAAACAGCGCGGCTATAACGTGGGCAAGGTCGACGGCATTCTGGGGGCCAACACCCGTGTCGCCGTGCAAAAAGAGCAAAGCCGCCTTGGCATGCCTGCCGACGCATGGCCCACGCCAAACCTGCTGGCAAAAGTCGAAAAGAGGTAGACGCATGACCCTGAGAATCTCAGCCGCCCAAATGGTAGAGCAAGCGCGTGCGCGGATCGAAGAGATCGAGACAGCGGATGCCATCGCCATGGTAGACGATCCGAACGTGCAGATCGTCGACCTGCGCGACCCGCGAGAGCGCGAGCGTACAGGATTTATCCCAGGCAGCTTTCATTGCCCGCGCGGCATGTTGGAGTTCTGGGTGGACCCCGACAGCCCCTATTTCAAAGACGTGTTTGCGCAGGATAAAAAGTTCGTCTTCCACTGCGCGTCAGGCTGGCGCTCCGCCATATCAGTAGCAACCTTGCAGGACATGGGGTTTGACGCCGCCCACATCAAAGAAGGCTTTGGCGGCTGGCAAAAAGCAGGCGGCCCAATCGAAAGTTGATCCGCCTCCGCCGAAGTCTCCTGCTTTCATAAAAAGTCAGGGCACACCCTGACTTTTCGCCGCCAATCAGCGGCTAACCATCTAGCGGGCAGCAACGCCGCGTGCGCTTACTGCGGGCAAACGGCCCGCGACAACACCACCGATGATAATGCTGCCCAGCGCCAGAAACGCCGCAATGCTCAGGGTCGCGGTCCCGCTTAGGCCCGCACCAATTGTGCAGCCCCCTGCCAGCACGCCGCCAAAGCCCATCATCACACCACCACCCGCATAACGCAGCATCTGCGACGGCGCGTCAAAGCCTTGCCACGACAGCTCGCCACGGACAGATGCGCTCAGGAAACTTCCCAGCAGCACACCACCGATCAACCCCGTCCCAAAGCCCGCGGGAACCGCCGTAGAGGCGATCGTCCAGAACAGCGTATCGGACCACGGCAGGGTGAAGGCTGCCGACTGCACGGCCAGCGGGTCAAATTCATCAAACAGCAGCACACTGGTCACCGACCAGCCAACGACAGGGACCAGCCCGATCACAACCCCCAAGACGACGTGCAGCGCCTTGGGGCGCGTACTCATAATGACAAAGGCCGCAACCAGCGCCAAAGCCGCGCTCAGCAAAACAGGAACTGCGGGGACATCATACAGCGTGCCAAACGGCATCTCGACCGTCAGGCCGCCGATTGCGGTGCGCAGAGGCGACAACACACCCTTCAGTGTGGCATGTGCGACGATGGCAAACACGGCCAATACCGCCACAGCCCGCAGGTTGCCCGTACCCGCCAATACAGTCAGGCGCGACGCGCACCCCCGTGTCAGCATCATGCCCGCCCCGAACATCAAACCACCCAGCACAATCGCGGCAACAGGGACAGAAGAGCTAAGGTAGCGGTGCCCCTCCAGCGCAACCAGGCCTGTGGCATTCGCCACCATAAAGCCCGCAATCGCAGCGGCCAGCGCGGTCAGCCAGACAGCGCCCGCCTGACCACGGTCCGCCGCATCAGGGCTGACGACACGGCGCAAGCAAAACCGCGTGATCTGCGCCGCAACGCCCAACACCAGCCCAAGGCCCAGCGCAAACAGGATTTGCAGCACGCGGGCATCAAGGCCCCAGTCAAATTGTTCGAGCAACATAGCAGTCCCCTTTTCTGTTATAGGGGAGGTCGTGCGTGGCAGACCAATTGTCAACGACAAGCCAAGGTATAAAAAGGCGTTTCAGCCTGCAAATTCAGAAATACGTTCCGATTTCAGGAAAAAATCGGACCGCCGCCCCGCACCACAGGCATGATTGAAACAGATTTCCCTAGTTTACGTGCCGCCACACCTCTTTGCCCGGTTTTTATCCGACCCCGCCTACAAAAGCGAAATGCCGGACCGCGCAGAGCTGGCCTGCCGCGCCAAACGGTCAGAAGCGCCAATGTGCCAATCAAGACCGGACTGGCCTTTGCTTTTCGCTGCCCGCAGGTTTGAGGCAGCCTGTTGCGCATGGCGTTGCGTTTCAATCAGGGCGCTTGCAATCGCTTGGCGCTCTGCTGCGATGCTGGCGTGCGCCTTTGCATATGCGGCATTGTCTACCTGTCCGGTAGCGCGTTGCATGTCCAGTCGGGACAAGGCCTCGTCTTGGGCGGCAAGGCGCGCGGGCAGCGAAGTCTCTATCAATGCCATTTGGTCGTTTGTCTTGCGCAGCGTCCGCACAACCGCACTGGGAGAGATCGACGACATCTCGCGTGCGACCTTTTTCTTGCCGGCCGCACGACCGATCAAAGCACCCCCTGCCGCCCCCGCCGCCGCAGCGGCCACGCAGTTCTTTGCATTCCCCGCCGAGACAACAACAAGACCGCAGCCCACGGCAGCGCCAATGCCCGCCCCCTTCAACGTGGTCTGCACAACGATCCGCCGTGACATATCGCTGAGCGATTGGGCCTGTGCGTCCATCCGGTTACCACTTTCGACAAAAGCCAAAGGCGCGCTTGCCGACCTGCTGGAGTGGGAGGCAGGTGTGTGCCCACACGCCGCTACTGTCAGAAAAGTGGCCGCCAAAAGAAGAGGAACAGTTTTACGCATTTCGAGCCCGATCGCCATTGTATTCAAATCGGCGATAATCGGGAAAAGGGGCGGAACTGTGGCCGCAGACGAAAGAACCATTAAAATTAGGGACATACACGCGATAAGGGAACTTGCCGCGCAGTGCAAAACGGCCTGCATCGCACCAATTGCGGAAACAATCCCCAGCGCGACAGGCAACCGCGCTGGGGAAATTTGGATCAGCCCAAGTGCCGCAGCAAGGCTTGCGAAGGCTTGCCCGTCACAGACAGACCGTTACGCTGCTGATAGGCAGAGATGGCCTTTTCGCTGTTCGGCCCGATCACACCATCAGCCCCACCTGTATCGAAACCCTTGGCGGTCAGACGTTTTTGCACCGCGATGCGGTCGTCCTTCGTCAGCCCGTTTGCGTCAGGCGGGAAACTGCCGCGCAGCGGTCCCGCGCCACCGATCCGGTCGGCCAGATGCCCCACCCCAATCGCGTATGCATCCGAGTTGTTGTAGCGTTTGATCGCACGGAAATTGCGTGTCACGGCAAAGCGCGGCCCGCCGCGTTGGGGCTGGATAATGCTGCCTTGCGGTGCGCCATTGCCGACTTCGCCGCCCCAGCGGGTGCCACGCTGCCAGCCGTTCCGCTTGAGGTATGCCGCGGTCGAGGCTAACGAATCTGTTGGATCCTCGGACCAGATGTCGCGGCGTCCGTCGCCGGTGAAATCAACGGCAAACGCCTGATAAGAGGTGGGGATGAATTGCGTATGCCCCATCGCACCCGCCCATGATCCCGTCATGCGGCTGGCCGGTATATCTCCGTTTTGCACAATCTTCAGTGCCGCCATCAGCTGCTTTTCGAAGAACGCTCCGCGCCGTCCGTCATAGGCCAGCGTCGAAGTCGCCGAGATGACAGGCACATTGCCGCGCCGCTCTCCGAAAAAGCTCTCAAGACCCCAGATCGCGCAGATAATCTCGGCGTCGACACCGTAGCGCCCCTCAAGGGTTTGAAGCGTACTGCGATGGCGCGAGAACGCCGCACGGCCCTTTGATATACGCTCGTCCGAGGTGGCTATGGACAGATAGTCTTCGAGGCTGCGTTTGAATTCTGTCTGGTTGCGGTCGCGTTTGACACATCCGGGCAAATAGCCTGTTCCGCGGAATGCTGCGTTCAGCGTAGAGGACGTTATCCCCCGCGTCGATGCACGGCTGCGAAAGCTGGCCACCCACGCGTCGTAGCCTGCGTTGGGTGTGGGCCGCAGATCAGCAGGCAAACCGCCCGCTGATGCCGCGCTGCGCGTAGACGTCGCACCGCCACCGCATCCTGAAAGCGTCAGAGCGCCAAGGCCCAAACCAAAAGTTCGTCGTGAAAGTTGCATACTGCTGCCCCGTTTATTCTGTGGGTTTTTTCGTATGCTAACGCATTAGGTCAAAGTCGCAATATCCGATCCGCAAAGTGCGATGGGACAGGCGGATTTACTCTGGCTGGTACAGCGGCACAGTCGACATCGACATCTTGGCCGAACCGTTCTGCACATCACGCGCGTGACTGATATAGATCAACGTCTGGTTCTTTTCGTCAAATATGCGCTTGATCTTGATGGATTTAAAAATGATCGAACGGCTTTTCGTGAACACATCCTCGCCCTCCTCGTCCCGCTCAATATCGCCGATCGTGATCGGCCCCGTCTGACGGCACGAGATTGAGGAGTTCGACGGATCCTCGAACCAATCTCCCTTTTGCAGACGGTCGATAAGGCCGCGTTCAAAATACGTGACGTGACAGGTAACGCCTTCGACATCAGGGTCGGCCAGCGCCTCGATGATCAGGTCATTGCCAAGCCAGTCCACGTCGACATTGCCAACTTCTTCGGCGGCAACAGTTGTGGGCAATGCAATGGTGAGAGCGGTGAGTATGTGTTTCATCATAAAACTCTAACACACTTCTGCCCGCGCTGTTCCGTCGCAGTGAAAAGAAATTTTCCGCCCCCAAATTCCTTGCCATCATTACGATGAGAACGTTACAAGAACATTATGGCAAAATTGACTCTTAAAGAAAAACTCGCCCTGCTTAGCGATGCGGCGAAATATGATGCAAGCTGCGCGTCCTCGGGCACATCCAAACGCAACAGCGCGGATGGAACGGGATTGGGCAGCACCGAAGGCTCGGGCATCTGCCATGCCTATGCGCCCGACGGGCGCTGCATCAGCTTGCTGAAAATCCTGATGACGAATTTCTGCATCTACGATTGCGCCTATTGCATCAACCGCGTCTCGTCTCAGGTGCCCCGCGCACGGTTCAGCGTGGAAGAGGTCGTGCATCTGACAACGGAGTTCTACCGCCGCAACTATATCGAAGGGTTGTTCCTGTCGTCAGGCATCATCAAAAGCCCTGACGACACGATGGCCGACATGGTCCGCATCGCCCGCAGCCTGCGCAATGACCACCACTTTCGCGGCTACATCCACCTAAAAACCATCCCCGACGCGAGCCCAGAGTTGATCGAAGAGGCGGGCCTGCTGGCGGACCGTCTGTCGATGAACATCGAACTGCCAACCGATCAGGGC
Organism: Sulfitobacter aquimarinus; assembly: GCF_040149565.1. Lineage (NCBI taxonomy): Bacteria > Pseudomonadati > Pseudomonadota > Alphaproteobacteria > Rhodobacterales > Roseobacteraceae > Sulfitobacter > Sulfitobacter aquimarinus. The sequence continues at coordinate 515,154 of NZ_JBEFLO010000001.1, forward strand.
ATCAAAGCCTACGCGCCCGAAAAGAACCCCTCGGAAATCCGCCGCGCCATGGGGCGGGTCGAGCTGCGCAAACAAGCGGCCAAGGAACGTACGCACACGGGCCGCCGCGCTGCGAAATTCGCGCCCGCCGGGCAAAGCACGCAATTGATTGTGGGGGCAGACGGGGCCAATGACGCGACGATCCTCGACAGCTCCACGCGGCTTTATAGCTCTTACAAGCTCAAGCGGGTCTATTATTCCGCCTTCTCGCCCATCCCCGACAGCGCGGCCGCCCTGCCCCTGATCAAGCCACCGCTGGCGCGGGAACATCGCCTGTATCAGGCCGATTGGCTGCTGCGGTTTTACGGCTACCAAGCCGATGAAATCGCCTCCGCTGCGACGGACGGGATGCTGGACCTTGAGATTGATCCAAAACTGGCATGGGCGCTGGCCAACCGTCAGGTCTTTCCGGTGGATGTGAATACCGCGTCGCGCGATATGCTGTTGCGGGTGCCGGGGTTCGGCACCAAATCCGTCGCCCGCATCCTGTCGGCACGGCGCAGCGGGTCGTTGGGGTTTGGCGATCTCAAACGGATCGGCGCGCTGGTGCAAAAGGCCAAGCCCTTCATCACGACCCGTGACTGGTCTCCGGGCGGGCTGACGGATGCGGCCAACCTGCGCGCACGTTTTGCGCCGCCGCCCGAACAGCTGAGCCTGCTTTAGTGTACTCCGTCACCCTGCCCCGCCTTGGCACCTATGCCGCGTGGCGCGATGCGGCGCGGGCGCTGTGTAGCAATGGCGTCCCCGCCGATGCCGTCACATGGCGGATGGAGGGGGAGGCGCAGGGCCTCTTTGACGCGGACACCCCCTTGCCCCCTGCGGGCGAAATGACGGTGCCTGCCACCTTTCCTCAACTGGCCAAACTGGTTTGCGCCAACCGCACGGCGGGGGTGCATGACCTGCTTTATCGTGTGCTGCTGCGGTGTCGCGACACGCCGCGCCTGCTGAGCAACCGCGCCGATCCACAGGTCCAACAGCTGGAGGTGTGGGCCAAGAACATTCGCCGCGACATGCACAAGATGAAAGCTTTCGTCCGCTTCCGCGATGTCACGCCCCAAGGCGCCAACCGCCGCCAGTTCATCAGCTGGTTCGAGCCGGATCACCGCATAGAGGAACTCATCGCCAGCTTCTTCAACCGCCGCTTTGGCGATATGGATTGGGTCATCGTCACGCCCGAGATGACAACGCGGTTTGAGGGGGGCACCCTGTCCCACGAGGTCGGCACCAACAGCCGGCTGGACCTCAGCGACGAGACAGAGGAGCTGTGGCGCACCTATTACGCCAATATCTTCAATCCTGCACGCCTCAAGATCAAGGCGATGCAATCGGAGATGCCCAAGAAATACTGGAAGAACCTGCCAGAGGCCGATCTGATCCCCGGCCTGATCGCGGGTGCGCAGGCCCGTGTAGAGCAGATGCAACGCGAGGCACCAACCCTGCCCTCACCGCAAGCGCAGCGTATCCTGAACCGCCTGCCCGAACGCGCCGAACCCGACGACATCCAAGGCTGCACCCGCTGCCCCTTGGCCAAAACCGCGACCCAAGCGGTGTTGGGCGCGGGCCCCACAGATGCCCGCCTGATGATCGTAGGCGAACAACCCGGCGACACCGAAGACCTGAGCGGGCGGCCCTTTGAAGGCCCCGCAGGGCAGATGTTTGACCGCGTGGCGGCGGACGCGGGGCTGGACCGAAACACCGCTTACGTCACCAACGCCGTGAAGCATTTCAAATTCACGCCACGCGGCAAACGGCGCATCCATCAAAGCCCGAACAAGACCGAGGTTGACGCCTGCCGCTTTTGGCTCAGCCGCGAAATCACACAGGTTCAACCCGTCCTGATCATCGCACTGGGGGCGACTGCGGCGCGGGCGCTTACGGGAAATGACGCGCCGCTAATGCCCCGCTGCGGGCAGATCGAGCAAAGCCTTGAAGGCTTGCCAGTTCTTATCACCGTTCACCCCTCGGCCATTTTGCGTGGCGATACGGAGGCGATGCGCGGCAGGCTGCGCCGTGATCTGGAGGCGGCGTCAGACATGCTGGCCCAAGCCGCCCGCACCTGATCACGCCACCAGCGTTTCCGCCTTTTTAAGATCAACCGAGACAAGCTGGCTTACGCCCTGCTCCGCCATTGTCACGCCGAACAAACGGTCCATCCGCGCCATCGTGACGGCATGGTGCGTGATGATCAGGAAGCGCGTATCGGTCTGGCGGCACATCTCGTCCAGCAGGTCACAGAACCGCGTGACGTTGGCGTCATCCAACGGCGCGTCGACCTCGTCCAGCACACAGATCGGCGCAGGGTTAGCAAGGAACACGGCAAAGATCAGCGCCATCGCGGTCAGCGTCTGCTCCCCCCCCGACAACAGGCTCAGCGTGCTAAGCTTCTTGCCGGGCGGTTGGCACATGATCTCAAGGCCCGCTTCCAACGGATCGTCGGATTCGACCATCACCAGATTGGCCTCGCCACCGCCGAACAGATGGGTGAACAGCAAAGAGAAGTTGGAGTTCACCTGCTCGAACGCGGTCAGCAAACGCTCGCGGCCCTCACGGTTCAGGCTGGCAATGCCCGAGCGCAGCGTCTTGATCGCTTCCTCAAGGTCGGCCTTCTCGGTGACCAGATTGTCGTGCTCTTCCTGCACTTCCTTGGCGTCTTCCTCGGCACGCAGGTTCACGGCACCCAAGGCATCGCGCTGGCGCTTGAGACGGTTCACATCCGCCTCTAACGTATCGGCGCCGGGCATCTGATCGGGGTTTACCTCTAACTGCGTCAGCAACTGGTTCGGGGTTAGCTGCTGGTCTTCGGCAATCCGCTCGGCTGCGGCGGCGACTGTCTCTTTCGCGGCATCGCTACGCGCCTCAGAGCGAGCCCGCGCCTCACGCGCCTCTGATGCCGCACGCTCCGCTTCGCGCTCGGCCAAAGTGGTGTCGCGCAGGACATCCTCTGCTGTGCTCAGCTTGGTCGTTGCTTCCGCACGCCGTGCCTCGGACTTTGTGATTTCCAAGCCCAATTCATCGCGCTTTGCAGCAATCTCAAGCGGCGCGGCGCTTGCCTCTTTCAGCTCCGCCTCGGAGGTTTCCTTGCGCTCCACCAATTCGGCACTGCGTTTTTCGGCGGTCTCCAACCGGTGCCGCCAGCCGCTCAGCTCCTTGGTCACTTCCTGAGAGCGCTTCAGCCGCGCCTCACCCTCACGGCGCAGCTCGTCATGGTGGGAACGGCGCGACATCATCGTGATGCGGGCCGCTTCGACGGTCATGCGAACATCCTCAACCGAGGCACGCGCCTCACCCAGATCACCCAGATCAGCCAAGGCCCGCTCGGCCTCCAGCACCCGCGCCCGTGCGCCCATCGCCTCTTCTTCGTGGCGGGTCACGGCAAGGCCAAGGCTTTCCAGACGCCCTGCGGCGAGATTGCGGTCGGCCTCTACACGGCTCAGCGCACGGCCCGCGTCGGCGACCATCCTGTCGGCATCACGGCGCGCCTCGCGGGCGCGTTTGTCGTCTTCGGTCTGCGCGGCCAATTGCGCTGTCAGGCTCTCATGCGCTGCACGCGCCCCTTCGGCCCGCTGGCTGGCTTGTTCCAGCGATTGCTTCAGGACTTCCAAACGGTTGAGCTGTTGCAGACGCAGCGCAGCGGCGGATGGTGCATCCTCGGCCCACGCGCGAAACCCGTCCCAGCGCCACAAATCCCCCTCAAGCGAGACAAGGCGCTGACCCGGTTGCAGGGCTGCCTGCAAGCGCGGGCCATCATCCGCATCGACCAGACCGATCTGCCCCATGCGGCGCCCCAGAACATCGGGGCAAGAGACATGATTGGTCAGCGCCGTGACCCCGTCAGGCAGCTGTTGGACCTGCGCATAAGCGGCCAGCGTGGACCAGCCAGAGGGGCCATCGGCCTCCACCTCGGGTGCGCGCAGGTCATCTGCCAACGCCGCACCCAGCGCTTTTTCAAACCCGTGCTCAACCTGCAAACGGTCAAGGATCTGCCCACCCTCTGCCGTGTCACGCTCTACCAGTTTCGCAAGCGCCGTTGTCTCGGCCCGCAGTGCGTTCATTTCTCCCTCGGCCTCGGACCGCTCGCCGCGTGCATCTGCCTCGCGCGATTGGGTCTGGGCGCGGGCCTCTTCGGCTTTGTTCAGCGCCTCATCCGCAGCCGCCGCCGCCGCAACCGCTGCATTTTCGGCCACAGTCGCTGCGTCAAAATCACTGGCGGCCTTGGCCAGCGCCGCCTCACTTGTCGCGACGGCCTCGCGAGCGCGCTCGGCATCGGATTCGGATTTCGTTTGGGTTTTGCGGCTGTCGTCCAACAATCGCTCGGCCGAGCCATAGCGCGCGGCAAGGCGGGCCACATCCTCGGTCCGCTCCCCCAGCTCCTGTTCACGGGTCTGCAAAACTGCAGCAGCATCTCGGGCGGCTTGGGCAGCGGCTTCCAGCGCAGGGCCGTGACCTTTGCCCGCTTTGCCAAGCTCGGTCTGCTCCCACTCCAACCGCGCAATCGTCTCGCCCGCATCGCGGTTTAGCCCGCCTTCACGCTCAATATCGCGGGTCAGTTGCGTGATGCGGCCCTGAAGGGTTTCAATAAGCGCAGTGGCGCGGCTTTCCTGATCGCTCAGCGTGTCGCGTTGCACCACCAGCCGCTGCACAACCGCCGCCGCAATCGCATCTTCTTCGCGCAGAGCAGGCAAGGCATCCTCTGCCGTCTGCCGTGCCTTGGCGCTGGTCCGCACAAGCGCTTCGGCCTGCGCTGCGGCGGCAACACGGGCCCGCAGTTCTTCCTCGGCGGTGGCCCGTGCATCGTCGGCCTCGCGCCAGCGGCGGTATAGCAACATCCCCTCGGACCGGCGTAGCTGATCACCGATATCGCGATACCGCGCGGCCTGCCGTGCCTGCCGTGCCAGTTGGGCCAGCTGCGCCGCGAGCTGTTCGATCACATCATCCACGCGGGCCAGATTCGTCTCGGCCCCGTTCAGCTTCAGCTCTGCCTCGTGACGGCGGGCATAGAGACCCGAGATGCCCGCGGCCTCCTCCAGAATACGGCGGCGGTTCTTGGGCTTGGCATTGATCAACTCACTGATCTGGCCCTGCCGCACCAAGGCGGGCGAATGCGCACCAGTAGACGCATCGGCAAACAGCATTTGCACATCCCGCGCCCGCACGTCCTTGTCCGCCGCCTTGTACGCGCTGCCTACATCACGGGTGATGCGCCGCACAATATCCAGCGTGTCACTGTCGTTGAACCCCGCAGGGGCCAGCCGCTCTGAATTGTCGATCTGGAGCGACACCTCGGCGAAATTACGGGCGGGCCGCGTGGCCGCACCGGCAAAGATCACATCTTCCATCCCGCCGCCCCGCATCGCGGTGGGGCGGTTTTCACCCATCACCCAACGCAGCGCTTCCAGCAAATTCGATTTCCCACAGCCGTTTGGCCCCACAACGCCTGTAAGACCATCGGCGATGATCAGGTCGGTGGGGTCAACAAAGCTTTTGAAGCCTGTCAGCCTGAGTTTCGAAAAGCGCATATACCGCCTGCAAAGTGATTCCGTGCCACTGCGTTAAGTGACGGTACAGCCCCCAACCTGTCAACAGCGCCCCACAACCTACAGCGGCAATGCGCGAGTTATCCCCAAGATATTGCGGCTATAGGGCGGGATCACACGAGATTTCAATGCGGCTACCGCCGAGTTGCGCCACCTCTGTCCCGCGTACAGGCACGCAATCAAGCGCGAGGGGCTGCATCGGGACATGGCGCGATCGCTTACCGCATTTCAGTATTCCGATGGCTTGCGCCTGATCACCGCGCACTTCTTTCACCTCGCAGCCGCTGACCAAGGCCATCGCCTTGCCCGCACGGGCGCGGATGGGGCCAAAGCGGGGCGCGTATTCAGCATTGGTGCGGATCGCCTCTGCCCTGTTATCCCTGACGCGGACATCAAAGGTGGACCCATCGACGGTCACGGTTGTCGCAGGCAGGCCCCGAAACTGCGGCCCCGCGGCTGCGCAGCCCGCCAACATAAAGGCAACAATGAAAACTTGCATGTACATACCCAAACAATGGCGCCACCTTGGTTAACGTTCGGTTAACAGGCGCGGCCTTGCGGAGCCGATGAATTGGTCATATATTTTTACCAATCATTGGAGACCTCATGCCCTTTCACCCGATCACGCCGGAAAAACTCTCCTCTGCTGTTGTGCGACAGGTCGAAGAGCTGATCCTGCGAGGAATCTTGCAACCCGGTAGTCGCCTGCCGTCGGAGCGCGAATTGGCAGAACGCTTGGGCGTCTCGCGCCCGTCTCTGCGAGACGCAATTGTGCAACTTCAGGAGCGAGGCTTGCTCAGCGCCAAAGCAGGCGCGGGTATTTTTGTGGCCAATGAATTGAGCTCGGCATTCTCCCCCGCGCTGGCGGCCCTGTTTGCCCGCCATGACGAAGCCGCGATCGACTATATCGCCTTCCGTCGTGACATGGAGGGGTTGGCAGCCGAGCGTGCAGCGCGGTTGGGCTCTGATACCGATCTGGCGGTGATCAGCGAGATTTTCGCCAAGATGCAGCAGGGCAAAGCAAACCAGACACCAGAAGACGACGCGGCGCTGGATGCGCAGTTCCACATGGCCATCGTCGAGGCGAGCCATAATGTCGTGATGCTGCATATGATGCGGTCAATGTACGAGCTGCTGCGTAGTGGTGTGTTCTACAACCGCCAGATCATGTTCAAACAGCAAACCAACCGCGCCGATCTGATGGACCAACACCGTGCTATCCATGACGCGCTTTTGGCACGCGATGCGCCTGGCGCCCGCGCGGCGGTCGAGGGGCATCTGGACTATGTCGAACGCGCCTTGCTGGATCACCAACGTGCCGAGCGGCACGAGGCCGTGGCACGTCAACGGCTCGATCATGAGCGCGACCAGAGCTAGCCCAGTGCAAGCCGGTAGATGTTGTTGAGATACCGTGCGTCGCCAATACGGAAATCCGTCTCACCGATCTGGGTAAACCCCTGCGACAGGTAGAACGCAATCGCGGGATCGTTCTGCGCATTGGTGGTGAGCCAGAGTGATGTCGCACCCCGCTGGCGGCTTTCCTCACACGCTGCTTGCAGCAACCGCTGGCCGATCCCCTTGCCGTGGTGACGTGGCTGGACATAGAGCGTGGCGATTTCGGGGCCGTCACATCCGGTGATCGTACCGCCATGATCCACCGTAAGGCGCATCACGCCGTCGATGCCATCGGCGTTTTGGGAAACGACAATGATTTGCGCGGAGTCCATCAACAGCTGAGCGGTTTTGGCCGTTGTAAATTCCGCCAGCGCATAATCGGCGAAGAACCCGCTGATCCCCGCCCTCTGATAGGTGCCAACCCAGACCTCCAATGACAGGGCCGCAATGCTGGACGCGTCGGCGAGGGTTGCAGGGCGAAGGGTCATATTGCCTTGAAACACGGGCTGGCCGAAAATGCAAAGAGGCCAGACACGAAAAAACCCCGCCATCTCTGACGGGGTTCTAAAACTTGGCCTGTGTGCCGCTTAGTGGAGTTTGCTATCCACTTGGGCGATGCCGGCGTCGATCAGGCTATTGCCTTCCTTCGCGGTCATCTGAGCGCCGATGATGTCGCGGGACGCGGCAACGGCGATTTGTACGGCTTGGTCACGGACCTCTTTGATTGCGGCAGCTTCGGCGGAACCGATTTGTTCCTGTGCAGCGGCAAGGCGACGTTCGACCGATTTGGCAAGATCCGCCTGGGCTTGGGTGCTTGCAGCTGCGGCTTCTTCTTTGGCTGCGGCGACAATGCGGTCGGCCTGTTCTTGCACTTCTTTTTGCTTACGCTCGTAAGAGGCCAGCAAAGTCTGCGCGTCTTCGCGCAATTTGCGCGCTTCGTCGATCTCGGATTTGATGCCTTCGGCGCGGCCGTCCAGCATACCACCCAAGAGGGACGGCACTTTGAAATAGAACAGGATGCCGATGAAGACGACCAGACCAAGGAACACGACGAAGTCTGTGTTCTCGAGGCTGATACCACCACCAGCGGCCAGCGCAGGTGTGGCGCCCGTCAGGGCGAATACGGATGTGAGTGCGATACGCATGACGTTATCCTTTCATCCGTGCGGTTACAGCGGCGGTGATGGTCTTGGCGTCTGCCTTACCGCCCATCGCTGAAACGATTTCTTTGACTGTATCTTTTGCCACTGCTTTCACGCTGGCAACGGCACCGGCGCGGATTTCAGCGATGGCTGCTTCGGATTCCGCAGACTTGGCTGCGATTTCCGTGTCGGCCATTGCGATTGCAGCGTCCAGATCGGCCTGCATATCGGCCTTTGCAACGGCGATGATGCGCTGTGCCTCGGCGCGGGCGTCAACCAGCGCTTTGTCATATGCGGCTTCGGCGTCAACGGCCTTGGCTTGCAGATCTTCGGCAGCAGCAATGTCATTGCTGATTGTGCCCTGACGCTCTGCCAGAATGGCCGCGATACGGGGCAATGCGATGCGTGACAGGATCAGGTAGATAGCGATCAGCGCAAGGACGAGCCAGAAAATCTGGTTACCCCAAGTGGAAAAATCCAGCTGTGGCATGCCGCCGCTGGAAGCTTCCGCAGCGCCTGTTGCAGTTTCAGTTGCCATTTCGGCCTCCTGTCAAAACATCTGCTCCCACGAGGGGGAGGTGGTAATTCCCTTTGCCTTGAGGGCGGCGCGACATGCACGCCGCCCCCAGCATAGGAAGTGTCGTCAGTTCTTAAACAGCGAACATCAGCAGAAGGGCTACGAGGAATGCGAAGATCCCCAGAGCTTCTGCAAAGGCGATGCCGATGAAGAGTGTTGCAGTCTGCGACGCAGCTGCGGATGGGTTGCGCAATGCGCCTGCGAGGTAGTTACCTGCAACGTTACCAACCCCGATTGCGGCTGCGCCGGAACCGATTGCTGCCAGACCTGCGCCGATGTGTGCGAGTTCGCCTTCCATGATATTCTCCTATGCGTTGGAAGTTAGATAAGGTGGGACAGGCAGACGCCTGCACCCAGTCGTTAGTGGTGTGGGTGAAGTGCGTCCTTGAGGTACACACACGTCAGGATCGTGAAGACATACGCCTGAATGAAGGACACGAGGACCTCCAGACCGTACATCGCCGTGATCCCGAGGATCGCGACAGGCGACACAGCAACCAGTGCTGCAAAGCCCGCAAAAACTTTGATAACGGCGTGGCCCGCCATAACGTTGCCTGCCAAACGAATGGAGTGGCTAACGGGGCGCACGAAATACGAGATAAGCTCGATCACCGCCAGAACAGGGCGCAGCGCGAGGGGCGCAGAGGCCACCCAGAACAAGCTCAGGAAGCCTGCGCCGTTTTTCACAAAACCCAGAACGGTAACAACGATGAACACAGCAAAAGCCAAAACAACGGTCACGGCAAAGTGGGAGGTGGGCGTGAAGGCTGTCGGGATCAGGCCGAGGAAGTTGGCGCAAACGATAAACATGAACAGCGTCATGATATAGGGGAAGTACTTGACCCCTTCTTTACCGCAGATGTCTTCGACCATCTTGTAAACAAAACCATAGGCCAGTTCGGCAACCGACTGCATACGGCCAGGAATTACAGAGCGCTTGGAGGTGGACACCACCAGCAGCAAGAACACCGCGATCACAGCAAAGATCGTCCAAAGCGCGGCGTTCGTGAAAGTGAACCACTGCACAGGGCCATCGCCCGTCAGGGGCGATACGATGAACTGATCCATCGGGTGAAAGACCAAACCGCCTGTCTCTGCGCCTGTATCTGATGCCATGATGCGGCCCCTTAGCTTTGCTCACCCGAAGAAACGGGTTGTGTGTCATCTGCCCCTTGGGGCGTCTCGTTTTCGTCTGCCAGCTTCTTGTCCTGCATTTCCTGCGCGGAACGGAGCATCGTTTTCACTCCGGCCGCGAGGCCCAACATAACAAACAGCACCATAAATATGGGCAGCGTTCCAAAGAACAGATCCAGCCCGTATCCGATGCCGAAACCGATCCCAAGACCGGCCACCAGCTCTATCACCATCCGCCATGCCATCTGGGCTTGGGAATAATGCTCATCCACCCGCGGCTTGGGTTCTTGCAAACCCTTTGCAGCTGCAATCCGTGCCTTGATCTCGGCCATCTCTGCCTTGCGATCGTGCTCGTCCACTTCTGCGCCCCCGCTTGGGATGTGTTGCGGCATACTTAATGCGGGGTAAACCCCGAGTCAACGCGATCCGAGCGCTGGTTAATTACTTGAAATTCCGTGGTAATTTCTACGAACAGGATTCGCGGGTGCGCCAAAATCGGCCCTCAAAGCCCTCAATCGTTATTCAACCATTCGGTTGATTGTCGCACGCGCACGCTTCCCCCCTGCCCCGATCGGCGCTATGCACGGGCTATGGTAGCCACCCTTGATACAACCTTTGCAGCACTGGCCGATCCGACGCGGCGTGCGATCCTTGCGATGCTGCTGGAGGACGATATGGCCGTCACCGATGTGGCAGAGCCGTTTGACGTGTCGCTGGCCGCGATTTCCAAACACCTGACGGTGCTGACCGCAGCAGGTCTGATTACCCAGGAAAAACGCGGACGCGTGAAATGGTGCAAGCTGGAGCCGGACGCCATGCGGGCCGCCTCTGTCTGGATGCAGGGGTTCGGGCAGTTCGAGCCTGTGAACCTTGACGCGTTCGAGCGGTTCTTGAAGGCCGAGCTGTCGGACACCACCGACCCCCAAACGTAAAAGAGGAGCCCGTGAAGGCTCCTCTTTGATCGCAACTAAGCGGGTGGGCAGTTACAGAACGAACTGAACGATTGCCAGTACGATGACCACAAGGCCGACGAGATAAATAATGTTACGCATGTTGCTTCCTTCACATTTGATATGGGAAGGTAACGCCGGTCCGCGCAAAATAGTTCCGCCCTCGGTAACTTATTATTTACCGCCCTCGTCCCGCAACAGCATGAGAAGCGCCAGCACTGTCAGTGCGATCCCCGCGACAATCATCACAGGCGGCAGAGGATTGCCCAGCGCCGCCTCCCAACCGATGACCCAACTGGGCACGAGGTAGGTGTAGGCCATCACCTTGGCCGAAGGCAGGCGCAGCGTGGCAAATTGCACGAGGACAAAGGTGATCGAGCTGGCGCAGATCGACACATACAGGATCGTGACCCAGACCAGCGGCCGCAGCCCGCTCCAATCGGTTGCGGCAATATCGCCCGCCCCGACCATTATCAGCCAAAGCGCCCCCGCAACCAACACCCCGAACGAGAACACCACTGCCGTCTCGCCGCGGTTCAGCTTGCGCACCAGCGGCGTATAGAGGGCGTGGGCAATGCAGCCGAAGAAAAAGATCACCTCGCCACGACCCACATCAAACGCAAGGATCGCAGCCATATCGGCGCGAAAGATTACCCAAAGCGCGCCCAATCCCCCGATCGTCAGCGCCAGTGCCATGCGCGGCGTCATACGCTGGCGCAGCAAGAACCAGCCGAACACGCCCGACATCGCGGGCACCAATGTGAACACCGCCGCCGAACTGACAGGGGGCGAAGTCTTTAGCCCCTCGAACATCAGCACAAAATAGATCGCAAACAAGCCACCCAGCAAAGCGTACCGCCAAGGCGCGGCCAGGGCGCTGCGCGGGATGCCCGTGGTCGCCATCGCAAACGCGCCCACAACGCCCCCCGCAATCACAAACCGGATTGCATTCAGCGCAAGCGGCGCGATTTCATTCGCGACCATCCCACCAAGCGAGAACGACCCCGCAACCAGCGCCGAGAACACCAGCATCGCAAGATGCCCCTGTGCCTGCGGCGTCATCCTATAGCATTCCTTCTTTGACGCGAGCCTTCAGGAATTGCAGCAGGGCCTGCACTTTGCTGGTGCGGTGCAAATCTACATGGGTAACCAACCACAAAGGCGCCGACCATTCCGGCTGTGGCGCCGAGATCTGCACCAGATCAGGCAGGGCCGCCGCCTCTTGCGGGGGCATAAACCCGATGCCCGCCCCTGCAATCACCGCCAGCGACATGGCTGTCGTATCGTTGCTGCGAAACACGATATTGTCGCGCGGCACTTTACTCGCAAGCCATTGGTGGAAGGGGGCCCGCGTCTCGGCGTCCTCATACCCGACAAAACGGTGCGCGGCGTAATCCTCGATGCTGTTGGGAATGCCGTAGAGATCAACATAGCTTTTTGAGGCATAGAGCCCGACCGCCATATCCGTTAGGGATTGGACGACATTGTCGGGCTGCTCTGGCGCGGATCCTGCGCGCACGGCCACATGGGCCTCGCCGTATTCCAGACGGAACAGCCTGTTGCCCGTGAGGTAGCGGACAATCACATCGGGGTATTGCTGTTGAAAGGCCGTAAGCGCAGGCGTGATGCGCGGGGCCAATGCGACAAGGGACGTCACGACCAGATCGCCCGACACCTCGGTGCCCTGCCCCTTGATCCGGCTATATAACTGCCCCAACTGGTCTTCGGTCGCTTGGGCCACGCGCAACAGGTCGGCCCCTGCTTCGGTCGGGGTATAGCCGCGGGCATGGCGCTGGAACAGCTTTATGCCCAACCGTTGTTCAAGCGCATCTACGTGACGGATGACCGTGGCGTGATGCACGCCCAGCTTTTCCGCCGCACCGCTGACCGTTCCCATCCGCGCTACCTGATAGGCGGTGCGCACCTCGTCCCAATTCTCCATGCGTACCCTGTGCATCTGCGAACATTATACCAAGTGTATTCGCCCCTTTGTGCAAAATTGCAAGGCGCTGCTTGTCCGCTGCTTTGACACCGCTGCTACCGTCCCGCAAAATGCTGCGATGAAAATCACCCGCAATATCCCCGATCATCTGATCATCGAGAATAACCCCCTCCCCCTTGCGATCATCGTGATCCTCTTTGCTCTCACCTTTGTCAGTGTCGGCGTTGTGATAGTCGCGGCAGGCGCGTGGATGGGGAGTGTGTTTATCTTTGCGGGGCTGTTCTTTGGCGTGGTTTTCACAATCGTATTTGTGCGCCGCGTACAGCTGGTGCTGGACCGCCCGAACAACCGGATCGAGCTGCGCAAACGCACGCTTCTGGGCTATAGCGCGCAGACTTGGCCGCTGGATAGGCTGGACCATGCGATCGTAGAGACGATGGACAACTCGGGCAGGCGCAAACGCCGCCGCTCTGGCCGTAATCGCCGATATGGCGCGGCAAAGACCCACCGTGCGGTGATGGTATTCCCGCAAGCCACGCATCCTGTCACCTCTGTCTATTCTTCCGGCCCAAGTGCAGCCAACACCGCAGAGGCGATTAACAGCTGGCTCAAATCCACCTCGCCCTGACCGTTAGTCACTGCACGGTTGACTCGCGCCCGCGACAGGCGTAAATCCCACGCAATCTCCGGAAGCAGTGCCTTCCGGTCCTGACCTGTTCAGGATCGCCCCCAGTCAGCGTTTTACGCCCACTGGGGCAACACCGTATGGGTTTGCGCCTTTTTGAAAAGGGGCGGCGATGTTTGATGTATTCTCGCGGGGGGCCTACATTGGGCGCACCGCAACCGACGTGAAAGGGGCATCTGCCCATGTTTGAAAATCTCAGCGAACGCCTCTCTGGTGTCTTTGACCGCCTGACCAAACAGGGCGCCCTGTCAGAGGAAGACGTCAAAACCGCCCTGCGCGAAGTGCGCGTTGCGCTGCTTGAGGCTGATGTTTCGCTGCCGGTTGCGCGTGATTTTGTGAAGGCCGTGCAGGACAAGGCCACAGGCCAGGCCGTCACCAAATCCATCACGCCCGGTCAGCAGGTCGTCAAAATCGTGCATGACGCGCTTATCGACACGCTGCGCGGTGAAGGAGAGCCGGGCGCGCTGAAGATCGACAACCCGCCCGCGTCGCTTCTTATGGTCGGCTTGCAGGGCGGCGGTAAGACGACAACCACCGCCAAGCTGGCAAAACGTCTGAAGGAAAAAGACGGCAAGCGCGTGCTCATGGCCTCACTCGACGTGAACCGCCCCGCCGCGATGGAGCAGTTGGCGATCCTTGGCACGCAGATCGGCGTCGACACGCTGCCGATCGTCAAAGGCGAAAACCCCGTCCAGATCGCCAAACGGACCAAGACCCAGGCAAGCCTTGGCGGCTATGACGTCTATATGCTCGACACCGCGGGCCGCCTGTCCATCGACGAAGAGCTGATGGCGCAGGTCGAAGCCGTGCGCGATGTCGTCACGCCCCGCGAGACGCTGTTGGTTGTTGACGGCCTGACAGGTCAGGACGCGGTGCAAACCGCCGACAACTTCAACCAGCGCATCGGCATCACTGGCGTTGTGCTGACGCGGATGGACGGCGACGGGCGCGGCGGTGCGGCGCTGTCGATGCGCGCGGTGACGGGCAAGCCGATCAAATATGTCGGCCTTGGCGAAAAGATGGACGCGCTCGAGACGTTCGAGCCTGAGCGGATCGCGGGCCGTATTCTTGGCATGGGCGACATTGTTGCGTTGGTCGAGAAGGCGCAGGAAACCATCGAGGCCGAGCAAGCCGAAAAGATGATGAAGCGCATGGCGAAGGGTCAGTTCAACATGAACGACCTCAAAATGCAGCTGGAACAGATGATCAAGATGGGCGGGATGCAAGGCATGATGGGCATGATGCCCGGCATGGGCAAAATGGCCAAACAGGTCGAGGACGCAGGCCTTGACGATAAAGTCCTGCAACAGCAGATCGCGCTCATTAACTCGATGACGAAACGCGAACGCGCCAACCCTGCTCTGCTGCAAGCCAGCCGCAAGAAACGCATCGCCAAAGGTGCGGGCATGGAAGTGTCCGACCTCAACAAGCTGATGAAGATGCAGCGCCAGATGTCCGACGTGATGAAGAAGATGGGCAAAGGCAAAGGCGGCATGATGAAAGCCGCGATGAAGCAAATGATGGGTAAAGGCGGCGCAGGCATGGACCCTGCTGCAATGGCCCAAGGCATGGACCCCAAAGCGCTGGAAGCGGCTGCCAAACAGATGGGCGGCAAACTGCCCGGCATGGGCGGCATGGGATTGCCTGCGGGCCTGTCAGGCTTCGGAAAGAAGAAGTGATCACGATCCCCGTCATAAATACGGAGCGGCTTATCCTGCGCGGCCCGCGCGAAAGCGACTTCGAAGCTTTCGCGGCGTTTGGCGCGTCCGAGCGGTCCAGATGGGTGGGCGGCCCCTATCCGCGCATCCGCAACTGGGGCGGATTTCTGGCCACCTTCGGGCATTGGGCCCTGCGCGGCTATGGGATGTGGATGCTGGAAGATCGCACCACCGGCGCGACGGCTGGCCGTGTCGGCATGATCTATAATGACGGCTGGGAAGAACCCGAGCTGGGCTGGCATATATTCGACGGTTTCGAGGGCAAAGGCATGGCCTATGAAGCCGCGGAAGCTGCCCGCAGCTATGCCGCGACACATTACAATCTGGACGGGGTGATCAGCTATATTGCTCCCGACAACCTGCGCTCTATCGCTTTGGCAGAGCGTTTAGGTGCAACACTGGAACGCGTTGGCACCCTTTTGGGTCACGAAGCGCATATCTATCGCCACCCCAAGGAGACATCATGACCGACGCCGTTCAACGCGCTGCCGAAGTGCTCTCCGAGCACCGCGCCAGCATCGACCGCCTCGACGCGATCCTTGTCTACACGCTGGGCGAGCGGTTTAAACACACACAGGCTGTGGGGAAACTCAAAGCCGAACACGACCTTCCCCCGTCCGATCCCACCCGCGAAGCGGGCCAGATTGCGCGGCTCGAAGATTTGGCGAAACGGGCCGATCTGGACCCCGAATTCGCCAAGAAGTTTCTTAACTTCATCATCGCTGAAGTCATTCAGCACCACCAACAACATCAATCCTAACCAAATGCGCACCTCTGGTGTGACAAGATAAAACCAAAAGGAAATCAATACCATGGCCATGAAAATTCGCCTCGCCCGCGGCGGCTCCAAAAAGCGCCCCTTCTATCGTATCGTTGCAGCGGACAGCCGCATGCCACGCGACGGCCGCTACATCGAAAAGCTGGGCACATATGCGCCTCTGCTCCCCAAAGACAGCGAAGACCGCGTCAAAATGAACATGGAGCGGGTCGAGTACTGGCTGGGTGAAGGCGCGCAGCCAACCGAGCGTGTTCAGCGTATGCTGGAAGCCGCAGGCGCACGCCCCAAGAAAGAGCGTAACAACCCCAACAAAGGCACGCCGGGCAAGAAAGCCCAAGAGCGCGCACAAGAGAAAGCCGACAAGGCCGCCGCAGCAGCAGAAGCCGCAGCAGCACCAGCCGAAGAAGCACCCGCAGCAGAAGAAGCAGCGGCAGAATAATCAGGACTGCCTCGGCATGCATGCATTCTCGGATGAATTCCGTGCCGAACTGGGCAACCTGATGAAGTGGCGCCGCGACGTGCGCCACTTCAAAACCGACCCTGTGGACGAGGCGCTCGTGAGCGAGTGTCTCTCTACGCTCTCCCTCGCCCCCTCTGTGGGCCTGTCAGAACCTTGGCGCGTGATCCGCGTCCGCTCAGACACCGCACGCGCAAATGCGCTGCAAAACTTCCAATCCGCAAACGCGCAGGCCCTTGATGGGTATAGTGGCGACAAGGCCGAACTTTATGCAGGCCTCAAACTGTCGGGCATGCAGGACGCGCCCGAACATATCGCCATTTTCTGCGATGACGACACGGCCAAGGGCGCGGGGTTGGGTGCGGGCACCATGCCAGAGATGCGCCGTTATTCCGTGGTCGGGGCGATTACGTTGATGTGGCTGCACGCCCGCACGCTTGGGCTTGGCATTGGTTGGGTGTCGATCCTTGACCCCCACCAATTGTCACGCGATCTGGATGCGCCCGAAGGCTGGTCCCTTGTCGCTTATCTTTGCCTTGGCTGGCCGCAAGATGTATCCCTGACACCAGAGCTTGAAACCAAAGGCTGGGAGGCGCGTGCCGCCGCCCTGCATATCAAGGACCGCTGATGTTCAAACTACTCAAATTCCTCACCGTTCTGTGCCTTGGCGCGGTTCTGGGCTTTCAACTACACGGGATGCTGTCCAAGGCAGAATGCAGTGCATCGGGCGGCGACTGGAACGACTCGATCTGCTACGCACAGGAGCAATCGCAATGAGCAACGAACACATCTGCGTTGGCGTCATTTCGGGCGCCTATGGCGTGCAAGGAGAACTGCGGATCAAGAGTTTCTGCGCCATCCCCGAAGATATTGAACACTACAGCCCGCTGACGGACGCCCGCGGCCACGAGAAATTCCAGCTCGCGATTTTACGGCCCATCAAGAACGGCTTTGCTGCACGCCTGCCCCAAGTCTCAAGCAAGGAAGACGCAGACGCCCTGCGCGGCACGCAGCTGTTTGCGCAGCGCGATCAACTGCCGTCCCTGCCGGATGATGAATTCTACCACGCCGATCTGATCGGTTTGCAGGTCTATGACACGGGCGGCGTATTACTGGGCCGTGTGAAGACCGTGCAGAACCACGGCGCCGATGATCTGCTGGAGCTACAGCTCAGCGGGTCGTCGACCACGACCTTCTTGCCCTTTACAAAGGCCGCAGTGCCGACTGTTGATCTGGCTTCGGGGCGTCTGGTTGCCGACCCGCCCGACGGCGTCATGCCGACACCCAAAACCGCCACGCGGGACTAACCATGCGGCGGATCCTGATCCATGCGGGTTTTCACAAGACGGGCACCACCCATTTGCAACAAACGCTGCGGGCCAATCGCGCCGCAT
The DNA here is from genome assembly GCF_040149565.1 of Sulfitobacter aquimarinus. NCBI lineage: Bacteria > Pseudomonadati > Pseudomonadota > Alphaproteobacteria > Rhodobacterales > Roseobacteraceae > Sulfitobacter > Sulfitobacter aquimarinus. The sequence continues at coordinate 532,899 of NZ_JBEFLO010000001.1, forward strand.
TGCGCCCCGACATCCGGCTGGTCCTGCGCCCCGGCATGACGGCCCTGTGCGAAAGCGCCCGCGCCTATAGCAAATCGCGTGAGGATTACGATCTGGGGTTGGTGAAATACGAAACCGCCCAACTGATAGAACACCTTGATGCCGAAGAGGCCACCACGATCATTCTCAGCAGTGAGGACCTGAGCGGGCATATGCCCGGCCGTCACGGGCTGCACGGCTATGGCGCCGCACCCGATCTGATGCGGGCGCTGTCTGTTGCCTTCAACGCAGCCTCCCCCGACGATACGGTCGAATTCTTCTTTACCACCCGCACGGCAGAACCTTGGTTGCGCAGTTGCTATGCCCAACATCTGCGGGCGTCCCGCATGGTCTGGGACGAAGAGGATTACCTCAAACGCATGAGATCGTCCGCCGACCACGGCGCGGTGTTTGACCTGATCCGCCCCGAAATCGCGGGCCACACCCTGACCATCGCAGCGCTTGAGGATTACAGCGACGATCCCCTTGGCCTTGCAGGCGCAGTGCTGGACCGCCTGGGCTTTGAAGCGGCCCGCCGTGCAGGCCTCACCCCGTCAGACACCCGCAATGCTGCCCAGTCAGAAACGCTCAAGGCCGAGTTGCTGGCGCTGAACCGCTCTGACCTCGGCACGCCAGAGCTGCGCCGCGCAAAGCGTGCCTTGATCCAAGGTGCCGGCTGATGCCCCGCAAGATTGTTCTGCACGCAGGATTTCACAAGACAGGCACTTCTACGGTGCAGGCGGTTTTGCGCGCCAACCGCAAGGCGCTGATGCCCGCGCTTGCCATTCGCCTCAAAGGGCAGATGCAAGAGCTGATGCACGCGACGCGTGGGTATTCGACCTATGGCACGGCGGATGCGCTGGACAAGGTAAGCCGCCGCTTTGACGCGCTGCTGGCCGACCTGCCTGGCATGCCCCGCCGCACCTTGCTCATTAGTGCCGAGGAGCTTTCGGGCCATATGCCGGGGCGCGGTGCGCTAGCCGATTATTCAGCCGCACCCGTGCTGATGTATCTGTACTGGCAACGCGCCCAGCGGGCATTCCCCAAAACGCCTGTGGTGTTTTGCTTTTCCACCCGCGACTCTGCGGCATGGCAGCGCTCCTCCTGGGCCGAGCATGTGAAGTCCTCGGGCATGACGCAGGATTTCGACACCTATTGCGCCAGCTACCCTGCCGCCGCTGAACTGGCGCAGACAGTGCAAGAGATTTCGCGCCGTGTGCCTGCGCCTGTGCATTCGTTTGCATTGGAAGACTGCGCGGGCCTGCCGCTGGGTCCTGCGGACCCCGTGCTGGACTTGTGCGATATTCCCGACGCACTGCGAACGGCGCTTGTGCCGCAGCCTGTGCAGAACGCACAACTGGATGCACAGACCCTCGAAGATTTGCGACAGATCAACAGAGCCCACTCAGATGCAGACGCCCGCAACGCCGCCAAAGCGGCGCGTCTGGCGCAAGGAAACCAGCAATGACCACGCCCACCCGCAGCCACGGCAAACAGCGCGTCACCGCCACGTTCAAGCCCCGCGAGCTGATGCAGGACACTCCCGACTATGCAGGCGTCTGGCAAGCCCATGTCATCACCCTCTTCCCCGAGATGTTCCCCGGCGTTTTGGGCGGCAGCCTGACGGGCCGCGCCCTGAAGGAAGGCGCATGGCAACTGCACGCGCATGATCTGCGGGCGCACGGGCTGACCAAACACCGCAACGTCGATGACACACCTGCGGGCGGTGGCGCGGGCATGGTGCTGCGTGCTGACGTCCTTGGCCCCGCGATCGAGGATGTCCAGACCCGCGCCCAAGGCCGCTGGCCGATCTTGTATATGTCGCCGCGCGGGCGCAGGTTCGATCAGGCAATGGCGCGTGATCTGTCCCGCTGCGCAGGCGTCACCATGCTGTGCGGCCGTTTCGAAGGCGTGGACGAGCGGGTGATCGAACATTACGGCATCACCGAAGTCTCCCTTGGAGATTTTGTGATGACCGGAGGCGAGCTGGCAGCCCAAGCCATGATCGACGCCACCGTGCGCCTGCTGCCCGGTGTGCTTGGCAATGCCGACAGCACGGTCGAGGAGAGCCACTCGGCTGGCCTGTTGGAGCATCCGCAGTACACAAAGCCCGCCGAATGGATGGGCCGTGAAATCCCGCCTGTTCTGATGTCGGGCAACCACGCAAAGATCGCCGAATGGCGGCGTGAGATGTCGCATAAACTGACCGCTGAACGCCGTCCCGATCTGTGGGCCAAGCACCCCGAGAACAAGGATGAGTAGCTGGGCAGCACTTGAGGCCGAGCTGGCCGCATGGGAGGCCATTGGCCAAACCCCACGCCTGTGGTGGCGTGATGATGACGCGCAAACGGTCACGCCTGATCTGGAAACGCTGCTGGAGCTATCACACCGCTACCGCGTGCCCGCGCATCTGTCGGTGATCCCTGACGGCGTGCAACGCGACCTTGCCCAACGCCTGCGCGATACGGATACGGTATGGGTTTTGCAACACGGGCTGCGACACGTGAACCACGCGCCCAAGGGCGATCCGGCCTCCGAGGTGGGCAATGCCCGTGATCTAACGCTGGCACGGTCCGATCTGGCACGCGGCTGGGCGCTGCTGCAAGAGGTTGATATGCCTCATCTGCTGGCGGGCTTTGTGCCGCCGTGGAACCGTATCGGCGGTGCCATCCGCAGGCAGCTGCCCGATTGGGGCTACACCTTCCTGAGCGCTTACGAAGGGCGCGGCGACGCTGCCCCCATCGCGGGCCTGACCCATATCGACGCGCATCTGGACCCGATCCGCTGGAAATACGACCGCGTTTTTCGCGGTGAGGACAAGATGCTGGCGATGTTGATAGAGCATCTGGCCGATCGCCGCACAAGCGGCCCGCACCGCCCTGTCGGATACGTCACGCACCACCTGCAAACCGAAGCCGCTATATGGCACTTCACCGACCGCCTGTTCGCCCGCACACAGGGCATGTGGTTGGACGTGCCGCAAATGCAAAAGGACGCCTGAGCTATGGTCGAGATCAGATTTGCCACCACGTCCGAGCGCACGCAGGTCGAAGCGTTCATGCACACCGCCTTCCCCCGCGCCAAATGGGGACGTGACGGATGGACCCGCCTGCTGGCCAATCGCTGGGGCGGGGCGCAGGGTGAGTTTGCGGTGACCGCATGGGACGGCAAAACACTGGTCGGTGTGATGGGCATGAACGACAGCCTCCGGCACACCCCGCGCGGGCCGCAACGCTACCGCAACCTCACGTCTTGGTACGTGCTAAAGACCCACCGCGGGATGGGCTTGGGCGAGAAGTTGATGCACACGGCGATGGCCGACCCGCAGGTGACCTCGACCAACCTGACCAGCGCCAAGGCGGCGCTGCCGTTGGTGGACCGCATCGGATTTAAGGTGCTGGACGATGCGCGCCACGTCTGGCGGAAAAGCAGCGGGACCGCGTTAAGCCACACGCGCGACCCGTTGGCCGAGGCCGCGTTGAGCGCCGTCGATGCGCAGGTCCTGCGCGATCACGCGGATCTGAACCTGAAACCTGTTGCGATCGAGACTGCGGAGGGCCTGCTGACGCTGGTGCTGTCGGTCAAACAAAAGGTTGATGAATACGTCACACACGAAGTCGTCTATGTCGGCCAGCCCGATCTGTTGGCGCGTCACGGGCGGGCCGTTGCCGATACGGTTTTGCCCGACACCCCTTCGGTGTTCAGCGTCGATACCCGCCTTGCGGCAGGTGCCACACCGGACGAAACGACCCCGATCGAGGTGGCGCGGTTCTACAAAGGCAACAGCCTGCTGCCATCCGAGATTGATCATATGTATTCCGAGATCGTGCTGATGGATATGAAGCTCTACTGAACCCTTGCCCACCATTGCAATCGCGCCTATACGGCACAGGTCTGGCCCGCGTATGCGATTCTGGACGCGTGTCCTATGGACACAATCAAAGCAAAGACGATGCTACCTTTGGTGGGCTGTGCGCAGACCCGACAGGACAGACCAAAGCTCTGGGATCACCGTAAAAACTTCGTGGCATACCACGAGCATCATAGGAGCGTCAGATGAACCTGATTGCAGAAATCGAAGCGGAGCACATCGCCGAGCTTGCCAAGGAAATCCCTGATTTCCGCGCCGGTGACACCATCCGCGTCGGCTTTAAAGTGACCGAAGGTACACGTACCCGTGTGCAGAACTATGAAGGTGTTTGCATCAGCCGCAAGCACGGCAAAGGCATCGCCGGCGCATTCACAGTTCGCAAAATCTCATTCGGCGAAGGTGTGGAGCGTGTCTTCCCGCTGCACTCCACCAACATCGACAGCATCACCGTGGTCCGCCGTGGCCGTGTGCGTCGCGCCAAACTGTACTATCTCCGCTCGCGCCGTGGTAAATCCGCGCGTATCGTCGAGAATACAAACTACAAAGCACCGAAGGGGTAAATCAGATGAAAACCGATACACATCCCGAATACCACACGATCAACGTGAAAATGACCGACGGCACCATCGTCGAGATGAAGTCCACATGGGGCAAGGAAGGCGACCAGCTGTCGCTTGATATCGACCCCTCCGTGCACCCTGCATGGACCGGCGGCACCAGCCGTCTGATGGACACCGGCGGCCGCGTGTCCAAGTTCAAAAACAAATACGCAGGTCTTACGCTGTAAGCTTTGCTTTTGTAGAAATGATAAAAGGCGTGGGTCCAGTTGGACCCGCGCCTTTTTCGTTTGTGGCAGCTTGGCATCATTGCCCCGATGTCCGACACACCGCATGGCGAAAGGCGCAGTGGTCACCTGTGCGGACGAGAACCGGCCTCTGCATACCGATCCGTTTTCGGGCTGTAAAAGCAACAGGAATCCTTGGTGCGTTGGCATCAACGCGTTCACCGCTTTTCAAAGCGTCACACCCTACATATAGTGGTGTTTAATCAGCCTCGTACCTGCGGGGCATCTACCAAAAGGGCATCCAGCATGGCGCATATTATCGTCGTCGGAAATGAAAAAGGCGGCGCGGGGAAATCGACGGTTTCCATGCATGTCGCCACAGCACTGGCGCGGATGGGCCACAAGGTCAGCGCACTGGATCTGGACCTGCGCCAGCGGACGTTCGGGCGCTATTCCGACAATCGCAAATCCTTTTTGGCCGAGGCGGGCATCGACCTGCCTAGCCCACGGTGCCATGAACTGCCCGAAGTGAACGCGAGCGATCTGCAACCCGGCGAGAACGTCTATGACCACCGCCTGTCCGCCGCTGTGGCCGAGCTTGAGCCGAACAACGATTTCATCCTGATCGACTGCCCCGGATCGCACACCCGCCTTAGTCAGGTTGCGCATAGTCTGGCAGACACGCTGATCACGCCGCTGAACGACAGCTTCATCGACTTTGACTTGCTGGCCCATATCGACGCATCCGGCGACAAGATCACCGGCCCTTCCGTCTATTCCGAAATGGTGTGGAATGCGCGGCAGTTGCGTGCGCAGGCGGGCCTGCCGCCGATCGACTGGGTCGTGGTGCGCAACCGCATGGGCGCGCAGCGCATGGTCAACAAAGAAAAGATGGAGCGTGCGATCCAGAACCTGAGCAAGCGCATCGGCTTTCGCATCGCCCCCGGCTTTAACGAGCGTGTGATTTTCCGCGAGCTGTTCCCCCGTGGTCTGACATTGCTGGACCTCAAGGATATTGGCGTCAAACAGCTCAATATCTCGAATGTCGCCGCGCGGCAGGAACTGCGCGACCTGATCAAGGCGCTGAACCTGCCGGGTGTTGACGCGGACTTTTAGGTCAGTGGTCTGCGCCTAAACAGCAAGACCACGTTCGAGGCAAACAACGCCCCCATCACCACAGCGCCGCCACCATCGAGACATGGCGCACCGGACGGGCCGCCGCCAAACCCGCAGCGAACATGGCGGAGACCACCAGCGCCGTCAGATCCCCTTTCCACGATGCGCCTTCGGTTTCGCCCGAACCGTAGGCGATAATGCCCAGCCCCGCCGCCGCGGCGAGAATGGTCATCAACATGCGTCGCGTGATCGGCTCTGCCAGAAACACACGGCTAAAGATCATTGCGAAGACAGGCATCGAGGCAACGATAAACACCACATTGGCGACCGAAGTATGGGCCACAGCCAGCACGAACAGCACCCCGCTGAGCCCTGTGCAGATCACATAGACGACCCCAGCGGCCCCCGTCTTCAACACCGCTCGAAACGGCGCGATACCTTGCCACACAAACAGCCCGACAGCGGTCAACACGCCCGCAGCCACCATGCGCCAAAACGCGATGACCAGCGCGTCCGCCTCGATCAGCCGCACAAACAAACTATCTGGCACGACGAACAGAACGCCGGGCGCGGTAATCAATACGCCTTTAAGATGCGGTGCATCCCCGTAGGGGTGGCGGGTTTTGCAGGCGGCGTAAAGCGCCATATCCTCGACAGGTGCCACATGCGTGATATCTGAAGGCACAAGAAGAAGGATCAAGCCATGCAAGACATCGCCATTCCCCGCAGCCTGTTGCGTCGTGCGGATGCTTTTGGCGGGCAGCGCATTGGGGATTGCCAGCGCGGCGCGCCTGTTATCGCAGACCACCGAATCGTGGGCCTAGAGACGGCAGTGGTGACCGCACATCCGCAGGTGGTTATCCCCGCGCCGACCGATCCGCATTGCCATCTGGATAAATGCCACACCATCGGGCGGCTTGGCCCTGTGGCGGGGGACCTTGCGGCTGCCATAGCGGCCCAGTCGCGCGACAAGGCCCGCTGGACCGATGATGACATCCGAACCCGCGCCACGCGCGGCCTGTCAGAGGCCCGCAGCGCTGGCGTGGGCGCACTGCGCAGCCATGTCGATTGGGGGACCAACCCGACCCCGCCGCGTGCGTGGCATGTCCTGCGCGAGATCGCAGAGCAAAGCACGGACATCACCTTGCAGCTTTGTCCGCTGATAGGGGTCGAATTAATGGCAGACCCAGACTGGGCCAAGCCCGTGGGACAGGCAGCCGCGCAGTCAGGGGGCGCTCTTGGCGCTTTTGTTCAGGGGCATGGCAACATGCAGCAGGGCATCGAGCAGATCTTTGCTTTGGCGGCGCAATACGGCCTACCGCTTGATTTTCACGTCGACGAAGGGTTGGGCGATTTGAACGGGCTTGAGGTCATTGCCGACATGGCCCTTGCAACCGGATTTGACGGGCCAGTCCTATGCGGCCATGCCGTCAGTCTGATGGACCGCGATACAGAAGCCTTTGCCCGCATCGCGGACAAGTTAGCCCGCGCAGGCATTGCGGTCTGCGCCTTGCCCACGACCAACCTGTATCTGCAAGACAGGCGCAGGGGCACGCCTGACCGCCGCGGCATAACGCGGCTGCGCGAATTGCGGGCGGCGGGTGTCACCGTTCTGACAGGCTCGGATAACGTCGCAGATGCCTTTTGTCCCCTGGGGCAATTTGATCCGCTGGCGGCCCTGCATCTTTGCGCCCTTACGGCCCATCTAGATCCGCCGATGGCGCAGTGGTTGCCCATGATCACCACCGATGCCCGCACCGCGATGGGCCTGCCCGCACTTTATATCGAAGACACGCCGCTGTCGCTGCTGCGCATCAGCGACGCGACTGATTGCGAGAGCCTGGTTGCAGGCCGCAGCCCCCTGCGCCCGTTGAAACCAATCGCGCAACACTCGCTAAAAGCCCCCTACTGATACAGCGCGCCGCGCGGCTGAAATGGCTGATTGATCCATCGCGGGGTTGACGGATGCTGCCCAGACCCCGATCATCCAACCGTTCCGCCTGCGCAGGTCGCGTTGACCCGACAGGCACTGGTACCAAAAGCGGGAATAACCCGTATCACCGAACCCGTTCAAACGGGTCTTATGTGGCACATGGCCCGCCGGGCCAAAGGCCATACGTACATCAGAGAGGAAGACCATGACATTCACCACACGCACCGGCACGCCGCTGCCACAAGCCATTCTGGACAGCGCAGAACAGGCAAAAGCCGATCCGGTTAACCGCCGCGAGTTTCTGGCACTGGCCAGCGCCTTTGGCGCAACTGCGGCCACCGCATACTCCATGCTGGGTATGGCAGCGCCTGCAATGGCCGACGGCCACGGCAACAAAAAGATGGGCGGCACCGTGCGCATGCAGATGGAAGTCCGCGCGCTGAAAGATCCCCGCACCTATGACTGGTCGCAGATCGCCAACTTCTCACGCGGCTGGCTGGAATATCTTGCCATCTATGAAAACGACGGCACGTTCTCACCCGGTCTGCTGGAAAACTGGGAAATCAACGACGACGCGACTGTCTACACCCTGAACGTGCGCAAGGGCGTCAAGTGGAACAACGGCGACGACTTTACCGCCGAAGACGTTGCGCGCAACATCACCGGCTGGTGTGACAAAGCCCTTGAAGGCAACTCCATGGCGGGCCGTTTCGCCACGCTGATCGACGCAGGCACCGAAAAGGCCATCGAAGGCGCGATTGAAGTTGTGGACAGCCACACTGTCAAACTGAACCTGCCTGCTTCCGACATCACGCTGATTGCCGGCATGGCCGACTATCCTGCGGCGATCGTGCACAGCACGTTCTCGGCTGACAACATGCTGGAAAACCCGGTCGGCACCGGCCCTTACCTGCCAGAATCGCTCGAGGTGGGCGTCAAAGGCGTGCTGGTCAAGAACGAAGACCACACGTGGTGGGGCACAGAAGTGTTCGGCGGCCCCTACATCGACCGCCTGGAATACATCGACTATGGCACCGACCCTGCGGCATGGATTGCAGCAGCCGAAGCCGAAGAAGTCGACGCATTCTACTCGATGGAAGGTGAGTTCATCGACATCATGAACGGCCTCGGCGGCTGGGACCAGCACGAGATCGCCACAGCGGCGACCATCGTGATCCGCCCCAACCAGTTGGCCGAAGTCGACGGCAAAAAGCCGTATGAGGACGCCCGCGTGCGCCGCGCCCTTGCGATGGCTGTAGACAACAACGTCTTGCTAGAGCTGGGTTATGGCGGGCGCGGTATCCCCGCAGAAAACCACCATGTTGGCCCCATGCACCCCGAATACGCCGAACTGCCAGCCCAAAAGGTTGATCCAGCCGCAGCCAAGGCGCTTATGGACGAAGCAGGCATGGGCGATTTCGAGCACGAGCTGTTCTCGATCGACGATGCATGGCGCAAAGACACCACCGACGCCGTGGCCGCACAACTGCGCGACGCAGGCATCAAGGTAAAGCGGACAATCCTGCCCGGCTCGACCTTCTGGAATGACTGGGTCAAATACCCGTTCTCCTCCACCAACTGGAACCACCGCCCCCTTGGCGTGCAGATCTGGGCGCTTGCCTACCGCTCGGGCGAGGCGTGGAACGAGGCAGGTTGGTCAAACGAAGAGTTCGACACACTGCTCAAAGAAGCGCTGGCGACTGCCGACGTCGAAAAGCGTCGCGCCATCATGGCGAAGGGTCAGGCCCTGATGCAAAGCGAAGGTGTGACATTGCAGCCGTACTGGCGCTCGCTCTACAACCACACCAAAGAAGGTCTGACAGGTGCCGAGCACCACATCAGCTTTGAGTACCACCCCGCACGGATGGCGTGGTCATAACCCACCCTGTCCTTCGGTGACGTTGAAGGGTCGCGCGATCTGCGCGGCCCTTTTTTTGATGGGATTGGTCTTGCAACCGTGCGTGCCACCCGGCGGCCGTTCAGGAAATAAATCTGTTCTCGCGGATAAGCGTCAGCAACGACTGCAAAGAGCTTTGCACATTCTGGCCCGATGTATCCAACTGCGCCTGCGCAAGGGCATAAAGCGGGCCTAGGGCCTCCATCTGCGTCTGCACCTGCGCCATGGAAAGCGGCGGCTCCTGTTCGCCCTGTACGCCCGTACGCGCAACATGTTCCGCCAGAGAGGTGCGTAGCCAGATCGTGTTAAACCTTTCGCGCAAGCGGGCATAGGCGGCGTCCTGTTCAACCAACACGCCAGACACCGTGATGATAACAGGTTCGGGCATTGCAATGACGCGATCCAACGCCTCAGCCTCCAGACGGCGGACCCCGTCGGCCCCGTAATGCGTGCGGACCTCGCGCAGGGGCATACCAGATTCACCTTCGATCAGGGTGTCCAGCTTGATCATCGGAATGCCCAACGCCTTTGACAACAAATTGCCAAGGGTCGACTTTCCCGCGCCCCGCAGCCCCAGCAAACAAATGCGGCCCATACGGCGCGCCTGCGCAGTCGGCCTGTCAGCTCGCAGCAATGCACGCACCTGAGCCTTCACATCGTCGCTGGCGACGTCATACAGCGCCGCAATGGAGTTTGATTCGGCCGTCACGGAAATCTTCTGCGCGATCAGCGCCTCTATCGGAACACCCAGCGCCCGTGCCACGCGTTCAAGCAAAACAACCGAAATATTCCCCTCGCCTGCTTCGAGCTGGGCAAGATACCGATGAGAGACCCCCGACAGTTCGGAAACAACACGGCGCGGCAAACCCTTTTGCTTGCGCACTTCGCGTACGCGCCGCGCCAGCCGGCTTGTCAAAGCGTGGCGGGGGTCGTCCGTATCCGGGGTGTTGCTTACGCGGCCCATGACTCAAACGTAGTTTGTTTCAGGAAATGCCCAAACTTTTTGTCCGAACTGCATGAAAGGGCACAGCCTTCGGACACGGCAAGAATGTGAGATAGGTGGTGGCGTTACCTGGATTTGAACCAGGGACCTAACGATTATGAGTCGTTCGCTCTAACCAACTGAGCTATAACGCCACTGCGGGGTGGATTATGGGAGCAGCCTGCCTGCGTCAAGGCACAAAGTAGCAAATTCTGCGACTATACCCACTTTGCCATCGGAGGCAGGCTCATCAGCACCGCATTCGCGTCATGTCCAGTCTCAAGACCGAACTTTGTGCCGCGGTCGTAGACCAGATTATATTCGGCATAAAGTCCACGATGCACCAGTTGCGCGTCCTTGTCCGCGTCAGACCACGCCTGTGGTTTGCGTTTTTCCACCAGCGGCACAAAAGCGGGCAGAAATGCACGACCAATGTCTTGGGTCAGGGCGAAATCCGCCTCCCAATCGCCTGTGTTGCGATCATCCATAAAGATGCCGCCCACGCCGCGTGCGCGGTTGCGGTGGGGAATATAGAAATATTCGTCCGCCCACTCCTTGAGATTTGGGTAAATCTCGGTCCCGTGCGGGTCGAGGTATTTTTGCTGGGTTGCGTGAAAATGCGCTGTGTCTTCGTCGTATTCGATGCAGGGGTTCAGATCCGAACCGCCGCCGAACCACCATGCGCCAGGCGTCCAGAACATGCGGGTATTCATATGCACGGCGGGCGAATGCGGGTTTTGCATGTGCGCAACAAGGCTGATGCCAGAGGCCCAAAACCGTGGATCATCGGCCATGCCGGGCACACCGCGTGCGGCCATCGCTTTTTGCGCACGTTCGCCCAAGGTGCCGTATACGGTTGAAATATTAACGCCGACCTTTTCGAACACACGGCCGCCGCGCATCACGCTCATCAATCCGCCGCCCGCGTCCGAGCCATCGTCGGAGGTGCGGGTTGTCTCGCTCACCTCAAACAGACCCGGCTTCATGTCGCTGAATGGACCATTTGTGTGATTGGCCTCAAGCCCCTCGAAAGAAGCGACAATATCATCACGCAACGTGCGGAACCATGCGGCTGCGCGGGCTTTTTCGGTTTCAAATGGGGTGGTCATGTCAGGCTCTCTGTCAGGTTGATCCGGCGCTTTACAGCACAGAAAACCAGCCATGAACAGTGCGGACTAATGCGCAGGTGCGCTCACCGCGTCCAGCAAGGAACGGCCACCATCAACCACCATGACCTCCCCCGTCATAAAGCTGGAGCTTTCGGCCGCCAGGAACTGCACCGCCTCTACCAGCTCGGTCGGAGAGGCAATCCGCCCCAGCGGGGTGTGGCTGCGGATGTCGTCACGCCATTCGCGGTTCTCGGCGACCGACGCCTTGAGAGAGGCGGACATAACAGAGCCAAACGACACGGCATTCACACGCACGCGGTGCGGTGCCAGCGCCAGCGCCATCGAGCGGGTCATCTGGTCCAAGGCGGCTGAGGCAATGGAGTAGGCCATCAGTTCGGGGTGGGTATGATGCGCCGCGACCGAACTGAGGTTGATGATAGAGCCGACAGGCCCCTCGGCCTGATCCTCGGCCTGTTTCATCATACGCTTGGCGACTTGCTGGGTCAGGCGCAGGGCGGTCATGAGGTTTTGTTCCAGCAGCGCCTCGACCGAGGTATCCTCTACGTCCAGCGCCTGCGTCGGCATCACCTGCCGCGAGGCGTTGACCAGAATATCAACCTTATCAAAGGCATCGATCGTGGCCGACACCAGATTGGCGATGGTCAGACGCTGGCGCAGATCGCCCGCGAAAAAGCGGATATTGCCCTCATCCCGCGCCTCGCCCAGCTCTTCCTTGAGGCGCTTTTCGTCCATATCGGCGCACATCACGTTGGCGCCCTTGTCGGCAAAGTTGCGCGCAATCGCGAGGCCGATGCCGTTGGCCGCCCCTGTGACAATCACGGTTTTGCCTGAGATCGAGAATGACATAGCGCGTCCTTTTCAGCGGCGTTTGCGCAAGGGCCGTGAGGCGTGGAACAATTTGAACCGCGCATCACCGCCCAGCTCTTCGACCTGTGCGAAACGGGTCTTTAGCTCTGCTTCATAGGGCAGATGGCGATTCGCGACCATCCAAAGGTGCCCTTGGGGCGTCAGCAGCCGAGCGGCGGACGCGACGAACGCCTGCCCGATCTGCGGCTCGGCAGCGCGGCCTGCGTGGAAGGGCGGGTTCATGACGACGGTATCAATCTTGTGATCAGGCGACCAATCGGTCGCATCGGCCCAGTGAAAGTGCGCCCGCGGGTCGGTGACATTGCGCCGCGCACATTCCAGCGCCATATGCCCAGCCTCAACCAGATGCACGGCCTCGACCCCTTCGCGGGTAAGGATATGCGCCGACAGAAACCCCCAGCCAGCGCCCAGATCGCACACATGCTTGCCCAGCTTGTCCGGCAAGGCATCCACCAACAGGGCCGAGGCCAGATCAATACCATCCGCCGAGAATACTCCCGGCGCGGTCCAGAACCCGCCGTCGCCCCGCGAGGGGCCAGCGGCCCAATCGGCAAAGCAGTCGGCGGCGGGCGCATTGATCCAGAACGTCTTGCCGTGGGCTTTGGTCACGGGGCCATGCACGTCGACCCGCGCTTTCATCGCCTTCAGGATGCTGTCAATGCCGTCGGTCTTTTGTCCGTCAATCACCACAATGCCATCGCTTTGGGCGCAGGCTTGGGCGATCATGGCGCGGGCTTCGGCCTTGGCGCGGGGCAGACAGACCAAAGCGGCGGCAAAGCGGTCGTCGCTGGCCACAGCCACCTGATAGCCGCGCGCCGTCCAATTGGCGTTCACAGGGTATGAGTCGTGGATTATCAGCGCACGGTCCTGCGGCACCCCGTCCAGATCAAGCGCATCCGAAGGGGCGAAAACGCCAATCGTGCCAGTCTCCGGCCATTCCAACCCGCCACCGTTCAGCGCCAGTGGCAATCGCGAATCGAGCATCGCTTATTCTTCTTTTTCCATAGTGCATTGCAGCGGGTGCTGGTGACGGCGCGCAAAATCCATGACTTGCGTCACTTTCGTCTCTGCGATCTCGTGGCTGAACACACCAACCACGGCCAGTCCCTTTTTGTGGACCGTCAACATAATCTCGAACGCCTGCGCATGGTTGAGGCCAAAAAACCGTTCCAAAACATGCACTACGAATTCCATCGGCGTGAAATCATCGTTCAGCAACATCACCTTGTACAACGGCGGGCGCTTGGTCTTTGGTTTGACCTTGGTCAACAGGTCGGTGTCGTCGCCATTGTCATCATCTGACATGGAATACACTTGATCTGCCTGCGCAATTTGTCTGGGATCTAGGTGCATTGCTGCTCCTGCGGTAAGGGTGAGGTCATCGGGATGTTGCGCCTCTATATAACGCGAAGCATGATTTAGAAAAGAGCCAGCGCCGCAATATGTCCAATCGGATGACCACCCCCCTAAAGGAGAGCCCCATGCCCCAAGCTGATCTGAGCTATTCAGCCACTCTGCAATTCGACGCCGCCGCCGTTCTGGCCAAGGTGGAGGAGGTCGTCACCGCCTATGACGCCTCCTCTGGCGAGTGTAAGGGGCGTGCGCATCCGCTGGCTGTCACGCACCATGATCATGTGTTGCTGCGGCTGCGTATGCTGGAGAAGCCGCACCGTGATGATGCATTCATGCAGGGGCTGCTGGCCGTACTTTCGGATGCGTTGGAGCCGATGATCCCCGTGCCCTCGATTCTCGGGATCGAGCTGGGCTTTCTGGAGCGACACTACGCCTCGCGAACGCGGGCCTGAATCCGGGGGCAGAATTTGGGGCCAGACCGGTGCGCTTGAAATGGGGCAAACCCTGCCCAAGTGCTGCCACATTCCTGACACAATGCCCAATGTGGTGGCTAGGCCAAAACTGACCCCCATATGTGCCACGCAACATCCAACAAAAACCGCCGAAGCCTTTGATTATACGGGTTATCAGAAACAGTTTTCTGTGTTAGATTTTACTCAATCAAAAAGATGGTCACCCGAAAAATCGGGGACCCCAGAGGCAGATCAAGGCAGATTATCATGAAGGTTCGGCGCATGCAGCCGGCCCGTTTCGGGCTATTTTTACTCGCAGCTTTGTGGTTGCTCGTGCTCGTCCCGATGAGCGCAATGGCAGCCCCCTACGCGGCCTATGTGGTCGATGCGCGCACCGGCAAAGTGCTGCACGCCCGCAACGCCGAGACACGGCTGCACCCTGCCTCCCTGACCAAGATGATGACCCTCTACATCGCATTCCAAGCGATCGAGCGCGGCGAGATCTCGCTGGATACCAAAGTGCGCGTGTCCAAACGTGCAGCAGCAGAGCCGCCCAGCAAACTGGGGCTGAAGACAGGCCAGCGTATTGCCTTGCGCTACCTGATCCGTGCCGCAGCGATCAAATCCGCCAACGATGCCGCAACTGCAATCGGCGAAGCGATCTCGGGTTCGGAGGCGAAATTTGCCCGCCGTATGAACCGCACTGCGAAACAGCTGGGGATGACGCGCACGACATTCAAAAACGCCCACGGCCTGACCGAGGCGGGGCACCAGTCCACCGCCCGCGACATGACTGTTATGGGGCGGCACCTGCTGTATGATTTTCCGCAGTACTATAACCTGTTTTCACGCATCACCGCAGATGCGGGCGTGCGCAAAGTGAACCACACCAACCGCCGCTTCCTGAACTCGTACAAGGGCGCAGACGGGATCAAGACGGGCTACACCCGTGCGGCTGGCTTTAACCTGACCGCCTCTGCCGAGCGCGGAAACGAGCGGATCATCGTGACCGTGTTTGGTGGTAAATCCACCACCTCGCGGAATGCAAAAGTGGCCGAGCTGATGGACCTCGGATTTCGCCGTGCGCCCTCGCGTGCGCGTCTTCGCAAGCCCGAAGCTCCTGAATATATCGCCGAGGCAAAACCACAGCCCGAGGCGGCCCCACAGGTCATCGCCGCCAACAAGACACCCGCCCCTGGCGCAAAGGGCAAGACGATCCGTCTGATCCGCGCAGTCAGGACATCTATGCGCCCAAAGTTGAGGCCCGGCGCCGAAGCGCCGGTACTGGTTGCCGCGGCCCCTGCAACTGACGCGATCAGCGACGTTCTAAGCTCGGCCATCAATGACGCTGTGGTCGAAGCGATCAAGGTCGAAGCAGCCCCCACCCCTGCCCCGTCGAAACCCGTGGCCAAGGCGGCGAATGTTGTACTGGCCGCTGCCACCGCCTCTGTCAGGCCCGCCTTACGGCCCAAGGGCCTTGTGGTGATCGGTGCAAAGCCCCTGCCAAAGGCCAACAAAGCGCCGCAAGAGGTGGTCACCCGTGTCTCGACCTCGGGCGGGCGGCAATGGGGCGTGAACGTGGGCCGCTTCGGCAGCCGCTATGCCGCCGAAAAGGTGTTGATCAAGACTGCATTGGCGGAAATGGCTACCCTTGACGGTTCGTTGCGCAAGGTCATTCGCAAGCCGCAGGGCTTTGACGCGAACTTCCTCGGGATGACTCGCGAAACCGCTGATCTGGCCTGTCGTCGCCTGAAAGCACGCAATGTCAGCTGCTTTATGATCGGGCCGGGCTAAGCGCGCTAGGGCGTCCGCCCCTCACGTTTCAACCACGCCACAAACGCCTTGAGCGGGGCGCGCATCACACCGCTGCGCGTCACGATGTGATAGCCCGCGCCCGCGCCCTTCTCCTCGTGCAGGACCCGCAGGCGGCCTGCCTCGATGTCACGCTCGACGAACCGCCGCACGGTCACGGCAATCCCCTGGCCATCCCGCGCCCCGTCCACCAACAGGTTGCCAGGCAGTCGCAGCATACCGCCTGCGGGCTTGCTCACCCCGTGACGTTTTAGCCAACTTGTCGATTCGGAATTGCCGAACTCTTCCATCCACGGGAATTGCGCAAGCGCGTCCACATCGTCGCACGCCATGTCGCCCACCAGCGCAGGCGCGCCAACGACGACCATCGTGCTTTCCCACAACAGGGTCGACTCCACCCCTGCCCAGTCGCCCTTCCCGAATCTGATCGCAAGGTCGATCCCGTCAGGGCTTAGCGTGACAATATCCGCCGTGGGATCGATCATCAAATCAATCTGCGGATGGGCGGCACGAAACCCCGCCATTCGGGGCATCAACCAAGAGGCCGCAAAGGTGGGCGTGACCGAGATATGCAAGGGCCGCGAATCGCGTGCCCTTGTCAACGCGGCCACCCCCTCCCCCATCAGGGCAAAACCGCCGCGCAATGCGCTGGCCAATTGCGCACCCTCCCCCGTCAGGACCAAGGCACGGCCAGAACGGTCAAGCAATGCCGTGCCCAAATGGTCCTCTAACACGCGCAACTGCTGGCTGATCGCAGCATGAGACACCCCCAACGCGTCGCCCGCCGCAACAACGCTGCCGCATTGCGCAAAGGCTGCAAACGCCCGCAAAGCGGATAGCGGAGGCAGAGCGCGCCAGTCCATATGATACTCCTGCTTACATATGCTTAATTTCCATGAGTCGCATCACAGCGGCGATTGGTCAAGGATGATGGCACACACAGGAGACAGACCATGATTTACATCTACGCACAGACCTACCTGAACGCTACGCGGAACGACTACATTCGCGTCCTTGACGTCCCATCGATCCCCGAGACAAAGCGCCATCGTTGGTTCACGCGCCGCAAGACACGCATGATTAACGCCAAAAACCTGTAAGATTTATGCACATAGGCCCCTCTCGGGCCTATGTCGCAGCTTGCAACAGTGTGCGGGTATATTCCGTCTGTGGATTATCATAAAGCGCGTCCACATCGCCGTATTCCACGACATCACCGCGCTTCATCACCATGACGCGGTGCGACATGGCGCGCACGACTTTCAGGTCGTGGCTAATGAACAGATAGGCCAGCCCGTATTTCACCTGCAACTCGCGCAGCAAGTCGACGATCTGCACTTGAACTGTCATATCAAGCGCGGAGGTCGGCTCATCCAGCACCAGCAAGCGCGGGCGCAGCACCATGGCGCGGGCAATCGCGATCCGCTGCCGCTGCCCGCCCGAGAATTCATGCGGATAACGGTCCATCGTAGCGGGGTCGAGGCCCACTTCGATCATCACGTCATGCACCAACTCGCGGGGGTTCCGGTCCGGGTCGACCTTGTGGATGCTCAGCCCCTCGGCGATGATCTGCATGCAGGTCATGCGCGGGGACAGGCTGCCGAAGGGGTCCTGGAACACGATCTGCATGTCCTTGCGCAAACGGCGCAACTCCTTAGTCGACCATTGGCGCACGTCGTTGCCCATAAAGGTGATCTTACCCTCGGACGCAATCAGCCGCATCACGGCCAGCGCCAGCGTGGTCTTGCCAGAGCCACTTTCGCCAACGATGCCAATCGTCTCGCCCGCCCGCACGCTCAGGCTCGCGTCATTCACGGCCTTCACATGGCCCGCGGTGCGGCGCAGCAATCCCTGCTGGATCGGGAACCAGATTTTGAGGTTCTCAGTCTGCGCGATCACCTCCGCGTCATCCGGCACGGGGGCCGGACGGCCGGTAGGTTCAGCGCCCAAAAGCTTTTGTGTGTAAGGGTGCTGCGGGTTGTCGAAAATCTGCGCCGTTGGCCCCTGCTCGACAATCTCGCCCTGCTGCATGACACAGACGCGGTCCGCGATGCGTCGCACCACGCCAAGGTCGTGGGTGATGAACAGCAGGCCCATGCCTTCGCTGTCTTTCAGCTCTTTGAGCAGGTCAAGGATTTGCGCTTGAATGGTCACATCCAGCGCGGTCGTCGGCTCATCCGCGATCAGCACGTCGGGCTTGTTGGCCAAGGCCATCGCGATCATCACGCGCTGGCGCTGCCCGCCCGACAACTGGTGCGGATAGCTGCCAAGGCGGCTTTCAGCATCGTTGATACCGACCTTGACCAACAGCTCGAGTATTCGCGCCTTCAGCGCATCGCCCGACAGCCCCTGATGCAACGACAGCGATTCCGCCAGCTGTTTGTCGATCGTGTGCAGCGGGTTGAGCGAGGTCATCGGTTCTTGGAAGATAAAGCTGATGTCATTGCCGCGCACTTTGCGCAGCAGGGCGTCATTGGCCCCGATCATCTGCTGCCCGTCATAGGTGACGGAGCCTTCCACATGGGCCGTCTCTCCCAGCAGGCTCACCGTGCTGAGCGCCGAGACGGATTTGCCCGAACCGCTCTCGCCCACCAGCGCCACAGTCTCCCCCCGCTCGACGTGGAACGATATGCCTTTGACAGCGGCCGTCAGCCCCCCGTCTTGGCGAAAGGACACACGCAGGTTTTGAACATCCAGAAGCGGCGCCATTATTGAAACGTCTTTCTGGGATCAAACGCATCGCGGATCCCTTCGAATATGAAAACCAGCAGCGACAGCATGATCGCAAAGGTGAAGAAGGCGGTGAAGGCAAGCCAAGGCGCTTGCAGGTTCTGCTTGGCTTGCAAAGTCAGCTCCCCCAAGGACGGGGCCGAGGACGGCAGACCAAAGCCAAGGAAATCGAGCACCGCGAGAGACGAAATTGTGCCGGTGATCAGAAACGGCAGCATCGTCAGGGTGGCAACCATCGCGTTTGGCAGCATATGGCGGAACATGATCGTGGTATTACCCACGCCCAAGGCCCGCGCTGCGCGCACGTACTCAAGGTTGCGGGCGCGCAGGAACTCGGCCCGCACCACGCCCACCAGCGCCGTCCAACTGAACAGCACCAACAGGAACACCAGTAGCCAGAAACTTCGCCCCAATATCGCGAACATGATGATGATGACATAAAGCGAGGGAGTCGATGTCCAGATTTCGATCACGCGCTGGAAAATCAGATCAAGCCAGCCACCAAAGAAGCCCTGCACCGCACCCGCCGCAATGCCGATGATGGTGCTGAGGCCGGTGACGAGCAGCGTGAAAACGATGCTCAGGCGGAAGCCGTGGATGACGCGGGCCAGCACGTCACGCTTGGTACCGTCTGTACCCAACAGGTTCTCGCCGTTGGGCGGCAGGGGGGCGGCGCCCGGGCGGTCGACTGCGGTGTCATAGCTGTACGGGATGGGCGGCCAAATGGCCCAGCCCTTGTCGAAGCCTTCAGTGGTGGCGTCAAAACTGCCATCAGCAATCTGCGCGACCATGCCTTCAGGGTCGTCAAAACACGCCTCAAGCCCGCCGCTGGCGATCAGGCATTTCACCTCTGGATCGCGGTAGGCGGCCTCGGTCTGGAAATCGCCGCCAAACTCTGTTTCGGCGTAGAAGTTAAAGATCGGCATATAGTAGTCGCCGCGGTAGTTCACGAGGATCGGCTTGTCGTTTGCCAAAAACTCGGCGAACAGCGACAGCGTGAACACCACCGCGAAAATCCACAGCGACCAGAAGGCGCGGCGGTTGCGGGTGAAATTACGCCAGCGGCGCTGGTTCAGGGGGGACAACGCCATCAGCCTTCCCTCTTCTCGAAATCAATGCGCGGATCGACCAGCACGTACATCAGGTCCGAGATGATGCTCACGATCAGCCCGATCAGACCAAAGATGAACAGCGTTCCGAACACAATCGGGTAATCGCGCGCCACTGCCGCCTCGAACCCCAAACGCCCCAACCCGTCGAGCGAGAAGATCGTCTCGATAATCAGCGACGAGCCGAAGAAGACGCCGATGAACACCGCAGGAAAGCCCGCGATCACGATCAGCATGGCGTTGCGGAAAACGTGGCCATACAGCACCTTGCGTTCGGACAGGCCCTTGGCGCGGGCGGTCATGACATAGTGCTTCTTGATCTCGTCGAGGAAACTGTTCTTTGTCAGCAGCGTCAGCGTGGCGAAGGCCGAAATGGTCGAGGCCAGTACAGGCAGGGTGATGTGCCAGAAGTAGTCTTTGACCTTGCCCCACGCGCTGAGCTGGTCGAAATTATCCGATGTCAGCCCCCGCAGGGGGAAGAGCTCATAACAGGTGGGGTTAAAGGTCGCGCCGTTTTCCCAGACATCCGACAAACCGGGGATACGGAAACAGTTTGCAGGCACGAATAGCACCAGCAACAAGATCGCAAACAGAAAGCCGGGGATCGCATAGGCCGCGATAATCGCACCCGATGTCCATGTGTCAAACCGCGATCCATCGCGCACCGCCTTTTTGATCCCCAGCGGGATCGAGATCATATAGGCAATCAACGTCGACCAAAGCCCAAGCGTGATCGACACGGGCAGCTTTTCCTTGATCAGATCAATGACCGAAATCGAGCGGAAGTAACTCTCTCCGAAATCGAACTGCATATAATTCCACAGCATGTTGAAGAACCGCGCCACGGGCGGCTTGTCAAAGCCGAACTCTTTCTCCAACTCAGCGATGAATTCCGGCGGCAACCCGCGTGAGCCTACGTAATTCTCGGAACCGCCCAGATCGCCCGTATCCGCATCCGAGCCTGAGCCCGCGAAGCCGCCGAACACATCGCCGCCCCCCTGAATCCGCGCAATCGCTTGCTCAACAGGACCACCCGGCACAAATTGCACCAGTGCAAAGTTGACCAGCATGATCCCGAACAAAGTTACGGGGATCAGCAACAACCGTCTGAGAATATAGGCGCCCATATTTTACCTCAACGCACCTGACGTGCGCAATTTTTCTGCTTTGTCGGCGTCGTACCACCAGAAATCAAGATAGCCCAGCGCGTAGGCGGGTTGCTCTTCGGGATGGGCGTATTGATCGTAATAAGCGGTCCAGTAGACATCTTTATACCACAGCGGGATCATAATGAATTCATGGCGCAATGCACGGTCAAGTGCGGTCATCGCGGCACGCTCTTCTTCGCGGGTTTCGGCGCGCAGGGAGGCCTCGATGATCGCGTCTACCATCGGGCTGGCCAAACCTGCGGGGTTAAACAGGGAAAACTCTGCCGCCTCAGAGCCATAGCGCTGCGACAACCCTGTGCCCGTGCCAAGGAAGGCGGCATATTGGTCGTAAACCAGATCATAGTCGCGGTCCCGCTCACGCGCTGTGTACTGCGAGCTGTCCACCTTCTCCAGCACCGCCTCAATGCCGAAGGCCTCAAGGTTGGACATGAAGTTCTCAACCGTTGCGGACAGGGTGGCCGAGCCCGAGGAGTTGAGCAGGAAGGTGATTTTCAGAGGCACGCCATCGGCATTCACACGTTTGCCGTTATCGCCCACGGTCCAGCCCGCCGCATCCAGCAGCTTGGACGCTGCGCGTGCATTGCGGCGGTCCAGAAGACGTTCAGGTTTCGACGTGTGCGGCATACGCACCTCATCCGTCAGCATCGCAGGGTCCACCACATCGCCCAACCGCTGCAACAGCGCCAATTCGGCACCTTGCGGGGTGCCCGTTGCCATCAACGGCGTGTCTTGGGTGAATGAAGCGCGCTGCTTGAACAGCCCGTATTGCAGGGACTCGTTGGTCCATTCAAAGTTATACGCCAGCGCGATCGCCTCACGCACACGTTTGTCCTGCAGCACCTCGCGCCCGAGGTTGAAGATAATCCCATTGGGCGTTGCAGGCGCACCATCCGCGATTTCGTCTTTGACCACGTAGCCGTCCGTGACCTTGGGAAAATCATATCCCGTTGCCCATTGCTTTGAATTGCCCTCGTCGCGGAAGGTGTATTCGCCCGATTTAAACGCCTCGAAGGCTGCGTTTTCATCGCCGAAATATTCCACCCGAATGGCGTCAAAGTTGTTGCGGCCCACGTTGAAGGGCAGATCATTCCCCCAATAGTCGGGATTGCGTTTGTAGACGATGCGGCGGTTCACATCGACATCGTCGATCATATACGGCCCCGACCCTGGCGAGACCTCAAGACGGCTTTCATCCAGCCGCGCACCTGATTCTTCGTACCATTTCTTCGACCACGCAGGCACGCCGCCCACCTGCTCAATCAGACTGCGGCGCGAGATGCCTTCGGTGAAGTAGAATTTGATCGTGTGGTCATCCAGCACTTCAACCTTGGGGATCTGGCGACGGACATAATCGGCATAGGACTTCAGCCCTTGCTCCAACAGCAGGTTGTGCGAAAAGGCGATGTCATGCGCCGTCACTGGATCACCGTTGGAAAACCGCGCCTCGGGGCGCATACGAAAAATCACCCAGTCTTTCGTCTCGGGGTATTCAAGGCTTTCGCACAGCAGGCAATAATATTCGGAATAAACGTCGGCGGGTGCGGCCTCGCCTCCTGTCCCCTCGCCCAAAAGGCTTTCGTACATAACGGTGCTGAGCAAACCGCCGCGCCCTTTGCGCGAATAGGGGTTCATCGAATCAAACGTACCAAGGCGCGCAATCGAGATTTCGCCCCCCTTGGGTGCTTCGGGGTTCACATAGTTGAAATGCGGGTAATCCGCAGGATAGCTGAGATCGCCGTAAAAGGAATATCCGTGGCTGGTGATCAACGGCGCATCGTCATCCGCATGGGCAGGCAAAGCTGACAGGCCGGCAAAAGCCCCCATCGCAAAAACTGCGCAAAATCGGGAAAACGGGCGGCGGGCAAATGACAACATCGGCAAACTCCTCGGAACAACATGCTCTACAACAGCATATGTAAGCTAATGCTGCCGTCCGCCAAGATACAAGTTGCAAACCTGTGATCTGGTTGAAATCCGGCGGTAAACGGCAAAAAGGCCGCCGTTGCGGGCGACCTTTCTAAAATTCCGGACGTGCAGCTGCGTCTTAGTCGTCGAGGCTGTCGAGATACGCGATCACGTTTGCGCGGTCTTCAGGCTTGCCCAGACCCGCGAAACCCATTGTCGTGCCAGGAGCCCAGGTGCTTGGCTTTTCCAGAAACGCGTTTAGTGTCTCGGGCGTCCAGACATCTGCCTGCGCAGCAAGGCTGCCTGAGTACTCAAAGCCCTCGGCAGCGGCGACATTGCGGCCTACAACACCGTACAGGTAAGGGCCCGCAGCGTTCGCGCCGGCTTCAACCTTGTGACAGGCGGTACACTTACGGAACACTTTTGCACCGGCACCCGCGTCGGCAGACGCCATGATTTCCTCGAATGGCACTTCGGGCTCGGGCTCAGAGCCGGCCGCGCCTTCAACTTCGATCACATAGGATGCGTCGCCGTGCAACGAGGCGTGGTACATTTCCTCGGCACCCCATTTACCAAGCAACAAAACCAACCATGCGCCAAGCACACCGGCGGCAACTTTCGTGAGCATCATTGTATCCATGGGTCTGTCCATCGCTTTAGTTTGATCAATTGTTCCCGCGCTATCTATTGCTTTCCCTTACCGCAAGCAAGGTGTAGTTACCGCGACCAAACGACCAATTTGACAGGTTTTTGCAAAGGACACGCGTAATGACCGCCAATATCGCACCGCGCATCGCCTTTCAGGGCGCCTTGGGCGCCTACAGCCACGAAGCCTGCCTACAGGCGCGCCCCGACGGAATCCCCGTCCCCTGCACCACCTTCGAGGGCGTCCTGCGCGCCGTGCGCGAGGGCCGCGCCGATCTGGCCATGCTGCCTGTTGAAAACACCACCTACGGCCGCGTCGCAGACATCCACCGCTTGCTGCCCGAAAGCGGGATGCACATCATAGAAGAAGCATTCGTACGGGTGCGCATCGCGCTGATGGCGCGGCCCGGTGTGGCGCTGGAGGATATAAAACACGTCCGCGCCCATCTGGTATTACTGCCGCAGGCACGCTCCTACCTTGAGGCCCGCGGCATCACCTCGGAACCCGCCGCCGACAGCGCAGGTGCCGCAGAAGAACTGGCGGAAGGTGGCCCCCTGCACGAAGGTGTGCTGGCCAGTGCAGTCGCCGCGCAAATCCACGGACTGGACGTCCTGGCCGACGGGATCGAGGATCTGGACCACAACACCACCCGCTTTTTGCTAATGGCCCCCGAGATTGACATGACCCCACGCGGGCAACGGATGATGACGACATTCGTGTTCGAGGTCCGCAACATCCCCGCCGCGCTTTACAAAGCGATGGGCGGCTTTGCGACCAATGGCGTGAACATGACCAAGCTGGAAAGCTATATGGTCGGCGGGGCCTTCACCGCCACCCGATTTTACGCCGACATCGAAGGGCACCCCGATGATCCGGCCGTGCAGCGCGCACTGGAGGAGTTGGGTTATTTCACAAATGTTCTGGATATTCTGGGCGTCTATCCGGCCCATCCGGGCCGTTGGGATAGCGCAAAGTAGCGTCTCGATCAGGCGTTTTTATAACGATCCTCAAGCGATTTCGCGAACTCTGCAACCCGCAGCTTGTACTTTTTGGTCAGTGACGTTTTTGCCAGCTTGAGCGATTGCACCAACAGGCGTGCCGACAGGTTCAGCGGCTTTATGTCAAACGACATCATGATCCGCGTCCGGTTTTTGGACAGCGCGACCAGCTCCATCGTGACCAGCGTCAGCAACCCCTGCGAACGACACTCGATCACGATCTCGTTAGGCTTGTCGAATGTCACGATTTCCAATTCGACCTGACGGCGCTTGCCGCGCAGCATAAAGGCGGCGCGCCATGACAACCCCACGCCCGGCGCGGTCATTGTGTCCGTGCGCTGCACCTCGGCGCCGCGACGCATCGCTGCACGCTCGAATGTCTCGAAATCGCACATCATTGCGAAAACCGCATCAATCGGCGCTTCCACATCTTCCTTCGTCGAGAATTTCATTTTCGCCTCTTGGGTTTGGTCTTTGCGCCACGTGGCGCCATTTTAAGGCCCGCCCCGAAAGGGTCAACTGCCCGAACGGATCATTCGTTAACAAATGTTAAATGCCCTTTAGTCGAGCGTGTCTTGCAGCCAACGCTCAATCAGGAAATGCGCGATGGCGCCTTTGCGGGCAGGCAGGACTTCGGGATGGTGCCCTTGGCTGATCTCCATCATTTCCTCGCGGCTGATCCAGCGTGCGTCCTCGATCTCGGTAGGGTCTATCGTGATCTCGCGGGTCGTGGCATGGCCCCAGCACCCAAACATGAGCGATGCAGGAAAAGGCCACGGCTGGCTGGCCAGATAGCCGACCTCACCCACGCGCACACCCGCCTCCTCGAACACCTCGCGGCGCACTGCCGCCTCCAGCGTCTCGCCCGGCTCAACAAATCCGGCCAGCAGCGAATACATCCCCTTCGGCCACCCGGGCGAGCGCCCGACAAGCACGGAATTCTCATGGGTAATCAGCATAATTACGACAGGGTCAGTGCGCGGAAAATGCGACGCGCCACAGCTGCCACAACTGCGTTGCCAACCGCCTTGGGTCATTTCGGTCTTGTCCCCGCATCGCGCGCAGAACCGGTGAATGTCATGCCAGCCAAAGATCGCCCTGCCCGACGCGGCAAGCTCGGCATCGCGGGGCGACAGCCACGTCATCACGCGCCGCAGTTCGGCAAACACCATCCAGTCGGGCAGCGCGGGGTGGCGTTGCTCGGAGGGGTCCAGAAACCCGCCAAGGCTGCTTTCGTCAAGGTCGGCAGGTGTCCAGGCAGACACATCAACCGCGAAGGTAGGGCCGCCTTCCTCACGGCCCAACAGGATAGGCGCCGACACCGCATCGCGCAGCACGGCATGGTCCATCGCCAAGCGGATCAGGCCCGCAGGGCGTTCCGTGCTCATCAATGGTTTGCCACGCCAAAAGACGATTGCCCGCGCCGTAGGGTCCGCCGCCATCGCGGCCAAAGCCTGCGCATCGCCGCGCACTTCGCCCGCACGGTCCAGACCCGAGCCCCCAAAAGTCACCTGCTCTGCGTTTTTCATCTTTGTGTCCCGTTCCTGTCTTTGGTCGTGATAGCGGTTATGATCTGCACACGCATCCGTTACAATTCGGTTGGCCCTATCTACCAGGGGTGTTAGCGTATGACATGGGGACCCCGTTGCCCCCACCACCCTCGATAAAAAGCGGACCGCCGTGCTTCTTCGCCTTCTCACAACGACCGATTTACACGGTCATCTCGTGGCCTATGACTACATCAAAGGTCGGTCGACGCAAGGCGGCAGCCTTGCCGGTGTAGCACGCCTTATCAAAGAAGCGCGCGCCGAGGCGGAGGCGGACGATACGCCCGTCTTACTGCTTGATAACGGGGACACATTTCAGGGAACGCCCTTGGCCACGCATCTGGCAGAACAGGAAGTGACCCCCGACCACCCCATCGTGGCAAGCCTGAACCATCTGCGGTATGATGCTTTAGGCGTGGGCAACCATGATCTGGACCACGGCATGCCCTATCTGAGGGCCGTGGCAGAGGCGCTTGATATGCCGCTTGTCTGTTCCAACCTTGTATCACCGCGGGTCGCCCCATTGGCCAGCTACGCGTTGCTCTCCGTCGAGATGCCGCAAGGCGCGCCTGCGCCGCTCACCGTGGGGGTAATGTCTGTGCTGCCCGAGAACACCCAATTGTGGCAGGGCCATCATCTGGACCCCGGTGCGTCGCTTGAAAAACCCGCCGAAACTGTCGCCCGTGTTGCATCCGACCTCAAGCAATCGGGCGCAGACATTGTGGTTGTGCTGGCGCATATGGGCGTGGGCCACAAGGACGGTGCAAATAACGACACGCGGGCTGCTCAGGGGATTCTGGAAAGTGCGCATATTGATGCGCTTATCTTGGGTCACACGCACCGCAGGCTGCCCTCTGCGGATTACGCCAGCCGTGCCGGTGTCGATCTGGACAAGTGTACGGTCGGCGGCGTTCCTGCGGTCATGGCAGGCCATGCGGGCTCTGATCTGGGCGTCCTTGACCTCGGGCTTGAACATACGGCCCCGGACGGCTGGAAGGTCACGAGCCATCACAGCGCCTTGCGGCCGAACGGCCCCGCGATCAAACCCGATCCAGCCATACGTGGCTTTGCGCAAACCGCACATGCACAGGTCGTGAACCACCTGGATGCCCATGTCGCCACCAGCGCGCAGTCAATGCACAGCTATTTCTCCCTTGTGTCGCCCGCGCCAACGCAAAATCTGGTTGCGCAAAGCAAACGCGCATTGGTCGCGGATGCACTGGCGGGTACGTCGCTTGGCCATCTGCCCGTACTTGCAACAGCGCCTGCGCATGGCGCTGGGGGTCGCGACGGGCTGAGCAATTACACCTGCATCCCGAACGGCCCTGTGTTGCGGCGCCATATTGCAGGCCTCAACCCCTTCGCGAACCAAACCGTCGGCATCCGCACGACCGGAACTGAAATGCGCAACTGGCTGGAGCATTCGGCGCTGATCTTCAGCCAACTAACAGCAAAAAACAAACGGCAAACGCTGACAAATCCTGATGTGCCTGCGTTCCAGTTCGATACGATCTTCGGCCTGACCTATCTTATTGACCCGACGGCTCCAGCGGGCCACCGCATCCGGAACTTCCGGCACGAAGGCACCCCTGTAGAGCCGGATCAGGAATTCATTCTGGCCACCAGCTATTTTCGCGCCCGCGGCGGCGGGGGCTATTCGGCAGCCGCCACCGACAAGATTGTCATCGGGTTCGAGCAACCTCTCAATGACAGCATGATCAACCTGCTCACCAGCAATGCCCCTGTCCTGAAGGAATATACCCCGCCATGGCGATTCGCGCCGCACCTCGGCGTCGAGGCGACTTTCCTCAGCCACCCGCAGGCTGTGGCCTGTCTGGAAGACATCGCACACCTGCATCCAACACCGCTTGGCGAAACCTCTGACGGTTTTATACAGATTGGCATCACGCTCTAGTCTTGCAGCAGAGCGCATCATTGCCTATATCAACGCTCGAGAGGTTGGTGCGGGCAGGCGCCTCGCCAACCT
The DNA here is from genome assembly GCF_040149565.1 of Sulfitobacter aquimarinus. Lineage (NCBI taxonomy): Bacteria > Pseudomonadati > Pseudomonadota > Alphaproteobacteria > Rhodobacterales > Roseobacteraceae > Sulfitobacter > Sulfitobacter aquimarinus. The sequence continues at coordinate 561,205 of NZ_JBEFLO010000001.1, forward strand.
GGTCAGGTCCGGAAGGAAGCAGCCACAACGAGTCCCGCTTGGGTCGTTATCAATCTCTCACCTCGTCACAGGCTGCGCAGCAGGTTGTGACAGCCGAAAGTGCCTTTGCGCAGCAAAGGTCGCAAAAGGCCCATATCCTGAGATGCAAACCTCACGCCAACGTCGCTGCCTTTGCGGCCCACCCCCAGCGATGAGCGTCCAAAGGCAGCGAAGAGCGGCCGCTAGAGACTTACGAAAACGTATCGCACTGCCCCACATCGCCACTATCGTAGCCACGCGCGAACCAGCCTGCGCGCTGCTCGGATGTGCCATGGGTAAAGGTATGTGGTTGCGGCACGCGACCCGCTTGCGATTGCAGATGGTCGTCCCCAATCATCCGCGCCGCATTCAGCGCCTCTTCCAGATCACCGCGCTCCATCAATCCTTGCACATTGCGTGCCCAAATCCCAGACAAGCAATCCGCCATCAGCTCCAGCCGAACCGTCAGCCTGTTTGCTTCGGTCTTTGAGCTGCGCTGCCGTGCCGCGTTCACCTTTGGCAAAATCCCCAATTCGTTCTGCACATGATGCGCGACCTCGTGTGCAATCACATACGCCGCCGCAAAGTCGCCCCCTGCGCCCATCTGCTGATCCAAAGCGGTGAAAAACTGGGTGTCCAGATAGGCTTTGCTATCGGCCGGGCAATAAAACGGCCCTGTAGCACCACTTGCCCCGCCGCAGGGGCTTTGCGTCACGCCATTGAAGATCACCAAGGTCGGCGGCGTATACGTCCGCCCCAACTGTTCTTGAAACACTTTTGTCCAAACCGCCTCGGTCGTGGTCAGCACCTGTGCGCTAAACTCGGCTGCCGCCTCGTCACCCGCACTGCCGCCTGACTGCTCTTGCTGCTGCACACTGCCACCTTGCAACAAAGGCGAGACATCAATCCCCGTGAAATAGCCAATCGCAAGCACAGCAAGCACCCCGACCACGCCCAATCCGCCCTTGGCGCCGGCACTGCGCCGCGAGCCGCCGCGCATCTCGACATTGCTACTGCGCTTAATTCCTCTGAGCCGCATGGCATCTTCCCCTAACCATATTTTCCAATACCATAACACAATAGTACGGCTTTGGTTCAATGCATCAAACAATGACGCTGCTGCGAATCGCAGCACACTGCGCCGTTGCCCCTGCCTGCGCCAACGCATACCCTGCGGCTAACACCCGAATCCCACCCGACAGGATGCCCATGTCAGACGCTACCGCCTACCGCGTACTTGCACGTAAATACCGCCCTGAAACCTTTGCCGATCTTGTCGGTCAGGAGGCAATGGTGCGCACCCTGAAAAACGCGTTCGAGGCAGACCGCATTGCGCAAGCCTTTATCATGACAGGCATCCGCGGCACGGGCAAAACCACCACGGCGCGGATCATCGCAAAAGGCATGAACTGCATCGGCACCGATGGCACCTCTGGCGCAACAACCGACCCCTGCGGCGTGTGCGAACACTGCACCGCTATTATGGAAGGCCGCCACGTCGACGTGATCGAAATGGACGCTGCCTCCAACACAGGCGTCGCCAACATCCGAGAGATCATCGATTCCGTCCACTACCGCGCAGCATCGGCACGGTACAAAGTCTACATCATCGACGAAGTGCACATGCTGTCCACAGGCGCGTTCAACGCCCTGCTCAAAACCCTCGAAGAGCCGCCAGAGCACGTCAAATTTATCTTCGCCACAACGGAAATCCGCAAGGTTCCGGTCACGGTCCTGTCGCGCTGCCAGCGCTTTGACCTGCGCCGGATCGAGCCTGAGGTGATGATCGCCCTGCTGCAAAAAATCGCTGGTGCAGAGAACGCACAAATTGCCGATGACGCCCTTGCCCTTATCACCCGCGCCGCCGAAGGCTCGGCCCGCGACGCGACATCGCTGCTGGACCAAGCCATCAGCCACGGCGCAGGCGAGACGACAGCGATGCAGGTGCGCGCCATGCTCGGCCTCGCCGACCGTGCCCGCGTGCTGGACCTGCTCGACATGGTCCTGCGCGGTGACGCCGCCGCGGCCCTGACCGAGATTGGCGCCCAATACGCCGAAGGTGCCGATCCGTTGGCCGTGCTGCGGGATCTGGCCGAGATCACCCATTGGATCAGCGTTGTCAAAATCACACCCGACGCGGCCGAGGACCCGACAATATCGCCGGAAGAGCGTGACCGCGGCCGCACTATGGCCGACGCGCTGCCGATCCGCGTACTGACACGGCTGTGGCAAATGCTGCTCAAAGCACTGGACGAGGTGGCAACCGCGCCCAACGCGATGATGGCCGCCGAAATGGCGATCATCCGGCTCACCCATGTGGCCGACCTGCCCACCCCGTCCGAGCTGGTGGCAAAACTGCAAAACACCCCTACCCCGACGGGCGGCTCCTCGCTACCCTCCGGGCGCTCCTCGCCCTCGGGCAACGGTGCGCAAGCCGTAAGCCAAGCACAAAGTCGGATGGAAGCAAACCCGACCGCAGGTGGCCAAACCACCGCCCTCGCCCGTGATCCCGCCGAAGCACTGGCCCATTATCCCACGTTTGAACACGTCCTCGAACTGATCCGCCACAACCGCGACGTCAAATTGCTGGTCGAGGTCGAAACATCCCTACAACTCGCCGCTTACCAACCCGGCCGGATCGAGTTTGTGCCCACAAACGCAGCTCCCCGTGACCTTGCCCAACGGCTCAGCGGCAAGCTCCAGCTTTGGACAGGCAACCGATGGGCCGTCACCGTGGTGAACGAAGGCGGCGCGCCCACCATCGCCTCCATCCGCGACGCAAAAGACAACGCCCTGCGTGAGGATGCCGAGGCGCACCCCCTGATGCAAGCCGTGCTTGTGCAATTCCCGCAAGCCAAGATCACCGCCATTCGCACCCCCGAAGACATCGCCGCCGCCGCCGTAAGCGAGGCGCTGCCAGAGGTCGAAGATGAATGGGACCCCTTCGAGGACAGCTAACGCGGCGCCTGTGGCTCTGCCTGACGGCAATCCCCACCGCAGCAGCAGCAGAAGTCTGCAACAATGAGCACCCCTTGGGCGATGGGACACCAGTTTCCGCTTGGGAAGAGGCGCTCCCCCCCCCCCCCCCGCAGGGTGGCCCCTGATGCTCGCACTGATCCTCCACCGCCGCTGGCTTTGGCTGCTCTGCGCCGCAATCGCAGCACTCACAGCATGGGCGGCTAATTAATTACCCCAACTTGATGACCCCGACACGCCCTTCTTTACGCTCATGCAACAAGAAGGCTGCATAGGGCTGCCCTACTTGTCGAACAGCATCTGTGCTGCCATATCTATCCTCAGCACATACACCGCCCTCAAACGGCGCAAACCCAAAAGGATATGACATGTTCAAAGGACTAAGCGGTCTCGGCGATATGGCCGGAATGATGAAGAAAGCCCAGGAGATGCAGGGCAAAATGGCCGAGATGCAGGAAGAAATGCACAACATCATGGTCACAGGCGAATCCGGCGCAGGCCTCGTCAAAGCAACCTGCTCCGCCAAGGGCGAGCTTAAGGCACTCGACATCGATCCGTCGATCTTCAACGGCGACGACAAAGAAGTCGTCGAAGACCTGATCCTCGCCGCGATCAAGGACGCACAAGGCAAAGCCTCAGACCGCGCACAGGAAGAGATGGGCAAACTGACCGAAGGCATGGGCCTGCCCGCTGGCATGAAGCTCCCCTTCTAAACCACGCCGCACCAAGCACACAAAGGACAGGGCAGCACGACCTCTCTGCTGCCCTTCTTTATTTTGCCCTTAAACTCAATCCCATACGCGCAACAGGCACCCACAGATGAGTTCAACCCGCGACATCGACGCGCTGATCGAACTGATGGCCAAACTCCCCGGGTTTGGTCCCCGTTCTGCACGCCGTGCGGTCCTGCATCTCATTCGCAAACGCGCCCTGCTGCTGTCGCCATTGGCCGACACGATGCAACAGGTCGCAGCCACCGCCCGCGAATGCCTCAACTGCGGCAACGTCGGCACCTCTGACATCTGCGATCTGTGCGAAAACGAAAAACGCGCCAACGGAGAGCTTTGCGTTGTCGAAGACGTGGCCGACCTCTGGGCGATGGAACGCTCGGGCGTATTCAAAGGTCGCTACCACGTGCTCGGCGGCACGCTCTCGGCCCTCGATGCCATCGGCCCGCAAGAGCTGCGCATCCCCCGCCTAATCGACCGCGTCCAAAGCGAAGGCATAAACGAAGTCATCCTCGCCCTGAACGCCACTATCGACGGGCAAACCACCGCCCACTACATCGCCGACCAGCTTGAGGGCAGCGTGACCCTCACCTCCCTAGCCCAAGGCGTCCCCATCGGCGGAGAGCTCGACTATCTCGACGATGGCACAATCACTGCCGCGATGCGGGCGCGCAAACAGCTCTAGCCGTCAATCGCGGTCCGGTCAGGCCTTATTCGGCTGTGATCCTCCGCTCGACGTCATCTCATCTGGCACCAACAGCGCTTTGCCATGCCTTTGCCGCAAGCGCCTAATCAAACAAACTCGAAAACGGCCCACACCGATACGCCCCGACCGCGACCACATTGCCCGCAGCACTCCAGTCACAGCACTCCCCGAACGAAAAAAGGCGCCCGAGACCGGACGCCTCTTCAAGCTTGCACTCGCAAAACATCGCTGCCGTGAAGAACGGCAAGCGCGTTATTTTGCGTCTTCGTCGCTCTCGTCGCCGTCAGGCAAGTTAAAGAAGCTTTCAGCGTCAGAGAAATCGCTGTCTTTCTTGTCGTCTTCCTCGTCGTCATTCGTGGAAAGGGAGAAGGTCTCAAGCCCTTCGATCGCTGCGGGCATTTTCGGCTCTGCCTCCATGCCAAGGCTCTGCTCGGTGCTGACCAGCTTGCGACGCTCGTCGTCGGTCATCACGTCGCCTTCTTTGGCCTTTTTGGCCGCAGCTTTTTGCACAGCGGCATCCAGTTCGGACTGCTTACACAGGCCAAGCGCCACAGGATCAATCGGCTGGATGTTCGCGATGTTCCAATGCGTCCGCTCGCGGATCGCCTGAATGGTCGGCTTGGTCGTGCCGACCAGCTTGCTCACCTGCGCGTCGGTCAGCTCTGGGTGGAACTTGACCAACCACAAGATCGAGGCAGGGCGGTCCTGACGCTTTGACAGCGGCGTATAGCGTGGGCCACGGCGCTTTTCCTCACCGCTGGCAGCGGCGTTGAACTTGAGCGTCAGCTTGTGCAGCGGGTTGGCTTGCGCCTTGTCGATCTCTTCTTGAGTCAACTGGTTGTTGGTGATCGGGTCAAAGCCTTTGACACCAGCCGCTACATCGCCATCCGCAATGCCTTGCACCTCCAACTCGTGCATGCCGACGAAATCGGCAATCTGCTTGAAGTTGATGGTGGTGTTGTCGACCAACCAAACAGCGGTGGCTTTTGCCATAATCGGTTTTGCCATGTCTCTCTCCTATAAACGCACCTTCCCCGTCGCCTGAATTAGGCTGTCCTGGCGGGCCAGAACCGTTTCCAATTTGGGGGAACTTGTGGCTTATATAGCCAAGGACCCGCCATAAGGAAAGACCCCAGATGCGCCGTATTTTGCTCACCCTCGCTTTGTGCCTCACCCCCCTCGCCGCCACCGCCAAGGGAGAACGCGCAGGCGATTTCGACTATTACGTCATGGCGCTCAGCTGGTCGGCAAACTGGTGCGCACTGGAAGGCGATGCGCGCAACTCTCCGCAATGCGACACATCCGAAGACCACGGATGGATCCTGCATGGGCTCTGGCCGCAATTCCACCGCGGCTACCCGTCGTTTTGCAAAACCGCCAAACGCGCACCCAGTCGCAGCATGACGGGCGACATGGCCGACATCATGGGCACAGGCGGCCTGGCGTGGCACCAATGGAACAAACACGGCACCTGCACCAACCTCAGCGCGCCCGATTACTATGAGTTGTCGCGCCGCGCCTACGCCACGGTCACACGGCCTTCGGTCTTCCGCAAACTCGACCGCACCGTCAAACTCCCCGCCTCCGTGGTCGAGGACGCCTTTATCAAAGAAAACCCACACCTCACCCGCGACAGCATCACCATCACCTGCCGCCAAGGCTACATCCAAGAGGCCCGCATCTGCCTCTCGCGTGACCTCACCCCCGTCCCCTGCGGCCGCGACGTGATAAAGGACTGCACCCTAAAAGACGCCGTCTTCACCCCCCTGCGCTAGGCCCCGACCACGGCACCACCGCTTCTTTATTTTGCCAATAAACTCATTCCCGCAATCAGCCCCGCACGCAAACCGAAGAGTTCAACCCATGTACTCAATCAACCGCTCCACCAACCAGATCACACCGCTGCAAAAGCACAGCTTCAAAGACCTCGGCTTCACCGAGCGCAAACACCTGCAAGAATGGCTCGCCCAGCACCCCGAAGCCTTGGGCGATCTGCTGATTATCCAGAAAGAGTTCGACGGCTTCGACAACACCCGCGAACGGCTCGACCTGCTGGCCCTCGACCGTCAGGGCCGCATCGTGGTGATTGAGAACAAACTCGACGATTCGGGCCGCGATGTGATCTGGCAGGCGCTCAAATACGCGGCCTATTGCTCGACCCTCAAGACCGCGCAAATCGTCGAAATCTACAGCCGCTATCTGGGCCAGCCGATCGACACCGCCCGCGAGGCAATCACCGAATTCATAGACGCAGGCGACAGCGAGGAGCTATCGCTCAACACCGCCAACAGTCAACGCATCATCTTTGTCGCCGCCAGCTTCCGCCCAGAGATCACGGCGACAGCCCTCTGGCTGCTGGGCAAAGGCGTCAGCATCACCTGCTTTCAAGTCTCGCCCTTCTCTAGCGGAGACGAGCTGTTCCTCACCGTAGACCAAATCATTCCCCCGCCTGAAACATCGGATTATATGATCCAACTGGCAGAGAAATCAGCGGTGGAGGAAACCGCAAGCATAGGAAAAGCAGAGCGTCACATAAGGCGACGCACATATTGGGAAGCTGTTATGGAGTACCTTGCACTGCATAACACACCTTTGTTGGACAACAGAACCGCGACTCAAGAAAATTGGATGAATATCGCGTCAGGCAAAAGCGGCCTGCATTTCACGCTCATTCTTCTCAAGACAGAAGTCAGGGTAGAATTCATCATTGATACGCCGGACAAGGCGCGAAACTTGCGGATATTCCAACATCTCAAAGATAATCGCGCCGTGTTTGAAGACCGGTTCGGCGCACCGCTCGAATGGCGTGACTTACCGGATGCAAGGCTGTGCCGCATTGTCTCGAAGCTTGAACTGGACACAACAGAGATTGGCAATCAGGCAAAAGCGATTGAATGGCACCATAGCCGCATCCAGTCTTTAATCACCGCCTTTTCGCCTTCAATCCCCGAAATCGCCGCCCTCTAGCCGCCGATCTTCAGCACAATTTTCCCGATATGCTGGCTCGCCTCCATATGCGCGTGTGCGGCGGCGGCGTCTTCCATGTCGAAATCGCTGTCCATCACGGGTACCACGCGCCCCGCGTCCAGCAGCGGCCACACGGCCTCGCGCAGCTCGGTCGCGATACCGGCTTTGGCCAAATCCGATTGCGGCCGCAGGGTCGAGCCTGTCATCGTCAAGCGCTTCATCATCAGCGGCGCAAAGTTGATGTCCGCCTTCGGCCCGCCAAGGAACGCGATCTGCACCAACCGCCCCTCAAAATCCAGCGCCTTGAGGTTGCGTGCGATATAGTCGCCACCGACCATGTCGAGGATCACATCCGCGCCGCCCTCGGCCTCCATCACCTCGACAAAGTCCTCCTCGCGGTAATTGATTGCCCGCTCGGCGCCCAGCGCCACACAGGCGGCGCATTTCTCGGCATTGCCCGCGGTCACAAACACCCGCGCCCCGAACGCATGGGCCAGCTGGATCGCTGTCGTGCCGATCCCGCTTGAGCCGCCGTGGATCAAGAACCGCTCGCCCGCCTTCAGCCCGCCGCGCATGAAAACGTTGGACCACACGGTAAAGAACGTCTCGGGCAGGCAGGCCGCTTCCTTCATGCCCATGCCCGCAGGGACGGGCAGGCAATGGGCAGCAGGGGTAGCCACATATTCGGCATAACCGCCACCGGGCAGCAACGCACAGACCTTGTCGCCCAGCGCGAGGCCAGAAACACCTGCGCCGATGGCTACAACCTCGCCCGAGGCCTCCAGCCCCGGCAGATCGCTGGCGGTGGGGGGCGGTGCATAGGCGCCCGCGCGTTGCAGCGCATCAGGCCGGTTCACCCCCGCCCACGCGACCTTGAGAACGACCTGACCATGTGCAGCCTGCGGCATCTCCCGCTGGGTCATCTGTAGAACGTCCGGCCCACCGGGTTTGGTGATCTCAACTGCGCGCATCATCTGGGTCATCGGGGGGGTCCTTTCGGGGTGTCTCGTTTTGCGGTCACTGTAAATCAGGCACGAAGGGAGTACACCCCCATATGGTCAGCGCGGGAGACGTTTGTTAAAGCACCCCCACAGCAAAAGGGGACAGGGACCGAAAATGCCAGATGCACAGTTCCAATGGCACCCCTCTGCCCGCGCATTCGTGGCAGGCGTGCAGGTGACGCCTTGCATGCAGGCCGCCACTGCGCAGATCCCGCCTACGCCTCTGGCTGCTGCGTTTTCGGGGCTGGCCAATGCCTTTGGCACCGTGCCTTTTTGTGTCACCGATAGCGCCACCGTTGATCTGTGCGCTCTGCCCCCGTCGCACTTTGCCACCCTGACCGGAGGCACTTCTGGCGCTCCCAAAGTCATCGCCCGCAGCCAAGCATCATGGACCGCCAGTTTCGAGACAAACGCCGCTCTGTTTGACTATGGCCGTGGCGACAGCATCGCGGTCTTGGGTGCGCTCAGCCACTCACTCGCCCTTTACGGTGTGCTAGAGGCGCTGCATCTGGGGATGGACATTCACGCACTGTCAGACCTTGGCCCCCGCGCCCAAAGCACGCAATTGCACGATCACAAATGCGCAATCCTCTATGCGACACCGACCCAGTTGCGCCTGTTTCCCGCTGCGCAGCCCCTACCCGCGCTTCGTCTGATCCTTTGCGGTGGCGGTGCGCTTGACGCGGCCACTCAAGACCATATCGCACGCCTGTGCCCCAACGCCGCCTTGCATGTCTTTTACGGCGCGGCGGAAACCAGCTTTGTCACGCTGGGCGATGCCTCCACACCCGAAGGGTCCGTCGGGCGTGCCTATCCAAATGCCGACATCGCGGTGCGGGACAAGGATGCGCAGGGCATCGGCAGCGTCTGGGTCCGCAGCCCCTATCTGTTTGATCACTACCTGCAAGGCGACAGCCCCCACACCCGCCGCAACGGCGACTGGACCACCGTAGGAGAGCGCGGACATCTGGACCCGCAGGGCAATCTGTTTCTCAAAGGCCGCGCAGGGCGCGTGATGAACGTCGCGGACCAGACGGTCTACCCAGAGGAACTGGAGGCCGCGATTTGCGCACTGACCCATGCGCCCTACTGCGCGGTGATGGCGCGGGCCGACACCCTGCGCGGGCAGCACATCATTGCCGTGCTGCCGGGACCCGAGGATGCGGGCCTGCGCCAAACTTTACCCCGCGCCTGCACCACACGCGGCCTGCACCCCCCGCGAGAGGTCCTCTTCCTTGAGCCCTTTCCGATACTCCCCTCGGGCAAACCCGACCTGCAACAGATCGCAACCCTGACCGGAGCGCAGGTATGAGCGCCCATATCATCGGCGCCTGCCGCTCTGCCGTGGTGCCACGCGGCGGCGTGTTTGCCGCACTGTCACTGGACGCGCTTGGCGCGCCGGTCTTGCGTGCGGCCTTGGCCCAAGCGGGGGTGAGCGCGCACCAAGTAGACGAGGTCATCGTGTCGAATGCCATCGGCGGTGGCGGTAATCCTGCGCGCTTGGTGTCTCTTGCCGCGGGCCTGCCCGAACATGTCGCAGGGCTGAGCATTGACCGCCAATGTGCGGGCGGGCTGGACGCGCTGTTGCTTGCCCGTGCGATGATCGCCAGCGGTGCCGCCGATGTGGTCGTCGCGGGCGGGGTTGAAAGCTATTCGCGCAGGCCGCAGCGCTTGCGTACCTTTGCCGACGGCCGCCCGCCCGAAGGCTATGACCAACCGCCCTTTGCCCCATGGCCTGCCCGCGACCCCGACATGGCAAACGCCGCAGATACGCTGGCCCGTGTCTATGGCATCACGCGTGAGGCGCAGGATATGTGGGCCGTTGAGAGCCACCGCAAAGCTTTGGCGCAGCCCCTCCCGCCAAGAGAAATCACCGCGATAGAGGGTCAGTGCAGCGACCCTTTTGCCCGCCGTATGACACCCGCACTGGCCGCACGGGCCAAGCAGATCAGCGGCACAATAACGGCTGCGAATATGGCAGTGGCCGCAGACGGGGCAGCGTTCTGCGTCATTGTATCAGACAGAATGCGGCGGCGATCGGGCTTGGACGGGGTAGAGATCCTCGGCGGCGCGACCAAGGGGGACAGGCCGGAACTGCCCGGCATTGCGCCACTGGCTGCGATCAAAGCCGCCTTTGCGCAGACGGGCCTGTCAGCGGATCAGATCACCCATGCCGAAATCATGGAGGCCTTTGCCGTGCAGGCCATCGCCTGCGTCGAGGGGGTGGGGCTGGACCCGATCTGCGTCAACACAGGTGGCGGTGCTTTGGCGCGGGGCCATCCGATTGGCGCGTCGGGAACCGTAAATGCCGTGCGGCTGTTTCACCAGCTACACGGCACAGGCGGCACCGGCCTTGCCGCAATTGCGGCAGCCGGCGGGATCGCAACCGCGCTGATCCTAGCTGCGTGAAACAACATGCGCGGGCCGCGCACGGAACAACGCCGCGGTGATCAACGCCGCCAATACCGCTTTGATCATGTCGCCGGGGATGAATGCCGTGACCATCAGGGCCGCATCAACGACTGAACGCTCGAGAATAATCGCAAGCCCCCCGATGCCAAAGATATACAGCACGATAACCCCGCCAAAGATCGCTGCCAGTCCCGCAGCCCAAGCGACCGCAAGATGGCCCAACCGCTCCATCATCCAGCCCGTTGCAAAAGCCGCAAAGGGAAAGCCGATCAAAAACCCTGCTGCGGGGGCGGAAAACAACCCAAGACCGCCGCGCCCGCCTGCCAAAAGCGGCAGGCCAATCGCCACCAGCCCGACAAACAGCAACGCCGCATAGCCGCCGCGCTTGGCCCCCAGCACGGTGCCACACAGCATCACCCCAAGGCTTTGCGCCGTGATCGGCACACCAAAGGCCAGCGTTAATTGCGGGATCAGCCCAAGGGCCGCGATCAGTGCAGCAAAAAGCGCAACCTGCGCAACGGTCCGTTCTGTTGTCATGATAATCTATCCATTTCTATACCGCCGCGCGCACGCAGCGCTTGGGCTACGTGGTCGGCATCATCCAGTGCAAGCACCATAAACGGCACAATCACACGCCAGCCCGCTCGCTTGCGCGACCTTGCCCGCCACGCCATCGCCAATGCGCCACCCTTGTGTGCCAATACGGGCGTAAAGCGGATCACCATCGCGGATGCAAGTTGTACCGCACGTAAATTCAGGCCGACGCGGGTGAGCGGGTGCAAAAGCCAACGCACCACCTGCATCATATCGGTCAGGGTTGTGGTCATCGTGACCAGATTGGCCAAAGCCACAGCGGTCAGCATTCGCACCGTGATGTGCAGCCCTTGCGCCAAGCCCCCTGTCACCAGATGCCAGGCAAGGATCAGGACGACGAAAGGCCAAAGCGGCCAAAGCCTGCGCAGACCAAAGCGCAAAAACCCGCGCCCTGGCAGCGCATACAAAACCGCCGTAAGCACAGCCGCCAGCAGCATTATCCGAAGGTCCGACACCCAGAACAACCCCACAGAGGCCACGCATAACGCGCCCAGCTTTGCCCCCGCGGGCCAGCCGTGGGCACGGGTTCTAACCGGTGAGGTCAGTGAGATCATCACGCGCCCCCAGTTCCTGCATCGCAGCCGTAAAGGCGGGAACCACGTCCGCAACCGCGCCTTGATTCGCCACCGCGCCGCGCTCGATCCAGACGGCGTGGTCATAGCCTGCAACCATGCGCGGATCGTGGGTGATGTGGATCAACGCCGTCTGCGTCCGCTCCAACACCCGCGCCAGATGCATCGCGGTAGGAATATCCAGCCCCGAGAAAGGCTCGTCCAGAATGATCACCTCTGGCTGCATCGCGATAATCGCCATCAGGCAGACCAACTGCCGCTGCCCTTGGGAGAGTTCATGCACGGCGGCCTCGGCCCACGTTGCCTTGCCGAAATCCGCGAGAGTCTGCGCCACGCGGCGCGTCACGGCAGGCTTGTCCATGCCCATCTGCGACAGGCCAAAGCCAAGCTCCTCTGCCACCGTGGGAAAGATGATCTGATGATCGGGGTTCTGGAACAGGATACCCACAGCAGACAAAGCGCCGCGCCTGTCGCGCGCCACATCGACGCCCGCAAGATGCACCGTGCCAGTATCCAACAGCACTAAGCCCGCCATCACCCGCGCCAGCGTCGACTTGCCAGAGCCGTTGCGCCCCAACACCGCCACCCGCCGCGCATCGGTTTGCACCGTGACGTCGCGCAGGATTGCACGGTCGTCGATCAACAAACCAGCGGCGTTTACATCGATAAGAGGGCGCGGATGTGTCAAAATAAACCTTTGGGCGGAAGCATCATTGGCAGGGGCTTACCAGTCACGCCGCAGCGCGAAAAGCGCGAAACTTGATCGCACGGCATCCAGCCTCGCGTCTGGCCGAAGCGCTACCTCTCCCACACCGCCAATGTCGTAATTTTGTGTTTGTCTGCGCCGGCCTGTTAAGTGACGCGCCGAAGATGAGGGCGCCCTTGGTCCTGTCACGCCAGCGCGTGCCATCCTGACCTGCGCACCTTGATCTAAGCAGCAGAAGGCGCGCCGCCCACCCTCGTCGCGCTGTCGTAGCAGGCTTAAGGCCGCGTCCAGCGCCCCGGCAGGTCATTCGCAGGCATTCGCTGCGGCGCTTTGACGTGGCTCAGCAGCCAGTTCGGGCCTGCCATCAGCTTGCTCAAAACAGGGCTCGCCTTGACCTGTGCCTTGAACTTTTCGATCTGCATCACATCCCCGATGCGGCGGTCCAGAAACGCCCAAGTGTCTTCGTGATTGTCGCTGGTATCACCCAGCCAGAACAGCACGGTGGAGGAATATACCCCGCTCAGCGTGGCGCGTTTGGTGTACCAGTTCACATCCTCCGAAGTATCCCCAAGCGCGGTCCAGATCGCGTCAGCTGTGCCCCAGATTGCGCGTGCCCCGTCGGGCGCATACATCGGCAATGCAAACAGCGTTGTGCCACGGCGCACGGCCTCTTTGTCCTCGGCAGCCTCAAGGCGAAACCGCACAGCGGCGGCCACACGGTCGCTGTATTTCATCGCGTCCAGATCCGCCTGCGCCATCTGCGCCAGCATCATAGCATCGCCCTGCGCATGATACGCCAATGCCAGATCAACAGCGCCCCTTGGGCAAATGCTGTGCGCGACTGTCGGCTCCACCCCCGAATCGGCAATTGCCGCGTCGAACGTCGCCTGCGACCACCCGTCAAAGGGGACATGCATCAATGCCGCTTCCAAAAGCTGCTCTTTGGGGGTGCTGTGCGTTTCCTGCATGGGGTGTCTCCTCGGGATGACCTGAACACTGGACATTATAGCACATCTTTGCTAAACGGCCACTTCCTGCAAATCCTTGCAACTTCAAACTAGAAAGGTGGTGAAAACCACATGCAGGTTAGTGTTCGCGATAACAACGTCGATCAAGCGCTGCGCGCCCTGAAGAAAAAACTTCAGCGCGAGGGTGTGTTTCGTGAAATGAAGCTCAAGCAACATTTCGAGAAACCTTCCGAGAAAAAAGCACGCGAGAAAGCCGAAGCGATCCGCCGTGCCCGTAAACTGGCACGCAAGAAAGCACAGCGCGAAGGTATGATGTAAATCATCCCCTCCATGCTTTGAGAATAGATTACCCCGTGGCCCCTGTGGTTGCGGGGTTTTTTATTTGCCCGCGGCCCCTATAATCAGGTCACCGCATCCCTCCCCGCGAAGAAGGACACAAACATGATCGCCTATGTCACCGTCGGGGCCGATGACATCCCCCGTGCCAAACGGTTCTACTGCGCCTTCCTGCCCGCGCTGGGGTACGAGCTGTCGGAGGGAGTGGAGGGGCTGAGCTTTGCCCTGCCCGTCCCTGACGGACAACGCGCAACGCTGCCCGATTTCTACGTCAAACCCACCTTTAACGGGGAACCCGCCACAGCAGGCAACGGCACGATGACCGCATTCGAGGCCCCGTCCCAATCGCAGGTGCGCGACCTCCACGCCGCCGCCCTGATCGCAGGTGGCACAGACGACGGCAAACCGGGCTTTCGCCCTGCCTACGGCCCACATTTCTACGTCAGCTACCTGCGCGACCCACAAGGCAACAAGATCGCACTATTCTCGGCAAACCCTGACGAGGCAGGCCGCGACGATTGATGCGCTAAACCGGCAGCGCCGTCGTTTTGAACACCGTCCGCAAGGCAAAACTGCTCTGCATCTGCCCCACGCCCGGCAACCGCGCAAGATACTGCCGGTGAATGCGGGCGAAATCCTCTGTATCCTCGGCCACGACCTTTAGCAGATAGTCGGCAGACCCCGCCATCAGGTGACACTCCAACACATCGGGTATCCGCGCCACGGACTTCTCGAACGCATCCAGCACTTCGTCAGCTTGGCCCTGCAAGGTAATCTCGACGAAAACAGTCGTCGGCACCCCGATTTTACGAGGGTCCAATAACGCGACATAATCGCGAATATACCCTTCCGCCTCCAACCGCTGCACCCGCCTGTGACAGGCCGAGGGCGACAGGTTCACCTGCTCGCTCAGCCCTGCGTTAGACATACGCCCGCGCCGCTGCAACGCGGCCAGCAACTTTTTATCAATAGAATCGAGCATGAGCGCATCCTCTTTGCGTAACCCGTACCTTCTACGCAAGATATGACGCTATTTACACCACCCCGTGCGCAATCATACCCAAAACCGAAAACGCAAAAGGCCCGCCATCGCAGGCGGGCCTTCCATCACTGCAAACGCAGGACTTACTTCTTCAGAGCAACCAGAATCTGGGCCAGCAGTTCTTCTTGTGTGGGACCTGCAGGGGCCTCTGGTGCTGCTTCTTCCTCTTTCTTCATTTTGTTCACTGTGCGAACCAGCATGAACACAACAAACGCGATGATCAGGAAGTTGATGATCGCCATGATGAAGTTACCATAGGTGAACTCTGCTTCGCCAACCGATGCAGACAGACCAGAGAAATCAACGCCACCCATAAACAGGCCAATCAGCGGATTAATCATGTCTGCAACCAGTGAACCAACGATGGCGGTAAACGCGGCACCGATGATGATACCAACGGCCATGTCCATGACGTTGCCCTTGGCGATAAAGTCTTTAAATTCGTTAAGCATGTGCTTGTCCCTTACTTTTGTTGTCGGTCGCAGAATTTCCCACCCTGAGTACCGTTGCATCAGGAACTAACACAGCAACCATCACGAGACAGCTTGTTTTTATGGGGAAACGACAGCTTTGAGGTCCCGTAAAACCAAATCGAAAAATTCCCGAGCGTTCACAAACAGATAGCCCTATGCGGGCAAAACACGCCGCGCCGCGCGCGTCAAAGTTGAGGCATCAAACGCCCGTCCCCGCCTGACGTCAGCGAAAATTCCGCCCGTTCCAGCGGATCGCCCATGCGGCCCCACCATGCGCATATCCGGAAATAACGGGAACAGAGGTCGGCCCCAACGTGACGCCGCCACCCAAAAAGTCGGACTTGAGCTTCAGCAGCTGCTCCTCACGCACAAACAGCTTCACCGTGCAGACCTGCATCCCACATCGGCGACTGATCGGGTTGCCCCCAATGCAGGTCAGCCCCCCATGCGCCAAGACCAAGTCCCTGCGCCCGTCGCCCGTCAGATCCCGCTCAACCGCCCCCGCCCGCTTGAACCGTCCGCCAGAGGGGCATGCAGCCTTGATCTCTTGCGCAATCAAATACTGCGCCGCCTTTTAATAGGATTGCGCGCTGGCCCCGCCAACAGATAGGGCAACAAACCCCGCCGCCAACGCAAGCCCGAGCATCACGGCAACTGCGCCGTCAGCACATAGCGCAAAATATCAACCACCTGCGCAGGCTCCGACGCCACGGCCAAAGCCGCCGCATCAACTTCCTTCAACGCATGCGCATGATCCGCCCCGTGCAGAATAATCAACGACTTGCCCAGCGCCGCGGCATAGCCCGCATCAAAGGCAGCGTTCCACTGCTTGTACTGCTCGCCGAAACGCACAACGACCACATCCGCATCTGCAATTCCCTTTCGCGTGCGGATCGCATTTATCTGCGCTCCCTTGCGGTCATGCCAGAACTTGTCCGCCTCAGCGCCCAAAATCGCCACACCACAATCATCGCTGGCCGCGTGATCCGTCACAGGCCCCGAAAACACAACGTCAAGGGCCGCTGCCCCTTCGGTAATCTGCTCACGCCAATCCGTGTGAATCTCACCCGACAAATAGACCTTCAACATCTTACGCTCCCGTTCCTGATTACACGCAGCCCGCGCTTCTTTATTTTGCCAATAAACTCAATCCCGCAGCCTCCACGGGCGCAGACGCCCGAGTTCACCCCCGCAGCACGCCGCCTGTCGCCTTTGTCACTTTTTCTACGACCTTGGCACCAACCGCTTCGATATCCGCGTCCTTTAACGTCACGTCTGCGGGCTGCAAGCGCACCGTCAACGCAAGGGATTTCTTGCCCTCGCCCAGACTGCCGCCGACGAACTCGTCGAATACCCGCACATCCTCGATCAGGGTCTTATCCGCCCCCATCGCAGCATTCACCAGTGTCAGCGCCTCGACGCCTTCATCAACGACAAAGGCAAAGTCACGCTCGACCGCCTGCAAGTCGCTGACCTTCAGCGCGGGACGTGTCGCGCCTGCCTTGCGCTTCAGCGGCACTTCGGCTGGCCACAGGGTAAAGGCCATAACGGGCCCCTTCACATCCATCGCGGCCAGGATCCGCGGGTGCACCTCGCCGTAGATGCCCAAAACCTTCTTCGGCCCCAGACAGATCTTGCCGTGACGCCCCGGATGCCAGCAGTCATCGGCACCGCGCAGGATCTGCACTTTTGCAGGCGCACCAATAGCCGACAGGATCGCCTCGGCGTCCGCTTTGACGTCGAACACATCAACATCACGCGCCGCGCCCAGCACGTCCTTGGGACCCGTGCGCCCCACCAAAAGGCCACTCACCATCAGCTGCTGCTCACCCGGCTCTCCGCCGCTGAACGCAGGGCCAACCTCGAACAAGGCCATGTCCGCGAACCCACGCGCCTGATTGCGCGCCGCCGCTTGCAACAGACCAGGCAACAGCGCGGGGCGCATATGGCTCATATCATTGCTGATCGGATTTTCCAGACGCGTCGCATCGGTGCCGCCGCCAAACAGCGCGGCCGAAGGTTGGTCGATGAAGCTGTAGGTCACACATTCGTGGTAGCCAAGCGCCGCCGCCGTGCGCCGTGCAGTGACTTCACGCCGCTGCATCGGTGACATGATCGGGCGTGGCACGCCTGCGCTCAGACGCGGCAAAGGCACGCCTTCCAGCTTGGTCAGGGATGCGATCCGCGCCACTTCTTCCACCAGATCGGCCTCGCCCTGCACGTCGGGGCGCCAGCTGGGCACATGGGCCATATCGCCTTCCAGACGGAAACCCAAAGCGGTCAGCGACTGGCGCTGCGTCGCCTCGGGGATGTCCATCCCCACCAGCGAGATCACCCGCTTCGCGTCCAGCTTATAGGCCCGCGCCGTATCTGGCACAGCACCCGCCACAACGACCTCTGACGCCTCGCCGCCCGCGTGATCCATGATCATCCGCGTTGCATGTTCGATCCCGTAGGGCGTCCACTCTGGATCAATCCCGCGCTCGAACCGATACCGCGCATCCGAGTTGATCTTGAGCGCGCGGCCCGTATAGGCCGTGCGCACGCGGTCGAAATACGCCGCCTCAAGGAAAACATTCACCGTCTCTTCGCTCACGCCGGTGGGCAGGCCACCCATGACGCCGCCGATGCTCTGAACACCTTCGCCATCCGAGATCAGCGTCATACCTTCGTCAAAGGTGTATTCTTTCTCGTCCAACCCCACCAAGGTCTCCCCCCCCTTGGCGCGGTGAACGCGCAGAGTGTTGCCGGCAATCTTGTCCGCGTCGAAGACGTGCAGCGGGCGGTTGCGGTCAAAGGTGAAGAAGTTGGTGACATCCACCAAAAAGCTGATCGGCCGCAGGCCAATCGCACGCAGCTTGTCCTGCAACCACGCAGGGCTGGGGCCGTTTTTCACACCGCGAATAAGGCGGCCATAAAAGACGGGGCATTGATCAGTCGTATCGTCGTCAATCGTGACGCTGACAGGGCAGGCAAAGCTCCCCTCCACCGCGTCCACATCCCGCGATTTCAGCTTGCCCAAACCACGGGCCGCCAGATCACGCGCAATCCCGCGTACGCCCAGCGCATCGGGGCGGTTCGGCGTAATCGCGATCTCGATCACAGGGTCCACTTTGGAGGGGTCATTCTCGGCCAGCCAATCGACAAAGCTGTCGCCCACGTTGCCCGAGGGCAGCTCGATAATCCCGTCATGCTCTTCGGACAGCTCCAGCTCCCGCTCGGAGGCCATCATGCCAAAGCTTTCGATCCCGCGGATTTTGCCGACGCCGATGGTGGTGTCGATGCCGGGGACATAAACACCGGGCTTGGCGATCACGACCGTGATCCCTTCGCGCGCATTGGGCGCACCGCAGATGATCTGCTGGAGGCCCTCATCCGTCTCAACCTGACACACGCGCAAGCGGTCCGCATCGGGATGCTTCTCGGCGGATTTCACAAAGCCAAGGGTGAAGTCTCGCAGCTTGGCACCACGGTCCTCGACCCCCTCCACTTCCAGACCCAGATCGGTCAGGGCATAGGTGATCTCATCGACCGAAGCCGTGGTGTCGAGGTGCTCTTTGAGCCAAGAGAGTGTGAATTTCATAAGACTCAGCTTCCTTTTTGTGGCGTGAAAGCATCCAGTGTTTCGATACTAAGAAACACGTTACCTCCGCGTATTTCTACGGTTCCAGTCGCGCTAATTTTGCAAAGATCCTCATAGGACTGAAAAAGGTTTGCTTTCGTACAACCACTCTCCATCTTTTCACGAACATCTCTGCCGGCATCAACGGATAGTCCAAACCAGTCTTCCGCCTGACTAATGAACCGAAATGCACTGTTCATTTCATCGTAAGTAACACTGCCAACAAAGGTAATTGGTGTTCGATCCACAGAAGAAACGAACTCCTCAAGAGTTATCTTTTCTTGTGCAGACACCGCGAAACAACAGCTAAAAAGAAGTACACTGGCAACGCTTGAAAGTTTGATAGAAGAAGGGATCATCTTGAAAGCCCACCATGCAAATTCGGCTGATCCAAGCTGGCAAACCCATAATGCCGCAGCCAGCGCAGGTCTGAATCAAAAAACGCCCGCAAATCGGGTATCCCGTATTTCAGCATCGCAATGCGGTCGATCCCCATGCCAAAGGCAAAGCCCTGCCAGATGTCGGGATCAATCCCGCCAGCGTGAAGTACTTTAGGGTGCACCATGCCAGAGCCGAGTACTTCCATCCAACCGTCACCCTCACCGATGCGCAGCTGTCCGTCGACCCACGAGCACTGGATATCCACCTCGGCCGAAGGCTCCGTGAACGGGAAGTGCGAGGCGCGGAAGCGGGTTTTGATGCCGTCGATCTCGAAGAACGCGGAAAAGAACTCTTCCAGCACCCATTTGAGGTTCGCCATGGAGATGTCTTTGTCGATCGCCAAGCCTTCGACTTGGTGGAACATCGGCGTGTGCGTTTGGTCGTAATCGGCGCGGTAGACACCGCCGGGGCAGATGATGCGCAGGGGTGCGCCTTCGGCCTCCATCGTGCGGATTTGCACGGGGCTGGTGTGGGTGCGCAAGACGTGCGGCGGGCGGTCATCATCCGCAGCACGCGCCATATAGAATGTGTCCATCTCGGCCCGCGCGGGGTGATGGCCGGGGATGTTGAGCGCGTCAAAGTTGTACCAATCGGTATCAATGCGCGGGCCTTCGGCAACGGAGAACCCCATCTCGGCAAAGATCGCGGTCAGTTCTTCGGTGACCTGAGACACAGGGTGCAAGGTGCCTGCGGGGCGCACGCGGGATGGCAGCGTCACGTCGAGCCATTCGCTGCGCAACCGCTCGTCCAGCGCGGCATCGCCCAACGCGGCCTTCTTTGCCGCCAGTGCCGAGTTTATCTCATCCTTCAGCGCATTCAGCGCGGGGCCAGCGACCTGCCGCTCTTCCGGAGTCATCTTGCCAAGCTCGCGCATTTTCAGCGCAACCTCGCCTTTTTTACCAACAGCAGCGA
Source organism: Sulfitobacter aquimarinus (assembly GCF_040149565.1). Lineage (NCBI taxonomy): Bacteria > Pseudomonadati > Pseudomonadota > Alphaproteobacteria > Rhodobacterales > Roseobacteraceae > Sulfitobacter > Sulfitobacter aquimarinus. The sequence goes on from NZ_JBEFLO010000001.1 coordinate 581,679, forward strand.
TGCGAATATCTTCCAGCGCGGATTCGTCGCCCGCATCTGCAATCCGTGTCAGGTATTTTTGCTTGAGATCGTCCACGCTATCGCCCCTTTTGTCATCCCTGCCCTGCTACCCCGAGTGCGGCAGCGGTGCAAGCATCACAAGGCCACACAGCAACGCCAGCCGGCGGGTGCGCAAAGGCGGAAACGGCTGATTTGCCCGATCAGGGCGTCGCAGGACAGGGCAAAAGCGGGTCATCACCCGCGCAGCACCAAATCGCATCCGCGCCCTGCCAGCCAGCTATGGCACGCGCAACATGATGGGACATTGGCGAAACTTCGAATCGGACCCCCACACCCCAGACAGCAAAAAGCCGCGCTATGATGGGCGCGGCTTTTCACAATTTTAGCTCAGGGTCGGGCTCAAGCAGCCAAAGACGCCTGCGCTTGCTTTACGATAGCAGTAAATGCTTCGGGCTCGTTCACGGCCAAATCAGCAAGAACTTTGCGGTCCACTTCGATACCGGCCAGGTTCAGGCCGTTGATGAAGCGGGAATACGTCAGCTCGGCGTCATGGGCGCGCACAGCCGCGTTGATCCGCTGGATCCACAGGGCGCGGAAGTTGCGCTTGCGGTTTTTGCGGTCGCGGGTTGCGTATTGGTTCGCCTTATCGACGGCCTGACGCGCAACTTTGAACGTATTTTTACGACGGCCGTAGTAACCTTTGGCTGCCTTGATAACTTTTTTATGACGGGCGTGAGTGACCACACCACCTTTTGTACGGGACATCTCGGCTCTCCTTAGCGGTCGTAGGGCATGAAGCCCTTGATGATCTTGGCATCTGGCTCGGACAATGCTGTCGTGCCGCGTGCGTTACGGATGAATTTCTTGCTCCGCTTGATCATGCCGTGCTGCTTACCAGCCTGGCCACCGATGACCTTGCCGGTCGCCGAGATCTTAAAGCGCTTTTTAGCGCTCGATTTCGTCTTCATCTTGGGCATTTCTGTCTCCTATTAAGTCTACAGTTTACGCACGACTCGGCATGCCACTTGAGGCCGGCCGCGCAGGAATGAGAGTGGGCTATAGAATGCAGGGCAGATTTACGCAAGAGGGGAAACCGCGCCTGCGCAAATGCTATGGCATAAACCGCGCAATGACGTTTACAAAAACGTCCGGTATCTGCGCCAGCTGGTAGCCGCCCGGCTTGCCCTGAATCGCAAAAACGATCAGCCCGCCCGCGATCAGAACCGTAATCGCAGAGGCCCGCGGTGCGCGGCGGTCCGATATGGCCGACAAGATCGACGGGATTGAGAACGCAGCAACAATCAGCCCGATAACAAGCGCCAGATCGGTATCCATGACAGGTCTCCTTACTCTATCAAGGAAACGTTACTCTGGATCGGAGGCGAAAATCAAACGCTCATCACAAGGGGCTACACGCAAGATGTTGGTACTGCCGGGGACGTTGAACGGCACACCTGCTGTCACAACGACAAAATCGTCCTCGGTGGCAAAGCCTTCCTCGCGGGCGGCACGCGCCGCACCTACAACCGCTTTCTTAAAGCGATCCAGCTCTCCGGTCATAACACAGTTCACGCCCCAGCTGAGCGCAAGCCGCCGCGCCGTATCCTTGAGCGGAGTCAACGCGATGATCGGCACACGGGGGCGTTCGCGCGCCGTGAGGAGTGCGGTGGCACCCGATTGGGTAAAGCAACAGATTGCTTTCACGTCCGTAGTCTCGGCAATTTCGCGTGCGGCCGACACCATCGCATCCGCAATACCCGAACGCGACGCCGTGCGGCTGCTTTCAATGATTTGGGTGTAGGTCGGGTCGGCCTCTACCTCGATGGCGACATTGTCCATCGTGGTCACCGCCTCAAGGGGGAAGCTGCCTGCGGCTGATTCTGCAGACAGCATCACAGCATCCGCCCCTTCGTAGATCGCCGTCGCCACGTCCGAGACTTCGGCGCGGGTAGGCATCGGGCTCTCAATCATGCTTTCCAACATTTGCGTGGCCACAATCACAGGCTTGCCCACAGCACGGCAGCGCCGCACCAGACGCTTCTGGATGGGCGGCACCGCAGAAACAGGCAGCTCAACCCCCAGATCGCCACGGGCGACCATGATGCCGTCGCTGACCTCGAGAATATCATCAAACCGCTCAACCGCCGATGGCTTTTCGATTTTGGACAGGATCGCCGCCCGCCCGTTGGCAAGCGTACGCGCCTCGGCCACATCCTCGGGCCGCTGCACAAAGCTGAGGGCGAGCCAGTCCACGCCAAGGCCGCAGACGAACTCCAGATCAGCGCGGTCCTTGTCGCTGAGCGCGGCCAGCGGCAGTACAACATCCGGCACATTCACGCCCTTGCGGTTCGAAATCGTCCCGCCAATCACAACTTCGCAATTCGCAAAATCGGCACCACAAGACTTCACCCGAAGGCGGATTTTGCCATCATTCACCAGCAATGAGGCGCCTTCCTTCAGCACCTCGAAAATCTCGGGGTGGGGCAGGCAAACGCGGCTGGCATCACCCTCTGCCGTATCCAGATCAAGGCGGAAGTCAGCGCCAACTACCAATTCTTCGCTATCGCCTGCAAAGACGCCAACCCGCAGCTTTGGCCCCTGCAAATCCGCAAGGATACTGATGGTCGATCCTGTCTGCTCTTCCACCTTGCGGATCATCGCGTGCTTTTCGCGGATCTCTTCATGGCTGCCGTGGCTCATGTTCAGGCGGAAGACGTCCGCGCCCGTGGTGTGCAAAGCGGTGATCATCTCAAGGCTGTCAGACGCAGGCCCAAGCGTTGCCACGATTTTTACGTTGCGTTGGCGTCTCATATTGCTGTTCCTCTGCTGTACACGGAGCGCGAATGTTAGCGATCACATTCCCTACTTACCGCGTGATTGTGGCAACTTGAACCCGAAAACTATTACAATCATATAACAGCAACCACATCTTCACCGCCACAGGCCCCAAAAACAGGACGTTTTCATGACCGACCACAGCCAACAAGAGATCGAACTGCAAGCCGCCGCCTTCCGCCGCCTGCAACAGCACCTGATGCAGGACCGCACCGATGTGCAGAACATCGACATGATGAACCTCGCAGGGTTTTGCCGCAATTGCCTGTCGCGCTGGTATCAGGAAGCCGCCGCCGAACGCGGCATCGAGATCGGCAAGATGGAAGCCCGCGAGCTTTTCTACGGGATGAGCATGGAAGAGTGGAAAGCCAACTATCAAACCGACGCAACAGGCGCACAGCAAGAGGCGTTCAAAACCGCTTTTGACGAGAATGTCGGCAAGGCATAGCCGAAGCCGCCGGCATTGCTTCGTTGGGGGAAACAGTGGTTAACGCGCCGATTTTTCCCCATGCGCGAGCAGTCAAAAGCCTCCAGTCTCGGGCGGAATGAATAACCGATGGTGGACCCGATGCTTGCCCTACTCCTTATCCCCGCCCTTCTGGGCCTCGCCGTGATGTTTGACGACGACGAAACAACAGCCGAGGCGGATGACGGCCTTGAAACAACGGCCCTGAACGAGACCGATACAGAGTTCACGGGCACCGACAATGCAGAGCGGATCAACGGCAACGATCTGGACAATATCCTGCGCGGCGGTGCCGGTGACGATGTGGTGTCGAGCAACGCAGGTGCAGATGCGATTGACGGAGGATCGGGTGCCGACACGCTGTATGGCGGGACAGGCAACGACACGGTCAACGGCGACGCGGGTGATGATCTGGTGTTTCTGGGCGCTGGCGCCGACCAATACACCCCCGGTGACACCGCAGCCGAGCAGCGCGACATTGGCGATGACACCGTCAATGGCGGCGTAGGTGACGATGTGATCGTGGACCTGCTGGGCGCTAACACCCTGACGGGCAGCGGCGGCGATGATATTCTATCCGCTATCGACGCGCTGCGCGACGACGGCACGCGGGGACCAGCAAGCGAAATAGGCACGCCAGATGTGCTGCGCGGCGGCGCTGGCAGTGACGACCTGATCGGCGACAACGGCGACGAGATGACGGGCGGCGCTGGCGCCGACGACTTCTACATCGCCCTAGACGACTCCGCGCCCCAAGAGGTCGTGACCCTGACAGACTTCAACGTCGCCGAAGACAGCTTTGCCGTCCTGCGCTTTAACGAAACGGAGGCTGATCCCGTCATCACATTTGAACCGAACACTGGCCAAAACTCGGTCAGTGCATTCTTTAACGGCGCTGAAATCGCTGTTTTGAACGGGCTGGGCGCAGACGATATTGAAAACATCTCGGTCGCGGTGTTCGACAATGCAGACTACCTCGCACGCCTAACCGTCTAAGCCAGCCAAAGGCGGCTGGTCCCTAAACCGCCGCCTTGCGCATCTCGTCCAGATAAATCTCGCGTAGGCGCAGCGCCACTTTGCCCGGCACGCCATCGCCCAGCGCCACGCCGTCAATCTCAACCACAGGCATTACAAAAGCACTGGCCGAGGTGGTGAACGCCTCATCCGCCTTCTGCGCCTCCTCGATGGTAAAGGACCGCTCCTCGACCTCCATCTGCGCCTCTTTTGCAAACCGCAGGACGGCAGCACGCGTAATCCCGTGAAGGATTTCCGTGCCCAGATGGCGGGTGATGATCTTGTTGCCCTTCACGATATAGGCGTTGTTCGAAGTCCCCTCGGTCACCATCCCGTCCTCGATCATCCACGCATCGTCGCAGCCCGCTTTCTTGGCCATCATCTTGCCCATGCTCGGATACAACAACTGCACGGTCTTGATGTCACGACGGCCCCAGCGGATGTCGTCAATGCTTATCACCTTCGCGCCCTTCTTGGCCGCAGGACTGTCCGCCAGACCGGGCTTGTTCTGCGTGAACAGCACAATCGTCGGCTCCGTCGTCTCGGGGTCTGGGAAAGCAAAATCGCGGTCGCCGTCCGAGCCGCGGGTGATCTGCAGATAGATCAGCCCCTCGTCAATCTCGTTCGCGCGCACCAATTCGCGGTGGACCTCCAGCAAATCCTCCTTGGAGATCGGGTTGCGCATGTCCAGCTCACCCAGCGAGCGGTTCAACCGCACCGCATGGCCGTCAAAGTCGATAAGCTTACCATCCAGCACCGAGGTCACTTCGTACACCCCGTCCGCCATCAGGAACCCGCGATCAAAGATCGAGATCGTGGCTTCGTTTTCCGGCATATACTGCCCGTTCACATAAACTGTCCGCATGGTCATTATCCCCAAAGTGCTGCCACGGGCGGATGCACCCCGGCTGTATCGAATTTCAAAGGCGTGTCGCGGTCTTCGGCCAACAAGAGCGGCCCGTCAAGGTCCACAACCTTTGCCCCCTGCGCCACCAACATCGCAGGTGCCATCGCCAAAGACGATCCGACCATACACCCAACCATCACATCAAACCCCGCCTTAAGTGCGGCATCGCGCAAGGCCAAGGCCTCGGTCAACCCGCCGGTCTTGTCCAGCTTGATGTTCACCACATCATACTTGCCCGCCAACGCAGGCAGGCTGCCACGGTCGTGGCACGATTCGTCCGCACACACCGGCACAGGCCGCGCCATCCCGATCAGCGCATCATCCTCCCCCGCAGGCAACGGCTGCTCGACCAAAGCGACGCCAAGCCGTACCAGATGCGGCGCAAGATCAGCATAGACCTGCGCGGACCACCCTTCATTCGCATCCACAATTATGGTGCTATCAGGCGCGCCAGCGCGAACAGCCTCAAGCCTTGGCATGTCGTCCGGCGTCCCCAGCTTGATCTTCAAAAGCGGGCGGTGCGCGTGCTCGGCCGCCTGCGCTTGCATCTTCTCGGGCGTATCCAGCGACAGCGTATAGGCGGTGATCTGCGGTGCCAACGGAGCCAACCCCGCCAACTCCCACGCAGGTTTGCCCGCCCGCTTGGCCTCGAGATCCCACAACGCGCAATCGACTGCATTGCGTGCCGCCCCCGCTGGCAACAGATCATACAAAGCGTCACGGGTAACAACGCCCGCCAATCCTTCAATCTGCGCCGTCACGCTCTCCAACGTCTCGCCATACCGCGCATATGGGACACACTCGCCCATCCCAACGAAACCACCATCGCTGATCCGCACCGTCAGCACCTGCGCCTCGGTTCGCGACCCACGAGAGATGGTGAACACCTGCGCCAAACGAAACACATCCGCCGTCACTTCAATCTGCATTCAAACCCCTCTTGAACGGGCACCACGGCACCCGCTCTTCTTTATTTTGCCCTTAAACTCAATCCCGCAATCAGATGCACGCGCAACAGATCAGATTTTCGCCAAAGCATCCACCAAAGGCTCTGCATCAAAACGGAAGGGATCAACCGCCGGCAGACCCAGCTCGGCCTCGACCTTCGCCAAATATGCCCGTGCTTCGTCTTCACCCATGTGCTGCGTATTGATGGAATAGCCGATCACCACACAATCAGGGTTCGCAACCTTCGCCAAGGACAAGGCCACATCGCGGATCACGGACATCTCGGGTACTTTATAGGTCGGCAGACCGCGCATATGCTCTCGCGTCGGCTCATGACAAACGATCAAGGCGTCGGGCTGGCCGCCATGCACCAACGCCATTGTCACACCGGAATAGCTGACATGGTGCAGGCTGCCCTGCCCCTCGATCACGTCCCAATGGTCCGCATCATTGTCAGGAGTCAGATATTCCACAGCACCCGCCATGAAATCCGCAACCACCGCGTCCAGCGGCACGCCGTCACCGGTAATCAGGATCCCTGTCTGGCCCGTGGGGCGAAACGTGCTTTTCATCCCGCGTGCCCGCATGGCACGATCCAGCGCCAGCCCCGTATACATCTTCCCGACAGAGCAATCCGTCCCAACAGCCAGCACACGTTTGCCAGTCCGCTTGACCCCGTTCGCAATCGGATAATCCACAGAAGGAATGCGCACGTCATGCAAGCTGCGGCCATGCTTCGCTGCGGCGTCAACCAGATCCGCCTCATCGCTCAGCAGGTTGTGCAGCCCAGAGGCCAGATCATACCCCATCGCCAGCGCCTCGATCAGCACCTCTTTCCATGCGGCGGAAATCACACCGCCGCGGTTGGCAACACCGATCACCAGCGTTTTGGCACCCGCCGCAAGCCCCTCGGCCAGCGTCATGTCCTGCAAATCCACAGTCGTGCCGCACGCAGGCAGACGGAACTGGCCAACAGCATTTTCAGGACGCCAGTCTTTGATCCCTTGCGCCACTTTCGCAGCAAGACGGTCAGGGGCATCGCCCAGAAACAGCAGATAAGGTGTTTGGATCATGTCGCGATTCTCCGAAAAGTATAAGTGTTTCGCGCAGTTTGCGACATCCTGCACGAAATTCAATCGCGTATGCAGCCCATGCACCCATTTGCGCGCAAGGAAATTCGAAAATCCCTCAAATTAGCGCACGATTTTTGCACAGTATTCAATGCTGCGCATGCAAAAAGCCGCTTGCGGCGAGCTGCGCAATTTTATAACCCGTCATGGCAATTATTCGACATTTTATGTCTCGAAAGGATCACCTGATATGAGCTTCCGCATCCAGCCAACCCCGCCTGCCCGTCCCAACCGCTGCCAGCTGTTCGGCCCCGGCTCCAACACCAAGCTCTTTGCTAAAATGGCCGCATCGGCGGCGGATGTGATCAACCTTGATCTCGAGGACAGCGTCGCCCCCAATGACAAAGACATTGCCCGCGCCAATGTGATCGAGGCGATCAACACCGTCGATTGGGGAAACAAGACCCTCTCCGTGCGGATCAACAGCCTTGATACGCCCTACTGGTACCGCGATGTGGTGGACCTGCTCGAACAATCGTCCGAGCGTCTGGACCAGATCATGATCCCCAAAGTCGGTTGTGCCGCCGACATCTATGCCGTGGACGCGCTTGTCTCTGCGATCGAGGCCGCGAAAGGCCGTACAAAGCGCATCGCCTTTGAGGTCATCATCGAAAGCGCCGCAGGCATCGCCCATGTGGAAGAGATCGCCGCTGCCTCGCCGCGTCTGGAAGCGATGAGCCTGGGTGCCGCTGACTTTGCTGCCTCGATGGGGATGCAGACCACGGGCATCGGCGGAACGCAGGAAAACTACTACATGCTGCACGAAGGCCAGAAACACTGGTCCGACCCGTGGCACTGGGCGCAGACGGCCATCGTTGCGGCCTGCCGCACGCACGGCATCCTGCCCGTTGATGGCCCGTTCGGCGACTTTTCCGATGATGAGGGGTGCCGTGCGCAAGCGCGCCGCTCGGCCACACTTGGCATGGTTGGCAAATGGGCCATCCACCCCAAACAGATCGCCATCAGCAACGAGGTCTTCACCCCCTCGGATGAAGCCGTATCCGAGGCCCGCGAAATCCTTGCCGCGATGGAAACGGCAAAGGCCAATGGCGAAGGAGCCACAGTCTACAAAGGCCGCCTTGTCGACATTGCCTCGATCAAACAGGCCGAAGTCATCGTGCGCCAGTCCGAGATGATCTCGGGCTGATCTGTCCGCCTTTAAACAGCAACGGGCGCGCCAGTGAATGGCGCGCCCGCTTGCGTTTTACCGATCAAGAAGAATTAGACCACAACGGTCACCTGCCCCTGATCTGGCGTATTGCTGCCCGACATGTCCATGCGTGCAGAATACAGCGCAATGGCCAGTATCGTCCCCAGCAATCCGATCAGTACATAATTTACCAAGCTCACAATGCGCCACCTTTTGGACAAGTTCTTGCCACATTCTGCCCATCGCGAAAAGACAAGCGCAAGAAGCCAAAAGGGAAACACTCTGTTTCCATTGCGCCCAAAACGCCTGTTCCCTTCCCGCCCCGTTTCGCCCAAACACTGCACATGACGTTCGAGACCCTTACCGCCCTCGCAATTTTTGCATTTGTCAGCTCGGCCACACCGGGGCCGAATAACCTGATGCTCATGGCCTCGGGCGCGAACTTCGGCTTCGCGCGGACGATTCCGCATATGATGGGCATTTCCATCGGGTTCATGGTGATGCTGTTCAGCGTAGGCGCTGGGCTGGTCCAGATATTCGACCGCTTTCCCGTGATCTATGACATCCTCAAAATCGCCAGCGTCATCTACATGCTCTGGCTGGCGTGGAAGATCGCCAATGCCGCCCCCATCAGCAAGAACGACACAGCAGGCGCGCCTATGACATTTCTACAGGCCGCGGGCTTTCAATGGGTCAACCCCAAGGCATGGGCAATGGCCCTGACGGCGGTCACTGTTTATGTGGGCGAGGCATCGCTGTGGTGGCTGGCCCTTGCGGCGCTGCTTTTTGCCGTGGTCAACCTGCCGTCGGTGTCTATCTGGACGATCGCAGGCCAGCAATTGCAGCGCATCCTGACCAACCCGCGCCGCCTGCGTGCGTACAATTGGACCATGGCCGCCTTGCTCATCGCATCCCTCTATCCCGTGCTGGGACTCTGAGCAGCGTTGCATCACGCCCAAATCATCGCCATATAAAGCCCAACACCAGTGCGGAGCAGACAGATGACCCAGTATATGGATTTCGAAAAACCCTTGGCCGAGATCGAAGGCAAAGCGGAAGAGCTGCGCGCCATGGCGCGGCGCGACCCCGATACCGATGTGACCGAAGAGGCAAAGGCACTGGACGCAAAAGCCGCCAAAATGCTGGATGATCTGTATAAAAGCCTGACGCCCTGGCGCAAATGTCAGGTCGCCCGCCACCCCGACCGCCCCCATTGCAAAGACTATATCGAAGCGCTCTTTACCGAATACACACCGCTGGCTGGTGATCGAAATTTCGCCGACGACCACGCGGTGATGGGCGGCCTCGCCCGCTTTAACGACAGGCCGGTGATGGTGATCGGCCATGAAAAAGGCAATGACACCAAATCACGGATCGAGCGTAACTTTGGCATGGCCCGCCCCGAAGGCTACCGCAAAGCGGTCCGCCTGATGGAAATGGCCCACCGCTTTGGCCTGCCTGTCATCACCCTCGTCGATACACCGGGCGCCTATCCCGGCAAAGGCGCGGAAGAGCGCGGCCAGTCCGAAGCCATCGCCCGCGCCACGCAAAAATGTCTCGAAATCGGCGTGCCACTGGTCAGCGTCATCATTGGTGAAGGCGGCTCTGGCGGCGCGGTGGCATTCGCTACGGCCAATCGCGTCGCGATGCTGGAACACTCGGTCTATTCCGTGATCTCGCCCGAAGGCTGCGCGTCAATCCTGTGGAAAGACGCCGAGAAAATGCGCGAAGCCGCCGAAGCACTGCGCCTCACGGCCCAAGACCTCAAGCAACTGGGCGTCAATGACCGCATCATCCCAGAGCCCCGCGGCGGCGCACACCGCGACCCCGCAACCGCTATCGCTTCTGTCGCGGAAACAATTTCCGAGATGCTCGCCTCGCTTGAAGGCAAAGACGCCAAGGCCCTGATCAAAGACCGCCGTGAGAAATACCTCGACCTCGGCGATCGGGGGCTGGCAGCCTGATCACGCTCTACCCGATTGCTATAAATCTGCCGGGGGCGTTGTCGATCACCACACGCCCCCGCGTCCTGCCCGATGATCTGGCCGCCCTCAAAGCCGCGGGCATCCAAACACTCGTCTCCCTACAAGAGCCGCAAGAGGCAGCCGCAGTGGGCCTCGAAACACAGGCCCAAACCTGCGCCGACATCGGCATCGACTTCCTCAACCACCCGATCCGCGACATGCACCTGCCCGACGCAGCGCAGTTCCGGTCCTTCGCCGCCGCCCTTGCGGCACGACTGCAAGCATCCGACAAAATCGCCATTCATTGCCACGCCAGCATCGGCCGTTCGGGTATGCTTGCCTGCGCCGTTCTGGGCCACTTCGGCTACACCTCGGCCACAGCACTCACCCACGTCAGCAAAAAGCGCGGCACTCACGTGCCAGACACACCCCAGCAAACCGCCTTCATCCATAAAATCATGGAAAAACAGGCTTGAAGACACACCACATTCGCCTTCTTTATTTTGCCCTTAAACTCAATCCCCAACCCTCGACACGCACACCAGTAGCGTTTCAGCCCCACCCCCGCACGCCAAATTGCACTTGCACCGGCAGACACAAAGCACGCGCGGGCCAAGCCCCGTCAGCTCGCCAACATGCGCAAGCCCTGCGTCACATCCGACCGCACCGCCAATCGCAACCCCGGCTCGTCCCCCGCCCGCAAAGCAGCAATAATCAAACGGTGGAACTGCGGCGGCTCGGTGCGGCGCAGACGCCCGTAAAGCGCACGCATCGTGGGGCCCATCTGCAACCAGACCGTCTCGGCCATCGCCAACATCGCTGGCGCTTGGGCACGTAGATAAAGCGTTCGGTGAAACTCGAGGTTGGTGCGGATGTAGCTGACCGCATCACGGTGCGCGACGGCCTCTGCCACTTTGGCGTTGATGTTCTGCAATCGCTCGATCAGGGCCAGATGCGCCCGTGGCAGCGCCCGCGAGGCAAGCTCGACCTCGATCAACGCCCGCAAAGCAGCCAACTCCTCAATCCGCTCATTGCTCAGCGCAGGCGTCGCGATACGGCCCGAATTACTCATGCTCAGTGCGCCCTCGGCCACCAGCCTGCGCACCGCCTCACGTGCGGGCGTCATCGACACCTCGTATTCCTTCCCGATCCCGCGCAGCGTCAGCGCGTGGCCAGGTGGAATATCCCCATGCATCACCCGCGTGCGCAGGTCGCGGTAAACGCGGTCATGGGTCAGCGGAGCGGGGTCAACGGGACGGGGGGCAAGGGACATGGCTTTTTGTGATCACAAGCAGCAGCGGCGTCAAGAGAACAACGTTCACTCCATCAGTATGTAACCTTGAAGTTACCTCTTGGTTCAATTATGTCACCCTTAAGTTACCTAAGCAGGACACCAAGATGATCTCGACTGATTCCCTGACCCTAATCCGCATGATCACCTTTGGCATCGCTGTAGTTATTTGCGCTGCTTATGCCTGCGCCGCCACTCTGGGCATTCCACCAGAGGCGCTCCCGCATTGGGCGCCGATCACGGCGGGCGCGGTTGCCGCCGCGGTGGTGTTCGGTGTCAACTTGCTCGCCAATGCGTCAGCGACTATCGCGGCATTTGATGAAAGCTATCGCGCAGACAGGCGCACCGCCGCCTTCGCCGGTTTCTGGGGGTGCCATCACTAGCGGCACTCTCCTTTGGTTGACCCAAGCAGGCGGCGACCTGCAATTGGCCATCACACTCACCAGCGCCGCAGCCGTCTTCCTGCTGGTCCAATCCGCTCTTGACCTGTTGGGCCGCAGATGAGTCTCATCGTCCACCTACAGCACCACCGCAAAAAAGCAGGTCTTACGCAGGCCGGGCTGGCCGCGAAAGCAGGCGTGTCGCGCAAAACGATCAACACGGTCGAGAACGGTGTTTTCATTCCCTCAACCACCCTCGCCCTAACCCTTGCCCGCGTGTTGGGCGTCAGTGTGCATGACCTCTTTCAACTCCCTCACAAAGAAAAGGATACGCTATGAACCCTTGGATCATTCTGGTCGCCGCTGGCCTGCTCGAAGTTGTCTGGGCCAGCACGATGAAAGCCTCGGATGGGTTCAGCAAAATGTTGCCCAGCGTGACCACCGGCGTGGCCGCGTTCCTGAGCTTCTGGTTGCTGGCCATGGCGATGAAGGAACTGCCATTGGGCACGGCCTATGTGGTCTGGGTCGGTATCGGCGCGATCGGTGCGGCACTGGTTGGTATCATCTATTTCGGAGACGCGATCACCCCTTTGCGCCTTGGCGGTATCGCGCTGGTGGCGGCGGGGATTGCAGCACTCAAGATGGCCTAGAACTTGTAGCGGTGTAGCGTGCTGCCGTGGCGGCGCAGCCATTGGCGGGGCGCGGCATAGTCACCATAAATCCGCGTCACCTGCGCCCAGAACGCGGCCGAATGGTTCATCTCCGCCAGATGCGCCACTTCGTGGGCGGCGACGTAATCCAGCACCTCTGGCGGCGCCATAATCAACCGCCATGAGTACATCAGCCCGCCATCGCTGGTGCACGAACCCCACCGCGAACGGGTGTCGCGCAGGGTAATCCGCGCATAGCTGCGGCCCAAACGGTCGGCATAATCATCGCTCGCGCCAGCCAGACGGTCCCGCGCCAGTTCCTTCAGGTGCGCGGCAAGGCGTTTTCCTGCCCGCTCGGGCGGGCCGGGGACCATGATCGCCTCGGGCGAGATCTCCACCCGCCGACCATGTCCTGATTGCACCGCAACCATCTGCCCGCCCAATGGCAGCTCTGACCCGATTCCCACCGCGACATCTTCACCACGCGCCGCCAGATGTTTGCGAATCCACGCCTCCTTGCTGCGCGCAAAATCCATCGCTTCGCGCGTCGCCAGCCGTTTTGGCATGGTCAGCGTCACCCGCCCGTCCAGCTGGCTGATCCGCAGCGAAATACGCTTGGCCTGCGCGGATCGGCGCAAGGTCAGCGGGACAGGCGGATCACCTGGCAGGTGCGGATCGGACATGGGGCGGCTCTTGAATAGGGGCATGAAAGAGGCTTTGCACTGGACAGCCTGCCTTGCATATGTCAATTGCCCCTGAAACAAAATACTCATCATCCTGTCACAACACCAAGTATCAAAGGGGAAATACATGCCCAACGAAGAATGGGGAACCAAGCGCCTGTGCCCCACCACGGGCAAGCGTTTCTATGACCTGAACAAAGACCCGATCATCAGCCCCTACACGGGCGAAGTGGTTGAGGTCGATCAGTCCAAGTCACGTATGATCGCCGCTGACGCCGAAGACGCTGCAACAACCAAAGCAAAAGCCACCGAAGTCAAAGACGAAGACGATCTGGTGGATGACGAAGACGTTGACGTAGATCTGGATGACGATCTGCTGGACGACGACGAAGACGATGATGACACTGTTCCGCTTGAAGAAATTGCGGATGTGGCATCGGAAGACGACGATTCGTAAAAACGGTGGCGGCGGGGATGCGTTTTATGCTTGATCCCGCCGCCGCTTGTGCCTAGTACACGGCGCAACGGTACTTCGGTGCCGACCTCAGGCCCCTCACGGGGCAACCAATCCACGCTTGCGTGATTTGGGGCATTAGCTCAGCTGGGAGAGCGCCTGCATGGCATGCAGGAGGTCAGCGGTTCGATCCCGCTATGCTCCACCAAGCGTTCTTCTAAATCCATTGATAGAACGCTCGGACAGGTACTTTGCGCCGCACTGGTGCCACGCCGGACCGCCCCCGATATTTCAACGAAACGGGCGCCCTTTGCGTCAGAAACGCTGCCCCATCACGCGATAGCACCAGAACGGCTCCTCGGTTGTGATCTTTCGGTTCAGACAAACCGGAGAGAACCCCGTTGCACGTTTGAGCGCGCGTCCCATGGGGGACTGATCCGCGAATCCCGCATCAACAGCCAGCTCGGCAGGCGTGGTCGCCTGCTCTGTCGTGACGAGCCTGTGCACTTCCTCGACCTTGGCGAAAAATTCCAGCGTCTGGCGATTCGTGCCGGTCCAGCGCTCCAGCCGCCGTTGCGCCGTGCGCAGACCGCGCCCCGCGCCCCGCGCCCGTTTGCGCCAACTGCCCCAAAAGATGATAGGTCCAATCCTTCAGCCGATCCGAGCCGCGCCAATCTGCTGCCTGACGCTTGCCCGCGCTTTGTGTCCAAAGGCACGCCAGCGCGTCCCAGAACTTTGGCCATGCCTCCGCCAGCGGAAACCCTTCAAGCAACGACAGGGGGGCGTGCAGCAAGTCAGGCGGCGTGCCATCCAACGCGCCCCCCAACCGTTGCCATGCATCGGGAAAAAACGCGATTATCAGGGCGCATACCGGCCCTGCGTTCAAACTCGTTTGAGGGGTGCTTTGCGGGAGCATAAACAGATGACGGGGTGCGACGGGCAGGTCGTGCAACGCATCAAGGGGCATGATCCTTGGCGCGATCTGTAGCTGCCCCACCAGTGTGACCGTCACAGTGAACAATGGCGATGCAGGGAAAAAGTTCATCCGGTCCGCGTCAGACAACTGCGTGCCGCGCGTGTCGCGCACCACCCCGCCGACAACACAACTCGCGAGTTTTCTGGGCGGGAGTATCAATTCGCTATGCGCTGGCACTGCGGCACCTTTCTAAACAGATGACGCATTCCTTCTATAGTGCCTGCCCTTGATATGCCAGATTGCGTGCAACACGCGAAAGGTCACGCCCATGTCTGACACCCCTTCCCAAACCGCAGGTCCTGTTGCAGTAGCCACGCATTTACCTGACCCACACCTCCCCGACGCGAATTGGGCCGATGCCTATGAGATAAAGACATCGCGGAGTTTCGCCGACATGCGATCGCTTGCGCAGCAGACAATCGGGACCATGCCCCGCTGGGCCAAAGGGTTGCTGTGGCTCCGCAATATTGTGGTCGCCCCCTTCGGGTTAAAGCCCGACGGCCTGCAAGATGCTGCGCCCCAATCAGGCTGCATCGGGATCTTCCCGATCCTGCACGAGACCGACACACAGATCGTGCTGGGGCTGGATGACAGGCATCTGGATTTTCGAATCGTCGTTGACAGGCATCAGACGGCAGGCACAAACCGCATCCGCGCCACCACGCTGGTCCAGCGGCACAACACTTTCGGGCGGTGCTACATCACCCTCATCACGCCATTTCACCAGCTTATCGTCAGATCGGTTTTGTCCAATGCGCTTTAACGTCCTTACCGGAAACGCCTTTGGCTGGCCCCTACGCAAATTCCTGCGGGACCTGCCACAGGACTATATCGGAACAATGTCCAAGGTGCAGGCACGCCACGGCGATCTGGTTCATTGGCGGATGTTCGCGGGGATGGTGAACCTTGCCTTCATCAGCGACAGCACGCTGAACCGCGAGCTGTTTGTGCGCAACACCGATGCGTTGGGGAAATCGCCATCGCAGATCCAGACCTTTTTGTTTGCCGCAGGTCAAAGCGTGGCCACCGCCCACGGGGAGGCATGGCGCACCAAACGCAAAGAAGCCAACAACCTGTTTTCGCGCAGCGCTGTCGAAGCCTCCTGCGCGGGGCAAGTCGCCGTCACGCAGGACTACATCACAGGGCTGCCCGCCACCCCGCAGCAGGCCCTGACGATTGCAAGACGGCTGGCGGCCGTGACCTCCAGCCGCGGTATTCTGGGCCGTGCGATTTCGCTGGAGGAAGCGGCCAAACAGATCGCGTTCAGCAAAGCCGCCGCTGACCGCTTTAATGTAGAGTCTGGCCAGCTGTTTGCGCGCCCCGACTGGATGCAAGCCCCGTGGCGCGGCGAACTGACCCGCCGCAAAAACGAAGTCTTCCCGATTGTGCAAAACGCCGTCGATGCGCTGCGTGCCAGCAACGCCCCCAACGATGGCTTGATGAACCACTATGTGAACGGCGACTTCATCACCTCCAACGATGATGAGATGCACAGCATTCTGGTGGGGCTTTTGATGGGTGCCCAAGACAACATCGCCGCCGCCGCTGCGTGGGTCTTGGCCTTTCTGGCGCAGCACCCCGATCTGCAAAACCAGATCAGAACCGAGCTATCACAAAAGGGATCACAGGCTAGCGACCTGCACGGCTGTGCGCTGTTGAATGCGACACTCTGCGAGGTGTTGCGTATGCGCCCGCCCGCGCCAGCCAATCAGCCACGCGTCTTGCAAAAGCGGGTCGAACTGGCGGGGCACCAACTGCCAAAGGGCACCTACGTTTTCAATTCGTTCTACAACATGCACCGTGATCCCGCCGTCTTCACCGACCCCGACAGATTTGATCCGACAAGGTTTCTGGACGGCACGCTTGTGCGCTCCCCTTCCTTTGCCCCGTTCGGACACGGGCCGCGCAACTGCGTGGCGCAAGGCATGGCGATGCAGCAATTGATGGCGATCATAGCGGGAAGTCTGCGCCATCACAGGCTGGAGACCAACCAACAGACGTTGCCCGCGATCACCCAAATGCCCTTTCTTACCCCAGCGCCGTTCGAAGTGACGTTTCGCAAAATCACATAGGCGCGTGCAGACTTGCACATGCGAAAGGGGCCACCGCGTCGTACCGCAGTGGCTCCTTCATTGTTTTGGCGTCACTGCGCGACAGCGGCCTGCAAATATTGCGTGATCTGCCCGACCAGCGTGGTGTGAATATCCAGACGCGACTGGCCTCCTGCATCATCGCACAGCGGGTCCAGCTCTCCTTCGTTTTCCAATATCCGCGCACCCGCAGGCTTGCACCGCGCCAAAAAGCTGAAGTGCGTGGCGTCGGGCACAATGCGATAGGTCGCCTGCGCGATCTGCTCCGCCGCAGGGCGGGCATAAACCCCCGCGGGCACTTTGTCCTCGTCGCCGAGGTTGATCATCAAAACGGGGATGTCGATTGCCGCGAGGCTTTCGTCGGTCAAGGTGCTGACAATACCGGGGTCAACGATCACCGCGTTCGAGATACGCGGATCGCGCAAATCCTGCGCCGCAGGTGACAAATCCATCGCGTGCAAATCCACGCCGAAATGCGCAAGGAAGGCACAGTCCGACATGCCGTGATCTGTCTCGTCGCAGAACCCTTGCAACCGATCAGGTTCCACCCGCGCCCCCGACAACGCCATCGCGGTATAGCCCCCTGCCGAAAACCCCAGCATCGAAATGCGGCCCGTGTCGATGAAGGGATAGGCGGCTGCGCTGGCCGTAATCTCGTCCAGAACGGCGGTGATGTCTTTGGGCCGCTCCCACACCCGCACCGCCGCCTCGGCCGAGGCGTTGCCGGTGGTCGTACCGGGGTGGTTGGGCAAGACAACAACAAAGCCAGCCTGCGCCAGCTCGGACGCGATCCAGCCGAACTGCCCTGCATTGCCGCCCGCACCATGGGACATCACAACCAGCGGGAATTGCCCCTGCTGGTGCGGCGCACGACGGCCTGCGGGGGTGCCATGAAAGACGCCGTTCCCGCCGACGATGATCGCTTTGCCCCCTGACGTGGCGGGATACCAGATGTGGAAATCAACGTCGCGGTCACGGTCAGGTGCATAGGCTGCGCCATAGGTGATGCCCGCGCTGCCCTCATAGGAGGGGCGCAAGACCTCGTAGGCGCCCCAGCCGGACAGGCCCAATACGCCGATGCAGGCAATCGCTTTGAATGTGGTTGTAAGTCTGGACATGTCCGTCCTCCGTCTTGCGTTGATGAAGTTATGCCGCCAGATGGGTCACGCAGCGCGGAAACATGCGTCCTGAAACGCGATTAAGGTCGTCCTGATACGCGTTCAAGGATACCGTCGCCCCATCTGAAACGATCAAAGCGCTGTCATGGTATTTGTCCCCCTGCCCCTATTCGCCGCGTTCTGTCTGGCTGGCGTTTTCATCCGTTTTGTCACCCAACGTGACATGCGCGTGCTGCCGCATCTGCGGTTCGCCGCCCTGATCGGGCTGTATGCGGTGCAATCGCTACTGGTGTCTTTGCGCTGGGGGTATGGTCTGGAGGCACTGGCCACCCCGATGGCCCTACTGGCCCCGTTGCTGCCCGCAGTGGCCTATATTGCCTATAAGGCGCTATCGGGTCGCCAGACGGGTCTGCGGCTTTGGCCTTCGGCGGTTGTTGCCGCGAATTGGGTCGTTTTTGCCGCTGCACCGGAACTGGCCGATCCTATGATCATCGGGACGTATCTGGCCTTCGGCATCCTGCTGCTGATGCTTTATCGGCGCGGTGCAGATCAACTGACCCTGTCGCCCTTTGGCAGCGCGCAAGGGACGCTGACCGCGATGGGGCTGACCGGCGCAGCACTTCTCACCTCTGCCGCGGTCGACATCTACGTTGTCTACGATTTCATCACCAACCAAGGGCGCAGCGCGGGCCTGTTGCTCAGCTTTGCGCAAACGGCGCTGATCCTTATCATCGGCACCGCAGCCCTTTTTGGCAAAGCCGCAGACCATGGCGACAAGGACCTGCCCGATGCGCCCCAGCCCCCCCGCACCACCCAGGAAGACGAGGTTATCATGCGGCGGCTGGAGAAGCTGTTCACCCGTGACGGGCTGCACAAAACCGAAGACCTGAGCCTGCGCCGCCTTGCCCGCAGATTGGGCGTACCCGACCGCCACGTATCGAATGCGGTGAACAAAACCCGACAGATGAGCGTGTCGCAATTCGTGAACACCTACCGCATCGAAGACGCCTGCACCCTGCTGCGCGATACAGATGACACCGTTCTGGGTATCTCGCTGGACGTGGGCTTTGCCACCAAATCCAACTTCAACCGCGAATTTTCCCGCGTCACGGGGCAGACACCATCCCAATGGCGCAAAGCCGCCCGCACACAACCCTAGATCCGCACCACAACAACTTTGCCAGAGGCGCACGCCGCGAAGCCGTGGTCCCGTGCTTCATACCCCATGGCAGGGGGCATCGCCGCTCCGAATATCGCGCAATTTCAAGCCGATATGATTGATCTGCCGGGCAAGTTTGCAGCCTTGGACGGCGCGCTCGCTTGGCCCCTCGGCTAACCGTCGATCAGGATCGCACGGAAGTCGTTGACGTTGGTGCCTGTGGGACCGGGTTTAAAGATCGCACCCACCACATCAAACGCGCCCCACGCATCATTGCGGCGCAGCGCATCTGCGGGGTCCACCCCCGCCGCCCGCATTACCGCCGCTGTGCTGTGATCAGCGAAAGCGCCCGCGTTATCCTCGGACCCGTCGATGCCGTCCGTGTCAGCGGCAAGGGCGGTGATCCCCGCTACCCCGTCGATCTGTTGGGCGAACCCCAGCAAGAAGGCGGTATTGCGCCCGCCGCGCCCGTCCTTGTGGCGCAGGGTGACGGTGGTTTCCCCGCCTGACAGGATCACCAGCGGCGCTTTGAACGGGCGGCCTTGGGCGATGACTTCGCGGGCGATGGCGGCGTGCATCTGGCCGATGACTTCGGCCTCGCCCTCGATCGCGTCAGACAGGATCACAGCGGGCCAACCTGCGGCCTGCGCCTTGGCGGCGGCGGCCTCCAACGACAATCGGGCAGAGGCAATGACGTGGACTTCGTTATGCGCAAACACCGGGTCTTGCGGGTCCGGCGCATCGGCAAGAGCGGCTAACACCTGCGGCGGCACCGCGATGCCCCGCGCCGCGATCAACGCCCGCGCGTCCGCCAGCGTGACCCCGTCAGGTACCGTGGGGCCAGAGGCCACCTGCGCAGGATCATCCCCCGGCACGTCCGAGACGACAAGGCTCACCACCCGTGCAGGATGGGCAGCGGCGGCAAGGCGGCCGCCCTTGATCCCGCTGGCGTGTTTGCGGATCGCATTCATCACACCGATGGGCGCGCCACTGGCCAGCAGCGCCTCGTTCAGCGCCTGCTCATCCTCCAAAGACAACCCCTCGGGCGGGCTGGGCAACAGGGCAGAGCCACCACCACACACAAGCGCCACCACCAGATCGTCAGGGCCGAGCCCCGCGACTGCGTCAAACAACGCTTTGCTTGCAGCCAATCCAGCGGCGTCGGGCACGGGATGCGCCGCCTCCATCACGCGGATGGAGCGGGTCGGGCAGCTGTAGCCATAGCGCGTCACGACGACACCTTCGACGGGCGCACCCCACAGGTCCTCGAACGCGGCGGCAAGCTGTGCCGCGCCTTTGCCCGCGCCGATGACAACCGTGCGCCCCTTTGGCCGTGCGGGTAGGTTCGCGGCCAAGGCTGCGCGGGCGTCAGCGGCGGTGACTGCCGCCTCGAACAGCTCTGTCAGGAAGGCTTGCTTGGCCGGATCAATCATGTGCCGTATTCCTTGCGCAGGGCGACCTTTTGCACTTTGCCCATCGTGTTGCGGGGCAAGGCATCTACCACACGGTAGCTGCGCGGCTGTTTGAACCGCGCCACGGCGGTGGCCATCGCGGCCTCGATCGCGGCCACGTCAATCTGCGGGCCGTCGCCTTGCACCAGCACGGCCAAGGGGACCTCGCCCATATCGGCATGCGCCACGCCGATCACGGCACTTTCCAGCACGCCGGGTTGCGCATCCAGCAGCAACTCCAGCTCTTTGGGGTAGATGTTGTACCCGCCCGAGATGATCATATCCTTGCCGCGCCCGACGATTGTGACATAGCCGTCGGCATCCTGCACGCCCAGATCACCGGTGATAAAGAACCCGTCGGGGCGCATATCTTCCTCGGTCTTCTCGGGCATGTTCCAATAGCCTTGGAACACGTTCGGGCCGCGCACCTCGACCACGCCTGTCTCGCCACGCGGCAGCTCGCTTCCGTCTGCATCCGCGATGCGCAATTCGACATCCGGCAGGGGCAGACCCACTGTGCCTGCACGCCGTTCTCCCGCGTAGGGGTTGGAGGTGTTCATATTCGTTTCCGTCATGCCATAGCGTTCCAGAATACGGTGGCCGGTCCGCTCCTCAAAGGCGACATGGGTCGCGGCCAGCAAAGGGGCAGAGCCAGAGATAAACAGCCGCATATTCGCGGTGCAGGCGCGGTCAAACCGCGGATCATCCAGCAAGCGGGTGTAGAACGTCGGCACCCCCATCATCGAGGTCGCACGCGGCATTGCGTCAATCAGCTGGTCGGTGTCGAGCTTCGGCATGAACACCATTGCTCCGCCCGCGATCAGCATCACATTGGTCGCCACAAACAAGCCATGGGTGTGAAAAATCGGCAGCGCGTGCAGCAGCACGTCATCGCGGGTAAACTGCCATAACTCGGTCAGCGTCTGCGCATTCGAGATCAGGTTTTGCTGGCTCAGCATCGCACCCTTGGAGCGGCCCGTGGTGCCAGAGGTATAGAGAAAAGCGGCCAGATCATCGCGGTGCCGCGCGACCGTGTCGAACTGTGTGGCTTGCGTATCGGCGCTGTCGGACAGGCTACCGCCTTGGGCATCCAGCGTGGCAAATGCCGCCCCCGCCGCGTGGGCCACGCCCTCCAACTCGCCCCTGCGGGCAGGGTCGCCGACCAGCAAGGCCGCGCCACTGTCGCTCACGAAATAGGAAAGCTCGGCCGCGGTATAGGCGGTGTTGAGCGGCAGGAAAATCGCGCCTGTCTGTGCGCAAGCGGCATAAAGCGCCAGCATGTCGGGGCATTTGCCGACCTGTACAGCGACACGGTCCCCCGCCCGCACGCCGTAGCCTTGCAAGGCATGGGCCAGCTGTGCGGCGCGGTTGATAAAAGCGGCATGTGTCACCGTGCTGCCATCCGGCAGATGCAGAAACGGCGTCTCCTGCCCTGCGTGCGGAGCGAACATCGTGTCGTAAAGCGGGTTGGTCATTCAGGTGCCTGTCGGTTGTTTCGGATACCTTAGCGCAGCATCGCGTCAGTGAAAATCACGAGATTTGGGTATCACCCGCACATCACGCGGATGCCGCCGCCCGCCCCCTACCTGAGAGGGCAGCGCATGGGTCACATGATCCCCGCGCACATCCGTCGCGGGCACCTTGTCGTCGGCCAGTGTGTCCAGCCGCTCGGTCCGGTTCTCCAGCCGGTCGGCCACCACATGGATAACGCGGCCATCGGTCTGCACCCGCCCATGCACCACCAGTAGGCGGGCGGTCATGATCAGGGCGCGGTAGTGCTCAAACATCTTGGGCCAGATCACCAGATTGGCCACGCCGTCCTCATCCTCCAGCGTGATGAAACACACGCCCTTGGCACTGCCCGGCTTTTGCCGCACCAGCACCAGCCCCGCCAATGACACCCGCTGCCCGTGCGCCATGTGGATCAGGTTGTGACTGCTGGAGAACCCCTGGCTCCGCAAACTGCTGCGGAAAAACGCCATCGGATGCGCCTTGAGTGAAAGGCGCAGGGTTTGGTAATCGGCCACCACATGCTCGGCCTGCGCCATGGCGGGCAGGGCAACCTCGGGCTCTGCCCCCTCGCCCTTGGTCTGCGCGTGGTCAAAGAGCGCAAGTGCGGGCGCATCGCGCAGCCCTTGCGCCTGCCAAAGGGCTTGCCGTCGGTCTATTCCGCATGACCTGAAGGCATCCGCCGCGGCCAGTTTGCCCGTGATACCACGGTCCAACCGCCCCCGCGCCTTCACATCCCCCACATCCACAAACGGAGCATCCCGCGCCGAGACCAAGCGATGAGCGGCCTCGCGCTGCATCCCGTCCACCTGCCGCAATCCCAAGCGAAGAGCGAACCCGGCCCCGCAGGGCTCCAACGTGCAATCCCAATCTGAATAATTCACATCTACGCCCCGCACCTCGACCCCGTGCTCGCGGGCATCGCGCACAATCTGCGCGGGGGCATAAAACCCCATCGGCTGGCTGTTGAGCAACGCACAGGCAAAAGCCGCTGGATAGTGGCACTTCATCCAGCTCGATACATAAACCAGCTTGGCGAAACTCGCCGCGTGGCTTTCGGGAAACCCGTAATCGCCAAAGCCCTTGATCTGGTTAAAACACCGCTCGGCAAAGTCGCGATCATAGCCGCGCTCGGTCATCCGCCCGACCATCTTTTGCTGCAACAGCTCGATCGTCCCGCGCGAGCGGAAGGTCGCCATTGCCTTTCGCAGCTCGTTCGCCTCCTTGGGGCTGAACCGTGCTGCATCAATCGCGATCTTCATCGCCTGTTCCTGAAAGATCGGCACACCAAGGGTGCGGCCCAGAATGCGCAGCAACTCATCCTGCGGATACTCCGGCCCAGGCGCGGGATAGCTGACCCCCTCGATCCCCTGACGACGCCGCAAATAAGGATGCACCATATCGCCCTGAATAGGGCCGGGGCGCACGATGGCGACCTCGATCACCAGATCATAGAAACGGCGCGGGCGCAGCTTGGGCAGCATCGCCATTTGCGCACGGCTTTCCACCTGAAACACGCCCAGACTGTCGCCCGCGCACAGCATGTCATAGGTGTCTTCGTCGTCGCTTGGCACGCTCGCCAGATCATGCTTCACCCCGTAATGTGCGCCCAACAGGTCAAAGACTTTCGCGATGCAGGTCAGCATCCCCAACGCCAGAATATCAACCTTGAAAATGCCCAATGCGTCGATGTCATCCTTGTCCCACTCGATAAAACTGCGGTCCGCCATGGCGCCATTGCCGATGGGCACCATCTCGGTCAGGGGGCGTTCGGTCAGGATGAACCCGCCGACGTGCTGGCTCAGATGCCGCGGCATTCCCGTCATTTGCCGCGCCAGCGCAATGACACGGCGCAGGTAGGGATCCGACAGATCCATGCCTGCGTCCTTGACGCGGTCATCGCCCATCTGCCCCTCGAAACTGCCCCAAACTGTGCTGGCCAGCTTGCTGGTCACATCCTCGCTCAAGCCCATGGCCTTGCCGACCTCACGGATGGCGCTGCGCGGACGGTAGTGGATGACGGTGGCACAAAGGCCCGCGCGGTCGCGGCCGTATTTGGCGTACATATACTGGATGACTTCCTCGCGGCGCTCATGCTCGAAATCCACGTCGATGTCGGGCGGCTCGTCGCGTTCCTCGCTTAGAAACCGCTCGAACAGCACGTCATGCTCTTCGGGATCAACGGCAGTGATACCAAGGCAGAAACACACAACCGAGTTCGCGGCCGACCCGCGACCCTGACACAGGATCGGCGGGCTGGCCTCCTCACGGGCGAAGCGGACGATGTCGTTGATGGTCAGGAAATACCGCGCAATTTTCTTGGAGCGGATCAGGTCGAATTCCTTCTCGATGATCGCTTTGACACGGTCGGTCACGCCGTCGGGGTAGCGCCACGCAGCCCCTTCCCACGTCAGCCGCTCCAGCTCCTCCATCGGGCTGCGGCCCTCGGGCACAATCTCATGCGGGTATTCGTATCGCAGATCATCAAGGCTGAAGACACAGGCATCCGCCACCTCCCGCGTGGCGCGGATGGCGTGGGGCCAAGGGGCGAACAGGCGGCACATCTCGGCGGGCGGTTTGAGGTAGCGCTCGGCGTTGGCCTCCAGCAGGAAGCCCGCCGTGTCGATCGTTTTGCCGTGGCGGATGCAGGTCATCACATCCTGCAACGGGCGGCGGGCGGGCGTGTGATAGAGCACGTCATTGGTCGCAAGGATCCCCAGCCCATGCGCCCGTGCGATGCGGTCCAGCCGGTTGATCCGCGCTACGTCATCCCCATGATACAGATAGGCAACCCCGATGTGGCGCAGGGTCGGCAGCGCGTTGCACAGACGGCCAAGGCCCGCCGCGAATACATCCAGATTGGCGGGCGGCATGGCGATCAACTGGATGCCCTCGCTACACGCACTCAGCATCTCAAGCGTGAGATGCGTCTCGCCCTTGGCTTGCCAGCCGCCATGTGCGTCCGTCATCTTGCCTTTGGAGAGCAAAGTGCTGAGACGCGCATAGGCGTCGCGGTCGCGGGGATAGGCCAGAAACTCGGCCCCGCACAGCAGCACCAGACGCGCGCCGATAAGCGGGCGCAGCTTGGCCGTGCGTGCTTCGGTATGGAGGCGCACCACACCCGCAAGCGTGTTATGGTCCGCAACTCCGATTGCGTCATAGCCCAGCAGATTGGCGGTGACCGACAGGTCCACAGCATCAGACGAAGCCCGCAGAAAGGAAAAGCAGGTGGCCAACCCAAGCTCGACATAGGCACCGGGCGGGTTGCGGTGGAACGGGTCTTCGCCTTCCTCGATCTCGCGGCGTTTATGTCCGTCTTGTTGTGGCATCTGTCATCACACTCATCGCTCAAACAGGCCTGCGGCCCGTTTGCAAAACGCTCTTCGTTCGGGTGGTGCGCACAATGGGACGGCGGGCGGGGCGTCGCGGGACGCGCGCGCCGTCAGGCGAACACGCCTTGCACAAACCACCGCGGATCACCGCCCCGCGCATCGCCCACGATGCCGTCGCGAAACAACCAGAACCGCCGCCCATCCGTCACCTCGACTTTATAGTAATCCCGCAGCCGCGTGCCTGCACGGTCGCGCCACCACTCGGGCGCGATCCGCTCCGGCCCCTCGAAGCGCGTCATCAAAAACGCCACCCTGCGCCATGAAAACCGTGCTGGCGGCCCTTCGGGCACCGCGTAAAGCACCACAATCTCCTCGGCTGGATCAAACAACCGCAAAGGGCGTTCCCTTGGCAGCACCAGCATATCGACAGCCCCGCCAGCCAGCACCGGCACCCGCGTCTCTACCCGCTCGGGCTTGTGGCTGTGCACCCAAGCAGCCCATGTCACCTTGGACGGCCCCAGCTTTGCCGTCAGCCGATCCAGCAGCGCGGCCACATCCGCGCCTGCATCCCGCGCCCCGTCCAGACGGTCCTGATGCAGCGACAGCGGCTCAACCCGCAGCGCCTCCAGCGTCATCAGGTCAAAGCCAAAGCCCGGATCGATCCCCTCCAGCTTACGCGCAACCAGCCGCATGAAATGCGCAGGATCACGGCTGGCGCGGGCGGTCGAGACATCGCGGAAACGCCACTCCCCGTCCACGCGGTAGATCGTGAGCCGCAACCGTCGTGCGCCCAATTCTGCCCCCGCCAGCTGCGCGGCCAGATCCTCCGACAACCCTTCCAGCCACGGCACGGGATCAATCACAGGCTCGGCCATCCGCGCACGGGCGATCCAATGCGCGGCCTCTGGCGGGGCGTCCAACGGGTCGGCGCTGCGGCCCAGCGCACGGTCCAGCAACACCAGCGGATTGACTGCCTCTGCCAGCCCCGCAAACCGCCGCATCAGCCCGACCCGCGGCACATCCGCCAACGCGCCAATCGTCTTGAGGCCCAACCGCTCAAGCAGCCGCACCGTTGCAGATGGTAAACGAAGGGCCACCACAGGCAGCGGTGCCAAGGCATCCGCCACATCCTCGGGCCCGCAAATCACGCCTTGTGCGCCAAAGCGCGCCAGCATCTGCGCCGCACCGCGTGTGGGGGCCAACGCCAACCGCGCCCCCAGCCCCTGCATCACAAACCGCGTGTGCATGTCGCGCAACATCTGCGCCTCGCCGCCAAACAGATGCGCCGCACCGCGCACGTCCATCACAATGCCGTCCGCCTCGGCCACCGTCCACGGGCACCAGCGCCGCGCCCAAAGTGCGACCCGCTCCAGCAAAGCAACATCGCCCTGCGGGTCCGCTTGCTCCACATGCAGATCAGGGTGGATCGCCTGCACATCAACCACGCGTGCGCCTACCGTGATCCCACGCCCACTGCCCGCCGCGTTCACGGCATGCACAACAGGCCCGTGCGCCCCCGTAGCGGCCAGCACCACAGGCACCGCCTCATCCGGCAGCGTGCGCTGCGCGGCGGTGATCCGCCTCCAGCGGTCCATCGCCAGATCGGGGAAGAAAACGGAGATTATTCTGGCCTCCGCCGCCGTGCCCTGCATCGTCATGGGACACTGCCCATGTGCCGGGGCTGCGCCCGCGTGCGCGAAACAGCTCTGCCTCCCACACCGGCGCACCGGGGGCGGCTGCGTTGTGGGGATGCGTCTCTGAGGGTAAGGAGCCTATGCGCCAGCGTTCGCGGGCTGCCGACAACCCTTCGACCGCGCCAGAGCGGATCAACCAGACAGGCACGCCCGACGCCTCCGCCCGCATCGCGAGCCGCTTGGTCGCGGTGAAATCCAGCACGGGTGGCGCACCGTGTACTTCGCCCACCACAGCAGAGAGGCCCGCACAAGCCGCCCCTTCCTCCATCGCCCAAAGGACATCGCGGGCATGGCTCACCTCGACGCGCAGCAGTTGCACGCCTTGCAGCGCGGGGCCGTAAACGCGCCCGTTTTCCAGCCGTGAGGCGCGGTCCTGCACCCAGAGCACCGGCAGCTTGCTGCGCGGCAAACAGCCCAGTACAAAAGCCGTCGCGGCAGCATCGAAAGGCTGCGCCAACAACGCATCCTTGAGCACAGGCACCGGCGTGCCAAGGTCCGGCATATCTGCCTTGCCCCGTGCCACATCCAGCTTCACCAACTGCGCACCAGAAGAATCGCTCATCATACATTCCCCCATTTTGTTCTTCTTTTGTTCTATATGAAACCCCTCTTTTTGACACCCCCTTTTTATGCAGCCTCGCACCCGCAAAACCGCCAGCCCTGCGCCACGCGCACCCCTGCCTGCGCGAAATCGCCCATATACAAACGGGGCACAACACAGTAGGGGCTGGCCAACTCTTATACATCCGCTCAGGAAAAATCCCTTGATTCAAACGATCGCAGACGCACTGGCCGCCCAAGGCTATGACAAAATGACACCCGTTCAGGAGGCCGTTATCGCGCCTGAACTTGACGGCGCAGACCTTCTGGTTTCGGCGCAGACCGGCTCAGGCAAGACGGTGGCCTTTGGCCTTGCCATCGCGCCCACGCTGCTGGGCGACCAGACACATTTCCCCCGTGCAGGCGCGCCTCTGGCGCTTGTCATCGCGCCCACGCGCGAGCTGGCCATGCAGGTCAGCCGCGAGCTGACGTGGCTATACGGCAAGGCCGGCGCCATCGTGACCACCTGCGTTGGCGGCATGGACACCCGGACCGAGCGGCGCGCACTGGACCGTGGGGCGCATATCGTCGTCGCCACACCGGGGCGCCTTTGCGACCACATCAAACGCAACAACATTGATCTGGCCGATCTGCGTGCCGTGGTGCTGGATGAAGCGGACGAAATGCTCGACCTCGGCTTTCGCGAGGATCTGGAATTCATCTTGGGCGAATCGCCCGAAAGCCGCCGCACGCTGATGTTCTCGGCCACGGTGCCTGCGGCGATTGCGAAACTTGCACAGAGCTATCAGCGCGACGCACAGCGCGTGTCGGTTGTGTCGGACGGCAAACAGCACTCTGACATCGAATACCGCGCCCTGACGGTGAACCCGCGGGATACGGAAAACGCGATCCTGAACATCCTGCGCTTTTACGAGGCGAAGAACGCCATCGTCTTCTGCAACACACGTGCCGCTGTGGCGCGATTGACCTCACGCCTGACGAACCGCAACTTCTCGGTCGTGGCCCTGTCGGGTGAATTGACGCAATCTGAGCGGACAAACGCCCTGCAATCTTTGCGCGACGGGCGTGCGCGTGTCTGTGTAGCGACTGATGTGGCCGCACGCGGGATCGACCTGCCCAATCTGGAGCTGGTGATCCACGCCGATCTGCCGACCAACGCGGACACGCTGCTGCACCGCTCGGGTCGGACGGGGCGTGCGGGGCGCAAAGGTGTCTCCGCGTTGATCGTACCGCCCAAGATGCGCTCGAAGGCGACGCGCCTGATGGGCTGGGCCAAGCTGAAGGCCGAATGGGCGCTGCCGCCCTCGGCTGCCGAGGTGAACGCAGCGGATCAAGAGCGCCTGCTGAACGACGACGCATGGAGCACCCCTGCCCCAGAAGATGCCGTGGAATTTGTCGGCAAACTGGTCGAGCAATACACACCCGAGCAGTTGGCCACCGCCTTTGTGAACCTGCACCGCTCGCGTGGGTCTGCCCCCGAAGAGCTGTCCACCCCCGGTGATGGCAAGGAAGCCGCCCCACGGGCCGAGTTCGGTAAATCCGTCTGGTTCACTGTTTCAACGGGCCGCAATGACGGGGCAGAGCCGCGCACGTTGCTGCCGATGCTGTGCCGCGTGGGCGATCTGACCCGCGACGACATTGGGGCGATCCGCGTACAACCGCGCCACTCCTACGTGGAAGTGGCCGAAGGCGCGGTTGGAAAACTGGTCGGTGCCCTTGGCGCGGATATGAAGGCCGAAGACGGCGTGACCCTGACCCGCCTTGACGGCGTGCCGGAGTTTGGTCCCCGCACTGGACGCCCCGAGAACAAGGGAAAAGGCCCCGACCGTGGCCCCAAACCGCCACACCGTGGCAAGCCAGCCTATGATCCCGATGCGCCAAAGCCCGCTCGCAAGCCACGCCCGCCGCGTGACGACGCACCTGCGGCAGCGCCCAAGCCACGCACATCGGCCCCCGCAAAATCCAAACGCGATGCGACCCGCCCGCCAAAGTCTCACAAGACGGATCGTTCGCCGATGAAAGCGGGCGACAAGCCCAAGTCAAAACCCGCATGGAACGACAAGCCCAAAGACGCAGGTGCAAAGCCCAAATCAGGCGCAAAAGCAGTCTGGAAAAAACCGTCCAAAGACGCGGCACCTGCACGGGATGCAAAGCCCGAGGGCGGCTTTAAACGTGCGTCAGACACCTCCAAACGCTTTACTCCTCCGGGTAAGGCAAAGAAAGGTGGCAAGCCGATCGCCCAACGCGGCGGCGATGCACGGCCAAGCAAACCAAAAGGCCCGAAGAAGTAAAAACATCTGCGGCGGGGATCGGAATTTTCAAAAATCCCGGCCGATTTTTTTCGAAAAAATCGCGTCTAACGTGGATGTTGGTGACTAAAAAAGGCCAGAGCATAATGCTCTGGCCTTTTTTGTATGCGCAGTAAGGCTCCGCCCGCAACGGGTACAAACGCTCCACCAGAGCGTTTGCCGACCGAAGGTCGGGCTACCCTTTGCCCTTCCACGGCACCAAAATCCGCTCGGCGCCGCGCATCAACATATCAATGCCGAAACCAATAACGCCGATCAGGATGATACCCAAAATCACGATATCCGTATTCTGGAACTTGGAGGCGACCATGATCATCATGCCGGCCCCCTGCTCCGCCGCGACCAGTTCAGCCGCAACAACAGTGCCCCAGCAGACGCCCATCGCCACGCGTGCGCCCGTAAAAATCTCGGGCAGCGAGTTGGGGATGATGACATGCCGCATGATCTGCCACTTGCTGGCGCCCAGCGAATAGGCCGCATGCACCTTGGAGATATTCACCCCCGACACGCCAGACCGCGCCGCAATCGCCATGATCCAAAGGGCCGCAAGGAACAGCAGGATAATCTTGCCCGTCTCGCCAATACCCGCCCAGATGATCACCAGCGGGATCAGCGCAAGCGGTGGCACGGGGCGCATGAATTCCACAATCGGGTCAAACCAACCACGGAACCAATTGCTCAGCCCCATGGCATAGCCCAGTGGAATCCCCACAACCGCACCACATACAAAGCCCGCAACAACGCGGAAAAGCGACCAGCCAAGGTGCCCCAGCAGCGATGTCCCGCGGAACCCCTCCTCAAGAACCTTGCCCGACCGCTCAATCACCGCTTCGGGGGAGGGCAGATACAGCGGTTCCATCTGCAAGCCGTTGTCGGGCGAGAAGTTAGGCGTGCCCTTATCCGAAATCGTGACAGAACCGCCAGCGATTTCGACCGTGCTGCCCGGCGCGACTTTGGTGCCGTTGATTGCGATCACTTTGGCGCCGTCCGCCTTTTTGAAGTCGTCGTTCTTGTCGAACGACACCAACTGGCTGCGGTACTGCGCGACCTTGATGCTATCGTTCTTGGCAAAGCCTTCGCCCGGCGCAACCTCGGGGGCTGCGGGCGATTCTTCACGACCATGCACCAGAACGCTTACGATTGCGGTATCCGTCTCGCCGTTCGCCTCAACGGTATATTCAAACGACGTCTCGCCCTTGAACGGCGCAGGCGCATGCAAAAAGCTTGGGATGAGGGAAGACCCCGTAAACATCCCCCAGAGCAAAAACAGCGTCGCGATCGAGATAATGCCCGCCGCGCGATTGGGGCGCACAGCGCTCTCATCACCAAACGTCACTGTTTTCAGCGCGGTATAGCCGTCTTTCTTGACGCCGATCCGCGTAAAGATGAATGCGGCAACCGCAAAAATACCAGCATAGACCGCCAGCAGAATGATACCGGTCATGCGCTTTCCTCCGTGCGGCCCATAATCTCTTCTTCCATATCCCAGATCATGCCCAGAATTTCCTCACGCTTGATGGCAAAGTCAGGGTGTTTCTTGACCTCGCGCAGGTCCGAGTTCACGCCAAGCTCTGCAAAGGGCAGGCGGTATTCTTTGTGGATGCGACCAGGACGCGGAGCCATCACGATCAGACGTTCGCCCAACAGCAGCGCCTCCTCAACGGAGTGGGTGATCAGGATGATCGTCTTGCCCGTTTCTTTCCACAGCTTCAGAACCAGCGACTGCATCTTTTCACGCGTCAGCGCATCCAACGCGCCCAGCGGCTCATCCATTAAAATCACATCGGGGTCATTTGCCAGACAGCGGGCCAAAGCCACGCGCTGCTGCATCCCGCCAGACAGTTCGTAAACCGCCTTTTCCTTGAAGTCCTGCAACCCCACCACGTCCAGAAGATGGTTCACGGTCTTGGCCTTATCTGCCTTGGGCATCCCCTTCATCGAGGGACCAAAGCCCACGTTGTCACGCACGCTCATCCATTCAAACAGCGCCCCTTGCTGGAACACCATGCCGCGTTCGGCATCGGGGCCTTTAATCTCATGGCCGTTCAGGGTCATCACGCCGCCTGTCGGTGCCAGAAACCCCGCAACAATGTTGAGCAACGTCGTCTTGCCGCAGCCCGACGGGCCAAGCACGCTCAACAACTCGCCCGCTTTGAGGTCAAGCGAGACATCTTTTAGCGCCTGCACCGATCCGCCACCGGGCAAATCAAATCGCATCGAAATTTTGTCAATGGAAAGTCCGGACATGTCCCTGCTTTCTGGCCACAGATTGCGGCCTGCGTAGGACGGAGTTCACTCCGTCTCGTTTTTGGAAAATGGTCTGGCGCACATCAGCGCGCCAGACCGGATAGAACCCGAAAGCCGGATTACATGCCTTTTGCGGCTGTCAGCGGATCTGTGTTCACAGTGCCGACATAGCTGTCGAGCGCGCCGTCGATAGAGCCGCTTTCAACAAAGACCTGCGCCACGCCGCCCATGAAGGACTGGCTGCCGCCACCGAGCCATTTCTCGCCCAGCTGCTCGTCTATTGACGGGAAGGTGAAACCGGCCAGCGTTTCGGCGGTCGCTGCTTCGTCCATGCCTGCGTCTTTTGCGATCACCGGCAGCATTTTCGCGGCATCGTCGCCGCCTGCATTCCACATTGCGTTCGCATCTGCCGTGACTTTGAGGAACTTGGCCAACTCGTCACCGTTTTCAGAAACATAGGACGCGGAAGCGGATGTCACGTCGAACACCAGAATGCCCAGCTCTTCTTTCTCGGCACCGGTCAGCAGGATGTTGCCTGATTCTTTCATGCGGCGCAGCGCACCACCCCAACCACAGGCCATATCAACGGCACCCTGGCTAAGCGCGGCAGCGCCTTCGGCTGGCGCCATGTCAACGACGGACATGCCCGCAACATCTACGCCAAAGTGGTCCATCTGCTTGAGGAAGCCGTAGTGTGCGGCGGTGCCCAGTGGCACGGCGACTTTCTTGCCTGCCAGCTCGGCTGCGGAGGTTTTGTCGATTTCCAGACCGGAGGCGACAACGCAGTTGTCGTTCTCGGAGTAAGACACAGCTACGTCAACGATCTGAAGATCCTGACCACCCGATGTTGCGACCACGAAAGGCGGCACACCCTGGCTTACGGAAATCTGAACATCGCCGGACGCCATGGCGGCAGACATTGCAACGCCGCTGTCAAAGCTGACCCAGTTGATTTTCTTGCCCAGCGCTTCCTCATAGGTGCCGTTCACTTTTGCGAACTGGAATGGCATTGGCCATTCGAGGAAGTAGGCGACGGTAATTTCTTCGTGACCGTCTGCGAATGCGGTGGCACCTGTCATCGACAGGACGGCACCTGCGACGAATGCGCTTACTGTTTTGTTGATCATTGTGATCTCTCCCTTTGTTTTGGTTTAACCCCGAAAACGGGGCGTCGCGTATCGTTGAACGCGCAACGCGCATACCCTGTGTGATGGTTTCAATACTTGCAATAGATTTCCATCTTTATAGGGGCATGTCGCCCTGTCTTTTATGCAGCTTGCACAAAGTCCGACCAACCCGTCGAACACCAAGATCTGCAATGCCCACCTTGGCGGCACGTGTTGGGATTCAAATAACCAGTTTGAAGGTCGCGGTAAGTCCAGTAAGCGGTGGATGCCCCCATGCATCGCGCAGAAAATGCTTGAAAATCCGCGCTTCTTGGCATTCTGTCATGGATGTGGCCTTAATTAACCACACCTACTGGCCCTATTTTCCAGCCCAAAAACCCTGTCAACTATACTGACGCATCAAACGCACACCGCTCAATTCCCAATTTACTGCATTATGAAAGGTCGCCACCATGGACGGTACATTCAATGAAAATGACATCTCCCGCGTTGTCGAGGCGGATCGCGCCCATGTTTGGCATCACCTGAGCCAGCATAAACCCTATGAAACCAACGACCCACGCATCATCGTCGAGGGCAAGGGCCTGCGCGTCTGGGACCAGCACGGCAAAGAGCACATCGACGCCGTTGCAGGCGGTGTCTGGACCGTCAACGTAGGTTACGGCCGCGAATCAATTGCCGACGCTGTGCGTGACCAATTGGTGAAGCTAAACTTCTTTGGCGGCACCGCAGGCTCTATCCCCGGTGCGATCTTCTCTGAAATGCTGATCGACAAGATGCCCGGTATGAGCCGCGTCTACTATGCCTCCTCCGGGTCCGAAGCGAACGAGAAGGGCTTCAAGATGGTCCGCCAGATCGCGCACAAACGCTATGGCGGGAAAAAGCACAAGATCCTGTACCGTGACCGCGACTACCACGGCACGACAATCGCTTGCCTGTCGGCTGGCGGTCAGGACGAGCGGAACGCGCAATACGGCCCCTTCACCGATGGCTTCATCCGCGTGCCGCACTGCCTTGAATACCGCAAACACGAACAAGACGGCGCGCCCGAGGAAAACTACGGCGTCTGGGCCGCAAACGAGATTGAAAAGGTCATCCTGCGCGAAGGCCCCGACACCGTCGGCGCGCTCTGCCTTGAACCTGTGACCGCAGGCGGCGGGGTCATCACCCCTCCCGACGGCTATTGGGAGCGTATCCGCGAGATTTGCGACCAATACGACATCCTGCTGCACATCGACGAGGTCGTCTGCGGCGTGGGCCGTACGGGCGAATGGTTCGGCTATCAGCATTACGGCATCAAGCCCGACATGGTCAGCATGGCCAAAGGTGTGGCCTCGGGCTATGCCGCGATCAGCTGCCTTGTCACCACGGAGGCCGTGTTCGACATGTTCAAGGATGACGCGTCGGACCACCTCAACTACTTCCGCGACATCTCGACCTTTGGCGGCTGCACCGCAGGCCCCGCAGCGGCGATCGAAAACATGAAGATCATCGAACGTGAGAACCTGTTGGGCAACTGCACCGCCATGGGCGACTATATGCTGGAGCAACTCGAAGAGCTGTCGGACAAGCACCGCGCCATCGGCCAAGTGCGCGGCAAGGGCCTGTTCCTTGGCGCCGAGCTGGTCACAGACCGCGCCACGAAAGAGCCCATGCCCGAAAAGCTGGTCGGCGCTGTTGTCGCGGATTGTATGCAGCAAGGCGTGATTATCGGCGCGACCAACCGCTCGCTTCCGGGTAAAAACAACACGCTGTGCTTCTCGCCCGCGCTGATCTGCACCAAGGACGACATCAACCAGATCATCGCCGCCGTGGATGGCGCATTGGGTCGCGTTCTGGCCTGACGCATCTGACGAGACGCAAAGCGAAGGCCCCGCATCTGTCGGGGCCTTTCACATGTGAGCCCCTCATATAAGAGGCAAAACAGCTCTCTTTCCACACCATCACAGCAGGCGGCACGCCAGCCCTGCACAGAAGCGTCCGAATGCGATCTTGGTTAATTTTCAGAAGGGTCGACGGGATGTGGAGGCAACCTCATGCCAACTGATGAGGTAGTTCCATTGACTCACGGCGGCAGTGGATTTGCGCTGTTTATTGATCAACGGTGCCGTTTTTAGGGACCTCACCCCATGAATGGCATAAATGCGGGGAATGTGGTGCTTGCGAAAGTCAGGGTCGACCCTGCGGAACAAGCGCGGCCCAGCCTTACCTGTCCAAGAAGCACGCTCCACTGCACAACAAGCGGCCTGACCGCGGGTGCGGGCCTAACGCTTGCTGCGCAATCCGTTAGGTCAGCAAAATTGAAACCAATAGTCTCATTATTGATTTACAATTCATTTCCATTTAGATATGGTGAGTAGGCTAGGGCCGCTAATTCGCACGGATTTAATGCCAGTTTGACCTGCGGATAATGCCAGTATAGACAGCAGCATGGCCCTTCCTGTAGAAACATTCTTTTTGTCGCCTGATGCCCAAGGCACCCTGCAATCGCAGATCCAGCAGATGATCGCCCAAGGCATTCTGTCGGGCCGCTTTCAACGCGGTGAAAAACTGCCCTCAACCCGCAAACTCGCGGTGCATCTGGGCGTCAGCCGGATCACCGTGACCATCGCCTATACCGAGCTTTTGGCGAATGACTATCTGATGTCCAAAGGCCGCTCCGGCTATTACGTGTCCGAGAACGCGCCCAGCCCGCCGTCGTTCACCGCCAGTCCCGACACGCTGGACGCGGTCGACTGGACCCGCGCCATCGGGCAGCGGTTCAGCGGAGGCATCACGCCCACAAAACCCGCCGATTGGTCCAGCTATCGCTATCCGTTTATCTATGGTCAGGCGGATCAGACGCTGTTTGATCACGCCAACTGGCGACTGTGCGCATTGCAGGCTTTGGGGCAGCGCGACTTTTATCCGATGACCAGCGATTACTACGATCAGGACGACCCGCAGCTGATCGAATTTATCGCCCGCCACACCCTGCCCCGCCGCGGTATCAGCGCCGCCCCCGACCAAATTCTCATCACCATGGGCGCGCAAAACGCGCTGTGGCTGACGGCGCAGGTCTTGCTGACCCAACGCCGTCGCGCCGCGCTCGAAGATCCTTGCTATCACGCACTGCGCGATATTCTGGTGCAGTCGCGCTGCCATGTGACGCCTGTCCGCGTTGATCATGACGGCCTCCCCCCCGAGGCGATCCCGCCCGACACGGATGTGGTTTTTACCACCCCCAGCCACCAGTGTCCGACCAACGCAACCATGCCCATGGCCCGCCGCCGCGAGCTATTGACCCGCGCCCGCGAGATCGACGCGCTGATCGTCGAGGATGACTACGAATTCGAGACATCCTTTCTGCGCCCGCCCTCCCCCGCGCTCAAATCTCTTGATACCGATGGGCGGGTGATTTATGTGGGCAGTTTCTCCAAATCGCTCTTTCCCGGGCTGCGGCTTGGCTACCTTGTCGGATCCGCGCCGTTTATCCGCGAAGCACGCGCGCTGCGGGCCTCGGTGCTGCGCCACCCGCCGGGGCACATCCAACGCACTGCCGCCTATTTCCTGTCGCTCGGGCACTATGACGCGCTGATCCGCCGCATGGGCAACGCCCTGCATGAACGCCGCACCCTGATGGAGCAAACCATCGACCAACACGGCCTAACAGTCGCAGGCCAAGGCGCGCATGGCGGCTCTTCCTTCTGGATGCGTGCGCCTGAAGATGTGGACACCCATACGCTGAGCAATCGGTTGCGCAGCAAGGGGGTCCTGATCGAGCCGGGCCACTCCTTTTTCGGAGGCACAGAGCCGCCGCGAAACTTCTACCGCCTCGGGTATTCATCCATCCCGACCAACCGGATTGCGGGCGGCATGCAAGCGCTTGCATCCGAACTTGCCATCATGGCATAAATTGGCGTTATTTGGGCCTAAAAACTGGCCCTAACCCTTTATCGACAGACACCCTAAATTGCGAAATAACCAGATTCGCAAAAACCTTCACATCAAGGACCCCCTCTCATGAAAATGACGACCGAAGAAGCATTCGTTAAAACGCTGCAACGCCACGGCATCCAGCACGCTTTTGGCATCATCGGCTCTGCCATGATGCCGATCTCTGACATTTTCCCGAAGGCGGGGATCAAATTCTGGGACTGCGCCCACGAAGGGTCCGCAGGCATGATGTCCGACGGCTACACCCGCGCCACGGGCAAAATGTCCATGATGATTGCGCAGAACGGCCCCGGCATCACGAACTTCGTCACAGCTGTCAAAACCGCCTATTGGAACCACACGCCGCTGTTGCTGGTGACACCGCAGGCCGCGAACAAAACCATCGGTCAGGGTGGTTTTCAGGAAATGGAACAAATGAACCTGTTCGCCGATTGTGTGGCGTATCAGGAAGAAGTCCGCGACCCGAGCCGCGTGGCAGAAACACTGAACCGCGTGATCATGCAGGCCAAACGCGCCTCTGGTCCTGCGCAGATCAACATCCCGCGTGACTTCTGGACCCAAGTGATCGACATCGAAATCCCCGAAGTGGTCGAATTCGAACTGCCACAGGGCGGCGAAAACGCAGTGTCCAAAGCGGCCGAGATGCTTTCGACTGCGAAATTTCCTGTCATCCTGAACGGCGCGGGCGTTGTTCTGGCCACTGGCGGCATCGAGGCGTCGCGCGTTTTGGCCGAGAAGCTGGATGCGCCTGTCTGCGTGGGCTACCAGCACAACGATGCCTTCCCCGGCAACCACCCCCTGTTCGCTGGCCCTCTGGGCTATAACGGCTCGAAGGCGGGGATGGAGCTGATCTCGAAGGCGGACGTTGTGTTGTGCCTTGGCACACGCCTCAACCCCTTCTCGACCCTGCCGGGCTACGGCATTGACTATTGGCCCACAGACGCGAAAATCATTCAGGTCGACATCAACCCCGACCGCATCGGCCTGACCAAAAAGGTCACCGTGGGTATCGTGGGCGACGCCGCCAAGGTTGCGCAAGCCATCACCGCCAAACTTGCCGACACAGCAGGCGATGCAGGCCGTAAAGAGCGCACCGCGCTGATCGCGCAAACCAAATCCGCATGGGCGCAGGAGCTGACCTCCATGACGGACGAAGCCGACGATCCGGGCACAGACTGGAACGTGCGCGCACGCGCAGCCAAGCCTGACTGGATGTCGCCGCGCATGGCATGGCGCGCAATCCAGGCGTCCTTGCCCGTCGAAGCGATCATCTCGTCCGACATCGGCAACAACTGCGCCATCGGCAACGCCTACCCGTCCTTCAACAAAGGCCGCAAATATCTGGCACCGGGCTTGTTCGGTCCCTGTGGTTATGGCCTGCCCGCCATCGTTGGCGCGAAAATCGGCCAGCCTGACGTGCCGGTTGTGGGCTTTGCAGGCGACGGCGCATTCGGCATCGCGGTGAACGAGCTGACGGCGATTGGCCGCGGCGACTGGCCTCCGGTCACGCAGATCGTCTTCCGCAACTACCAGTGGGGCGCGGAAAAGCGTAACTCGACTCTGTGGTTCGACGACAACTTCGTCGGCACCGAGCTGGACGAGCAAGTCTCCTACGCCGGCATCGCCAAAGCATGTGGTCTGGAAGGCGTTGTTGCCCGCACTCAGGAAGAGCTGACAGCCGCATTGGCCAAAGCGCTGGATGACCAGATGAACCACGGCAAGACGACGCTGATCGAGGCGATGATCAACCAGGAACTGGGTGATCCCTTCCGCCGCGACGCGATGAAGCAGCCCGTCGAGGTTGCAGGCATCGATGCTGCCGACATGCGTGAGCAATCTGTCTAAAACGACACAACAAAGGGATAGGCCGATATGAGCGTTCTGCGCGACCTACAAACCCGCGCAGCCGCACGGCCTGCCCACATCGTTCTAAGCGAAGGCCATGACCCTCGGGTCGTGGCCGGCGCGCTTGCTGCCCTTGATGCGGGCCTTGGCCCCATCACCCTTGTCGGCCCCGCAGCCGAGATTAACCGCCAACTGGCCCGCGCCAATAGCAGCAGCTCGAAAAAGCTGAACATCCAAGACCCCGAAACATCACCGCTGACCGCCACCTATGCCGCGCTTTACTATGAGCTGCGCAAACACAAAGGCATCAGCGAAGACATCGCCGCACAGCAAGCCCGCGATCCGCTGGTGTTCGCCGCCTTGATGGTGCGCAACGGCGATGCAGACGGCACCGTTGGCGGCGCAGTCGCTACCACATCCGACACCGTACGCGCCGCCCTGACGATGATCGGCAAGGCACCTGACGCAGCACTCGTCTCGTCGTTTTTCCTGATGGCCCTGCCCGAAAACCACCCCTCTGGCCGCAGCGCCATGATCTTTGGCGATTGCGGTCTGGTGATCGACCCCGATGCGGCCGAGCTTGCCGCGATTGCCGCACAGTCCGCTGCGTCTTGCACCCAATTGCTGGGCGATGCGCCCAAAGTTGCCATGCTCAGTTTCTCCACCAAAGGATCGGCCCGCCATGAGCGCGTGACCAAAGTTACCGACGCGCTGGCGCTGTTGCAGACCGACCACCCCGACCTGCCCGCCGACGGCGAATTGCAATTCGACGCGGCCTTTGTGCCCGAGGTCGGCGCGTCCAAAGCACCGGAGTCGGGCGTTGCAGGCCACGCAAACGTGCTGATTTTTCCCAACCTTGATGCGGGCAACATCGGCTACAAAATCGCTCAACGTATTGGCGGCTGTGACGCCATCGGCCCCGTGCTGCAAGGCCTCGCCAAGCCAGCCAACGATCTGTCACGCGGCTGCACCGCCGCAGATGTTACCAATATGATCGCCGTCACCGCCCTACAGGCCGCCCCGTAATTCCCGTCAGGAGAGACTATGACCCACAAACAGCCCACGCTGGACCTGAGCCCCAAAGTCTCTGACGAGATCCGCAAGACGACCTGTTACATGTGCGCCTGTCGCTGTGGCATTAACGTCCACATGAAGAAAGACCCGCTGGGCGATTTGAAGGTCGCCTATATCGAGGGCAACCGCGACCACCCCGTCAATCAGGGCGTCCTGTGCGCCAAGGGCAGCGCGGGCATCATGCAGCACAACGCGCCCTCGCGCCTGAAGGCGCCGATGAAGCGCGTCGGCGAACGCGGCGAAGGCAAATTCGAGGAAATCAGCTGGGACGAGGCGTATGAGATCGCAGCAGGCTGGCTAAAACCCATCCGCGACACAAACCCCGAAAAGCTGGCCTTCTTCACAGGCCGCGACCAGTCGCAATCCTTCACCTCCCTCTGGGCACAATCCTTTGGCACGCCCAACTACGCAGCCCACGGCGGCTTTTGTTCTGTCAACATGGCTGCGGCGGGCATCTACACAATGGGCGGCGCGTTTTGGGAGTTCGGGCAACCCGATTGGGACCACACCAAGCTCTTCATGCTGTTCGGCGTCGCCGAAGACCACGACAGCAACCCCATCAAGATGGGTATCGGCAAGATCAAAGCCCGCGGCGCACGCGTCATCGGCGTGAACCCCATCCGCACCGGCTATAACGCCGTGGCGGACGACTGGGTCGGCATCACGCCCGGCACGGACGGGCTGTTCATCCTGTCGATGATCCACTGCCTGATGAAAGCCGGCCGCATGGACCTGCATTATCTGGCCCAATACACAGACGCCGCCGTGCTGATCAACGGGGACGAGAAGTCCCCCGAGTTCGGCCTGAAACTGCGCGACGACAACGGCAAGGAGCTGGTCATCGACCGCAACACAGGCAAGCCCACGCCGTATGACCAAAAAGGCGTGCGCCCCAATCTGGCCGCCACCCACCGCGTTGCAGGCGTGACCCACCGCCCCGTGTTCCACCAGATGGCCGAGATGTATCTGGACGATCAATACGCCCCCGAAGCCGTGGCCGACCGCTGCGGCATCTCGGCGGATCGTATCCGCACCATCGCAGCTGAGCTTGCCCGCGTGGCCTTTGACGAGTCCTTCGAGCTGGCCCATGAATGGACCGATTTCCGTGGTGAACATCACACCTCGATGACAGGCCGGCCTGTGTCCTTCCACGCGATGCGCGGAATTTCGGCCCACGCCAACGGCTTTCAAACCTGCCGCGCGTTGCACACGCTGCAAATCATCCTTGGCACTGTCGAGGTGCCGGGCGGGTTCCGCTTTAAACCGCCCTACCCCAAACCCGCCACCGCGCATCCAAAACCGCATACCGGCGTGAACCCGGGCTTCGCCCTGAACGGCCCGCACCTCGGCTTTGTGCACGGCCCCGAAGACCTCGCATTGAAAGAAGACGGCACGCCTGCGCGCATCGACAAAGCCTTCACATGGGAAAACCCGATGTCCGCCCACGGGCTGATGCATATGGTCATCTCGAACGCCCATGCGGGCGATCCCTACAAGATCGACACGCTGTTCATGTATATGGCCAACATGTCGTGGAACTCGTCCATGAACACCACGGGCGTGATGGAGATGCTCACGGACAAGGATGAGAATGGCGACTACGTCATCCCGCGCATCATCTATTCCGATGCCTATAGCTCGGAAATGGTCGCCTACTCCGACCTGATCCTGCCCGACACAACATATCTGGAACGGCACGACTGTATCTCCCTGCTCGACCGGCCCATCTGCGAAGCAGACGCCGCCGCCGATGCGATCCGCTGGCCCGTGGTTGAGCCTGACAGGAACGTCAAAGGCTTCCAATCCGCCCTGTGTGATCTGGGCGCCAAGCTGGGCCTGCCTGCGTTTACCAATGATGACGGCTCCCAGAAATACGCGGACTACGCCGACTATATCGTCAACCACGAACGCCGCCCCGGTGTCGGCCCCCTCGCGGGTTGGCGCATGGGCGAAAACGGCCCCCAAGCAGGGCGTGGCGGCGTTAATGAGTCGCAACTCGACAACTACATCGAAAACGGCGGCTTCTTCGTCGAGCATATTCCAGACGGCGCCAACTACTACAAACCGTGGAACAACGCCTATCAGGATTGGGCCGTGAAAATGGGCCTCTTCGACAGCCCGCAGCCCTATCTGTTTACGCTCTACGCGGAACCCATGCGTAAATTCCAGCTCGCCGCCGAAGGCCACGGCGACCGCCAGCCACCAGAGCACCTGCGCGCGCGGATCAAAGATACAATGTCCCCCCTGCCGATCTGGTACGAGACGGACCAACAAGGCAACGAAGGCTTCACTATCAACGCGCTGACCCAACGCCCGATGGCCATGTACCACTCATGGGGCAGCCAGAACGCGTGGCTGCGTCAGCTGCACGGCCGCAACCCGATGTATCTGCCCACCAAACTAATGCGCGCCCACGACCTCCAAGACGGCGACTGGGCCGAGATCACCTCCCCCCACGGCGCGATCACAGTGCCGGTAATGGAGATGGCCGCCCTGAACGAAAACACGATCTGGACATGGAACGCCATCGGCAAACGCAAAGGCGCATGGGCGCTGGACGAGGACGCGCCAGAGGCCACCAAAGGCTTCCTGCTCAACCACCTCATTCACGAACTGATGCCCGAAAAAGGCGACGGTATGCGGTGGGCCAACTCCGACCCCATCACAGGTCAGGCCGCATGGTTCGACCTCAAGGTCGCCCTGCGCAAAGTCGACGCCCCCGCCGACGCGCAATCCCAACCCAACATGCCCCCGATCGCCTCTCCGGTAGGCAAAGGCCCGTCCCAGCTCAAATGAAAGCTCGGCAAATGACCCAACCATGCCTGCCTATTTTTTCTGGCCCCAAATCCTCTGGGGGAATTTTTGCCTCTGGCAAAAAGGGGGCTAGCCCCCAAACCCCAACAGCCAAGGAGCAGACCCAATGACGCAACTGCCCACACATACCGACAAAAAGCTCGGCCTTGTCATCGATCTGGACACCTGCGTCGGCTGCCATGCGTGCGTGATCTCCTGCAAGGGCTGGAACACCGAAAACTACGGCGCTCCGCTCAGCGACCAAGACCCTTACGGCGCCGACCCCTCGGGCACGTTCCTCAACCGCGTCCACAGCTTTGAGGTCCAGCCCCCGATGTTGCGAAACCAGCCCGCAGGCGACGCGCAACTGGTCCACTTCCCCAAGTCCTGCCTGCACTGCGAAGACGCGCCCTGCGTCACCGTCTGCCCGACGGGTGCCAGCTACAAACGTGTCGAAGACGGCATCGTGCTGGTCAATGAAAGCGACTGCATCGGCTGCGGCTTGTGCGCTTGGGCCTGCCCCTACGGTGCGCGTGAGTTGGACCTCGCCGAAGGTGTGATGAAGAAATGCACCCTCTGCGTTGACCGCATCTACAACGAAAACCTGCCCGAAGAAGACCGGGAGCCTGCCTGCGTGCGGACCTGCCCCGCAGGCGCGCGCCACTTTGGCGATCTGGGCGACCCCGACTCGGACGTCAGCCTATTGGTTGCGGCGCGTGGCGGCATGGACCTGATGCCCGAGCAAGGCACAAAGCCCGTCAACAAATACCTCCCACCGCGCCCCAAGGACCAGCTGGCCCTGCCAGCGGACGAACAGATCGACATCCTCGCCCCGTTCCTTGAACCCGTGGCGACCGAGGCCAAAGGCTTCCTGAGCTGGCTTGATAAAACGCTGGAGAAACTCTGATGCATCCCGCACCTTCCGTCATCTTCTTCTCGACCTTCTCGGGCCTTGGCTTTGGTCTGCTGGTCTTTATGGGCCTCGGCTTGCACGCGCCCACCGGCTGGGTCGCCTTTGTCTTTTTCGCGCTGGCCTATCTATTGGCTGTGGGCGGTCTGATCTCCTCAACCTTCCACTTGGGCCGCCCCGAACGCGCGCTCAAAGCCTTCACTCAATGGCGCAGCAGCTGGCTGTCGCGTGAGGCATGGTGCGCGGTTGCCGCCCTCGTTCTTATGGCGATCTACGGTGCAGGATTGGTGTTCTGGGCGCAAAAATGGACCCTAATCGGCATTTTAGGCGCGGTTGCCTCGCTTGCCACCGTCTTTACCACCTCGATGATCTATGCCCAGCTCAAGACGATCCCGCGCTGGAACAGCCCGCTGACCCCCGCCAACTTCATATCGCTTTGCCTTGCGGGCGGCGCGCTCTTGGCGGATCAAGGAACCCTGACCCTGATCTTGCTGTCCATCGCAGGTGGCATCCAGATCGCCACATGGCTGCGCGGCGACACGGCGCTTGAGAGCAGCGGCACAGACATGGCAACCGCCACGGGCCTTGGCGACATCGGCACCGTCCGCGCGTTCGAGCCGCCGCACACAGGCACCAACTATCTGCTGCGCGAATTCGTGCACGTCATCGGGCGCAAACATGCGCAAAAGCTGCGGATCATCGCGATTGTGCTGATGGCAGTCCTGCCGATCATCCTGATGCTTTTGCCGTTCAGCCACTGGTTCGCACTGATTGCCGTTGTCGCGCATATCGCAGGCGTGCTGACCGCGCGTTGGTTGTTCTTTGCGCAGGCCGAGCATGTTGTCGGCCTGTACTACGGCAAACGCTAACGCTTCGGGTCAGAGCCCACGCTCTGACCCTGTACGCCCCCTATAGCGGCAAACGTTTTTCAACCATCCGCGCCATAACCGATGCG
This sequence comes from Sulfitobacter aquimarinus, assembly GCF_040149565.1. NCBI lineage: Bacteria > Pseudomonadati > Pseudomonadota > Alphaproteobacteria > Rhodobacterales > Roseobacteraceae > Sulfitobacter > Sulfitobacter aquimarinus. The sequence continues at coordinate 626,637 of NZ_JBEFLO010000001.1, forward strand.
CCAATCGGCAATATCCCAGGGTCCAGCGTGAAAGACGGGTTATGCAGCGGCACCGTCCCGCCATGCCCCACAATGCAATAGGCCCCCGGCACAACCTTCAACATATCCGCAAAATCCTCGGAACCTGTCGCAGGGTCCGTCCGAAGGGTGATATTGTCGGCGCCCACAATCTCTGCCGCGGCCTCCATATAGGCGTCCGACAGGTCGGCATCGTTGATCAGCACGTCAAAGACATTGCGCAGCGCGAGGTCGATCTTCACATCATGCGCCACGGCAAACCCGTCACAGATCGCCTGCATCCGCGATGCCGCCAGATCATAGACCTCGTCCTTGAAATACCGGATCGTACCGGCCAGCGTCGCAACCTCCGGCACCACGTTATAGGCGGCACCCGCGTGCATCTGGGTGATCGACAAAACACATGTGTCGAGCGGCGGGACATTGCGGCTCAGGATTGTCTGGAACTCCACCGCGAGGCTGGCCGCGATGATCAACGCGTCTTTGCCTTGGGAAGGCTGTGCGGCATGGCTGCCCTTGCCCGTTACGGTGATGTCGATAAATGACGCCCCCGCCATGGCGGTGCCTTTGCAGATCCCCACTTGCCCCAATTCGCCACTGGGCCAATTGTGCATTCCGTAAATCTCGTCACAGGGAAACTGTTCAAACAGACCATCGGCGATCATCTGGCGCGCCCCCCCCAGCCCCTCTTCGGCGGGTTGGAACACCAGCACGGCGGTGCCGTCAAAGTCCCGCGTCGCCGCCAGATGTTTGGCCGCGCCCAGCAGCATAGTCGTATGCCCGTCGTGCCCGCAGGCATGCATCACCCCGTCGTTCTTTGAGGTATAGTCGACGCCCGAAATCTCGTGAATCGGCAGCGCGTCCATATCGGCACGCAGCCCCACACGGCGGTTGCCCTTTTGCTTGCCGTGGATCAGCCCGACAACGCCTGTTTTGCCCAGACCGGTATACACCTCGTCCACCCCGTATTCCCGCAGCTTGTCCGCCACGATCCCGCTTGTGCGCTCTTCGGTAAAACCAATTTCAGGATGCGCGTGCAGGTCGCGAAAAATCGCGCCCAGTTCGTCTGTGCTTTGGTCAATAATCGGGAGGATGTTCATGGGGCGGCGCTCCGGCGTTGCGTGGGTTTCACCCACCCTACGGCCAAAGTCGCGTGCTGTGTAGGGTGGGACAAACCCACCCCGCACTAATTCTTAGGTCATCAAACCAGCGTGACGCAGCCCTGCATCGACCAGCGCGCATGTCTCGTCGCTCAGCGAGGTCAGCGGCAGGCGCACCTCGTCCGAGCATAGATCAAGCCGCGACATGGCGTATTTCACGCCCACAAGACCCGGCTCGGTAAAGATGGCCTTGTGCAGGGGCATCAGGCGGTCCTGAATCTCCAGCGCGGCGGCGTAATCACCCGCGGCACAGGCCGCTTGCAACTGCGCGCTCAACTTGGGCGCGACGTTCGCCGTGACCGAGATACAGCCAACCCCGCCTTGGGCGTTGAACCCGTGGGCTGTCGCGTCCTCACCCGACAGCTGGATGAAATCCGCGCCGCAGGTCATGCGCTGGTCGCAGACACGGGCCAGATCACCTGTGGCGTCTTTGACACCTACAATGCGCGGCAGCTTGGCCAGCTCGCCCATCGTTTGTGGCGTCATATCCACGACCGAGCGGCCGGGGATGTTATAAATAATGATCGGCAACTCACAGCAATCATGCACGGCTGTGAAATGCGCGATCAGCCCGCGTTGCGTGGGCTTGTTATAGTAAGGGGTCACCAGCAGGATGCCGTCTGCGCCGACTTTTTCCGCGTGCTGGGCCAGCCGGATGCTTTCCAGCGTGTTGTTGCTGCCCGCACCCGCGATTACGGGGATACGGCCCGCGGCGGCCTTCACGACCTCTTCCACAACCAATTCATGCTCGCGGTGGGTCAGGGTGGGCGATTCGCCCGTGGTGCCGACAGGAACCAGCCCGTTCGAGCCTTCACCCACGTGCCATTCCACGAGTTTCTTCAGCGTTTCAATATCCAGCTCGCCGCCTCGAAACGGCGTGACGAGGGCAGGCAAAGAACCTGAAAACATGTGCACGCTCCTTTATGTGCTGGAGACCGATCGGCCATCCGGTGAAGCAGCCAACCGCTGCAAGAGGAAGACCGCCTGCCCGCGAAGCCGTGATTTGAACCCGCGCACATTTGGTCTATGCTCAAAGGCTCTACTGTGAGGATGATAGGAAATGCAAGCCATGACACGCACTCTGTGGACCCTGTTGCTGCTGTGTGCCATGGCGCTGCCCGCCGCGTCAGAGCGCCCCCGCCCGCTGGGTTGGGCGATGGATGCGATGCGCAGCGGTGACTTTGACGGGGCCGAGCGGATCGCAGAACGGGACGGCAAAGTCGCCCAGGACGTTATCTTGTGGCACCGTTTGCGCGCCCGCGAAGGCACCTATGCGCAGGTCATGGATTTCATTACCCGCCGCCCCGACTGGCCCGGTATGCCCTATCTGCGCCGCCGGTCCGAGCCTGTGGTAATCGAACAATCCGACGCCGAGATCCTCAAGTTCTTTGCCGAAGTGCCCGCCCAAACGCCGCTCGGCGTACTGGCCCATGCAAAGGCACTGACTGCCGCTGGCGAAGGCGGTCAGGCAGAGGCCAACGTCGTGCTGGCGTGGCGCACCATGCCCATGAACGCCAATTCCCAAGCGGCGTTTCTGGCCGCCCACGCAAGCCTGCTGAAACCCCACCACGATGCGCGGCTGGACGCGATGGTTTGGCAGCGCGAATATGACGAGGCGCGGCAGATGTACGAGGTCGCCAGCGCCTCCGCTCGGCAGGCCGCCGAATCCCGCATCGCCTTTTACCGCCGCACCGGCAACGCCGTGGAGCAGTTTGAGAAACTGCCCGCGACACTCAGAAACACCGGCGGGGTGAACCATGCGCGGTTCGAATGGCGTATCCGCAAGGATCGTGTGGGCGATGCCAAGGACCTGCTGCTTGCCTCCTCCAAAAGCCTAGAGGGGCTGGGCAATCCGGCGGCATGGGGCAACCGCCGCCGTGCGCTGGCACGGGGCGAGATGCGATCGGGCGATCCGGCGCGGGCCTATGCGATGGCGTCAAAGCACTACCTGACCGAAGGGTCGGACTATGCCGATCTGGAATGGTTGTCGGGCTACATCGCACTGCGGTTTTTGAAAAAGCCGATGGTCGCGCATCAGCATTTCCTCAACCACGACAGCGCCGTGGAATCGCCCATCAGCCAAGGCCGCGCAGGATACTGGCAGGGCCGCGCATTGGAAGCGGCGGGCGACAACGAGGGCGCAACAGCGGCCTACACAATGGGCGCGAACTACCAAACCTCATTCTACGGTTTGCTTGCCGCTGAACGCGCCCGCATCCCCTTTCCGGACAAGCTCAAAGGACCAGCCCCCGCCACCGATTGGCGCACCAGCGCACTGGCCACCGCCCCGCTGTTCGAGGCGGGAATGTTGCTGCAAGCCTCGGGCGAGATGAATTTGGCCGAGCGGTTCTGGACCCATCTGGCCGAGCAGTTGCTAGAGCCTGATCTGCACCTGCTGGGCCAAGCGGCGATTGACGTGGGCCAACCCCATATCGCTGTGATGATCGGCAAACGCGCCGCACGTCGTGGCCTCGAGATCGCGGCACCTTACTATGCGCTCCACCCTCTCAAGGATGCCGACCTGCCCATGGCCCCCGAAATGTCGCTGGCCATCGCACGCCGCGAGAGCGAATTTGACCCTGTAGTGCAATCGGGCGTTGGCGCGCGCGGCCTGATGCAGCTGATGCCCGCCACAGCGCAGGAAGTCGCGGGCAAGCTGGGCCTGCGGTCCGAACATTCAACCGACCGCCTGACCGCTGATCCCGTCTATAACGCCCGCCTGGGCTCGCAATATCTGTCCGAGCTGGCAGGCCAGTTTGACGGCAATGTCGTGATGATGTCGGCAGGCTATAACGCAGGCCCCAGCCGCCCTATCCGCTGGATGGACACCTACGGCGATCCGCGTGATGGCGACATCTATATCGTCGATTGGGTCGAGATGGTCCCCTTCCGCGAGACGCAGAACTACATCATGCGCGTCACGGAAAGCCTGCCGGTCTACCGCGCCCGTCTGGGCCGCGAGGCGCTGCCAATCCCGTTCTACGAAGAGCTTATCGGCTCAACCCTGTCGGCGTTCGCGCCAAAAGGTGAATAGACCCGCCGCGACGATGATCACACAGCCGATGGCGACATTCGGGCTGATCTTCTCACCGAACAGGCTGATCCCGATCAGCGATGCAAAGACCAGTTGCAGATAGGCAAAGGGCTGTACCGCGCTGGCCTCTGCCGCCTCGTAACAGCGGATGAGAAGCCAGTGTCCCGTTACGCCTGTGAGGCACAAGCATATCATCCAGCCCCAATCGACTGCGGTCATCGGCTCCCAATACCACAGGCCGATCGCGGTCATGGTCAGCCCGCCGACGGTGCCCGTCCAAAAGAAGCTGGTCGCCGAACTGTCGCGCCGCGCCGCATAGCGGGTCAGCAGCCCGTAAAAGGCAAACATCAGCGCCGCCGCAAGCGGGATCAAAGCGCGGACATCAAACACGCCCACACCGGGCTTCAGGATGATAACCACCCCCACAAACCCCACACCGATTGCGGCCCACCGCCGCCAGCCGACATGCTCCCCCAGCACGGGTCCCGACAAGGCGGCGACCAGCAGGGGGTAGCAGGTGAAGACAGCGTGGCTCTCGACCAGTCCTAACAGGGTGAAGGCTGCGACCATAATGCAGATCTCCAGCGCCAGCGTGATGCCGCGGGTGATCTGAACCAGAGGTTGGCTTGTTTTCGCCGCCGCCCGCAAGCCGCCCGCCTGCCGCTTTGCGATTGCCATGACAAAGGCGGCAAAGAACCAATAGCGGATCATCACGATCATCAGCACGTTATATTCGCCCGCCAGATGCCGTGACAGCCCGTCCTGAATGGCAAAGACAAAGGTCGTCGCGATCATCAGGATGATGCCCAGCGGGATATTATTGCTTTGCGTCATATCCGCACCGCCCGTGTCATATGTCGTTTGCGGCCATAGCCCGCGACCCGCTCCACGACAAAGCCCGCATCCGCCAGCCCGCGCCGCACAAACCCCGCCGCCGTATAGGTCGCGGCTGTGCCGCCTGTGGCCGTATGCGTGCCGACCTGTGCCATCAGCTCTGGCGACCAAAGCTCGGGGTTTTTGGCGGGCGAAAACCCGTCAAGGAACCATGCATCGGCACGGCCCTCCCACGCGGGCAACGTATCGCGAGCATCGCCCACAATCACCTGCAGGGCAAAATCGGGACCATCCAGCACTTCGGGAAAGGCCGGCGCGCGGGCCAGATCATCGGGCAACCCGTCAAAGGCCGACAGGGCCGCGTGCAGATCGGGCATCGCCATGGGAAACGCCTCAAAGCTGGTGAAATACAGCCGCCCGCCACAGCCCGCATCACGGAAGGCTTGCAGCGCCACCAAAAAGTTCAACCCCGTGCCAAAGCCCAGCTCGGCCACGTGGAACCCGTCCCTGAACCGCGCAGGCAGATCGTTGCCTGCCAGAAACACATGGCGCGTCTCGTCCATACCGTTTTCGAGGCTGAAATAAGGATCGTCAAACCGCGTGCTGACAGGCACCTTGCCGTCGCGCCATTCTATTTGTGCCGTCTGGTCCTGCACGCTGCTACCCTATATCCTGAGTTTTAATCGCAGTTAGCGCGCAATCAAGGGCCAGAGCAATGATCGATATCACCATTCGCGGCGCGGGAATTTTTGGCCTGTCGGTGGCGTGGGCCTGCGTGCAGCGCGGCGCGCGGGTACAGGTCGTGGATCCCAATGGCGCAGGCGCAGGCAGCAGCGGCGGCATCGTCGGCGCATTGGCGCCCCATGTACCCGAAAATTGGAACGCAAAGAAAGCATTCCAACTCGACAGTTTGCTAATGGCCGAAGCCTTTTGGCACGCGGTATCGGAACAAGGCGGCACAAACGCAGGCTATGTCCGTGCGGGGCGGCTGCAACCCGTCGCGGACGAGGCCGCCCTTGCCCTCGCCAGCCGCCGCACGCAAACCGCAGCCGATCTGTGGCAAGACAATGCGCAGTGGCAGGTGATCGCCGCCCCCGAAACAACGTGGCAACCGCACAGCCCCAGCGGGCAGCTTATCCACGACACGCTCAGCGCGCATTTGCATCCGCGCAAGGCCTGCGCGGCACTGGTCGCGGCCCTTGGTGCCAAAGGTGTTATTGTGCAGGCCGATGCGCCCGATCGCGGGCGCGTTCTGTGGGCCACGGGTGTAGCGGGGCTAGAGACGCTGACCCGATCGCACACCCGCAGCATGGGCGCGGGGGTGAAGGGACAGGCCGCATTGCTGCGCTATGATGCATCTGGTGCGCCGCAACTATTTGCGGGCGGCGTGCATATCATTCCGCATCTTGATGGCACTGTCGCCGTCGGCTCCACCTCCGAGCGGGAGTATAGCACCCCCGACACCACCGACCCGCAACTGGATGCCGTGATAGAGGCCGCCCGCGCTGCCGTCCCCGTCCTGCAAGACGCTCCCGTGATTGCCCGTTGGGCAGGCGTGCGCCCGCGTGCGCGGACCCGCGCGCCGATGCTGGGCCACTGGCCCGACCGCGCAGACCACTATATCGCGAACGGAGGGTTCAAGATCGGCTTTGGCATGGCCCCCAAAATCGCGCAGGTCATGGCAGACCTGATGCTGGACGATCACGATGCCATCCCCGATGGTTTTCGGGTGGAAGACAACCTGTGACCCCGACCCTGACCACACTCGACCATCTTGTCCTGACTGTCGCGGATTTGGAGAAGACGGTTCAATTCTACGTCACGGTTCTAGGCATGACACACGCCCCCTTTGTGGTCGCAGACGGCACCACGCGACATGCGCTGCGCTTTGGCGACATAAAAATCAACCTGCACCAGCAAGGGGCAGAGTTCGAGCCGAAGGCGCAGGCCGTCACCGCAGGCTCTGCCGATCTGTGCTTTCTCACACAGACACCCCTGCCCCAATGGCAGGCACATCTGGCGGCAACAGATACACCGATCATAGACGGGCCAGTCCCCCGCACGGGGGCAACCGGCCCGATCACATCGCTTTATATCCGCGACCCCGATGGCAACCTGATCGAGGTCGCGATACCTGCCTAGCGCGTAATATCTGCCCGCAGGGCCGTCATCAGGTCGGTGAGGTCTTTGATATACATCTCGCCCGTCAACTGGCCCGCATCGTCAAATGCCTCATAGCTGGCGGCAAGGTGGATTTCAGGCCCCTGCAAAATGCGTGGACGGAAAGGCACCATGAACCCGCGCAACACCATCTGCGCACGCTCGCCTCCTGCGCGGCCCGCTGCCGCAGACATCACCGCCACGGGCTTGTCGCCCCACGGCTTGACCTGCGCACGGCTGATCCAGTCCAGCGCGTTTTTGAGAACCCCTGAAGGCCCTTTGTTATACTCTGGTGTCGAGATCAGGACCGCATCGGCATCCGCGATCTGACGGGCCAATGCCTCAACCGCCGCAGGCACGCCGTCCGCCTCTTCGTCGTCCCCGTTGTATAGCGGCAGGTTGATATCCAGCTCGGTATAGTCGGCATCGCCGAACAGGCGCACGGCCTCGGCCAACAGCAACCTGTTGTGGCTGCCCTTGCGCAAAGAGCCTGAGATACCGACGAGTTTTGGATGTGTCATGGGTCTATTCCTTATTTACATCTGTTGAAACGCAATGTGGCGCAAAGGCGGGCAACCTCAAGGGGGCGGCTGTCAACACCTGCTGTGCATCTACGCGCAGCACTAATGCACGCGGCATAGAAAAACCCCGGCGCAGCGATGCACCGGGGCTGGTCTGGAAATTGTCGGGTCTTGGGATCAGGCTGCGTTCGGCAGGATCACAATCTCGACACGTCGGTTTTGCGCTTTGCCAGCAGCGTTGAGGTTGCTTGCCACGGGCTGCGCCTCACCACGGCCAAAGGCCTGCACGCGCCCGCCTGAGACGCCGTTGTTGATCAGCACAGAGGCCACCGCGTTGGCGCGATCATTCGACAGTTGCTGGTTAAACGCCGCATCGCCGTCGCTGTCGGTGTGGCCGACGATCTGCACAGTGGTGTCGGGATAGGCCTGCAGGTTGCTGGCCACCGCGGCCAGATCGCTTTGCAGGTCAGGGCGTACCGCGCTGGAGCCTGTGGCGAACAGAATATCCTGCGGCAATGTCACAATCAGACGGTCGCCCGTGTTGTTGATCGTAACATTGTCATTGCCAAGGCTCTGGCGCAGATCGCGCTCCTGACGGTCCAACAGCGCACCCGCGCCAGCGCCCAAAGCACCACCGATAATCGCGCCTTTGATGGCACCTTTGTCACGGTTGCCGTCGCCCTTGGACAACGCACCCACAACTGCACCAGCGGCGGCACCGATCAGCACGCCGTTCTTGGTCCGCTGGTTCGGATCACCATTCGGTGCCAGAACCGAGCCGTTTGGATCGGTACATGCGCCCAGCGCAAAAACGCCCGCCACTGCGGCGATCATAGGGAATTTCACAAATGTCATAGTCTTACTGCCTTACTTGTTTCGGCTCCGTTCGGGCGAAGCGTCTATTGGTAAACGCAATATAGGCGGGAATGGTTGCCGACAAAATGCCCCCCTAGGCGGAATAAGCGGCATTTTGCGCATCCGTGCGGCTGTCGCGCCGCGCTGCTTCATACCCCAGCATGGCGCGTTTCATCGGCAAGCCCCAGTGATAGCCCCCCAAAGCCCCCGATTTTCGCAAAACCCGGTGGCACGGGATCAGGTATCCGATCGGGTTGCGCCCCACCGCCGTGCCCACAGCACGCACCGCTTTGGGGTTCCCGATCAAGCCGGCGATCTCACCATAGGTCGTCACGCCCCCCTCAGGCAGATGCAACAGCGCCTCCCATACCTTCAACTGGAAAGGCGCCCCCATCAGATAAAGCGGCGCAGTCTCGCCCTGCGGGCCTTGCCCAAAGGCGGTCGCAACCCACGGGGCCAGCTGAGCGGAGTTCTCGCGGTAGGTGGCCGCAGGCCAGCGGGCGCGCAGATCTGCCATTGCCGCCTCTGCCCCCATCCCATGCGCCAGTGACAGCCCGCAAATGCCCTTTTGCGTGCCCATCACCAAGATGCGGCCAAAGGGGCTGTCGAACCAGCCCCAGTCAATCACCAGACCCGCGCCGCCTGCTGCGAACTCTCCGGGGCTCATCGCTTCCCAGCGGACAAACAGATCGTGCAGGCGGCCTGTGCCGGACAGGCCCGCAGAATGGGCCGCCTGCAATGTGGTGGCCTGTCCGCGCAGCAATGCTTTTGCGTGGCCCAGCGTCAGATACTGCTGATAGCGTTTCGGCGACACGCCGACCCAAGCCGAGAACACCCGCTGGAAATGCGCTGCACTCATCCCCATCTCTGCCGCCAGCGCCTCAAGGCCCAGCGGCGCATCCGCCGCGTCGATGGCCGCAATAGCGCGGGCGATTACACCGTAGTGATAGGCGCTGTCGGTCTTGTCGGGATGTTCGCTCATCTGTGTCATGGCACCACAATATGCCGCCGCCCGCTTGCACGCGACCCGAAACCTGCGCATACCCTTGCCCCATGAGCAAACCTTCCAAACAACTCGATTATCATACCATCCGCGCCATCATGGAACGCTTCCACGCGGCCGAGCCCGAGCCGAAGGGCGAGTTGGAGCATGTGAACGTCTATACGCTGGTGGTCGCCGTGGCCCTGTCCGCGCAGGCCACCGATGCAGGCGTGAACAAGGCCACCCGTGCGCTGTTCCAGATTGCGGACACGCCGCAAAAGATGCTGGATCTGGGGCTGGAAGGTCTGACCGAGCATATCAAAACCATCGGCCTGTTTCGCCAAAAAGCAAAGAACGTCATCAAGCTCAGCCAGATATTGGTGGATGACTACGGCGGCATCGTCCCCAACTCCCGCGCCGCGCTACAAAGCCTGCCCGGTGTGGGGCGCAAGACCGCCAATGTGGTGCTGAACATGTGGTGGGGCCAGCCCGCCCAAGCCGTGGACACACATATCTTTCGCGTAGGCAACCGCACGGGCATCGCGCCGGGCAAAACCGTCGACGCGGTTGAACGGGCGGTCGAAGACAACATCCCCGCCGATTTCCAACTGCACGCGCACCATTGGTTGATCCTGCATGGACGCTATCACTGCAAAGCCCGCAAACCCCAATGTCGCACCTGCATCATCAAAGACCTGTGCCAATACAAGGATAAGACCGAATGAAGACCTATGACCTCGTTGGGATCGGCAATGCCGTGGTGGATGTAATCAGCCACTCGGATGATGCGTTTCTGGACAATATGGGCATCGAAAAAGGCATCATGCAGTTGATCGAGCAAGACCGCGCAGAGCAACTGTATGGTGCGATGGGCGATCGGTTGCAGACCCCGGGCGGGGCCGTTGCAAATACGGTTGCAGGCGTGGGCGCGCTGGGCCTGAACACGGCGTTCATCGGACGGGTGCGCGACGATGGCTTGGGCCAGTTCTACGCCGACGCGATGACAGACAACGGGATTGATTTTGTAAACCCGCCCGTTGCAGGCGCCGACCGCCCCACGTCACGCTCGATGATCTTTGTCACCCCTGACGGGGAGCGGTCGATGAACACCTATCTGGGTGTCTCGACGGGGTTGTCGTCAGACGACGTACCGCAGGACGTGGCGGGCAACGCCAAGATCATGTTCCTTGAGGGGTATCTGTTCGACGAGGACGCAGGCAAGACCGCCTTCCGCGAGGCCGCACGCGCCGCCAAGGCAGGCGGCGGCATGGCGGGCATCACCATCTCCGACCCTTTCTGCGTAGAACGCCACCGCGCCGATTTCCTGCAAATGATCGAGCACGAGCTTGATTTCGTGATCGGCAACGAGGCCGAGATCAAATCCCTGTTCCAGACCGAAGACCTTGAGGACGCGATGACGCGCACCTCTGACATCTGCCCCATCATGGTATGCACCCGTGGCGGTGACGGCGTGACGCTGATCCGCGGGTCCGAGCGTGTGGACCTGCCCGCCCCCGAACGCATCACACCTGTCGATGCCACAGGCGCGGGCGATCAATTCGCCGCCGGTTTCATCTATGGCCTCGCCACGGGGCAAAGCCTTGAGACTTGCGGCCGCATGGGGAACCTGTGCGGCGCCGAAGTCATCGCACACGTCGGCCCCCGCCCCGAAGCGGACATGATGGCACAGTTCCGCGCCGCCGGGCTGGTCTGATGCTGGGAGACGGCTATCACGATGTCCCTGCGGGCAAGCTCGCTATGGTTGTCACCTATCTGGAGATGCACGCGCCCGCCCCTACACGGCCTGTGACGTTGGCAGAGGGTGTGACGTTTCGCAAAGTCACACCCACGCTGGACTGGTACCGCGATGTGTTCACCCGCGTCGGCGGGCAAGACTGGCTGTGGTATGGTCGGCTCAAAATGACAGACGTCGATTTGTCCGCCATCCTGAACAATCCCGACGTCCACATCTATACCCTGCAAAAAGACGGGCGCGACGAGGCGCTGCTGGAGCTGGATTTCCGCCAGTCAGGTGAGTGCGAGCTGGCATACTTTGGCCTGACCCCCGCACTGATCGGCAGCGGCGCGGGCCGCTATCTGATGAACGAAGCGATTGCGCGGGCATGGGGCGCGGACATCACGCGTTTCCACGTTCACACCTGCACGCTCGACAGTCCGCAGGCGGTGGACTTTTACGTCCGCTCGGGGTTTGCCGCCTACAAACGCAGCATCGAGATTGACGATGACCCCCGCGTGACGGGCATACTGCCGCGCACGGCAGCTGCGGCGGTGCCGGTTATCTAAGCGCCTCGCAACGCTGTCCCGCCATACATTGCTGAACCGCCGTCAACATGCGGGGCGTCGGGTTGCCAAACAAATATCCGCCGCACGGGTTGGTCGCGATCACGCGCCCCTGCGGCCCGCTTTCAACAAAGGCAAGCACCTTGCCGCCCCGCTGCACATTCGCGCACCACGGACCATAGCAAGCGACATAAACGTCGACTGCCTTGTTATAAGGTGTCTTGAACCCCGCCCGCGACAAAGCATGACCTGTCAGCCGCGCTTTGATCACCCTGTGCTGCGGCGCTTGCGTGTTCGAGCGTTTCGGCAGTTGCCCCGCGTCGAAGTCAAGCCGCCCCTGCACAATCACAAACCGCGCGTCTGCCTCATCGGCCTGCGCAAATGCCGCCTCTACGGAATGCGGCCTGCACGACAGGGCAGTGGCGATTTGTGGCACACACAACAGCGCCGCGATGATAAGGGCGACCTTCACAACAGCGCGGAAAATTCACGCACAACGCGCGCATAGACGTCACGTTTGAACGGCACGATCCCGTCCAGCATCTCGGCGGTGGGGATCCAGCGCCAGCTTGAGAACTCGGGCTGGGCTGTTTCAATGTTCACATCGTCATCCGATCCGGTGAACCGCAGCAAAAACCACTTTTGCTCCTGACCGCGGTATTTGCCGTTCCACAGCTTTGGCACCAGCTCACGAGGCAGCTCATACGGCAGCCAGTCTTCTGTCTGCGCCTCGATTTGCACCAGATCCGCTGTGATGCCTGTCTCTTCCTCCAGCTCGCGCAGGGCAGCGGCCGAGGGCTCTTCGCCGGGGTCGACCCCGCCTTGCGGCATTTGCCACGCGTCATAGTCGCGGTCCAGCCGCTGGCCCACAAACACATCCCCGTCCCTGTTCAGCAGCATCACGCCGACACACGGACGGTAGGGCAGTTTTGCAATCTCTTCAGGCGTCATCACCATATCCATACTCATTGAACCTACTCGATCCTAGTCTACATCACCTGACACACACAGAACAGCACCCACAGGCTGACGCGGCGTTTCAGGTGACAAGGTGACGCACTGCCGCCATTCTGCTTGCAAATTGTCTTTCCCAAAAAGGGTCTACCGATGTCAAATTTCCCCAACATGCTTGCCCCTCTCGATCTGGGCTTCACGACGCTCAAAAACCGCGTTCTCATGGGCTCGATGCACACGGGGCTGGAAGAGACGAAAGACTGGAACCGTGTGGCCGAGTTTTATGCTGCCCGCGCACGCGGCGGTGTGGCGCTGATGGTGACAGGCGGCATTGGCCCCAACATGGAAGGCTCGGTCCTGCCCGGTGCGGCAATGATGGTGTCGGACGAAGATGTCGCCAACCACAAAATCGTCACCGACCGCGTGCATGAAGCAGACGGCAAAATCGCCATGCAAATCCTGCACGCTGGCCGCTATGCTTACGGCCCTAAATGTGTGGCACCTTCGGCGATCAAATCGCCCATCTCCCCCTTTCCGCCAACCGAGCTGGACGCCGCAGGCATCGAGAAACAGATCGCCGACATTGCCGCCTGTGCAGGCCGCGCAAAAGAGGCGGGTTACGACGGGGTCGAGGTGATGGGCTCCGAAGGGTACTTCCTCAACCAATTCCTTGTGACCCACACGAACAAACGCACGGATGAGTGGGGCGGCTCTTACGAGAACCGTATGCGCCTGCCGATCGAGGTGGTGAAACGCGTACGCGAAACCGTCGGCCCCGATTTCATCGTGATCTACCGTTTGTCGATGATCGACCTCGTGCCCAACGGCTCCACCTACGACGAGGTCGTGCAGCTGGCGGTCGAGATCGAAAAAGCGGGGGCCACCATCATCAACACCGGCATCGGCTGGCACGAGGCCCGCATCCCCACCATCGCCACCTCTGTTCCGCGCGCGGCATTCGCGTGGGTCACAAAGAAACTGATGGGCAAAGTCTCGATCCCGCTCATCGCTTCCAACCGCATCAACACACCAGAGGTGGCCGAAGAAGTCCTCTCAACAGGATGCGCCGATATGGTGTCGATGGCGCGACCCATGCTGGCCGACGCGGAGTTCGTGAACAAAGCGGCCAACGGTAACGCGTCCCACATCGCCCCGTGCATCGGCTGTAACCAAGCCTGCCTCGACCACACATTCGGCGGCAAAATCTCCTCGTGCCTCGTGAACCCCCGCGCCTGTTACGAGACAGAGCTGGTGCTGGACCCCGTCACCACGCCCAAAAACATCGCCGTCGTCGGCGCAGGCCCCGCTGGCCTCTCGACCGCCATCGCCTCGGCAGAGCGCGGGCACAAAGTTACCGTCTTCGACCGCGCAAGCGAGATCGGCGGCCAGCTTAACCTCGCCAAACAGGTCGCGGGCAAGGAAGAGTTCTGGGGCTTTGTCGATTGGTACCGCACCATGGTCGCCCACCACGGCATTACCGTGCACCTCAACACCGAAGTCTCGGCCAACGATCTGGACGGGTTTGACGAAGTTATCATCGCCACAGGCGTGGTGCCCCGCGACCCGCAGATCGAAGGCGCGAACCGCGCAAATGTGCACAGCTATACCGACGTGCTGAACGGCACCGCCGAAATCGGCGAACACGTGGCGGTGATCGGCGCAGGCGGCATCGGCTTTGACGTCTCCGAACATCTTGTCCACGACGGTGAAAGCACAACGCTGAACCTGCCCGAATGGATGCGCGAATGGGGCGTTGCAGACACGTCCGATCACCGCGCGGGCCTCGCCCCCGAAGGACCGCAACCGCACAAACCCGCCCGCACGGTCACGATGATGCAGCGCAAACCCTCCAAACCTGGCAAAGGTCTTGGCAAAACCACAGGCTGGATTCACCGCGCATCCCTGACGATGAAAGAGGTCAACATGATCGCGGGCGTCAACTATGAACGCATCGACGACGACGGCGTACACATCACCTTCGGCGAGACCCGCGAAAACCCGCAAGTCATCCCCGCCGACACCGTGGTCCTATGCGCAGGGCAACTCTCCGACCGCTCTCTCGCTGACGCGCTAGAGGCCAAAGGCACGCCATGCCACGTCATCGGCGGCGCCGACGTCGCAGCCGAACTTGACGCCAAACGCGCCATCGACCAAGGGACACGCCTCGCCGCGACACTGTAACATTGGCACCCTTCCCCTATTTTTTCTGGCCCTAAATCCTCCGGGGGAATTTTTGCCAAGGGCAAAAAAGGGGCTGGCTCCAACCGCGCCAGCCCCGAACACAACCGCAGCGGGCGGCCGGAAACACACTGTTCCCCTGTTTCCCGACACGCAACGGTTGCGCAATTACCTTGCTACTGTCCCACCTCCGCCCCGTTTGCGCCCCATTCGCCCGCCATACCGATCCTCGACATAAAGATGGAAAGGGACGGCATATGGACCGCCTTACAGAAATGGAAGCATTCGCCACAGTGGTGGATCAGGGGGGCTTTACCGACGCCGCCAAAAAGATGGGGATTTCAAAATCCGCCGTCAGCAAGCACGTCTCCTCACTTGAGGCTCGCCTCGGCGCGCGCCTTCTGAACCGGACAACCCGCCGCGTCTCTCCAACAGAGATCGGCCTCGCATATTATGACCGCGCACGCCGCGTTCTGAATGATGCAGGCGAAGCGGATGCGCTTGTGACCTCAATGCAATCGGCACCCTCGGGGCTGCTGCGCATCTCGGTCGCGACCGACTTTGGCGTCAACCACCTCAGCCCGGCCTTGTCCGAGTTTTTGGGCGACTTCCCTGACATCACGGTCAACATGGTGCTCAACAACCGCTACGTTGAGCTCATCTCGGAAGGGTTTGACATGGCCGTCCGCATCGGAGAGCTGGAAGACAGCACCCTGCGGGCCCGCAAACTGACCGAGACGACGAAACGCATGATCGCCTCGCCCGAGTATTTCGAGAAATACGGCCGCCCCGAAAAGATCGACGACCTGAACGATCACAAGCTGCTGCACTATTCAAACCAATCCAGCGGGAATGTGTGGAAACTCACGGCGCCATCCGGCGAAAAGCGTCAGGTCCGCACCGCAGGCTGGCTCTCGGTCAATGACGGACAATCCCTGCTCAACGCGGCCATCTCGGGGCTTGGCATCGCCTACTTACCCAGCTTCCTCTATGCGGACGCCATGGCCCAAGGCCTGATCGAAGACGCTATCCCCGATCTGCCGCAAGAGACCCAAGGCATCTACGCCGTCTATCCTCCGGGCCGCTTCACGCAGCCCAAGGTTCGCGCCTTTATCGACTTTCTGGTCCACGCTTTTGCCGAAAAAGGCCCCAGCGACTGGTAAGCCAGACACCAAACACCATCTCCCCTCGGTGAGACTTCCCTCCGGTAGAGCGCAAGCCCTATCGGGGGCTTTTTCGTTCCTATGTCCGCGTAGCCATTCTTTCCGAAAACACGCAAATCACAGGTGTCAGGTATTCGGCGCGGTATCGCGATCTGGGAAATGACAAATCTGCCCATCGCAAAGCACCAGTCTGGGCCAAATGAAACGCAGCCCTGGCGGAGCCGTCAGACTAAAGCGCAAGCAGGACGGCTTCGACCCGTCGGTTCGCTTCGCGCCCCTGCCGGGACTGGTTGGTGGTATGCGGGGCCAAATACCCCATGCCCTGCGCCTCCAGCCGCGAGGCCCGGATGCCATAGCGGTCGATCAGTCGGTTGCGCACGGCGCGCGCACGGTTGATCGACAATGCGATATTGCCCTCCAGCCCGCCGATGTTATCCGTGTGGCCGACCAGAACGACACGCATATCGGGGTTGGCCCGTAGAACGTCATGCAATTCCTGCAAGACAGCAAAGGGCCCTTCGCCCAGATCAGAAGTGCCGCTTTGGAAATCCAACCCTTCCAAGACCACATGCCCCGCGTCCGACAAAGCCGCGCCCAATGGGCCTGCGGGGGCGGTGCGGGTCGGCGCATCTGGCGCCGGGGCATCCCCGACTGTTTGCAGTTGCGACACCTGCGCCTGCGCGCCCGCCTGAATGATCTGCAAGAACGACGCCCCGCTGGAGCCGCTGGCAAGCACCGTCACCGCCTCAGCCCCGCCTTCAGCCCCGTGACGCAGGGCTGTCAGCATGTGGTAGTTTCGGATGTTCACATACATGTCAGGCGCGGGCAGCACCTCTGTCGCGAAGCGAAAGTCATACCCGCCGCAGGCCTCAGCCGCACAATCCAGAACGATGCGGTAGCCCGCATCTTCAAGCTGGCTGCGCAATGGCGCAACAAGTTGCAGAGGCGTGATCCCTGCAACGTCGATCCGCCACGCACTGCGGGCCACCGCCCCGTCAATCACCTGCGTCGGCACAACACCGTTCACGGCGGGCCCCGTTGGCGCAAGATACCTGTCATTGCTGGTGTCCCGCGCAATGACCTGCTGCGCGGTGGACGGTAGCGACAGCTCGGCCCCATGGGCCGCCCCTGCCGCCACCACCATCAAGACAGCCAGCCAGCGTTTCATCTGTTTTGCGCGTGGTATTCTTTGTTGGGCCGCATATCCGAGGCACTGGCCACACGGTTGGTCATGTTGAAAAACCCCGTGACCGAGGCAATGTCCCAGATGTCACGATCCGAGAACCCCGCCGCCCGCAAGGCTTCGCGGTCCTCTTCTTCAATGATCTCTGGCGCTTCGGTCAGTTTGACCGCGAAATCCAGCATCATGCGCGTCTTGGGGTCCACGTCGGCCACGCGGTAATTCATCACCAACGCCTCGCCCAGCAGCGGATCACCCGACAATTCGCGCACCGCCGCGCCATGCGCCGTGAGGCAGTAGAAACAGCGGTTCACAGCCGAGACGACAACCGCGATCATTTCACGCTCAAGCTTGGTCAGGTTGCTGTCGCCCAGCATCAGGTCATTGTACATCGCCGTGAATGTGTTCAGCTTGTCGATGTCAAAGGCATAGGCCTGCAGGACGTTCGGGATCATGCCCAGCTTGTCGGTGCAAATGTCGAAATACTTTTGCGTCGCTTCTGGCAGCGGATCGACCATTGGCAGGTCAAGGGCGGTTGGGGCGTCGTCAGCCATTGTTGGCTCCTTCCTATTTCGGTTCTTGGCGGTAATGGTACGTGCCAACGGGCGTAAAGCCCAGCTTGGTATAGAGCGCGTTTGCAGGTTTATTCGCAGTCACACACAGGACCGAGATATGGGTGGCCCCCTGTTCGGCTGCCCAGATCGCAGCGGCCCGCATCATCCAGTCGGCCACGCCCATGCGGCGCTGATGCGGCAACACCTCAACGGCGTGCACCATAGCAGTGGTGCCGTGGATCGCGGCGAAGGCCACGCCTGCGGGCTTTTCGTTCCAGCGTGACAGGATGCCCGTCTTGACCGCTGCACGCTCCATCACGTCCAGACGTGCGGGGCCAACGCCCCCCTGCGCCCAGATTTCCTTCATGATCGCCAGCGGCTCCCAGATGGAAAAACACGTGACCCGCGGGATCGGCAGATCGGTCAGCGCCTCGATCGGCGCGGTATAAAGCATCACCTCGTCAATCAGGTCATAGCCGCGTGTTGCAAGCTGCGCATCCAGCGCGTCATCCCCTTCGCGGATCATGAACAGCGGCGTCTGGCCCATGCCGCGCATCGCCTCTTCTGCCTGCGCAATATCTGCGCCATCAGGCACCCCCAAGGCAGTCGCCGCCGAGACACGCTTGCCCCCCTGCGCGCCGTCCCGCAGGGTCCATGCGCCTGATGTTACGGTTTTGGCCGGCGGCCATGTGCGTTCGCACACCTCATAAAGTGTGGCGGCATCGGGCATCATGTGAATGCAGCCTCAAGTGCTGCCATTGCCGCGTCCAGACGGCCCTCATCAGGGCCGCGCACCACAATGTTAGAGCCGTATCTGCCGTCACGCTGGAACGGATAGCTGCCCATGGACAGGTCTGGATAGGCCTCGGCCAGCGTGCCCAGAGGGCCAGCGATATCGCCTTCGCCGCGATGCACGGTCAGCGTTTTGCTAATCAAAGGTGCGCCCCCTGTGAGGGTCGGCAACACACTGGCCACCATCGCTTTGAACACGCTGGGGACGCCGGCCATGACGTGCACATTTTCAATCGTGAACCCCGGAGCGGAAGAGACGGGATTGTCGATCAACGCCGCATCCGCAGGGATGCGGGCCATGCGAAGGCGCGCTTCGTTCAGGTCGGTGCCTGCTTTGTCGTAATGCGCCTGCAGGATGGCGCGGGCATCATCGCGCACATCAATGCTTTGCCCGAATGCCGCTGCCATGCAATCGGCGGTGATGTCATCATGTGTGGGGCCGATCCCGCCCGAGGTGAACACCGTATCATGGCCCGCCGCCAGCGCCTGCACCGCCGTAATAATCGCCTCGCGGTCGTCCGAGACGATCCGCACTTCGGCCAGCGTGATACCCGCCGCCGTCAATTCCCCCGCGAGGTAATGCATATTCGCATCCCGCGTGCGCCCCGAAAGGATCTCGTCTCCGATAACCAGCATTGCCGCTGTGGGATTCGCCATGGTGCCTCTCCTTGAGCCTGTGTCCGTTACGGTATAGCCCCTTGCCATGCGCTTTCAAACCGATCTTGTCCCCGCTCGCCTTATCCGCCGCTACAAACGGTTTCTGGCCGATTGCACGCTGGAGGACGGTCGGGAAATTGTGGCCCACTGCGCCAACCCCGGCTCGATGATGGGGCTGGCCGAGGAAGGCACAAAAGTCTGGCTGGAGCCGAATGACGACCCCAAGAAAAAGCTGAAATACGGGTTGCGGCTGGTCGATCACGAGAACGGGCATCTGACGGGCGTAGATACTTCCCTGCCCAACCGCGTGCTGCGCGCCGCACTAGAGGCGCGCCAGATCGAGGCGCTGGCCGCCTACACCACCGTGCGCCCAGAGGTGAAATACGGGACCAACTCCCGCGTGGATTTTTTGCTGAGCGGTGACGGCCTGCCCGACGCTTATGTCGAAGTGAAGTCGGTGACGCTGTGCCGTTCGCCTGCACTGGCGGAATTCCCGGACTCGGTCACCGCACGCGGCACCAAGCATATGAACGATCTGGCGGCTGTCGCAGGCATGGGCCACCGCGCCGTGCTGCTGTATCTGGTGCAGCGCACGGACTGCACCCATGTGGACATCGCCGCCGATATCGACCCCAAATATGCCGCCGCCCACGCCGAGGCCACAAAGGCGGGTGTTGAAACCCTCTGCATCGGCACCCACATCACGCCTGAGGGAATAGACATCGCCACCCCTCTGGCCCTTGGCCGCCCTGCACGCTAAACAGCCCCAACACAATGATGGAGAGACCGGTGACAGACACCCATAAAGGTCGCACGACAAAAGACGGTATCCGCATCCACGAGGCTGCTGATTTTGCAGGGATGCACGCGGCAGGCCGCTTGACCGCTACCATTTTGGACAAGATCGCCGAACACGTGACAGTAGGCCAGACCACTGGCCAAATCGACGCGCTGATCGAGGCGATGGTGGAGGAAGCAGGCGCGACCTCTGCAACCATCGGCTATAAGGGCTATAAACACGCCAGCTGCATCAGCGTGAACCACGTGGTCTGCCACGGCATCCCAGGCGCGCCGATCCCCAAGCTTAAAAGCGTGAGCCGCGATCTGGAGAAACGCCGCGACAGTGACGCGCTCGAAGACGGGGATATCGTCAACATCGACGTGACAGTTGTGCTGGATGGTTGGTTCGGAGACAGCAGCCGCATGTATGTCGCAGGCCGCCCCGCCAAACGGGCCGAGCGTCTGATCGACATCACTCATGAGGCCCTGATGAAGGGGATAGAAGCGGTAAAACCCGGCAATACCTTCGGTGACATCGGCCACGCCATTCAGAGCTTTGTCGAAGGGCACCGCATGTCCGTGGTCACCGACTTTTGCGGCCACGGCTTGGGCCGCGTGTTCCACGCACCGCCAAACGTGCTGCACTACGGCAAGCCCGGCACGAAGTCTGTGTTGGAGCCCGGCATGTTCTTTACCATCGAGCCGATGGTAAACCTTGGCCGCGCCGAGACGAAGACGCTGGCCGACGACTGGACCGCGGTCACCCGCGACAAATCACTGTCGGCACAATTCGAACACTCGATCGGCGTGACAGAGAACGGATACGAGATTTTCACTCTCTCTCCCGCAGGCAAGTTCCACCCCACATACTAACCCCAAGATCGCGGCCGGCGTTGGAATTTTCAAAAATTCCGGCCGGAAAATTCGAATTTTCCGATCCCCGCCGCGTCTGAAGCGTTTCCTAAAGAGGTTGGCACACGCTTTATACGTAATGATGTAATTACATTTTTACTAATGCAGATATGGATTCGGTGTTTCAGGCCCTCGCCCATGAAACCCGCCGCGCAATTCTGGACCACTTGCGCACCCGCCCCGGAATGGCCGTGGGCGAGCTTGCTGCGCAGTTCGATGTGTCACGTGTCGCGGTTATGAACCACTTGCGCGTCCTCACCGATGCGGGGCTGGTCACCAGCCAACAGGACGGCCGCAGCCGCCGCCTCTACCTCAATGCCCTTCCCCTGCAACTGATCTACGAGCGCTGGATCGACGGCTATTCCGCCCACTGGCTGGACCGGATGAGCCTGATCAAAGCCACCGCCGAAGCAATCGCTAAAAAGGAAAACGCCAAATGACCCAATACGCCCCTGATTCCATCAGCCGCACTTTCATCGAAGCCCCGATCGAAACCGTCTGGTCCACGCTGGTGGCCACCGACACGCCTCTGCCGTTCTTCTTCGGCTCTGTCTGCCAGACAGCCGATGGCCTTAAGCAAGGCGCTAAAATGCGCATGATCAACCCGAACGGCAAGGTCGCAATGGTGGTAGCGAGGTGCTCGTTTTCGACCCGCCGCACCGTTATGCCCATACCTTCCAGATGACGAACATTGACGAACCGCCCTGCACCGTCACCTACGAGTTGCGGGAAAAAGATGGTGGGACCGAATTTGATCTCGTCTTGTCAAAAACTGTCGAAGGGTCGAAGTTGCGTAAGGAAATGGTCGGCGCACAAGGCTTTATCGCATCCAACCTCAAGGCCATGGCCGAAACGGGGAAACCTGCGTTCACGGGTCGTATCGTGCTATTTATGGCGCCTGTTATGGGCCTGATGGCCAAAAAGTCCCAGCGGATCGCGCACTGGCCGCTTTAGCCAAAGCGCAGCATGGTCACATGGGTATCGCCGTATTTGCGGCGGTCGGTGCGGGTGAACCCTTGGGGGGCGTGCATGGGCGTACTTTCCTCCCAGACGATCACAGCGCCTTGCGCCAGCCAGCCGCCCGCGGCCGCACTGGCCAAGGCGTCCTGCCCCAGTGATTTGCCATAAGGCGGATCAAGAAAGACCAGATCAAAGGGCGCGGCAGAGGCACCTAAAGCGGTCGCATCCAGACGCAGCAGCGCGGTCTGTTCATCCACCCGCATCTTCGCAATGTTCTGCGCGATCAGCTTTTGCCCCACGCGCCCGTTCTCGACAAAAGTCGCATGGGCTGCGCCCCGCGACAGCGCCTCAAGTCCCAGCGCGCCAGTGCCCGCAAACAGGTCCAGCACGCGGGCATTATGGATAACGCCCATATGGGTCAGCATCGAAAACAGGCTTTCGCGCACGCGGTCCGACGTGGGCCGCAGATGCGCCTCTGCATCGCCGCGCCCGACATCGGCCAATTGTGTGCCGCGCGATTTGCCTGCGATGATCCTCACGGTTTCAACAACGCCTTGAGGTCGGTGTCCACATCCGCAACAACCTCTGGTGCGGGAGATTTCCCTGCCTCGATCAGGCGCTTGCCCACCATGTAGCCGCGCGGGTCATTGGCCGCATCCACGGCCAACAGCGTCTCCCCCGCGTAGTACCAAAACGAAACCGGTCCGGGTGCAGCCCCGCGTGTGACCACGCGGTCATAGCCTGTGTTCAGCCCCGCGATTTGCAGTTTCACATCATATTGGTCCGACCAGAACCACGGCTTCGCGACATAGTCCTTCTCGGCGCCCAACAGGTTCTCGGCCACCACCTCGGCTTGCTCAATCGCGTTTGGCACGCTCTCCAGCCTGATCCGCGTATCGCGATATGGGAACGAGGCGCAATCGCCCGCCGCCCAGACATCAGGCGCACTGGTCCGGCCCTGCGCATCCACCGCGATGCCGTTATCAAGCGCGATCCCCCCCGCTTCGGCCAGCGCCGTGCCGGGGGCCACGCCCACGCCGACAATCACAAAATCCACTTCCAGCTGCGTGCCGTCCGTCAGCACCGCACCGCTGACAGCACCCTCACCGGTCAGCCGCTCAAGGCCGATCCCTTCGCGCAGATCAACGCCGTGGCCCCCATGCAGATCACGGAAGAACGCCGATGTCTCGGGCGCGGCAACACGTTGCAGGATACGCGGTGCCATCTCGACCAGCGTCACCTCAAGCCCCAGCTTGGCTGCGACCGATGCCGCCTCAAGCCCGATATAGCCGCCGCCCACGATCAGCACCCGCGCCCCTTTGACAAAGCGGGGCACCATTGCATCCACATCCGCCAACCCGCGGACCACATGCACGCCCTCTAGCGTGCCGCCAATGGCCGCAGGCAAACGGTGGGGGACCGATCCTGTGGTCAGCACCAACGCATCGTAAGACATCATGCCGCCCTGCACGGCAATCTGGTGATTGGCCGTATCAATCGCGTCGACCTGCGTATCCAGTATCAGATCAATGCCCTGCTCGGCGTAAAAACTCTCGGGCCGCAGGTACAACCGCTCCAGCGCCATGTCCCCCATCAGATAAGCCTTGGACAGGGGCGGGCGCTGATAGGGCGGCTGGCCTTCCGCTCCGATCAGAGTGATTTTCCCGTCAAACCCTGCATTGCGCAGCTTGACCACACAAGACGATCCCGCCTGCCCTGCTCCGATCACTACGATATGACGCATAGAATAACTCCACTCCTGCACTGGCCCTTGGGCTGGGCGAACTCTATATCTGGGAAAGAGACAATTACAATCACATGAAAGGTGACCCCATGCCCATTTCCCAAGGCGATACCCTCCCCGATGCAACTTTGGTGCGGATGGGCAGCGAAGGCCCCGCCCCCGTCAAGATGAGCGACCTGACAAAAGGCCGCAAAGTCGTCGTCTTCGCCGTGCCGGGCGCCTTCACGCCGACATGCCATTCCGCCCACGTCCCCAGCTTTGTCCGCACCAAAGACCAGTTCGACGCAAAAGGCGTGGACGAGATCATCTGCGTGTCCTGCAACGACCCCTTCGTAATGCAGGCGTGGGGCGAAGCGACAGGCGCCACAGCCGCAGGGATCACCATGTTGGGCGATGCCTCGTCCGAGTTCACAAAGGCCATCGGCATGGATTTTGACGCCGCACCCGCAGGGCTGGTTGCCCGCTCCAAACGCTATGCGATGCTGGTCGACGACGGCAAAGTCACGCTGTTGCAAGAAGAAGAAAGCCCCGGCGTTTGCGACGTGTCAGGCGGCGAAGGTCTTCTGGCCTCCATGTAAGACACCAGACGGGGTTGCAGTTGGTGCGACCCCGTCTAAGTCAGGGATCGGAAAATTCGAATTTTCCGGCCGGAATTTTGAAAATTCCGATGCGCGACATGGGCTAAAGTCCGTCCATTTTACGCGCCAGCTTGGCATCAAGGGTGCTGAGCCCGCCCACATCATGAGTCGTCATCGTGACCACGACCTTGTTATAGACGTTCTCCCATTCGGGATGATGCCCCCACTTTTCCGCCCAGATTGCGGCGCGGGTCATCCAGCCAAAAGCCTCTACGAAGTCATCGAACTCATAGGTCTTGGTGATCGCATCGCGCCCCTCGACCATGGCCCAGCCGTTTTTAAAAAGCGGGTCCAGAACGGGGCCGCGTGTTTCGGCGCTGAGTTTCTCTGTCATTGCTGTTCCTCGATTTGGGTTTGTTTGAAGGGGCCATAGTCGGTCAGCACCTCTATCTCTTCTTCAACGGCGGCCCGCTCGGCATCCAGATAATCGGCCACCGCACGCCCGAACCCTGCGTCGCGCATCCAGTGCAGCGACCATGTCGCCGTGGGCAGATAGCCGCGTGCCAGCTTGTGCTCGCCCTGCGCCCCCGCCTCGACTGTGCCAAGGCCCATCTCGATCGCGATGTCGATGGCGCGGTAATAGCACAGCTCGAAATGCAGGCAGGAGTGATGCTCGGCGCAGCCCCAGTAGCGGCCATAAAGCGCATCGGTCCCGATGAAATTCAGCGCCCCCGCGATCCAGCGACCGTCGCGTTTGGCCAACACCAGCGCCATGTCATCGCGCAACACCTCTTGGGCGATGTCGAAGAACGCACGGGTCAGGTAAGGCGTCCCCCATTTACGTGCGCCGGTATCTTGGTAAAACTCCCAGAACGCATCCCAATGTTCGGGGCGCAGGTCATCGCCGGTAAACACCTCAATCGTGCCGCCAAAGTCATTCGCTGTCGCCCGCTCCTTGCGCAGGTTCTTGCGCTTGCGCGAGCTGAGGCCGGCAAGGAAGGCGTCAAAATCCGCATAGCCTTGATTGCGCCAATGAAACTGCTGGCTCTTGCGAGCCATCAGGCCAATTTGCTCGGCCCGCGTCGCCTCGTCTTCCGTGCAAAAGGTCACGTTCAAAGAACTAAGGTTGTTATTCTCGGTCAGCTGCACGGCGCCCTGCACCAGCGCGTTGAACCCGACTTCTTCAAACCCTTCGCGGGTCAGAAACCGCCGCCCCGTTGCGGGTGTATGTGGGACTGCAATCTGTAGCTTGGGATAGTACCGCCCGCCTGCCCGCTCGTAGGCATGCGCCCACGCGTGGTCAAAGATGTATTCGCCCTGCGAGTGCGACTTGGCATAAAGCGGGGCCACGCCGATGATCTGCCCTGCAATCCGCGCAACGAGGTATTGCGGCTGCCAGCCCGTGCCGGGGCCGACACTGCCGCTGTCCTCAAGCGCCTTCAGGAAACGGTGGGTGGTGAAAGGATCGTTGGGCCGCGCACCCGCTGCGGCCTCTGGACAGGCGCAGGCATCCCAATCGGCCGCGTCAATTTCTGACAGCGATGCGACAATTGAAATCTCGACTTCCTGCGCGCTCATGGTCACGGTGCCTTTCGGTTCATCTTACCCGCTATAGGTGGCCCGAAATGCGCGATGTTCAAGCGCGAAGCGCCGCAAGATACCCCTCAAAAGTGATTGTATCGGCAACCTTGCGTGCAACGGCTTCTTGCGCGGCACTGCGCACGGTCCAACAGCACACATCAGCACCTGCCCCCTTCAACGCGGCCACCCGGGGGCGGTCCAGATCATCCACTTCGTGGCTGATAAAGCTGGCGCCAACGCGGTCATAATCGGGGATCTCGCGCAGCTCGGCACAGCGGCGCTCGGTCAGCGGCCAGTCTTCGGGCTTGTAAGACGACGTGGTGATCCCCCGCGCGATCTGCGGAGAGAGCTGTTGCATCATCGCGACCGAGTGGGGGTTGAACGACATGACCGCAATGTCGCCCCTGTAGCCGTCCAACGCCGCGGCGGTCGCGTGCTCCAACGGGCCGACATCGGGCCCCATGCCGCCGTCCTGATCCTTTAGCTCAACCACCAAGGGCACTTGGCCCGCAACGATCTGCAAAATTTCATCAAGGTCGGGGATACCTTCATCCCCACCACGCAAAGGCGTGGCACGCAGCGCGTCTGCATCCAGCAGGCGCACAGCCCCCTTGCCATGGGCCAACCGTTCCAACGCGTAGTCATGGAACACCATCGCCGCGCCATCACGGCTAAGCTGGACGTCAATCTCGATCCCGTAACCTGCGGCAATGGCCGCCCGAATGGCCGCCCGCGAGTTTTCGGGGCGGCCGTCGGTGACATCATGCAAAGCACGATGTGCCAGAGGGGTCGTGATGAAGCTGCGCGGCAGACGGGGGTGGCTCATTCGATTTCGAAGATGCCTTCGATTTCGACCGCGACGCCCAAAGGCAACGCCCCCGCCGACACGGCCGAGCGTGCATGACGGCCCGCATCGCCCAATGCCTCGACCAGCCAGTCAGAACAGCCGTTGATGACTTTGGGCTGGTCGGTGAAGTCTTTGGTCGAGTTTACGAAGCCCGTCAGTTTCACCACACGCTTCATGCGGTCAATGTCGCCACCACAGGCAGCGGCCACTTGCGCCAGCAATTGCAGAGCGCAGGTCTGGGCCGCTGCGGCACCGTCTTCCACGCTCATATTATCGCCCAAAACGCCCGTAATCAGCCCGCTGTCGTCGCGTGAAATCTGACCCGACACATACAGCGTATTGCCCACCTGAACGAACGGCACATAGTTGGCCGCAGGGGCAGAGGCGTCAGGCAATGTAATGCCCAGATCGGAAAGACGTTTTGCGTGGCTCATGTCAGGTATCCTCGGATGGGGTTGATTTGCCCGCACGCTAGCGCCGATAGCGGCCGCGTAAAAGCCCCTGCATCAGCTTTCGCGCCACGACTTCACGAAATAATCCGTGACCGGTTTCAGCAGATAGGTCATGGGCGAACGGTCGCCTGTTTTGATGAACGCATCCACCGGCATACCCGGCACCAATTGCGTGCCTGCGGGCAGGCGGTCAATCTCACCCGGGGATAGGGCAATTTCAGCGCGGAAATAGCTGGCGCCCGTTGTCTCGTCATCCAGCGCATCGGCCGAGATGACAAGGATCTGCCCTTTGAGTTCGGGGGTCGTGCGCTGGTCCAGCGACGACAGGCGCAGGTTCACTTCCTGCCCGACCGAGATTTCGTCAACATTGGTCGGATTCACCTGTGCTGCGATCACCAGCGGGCGGTCCTGAGGCACCAGATACAACAGCGGCTCTGCCGCACGAATGACCGAACGCGGGGTGGTGACCTGCATCGCATAGACGATGCCCGACACGGGCGCGCGCACGTCCAAACGGTCAATCTGGGCCAGCAAGGCGCGGCGTTGTTCGACCAATGACAATTCGCGGTAGCGGATTTCGCGAAGCTGCGTGATCGCTTCTTCACGGCCGGAGGTGCCAAGTTTAAGGCCAATAATCTCGATCTCGGTGATGCGGCCCTCGGCCTGCGCACGGCTTGCGATCAATCGCCCGACATCGCCTGTCAGGCTTGCTTTTTCCTGCTGCAAACGCAGCACAGACGCCGCTTGCGCCAACCCGTCATCCAGCAGTTTTTGCTGATTGACCAACTGCGGCTCGATCAATTCCAGTTGCGCAACAAGGGAGGCTTCCTGTGCGCGGATACCCTCAATCTGGTCCTCGATCTGGTTACGTTGCTTGCCCAACTGCTCGATCTCGCGGTCGATGCTGTTGCGGCGGGCCTCGAACAGGTTGGACTGGCCGTCCATCAATTCCTGCGCGTCCGGATTGCTGGCACCTGCCTCCACCAACGCTGCGGGAAACTCTATCTCGTCGCTCTCGTCGCGTTGCGCTTGCAGACGGCCACGGCGGGCCATCAATTCAAACAGTTGTCCCTCTATCAGGGTCAGCTCGGAGCGGGCCTGCTGGGGATCAAGTGTGATCAACAGATCACCCGCGCTGACAAGATCGCCCTCGTCCACATGGATTTCCGCGACCGTTCCGCCCGTATCATGCTGCACGACCTGACGGTTGCGGTCTACCTCGATCCGGCCAGAGGCGATGATGGCGCCCGCGATGTTGGACATAACAGACCACACACCAAAACCGCCAACAAGGACCGAGAGCCCCAGAAAGCCGATGAACAGTGGGCGCGCAGCGCTCCACTTTTTGTTGGTGTTGCTCATGTCACGCCTCCTGCGTCTGTCGGCGCTTTCTGGATTTCCTGATGGTTCTTGACCATCCCTTTAAGCACCTCGTCTTTGGGGCCAAAGGCCATACGCATCCCGCCATCCAACACCAGCAGCGTGTCACATTCCTGAATAGCGGCGGGACGGTGCGCCATGATCAGCACAGAGCGGTCTGACGCTTTCATCGCACGGATCGCTTGGTTCAACGCTTGGGATCCGACGTTATCGAGGTTCGAGTTCGGCTCGTCCAGAACCAGAATGACAGGATCATCATAGAGCGCCCGCGCAAGGCCGATGCGTTGCATCTGCCCACCCGACAGCCGCACCTGCCCCGCGTTGATCATGGTGTCATAGCCGTCGGGCAGTTCCAAGATCATCTCATGCGCGGCGGCAGTTTTGGCTGCGGCCACAACCTTGCCCGCGTCAGGCGTGCCAGACAGGCGTGCGATATTCTGCGCGATGGTGCCGTCAAACAGCGATACGCGCTGCGGCAGATAGCCTATATGCTTGCCCAGCGTCTCGCTTCCGTAATGCTCAAGTGCTGCACCGTCCAAACGGACCGACCCACCCGCAGGACGCCACACGCCCGTCAGCGTCCGCGCCAGCGTGGACTTACCCGAACCTGACGGCCCGATCACGCCCACGGCCTGCCCCGGTTCAACCTTGAACGAGATGGACTTGAGCGATGCCTGCTTTTCCCCCGGTGGGACGACAGTCAGGTTTTTGGCAACCAGATGGGCACGCGGTTTGGGCAATTCGGTACGCGGGCCTTCGGGCTGCACAAGGCCCAACAGCTCTGCCAGATTGGCCCAGCCCGTCATGCCACGCTGTACCACAGGCCATTGATTCAACCCCATTTCAACCGGTGCCAACGCACGCCCCAGAAGGATCGACCCCGCAATCATCGCACCGGGCGTCAATTCGTTTTTAAGGACCAGATACGCGCCCATGCCCAGCATCGCAGATTGCAAGAAAAGGCGAATGGTCTTGGTCATTGAGGTGAACGTGCCACCCACATCTGCGGCGCGGACCTGCCCCTCCAATGTCTCGACGCGGGCTTTTTGCCAGCGGGTAAAGGCTGCGTCTCGCATCCCCATAGCCTGAACCATCTCGGCTTCGGTGCGGATTTGGTCCGCCATGCCCGCGGCCTGCTGGCCTGCGATGGCCGCCCGCGCCTGTGCGCCCCGCGACAAATATTGGTTCGCGATTGCGATCACGACCAGAACGGCACCACCCGCCAGCGCCATATACCCCAGATACGCGTGGAACACGAAGATCCCCGCGAAAAAGATCGGCGTCCACGGCAGGTCAAACGCCGCCATCAATACGGGTGAAGTGATCGTCCGCTGCACCGCCTCCAGATCAGCAAGGCCGGCATTCGTTTTGTCATCAGGTGCCACAGCAGACTTGCGCACGACGGCATCAAACACGCGGCGGTCCAGATCATCCTGAAACCGCGCCCCGACACGCGCCATGATACGCCCGCGTGTGTAGTCCAGAATGCCCATGATGCCGTACAAGAACACCACCAACAGCGAAAGCGCCACCAGCGTTTCCTGACTGCCTGACCCCAACACGCGATCATAGACCTGCAGCATGTACATCGGACCCGTCAGCATCAGAAGATTCGCAAAGGCCGAAAACAAGCCAACCGACCAATAAAGACCGCGACTACGTTTGCGCACTTGTCGCAATTCCTCACGGCCGATCTTTACTACATCGGTTTGCATCTGTCCCTTTCCGGCGCGGGATATACAGGCGAAATAGCTGCCCCACGCGTCTGCCCAGTCAAATCGTTTAGCTTTTGAAAACTCGTCCGGCAGACTAGTCCAGCACCGCGGCCCATCACAAGAGATTTCGCGACAACACCGCGAGCTGCGTGGCAGATATGCTACCGATCGCCCCCGCCGGGGTTTGCTGTGCCGCTTCCACCGCCACCGCCGCCAAAGATGTCCTGCAACACCTGATCAATGATGTTGGTCGGCTTTCTGGGCTGGCTGGGCTGTTGCGTTTCAGTGGGCGCAGGAGCCACTTCGTTCACGTCACCCTCAAAGACCACTTGCGCAGGTTGCGGCAAAATCATCGGCAGCGCCTTGACCGGCACGCCCTCATGCACACGCTTCATGGCTTCGCGGAAAATTTCGGCGGGCAGACCACCGCCCGTCACACCCTTTAGCGGGGTGTTGTCGTCATAGCCCATCCAGACGCCCGCGACGTAATCCGCCGAGAAGCCGATGAACCATGCGTCTTTCGCAGCCGATGTCGTGCCCGTCTTGCCCGCCAACTGCCGCCCGCCAAATTGCGCCCGCTGTCCCGTCCCTTCCGAGACGACCTTCTCCATCATATAGATCAGCTGACCAGCCGCGTTGTCCTGAATGACACGTTCTCCGATACCGCCGCCCGTGCCCATCAACGGCTCTGCATCGCCGCGCAAACGCAGATCGATCAGACCATAAGGCGTCACGGACGAGCCGCCGTTCAGGATGCCCGCAAAAGCTCCCGTCATCTCGATCAGTGTGCTTTCAGATGCACCCAGCGCCAGCGCAGGGCCAGCGGCCAGATCGCTTTTGATCCCGAACTGCGAAGCAACCGCGCTGACCGTCTCGCGGCCCACTTGCTCGGATATTTTCACCGCAGGGATATTAAGCGATTGCGCAAGCGACGTGGTCATCGTCACCTTGCCTTTGAAGTTGTTGGTGTAGTTCTTCGGACACCATTCCCCCGACCCGGGAATATTCAGGCAATAAGGGCTGTCATCGACCAGATCATTTGGTGAATACCCCAGATCAAGCGCCGCGGCGTAGACGAATGGCTTGAATGCCGATCCTGTCTGCCGCAAGGCTTGGGTTGCGCGGTTGAACGCCCCCGAAACTTTGGTCTTGCGCCCGCCGACCATCGCACGCACCGCGCCGTCCGCGCTCATCACGACAATCGCGGCCTGCGCCTTGGAGCCTGCGCGCACCTTGTTATCGAACACCCAGTTCAGCCCGTCTTCGGCCGCCTTTTGCATCCGCTGATCCAGCGTGGTGCGGATGATCACATCTTCGGTGGTCTTGCGGGTAAAAAACTCTGGTCCCGTCGACATCACCCAATCCGCGAAATACCCGCCTGCCCGCGCCTCTGCCGCCTCGGACAGCTCCGCAGGGGAGGCTTGGGCAATGGCCGCCTCTTCGTTCGACAGATACCCCTGTTCGTTCATCAACCGAAGGACAGTAGCCGCACGGTTCTGCGACCGCTCCAGATTGGAGGTAGGCGACAGCGTGCTGGGCGCGGTCAGCAAGCCCGCAATCATCGCCGCCTCTGGCGCGCTGAGCTCAGCCGCAGACTTTGCAAAAAACCGCTGCGCTGCGGCCTCGGCCCCATAGGCGCCACCGCCCATATAGGCGCGGTTCAAGTAGATCGACAGAATATCGTTCTTGGAGTATTTGGCCTCCATCGCCATGGCATAAACCGCCTCTTTGGCTTTCCGCTTGATCGAGCCGCGGCGGCACTCTGCCTCATACTGCGCCTCGGTCTGCCCCTTGGAGGGATCGAACGGTTCGCCCAGACACAGCAGCTTGGCCGTCTGTTGCGTGATGGTCGAGCCACCGTGACCCGACAACGGGCCGCGCCCCTCGCTCATGTTGATGCGGACGGCAGATGCGATACCACGCGGCGACAGGCCGAAATGTTTGTAAAAGCGCTTGTCCTCGGTCGCGATGACCGCGTTTTTCAGATGCGGCGAGACGGTCGATGCGCGAACGGCGCCGCCAAACTGGTCCCCGCGCCACGCAAACACATCGCCCGTATAGTCCAACATCGTGACCGAGCCATTGGCCCGCCCGTCCAGCAGGTCCTCAACCTCGGGCAGCGTGGTATAAAAGTACCCGACGATCAGCCCCAGCACAACACAACCCACCAGCACAGAGCGCGACGTGATCACCCAGATCAGCCGCAAAATCCACCGCGCCAGCGCCGAGAAAAACCCCAGCACGCCGCCACGACGGGGCCGTGCGGGTTTGCGGGTGCGTTTCGCTTTCGGTTTTGGCTTTGCACGCGGTTTGGTCGCAGGCTTGGCAGCCTTCGCTTTTCCGCCATAGCGGTTTTCGGCCACCAAAGGGCGTCCACGTGTAGGTTTGTTCGTCATGTTATCCGGCCTGCTCGGCTATTGTTTTGACGCAGCATAAACGGAGCCGGGCAGATTGTTTAGCGTTTCATGCACCTGCCACCCTTCAATTGCCGCCTATTTTTTAGGCGCAAATTTCCAAATGTTCAAAAATTAGGCAACACCTTCGATTGGCGGGGTCTGAATCGGCTGTGCCCGCTTCCCTTGGCCGCCGCCTGTCTCTTTTGCTGTCCGCATAACATGCAGGGATTCCTGCGCTTCAGAGGGGACAACTCGGTGAAACTCATCATTGCAACGATCAAACCATTCAAGCTCGAAGAGGTGCGCGAAGCGCTGACCGAAGCGGGCGTGCGCGGTTTGATGGTCACAGAAATCAAAGGCTTCGGCGCACAGTCGGGCCACACAGAAATCTACCGCGGCGCGGAATACGTCGTGAACTTTGTACCAAAGGTCAAACTGGAACTGGTCGTCGCCGACAGCGTCGCTGACCAGATGGTCGAAGTGATCTCCAAAACCGCCCAAACCGGCAAAATCGGTGACGGCAAGATTTTTGTACTCGACGTCGAACAGGCCGTGCGCGTGCGCACAGGCGAAACCGGCGAAGACGCTATCTAAACTAAAGGACGATATGATGAACAATAAATATATCCTCCCAGCCGCCGGTGCCGCAGTTCTGCTGCCCTCCGTCGCGCTGGCGCAAGATGCGGCTGCTGTGACAGCCGAAATGGTCTGGATCATGAACACGCTGCTGTTCTTGATCGGTGGCTTTTTGGTTTTCTTCATGGCCGCAGGTTTTGCGATGCTTGAAGGTGGTCTGGTGCGTTCCAAGAACGTGACCATGCAGATGACCAAAAACGTATCCCTCTTTTCGCTGGCCACCATCGCCTACTGGGCCTTCGGCTATAACCTGATGTACCCGCTGGGCACATGGTCCGTCGAGGGCGTGCTGTCGGGCGTGTTCGGCGTCGGCGTTCTGGAAGCCGTTGGCATTGATCTGGCCGGTGCGGATGATGGCGAATATGCCTCGACCGGGTCCGACTTTTTCTTCCAGTTGATGTTCTGTGCGGCAACAGCCTCGATCGTGTCGGGTGCCTTGGCCGAGCGTATCAAACTGTGGCCCTTCCTGATCTTCGTAATCATCCTGACGGGCATCATCTATCCGCTGCAAGCCAGCTGGAAATGGGGCGGCGGCTTCCTTGACGAGATGGGCTTCCTTGATTTTGCGGGCTCTACTGTTGTGCACTCTGTGGGTGGCTGGGCCGCTTTGGCAGGCGCGCTGATCCTTGGGCCGCGTATCGGCAAATACAAAGATGGCCGTGTGAACCCGATGCCTGGTTCCAACCTTGCTCTGGCGACTTTGGGTATGTTCATCCTGTGGCTCGGCTGGTTCGGCTTTAACGGCGGCTCGCAGCTGGCGATGGGGTCAGTCGGCGACATCGCAGACGTCTCGCGTATCTTTGCCAACACGAACGCAGCTGCGGCTGGTGGTGCGGTATCCGCGCTGATCCTGACGCAAATTCTGTTCAAGAAGGCTGACCTTACGATGATCCTGAACGGCGCACTGGCGGGCCTTGTGTCCATCACGGCAGAGCCGCTGACGCCAACGCTTGGCATGGCGACGCTGATCGGTGCTATTGGTGGTGTAATCGTGGTCTTCGCGGTTCCGTTCCTCGACAAGCTGAAGATCGACGATGTCGTTGGCGCGATCCCTGTGCACCTCTTTTGCGGCATCTGGGGCACCATCGCGGTTGTCCTGACCAACGGTGACGCGAACCTTGGCACACAGCTTTATTCCATCCTTGTGGTCGGTATCTTCACCTTCGTTGTCTCTGGTGTGGTCTGGTTCATCCTGAAAGCCACCATGGGTATTCGCGTGAGCGAAGAAGCCGAGATCATGGGCCTGGATACATCCGAGCTGGGCATGGACGCCTACCCAGAGTTCACACGCGGGTAACATCCCTGCGCAGCGGTCGGGTCCTCCCCCCGCCCGCTGCGCACCATGTGATACAGAAAAGCCCCGCACTGTAAGGTGCGGGGCTTTTTGGTGTGATGTCGGTTTGGGGGCCAGCCCCTTGCCCCTGAAGGGCCAATTCCCCCAGAGGATTTATGGCCAGAAAAGATAGGGGCTAGATGCCTGCGTCGATGATGGCTTTTGCAAGGATCGGGACAGTTTGGGCATTTAGGCCTGCGATGTTCATGCGGCTGTCACCGACCATATAGATGCCGTGGTCTTTGCGGAGTTTCTCGACCATCTCAGGCGTGGTGCCCAAGCGCGAGAACATGCCGCGGTGCTGGGCCAGAAAGCCGAAGCGGTCGGAGTTCGACAGGCGCTGGAGTTCATCTGCGAGGGCGGTTCGCAAGCCCAGCATGGATTGGCGAACGTCCTCCAGCTCGGATTGCCAATCCGCACGCAGGGCGGGGTCTGTCAGGATCATGGTGACGAGGCGCGCGCCGTGGTCTGGCGGGAAGCTGAAGTTCTGGCGGTTGAGGTAGGCCAGTGTACTTTGATTAAGGGCCGTTGCATCGCCCGCATTGTTGACCACCATCAGAAGGCCCGTACGTTCGCGGTAGATGCCGAAGTTCTTGGAGCAGCTGGCCGCGATGATGCATTCGGGCACGGCAGCCACCAGCTTGCGTGTGGCGGCCGCGTCCGCGTCCAGACCATCGCCGAACCCCTGATAGGCGATGTCGATCATCGGGGTCGCACCTGTTTCGAGCAGGACGCCAATCACCGCATCCCATTCGGCGCTGTTGAGGTTCGCGCCCGTCGGGTTGTGGCAGCAGCCGTGCAGCAGAACCACATCGCCTTTGCGGGCGGTTTTCAGGTCGGCCAGCATACCGTCGAAATCAACGCCGCGTGTCTCTTCGTCAAAATAGCGGTAGGGGACCATTTCAATGCCGAGGTAATTGAGCATCGAGATGTGGTTGGGCCATGTCGGGTTGGACACAAAGACACGCGCACCCGCGTTGGCCATCTGGATCAACTCGAACGACTGGCGCACAGCACCTGTACCTCCCGGCGTGGCGGCCGCCGCCACATTGGCCCGCGGCACAGCACCCGAGAGCACTAGATCAATCATCGCATCGGCAAAGGCAGGGTCCCCTGCGAGGCCGGTGTAAACTTTGCTGTCTTGGGTTTCCCACAGGGTATGCTCAGCCGCTTTGACGGCACGCATGACGGGTGTGAGGCCAGTGGCATCCTTGTAGACGCCGACGCCAAGGTCGACCTTATCCGCACGCGGATCTTCGCGGTACATCGCGACCAGTTCCAGGATTTTATCAGCAGGTTGTTGTTGTAGGGTCTCGAACATCACGCGTCTCCGGTTGCGATTGGCACGGTGGGGAACATCCCCCACTCGGCCCATGATCCATCGTATAGCGCCCAGTCGCTGTGGCCCATCCGCTCAAGCGCGAGGGCGAGCACGGCGGCGGTGACGCCAGAGCCGCAGGAGGTCACGATAGGCTTGCCAAGATCAACGCCTGCGGCCTCGAAGATGGCGCGGGTTTCATCGGCAGATTTGAGGGTTTGATCGTCGTTCAACAGGGTTGCGAAGGGCACATTGCGGGCCTTCGGGATGTGTCCGCTGCGCAGGCCTTCGCGTGGTTCGGGCGCGTCCCCGCGAAAGCGGGCGGCAGCGCGGGCATCCACAATTTGCGGTGAACCGAGTTTCGACGCATGGGCCACTTGCGTGACATCACGCACCAGATGGTTCTGGAACCGCACGGTCATGTGGCGGTCACGGGGGATGGGCGGCATGTCTTCGACGTCGCGCCCTTCGGCAACCCACTTTGGCAGGCCACCATCAAGAACGGCAACGTTTTCCTGCCCCATCAGTTTGAACAGCCACCAAACGCGGGGGGCGGACATGATACCTGCCCCGTCATAGACAACAATCTGATGGCCATCGCCCACACCCATTGCCCGCATCCGTGACATGAATTTCTCGATCGGGGGGGCCATATGCGGCAGGCTGGAGCGGGCGTCCGAAATTTCGTCTATGTCGAAGAACCGCGCGCCCGGAATGTGGGCGGCGTCATACTCGGCCTTGGGATCACGGCCCGCATCGGGCAGATACCATGACGCATCCAGAACGCGCAGGTCCGGATCTTTCAGGTGCTGCGCAAGCCATTGGGTTGATACGAGTGTCTTTGGATCATCGGTCATAAGGCGCCCCTCTTCAGCAGGTGTTTCACGCCTACCGCTATGACCGGTGTCTGGCAAGAGCAGGCGGCACGCTGGCGCCGCCTGCAAATCGGTTATTTGGACATCATGTTGCGCACGGCACCCACGATAGCAAGAACGACACAGCCGCCTACACCGCCACCGGCGACCTGCGCCAGAATACCCGCAACATCCATACCTTCGGCACCACCAACGCCCATCGCGCTAAGGATCGTGCCACCAAGACCGCCACCCACAATACCGGACAACGAGTTGATCAGCGTCCCCTGATCCAGATTGCCAAGCAACTTGCCCGCAACGTTCCCACCAACAGCGCCGGACAGCAAACCAAGAATGAGTTCCATATTATTCTTCCCTATCAGCCACGCATAAAGATATTCACGCCGACCCTTGTGACCAAAGGGTGGGGCGCGCCTACCCTGCCCTCTGGGGGGCTACGCAACATGGGGAATTATATTGCATATACGCCACAGGCAATGCGGCGGCGTTTATCCGTGATCTTTGAGAAGCCGGGACTTCTGGCGTGACCAATCACGTTTGGCCGCGTCTTCACGCTTGTCATGCAGCTTCTTACCCTTGGCGATGCCGATCTTGATCTTGGCCATGCCGCGGTGGTTGAAATA
The DNA here is from genome assembly GCF_040149565.1 of Sulfitobacter aquimarinus. NCBI lineage: Bacteria > Pseudomonadati > Pseudomonadota > Alphaproteobacteria > Rhodobacterales > Roseobacteraceae > Sulfitobacter > Sulfitobacter aquimarinus. The sequence continues at coordinate 664,110 of NZ_JBEFLO010000001.1, forward strand.
CATCACCATCGGGACCAGCGTCATGCCTTTGCGCTGGGTGCTGTTCCACATCTCGGCCAACTGCTTGCGGCTGACCAACAGCTTGCGGCGGCGGCGCTCTTCGTGACCGAATGTCTTGGCCTGTTTGTAGGGCGCGATATAGCTGTTCACCAACCACAACTCGCCGTCCTCGACCGCGGCATAGCTTTCGGCGATGTTGGAGCCGCCCATGCGCAGGGACTTCACTTCGGAGCCTTCCAGCATGATGCCACATTCCACGTCTTCCTCGATCGCGTAATCAAACCGCGCGCGGCGGTTTTCTGCGATGACCTTATAGTTCGGGTCGGATTTGGACGATGATTTTACCTGTGCCATGACAGGTGATGTATGCGTTCAGCGGCGCGCGTGCAAGAGAGCGCGCTATTGCAGCCCCTTGCGGGCCAGATATTTTGTCAGGTTCAGGATGATCTGGCCCCGCGCCGCAGCAATTGCCGTAGGGCCGCCTTCTGCGTCATAGGGCAATTCCAGATCAAACAGACCAGATCGTTCGCGCCCCTCGTAGACGCCGACAAAATACTGCCCCGTTGCGCGGTAGATGCCATCGGTGCCCCCCACCAGATCGGTGAACCGCACGGCCAAGGTGGCGGCGGCGTCTTCCTCAAAGGGCCACGGCTCGGCGGCGACGCGCTTGTGGGTCAGACGTGCAAGGTTGCGGCTCAGCTCCAGCCCGATGGCGCGTTCGGGCGCGTCGGCCCACAGCACATCAGACGTGATCATGGTCCCGTCGGGGGCCTGCTGCGCAATCTCGTCCGCAGCGGCATAGCTGGGCAGCGACACGTCCTTGACCTCAACCGAGGAGAACCCGATGCGCAGAGTCTCGGTGATGGGCGGCGATTTGACCGCAATACTTTGCGGTGCGCCACAGGCGGACAAAAGAGCCAGCGTGACAGCGGTGGCGATGGATTTGATCAGTGTCATGTTATCTTCCCAGCAGCAGAGAATTGGGGTTACGCTCTATCGTGCGCGCCAGTTTTTCCAGCGCTTTGGCAGCTTGTTGTATCTCGCGCAATGCCGCATCGGCAGAGCGGCTGAGTTGTTCACCCTGATTATAGCCTTCAATCGTGCGGCCTGCCTGCACAAACAACGTGTTGAGACGCGCGATGACCTGCGGCAGGTCATTGGCGGATGAGGCGATGCTATCGGCCGCCGTCCGTGCGGAGGCCAGCGTTTGGTTCACATTCGCAACCGCCCCGCCTTCGCGCAATTCGCGCAGCGTGGCGTTCAACTGGTCCAATGCGCCCGACAGCGCCGCGGGCAGCTGCGCGGTTTCAGGGCTGCTCACCAAGGCTTCGGCAGAGGTGGTCAGCGTCGTCAGCTCCTTGATCAACGTATCGAATTCCAATTCGGCCGCACGGCTGGCGACACTCTGGATTTCGGTCACAAGGGCTGGCACACCCTCGACAGACGCGCTCACCGCGTCAGCCGCTTCCGCCGCTGAGGCCAGCGCCTTGCCAAGTTTTTCCGTAACGCGCTGTTGCTCAAGCTCGGACAACATTCCGTCGACGCGGGTTAGCGTGCCGTTCACGGTGGTCGGGATGCTTTGCACTGCGTCCGAGCTGACAAGCCCCGACAAATCCGACAACAGCTTGCGCACATCAGCAGGCATTTGCTGCACATCGTTGCTGGCCAGCAAGGTCTGCGCCGAGGTGGTCAGCCCCGTGACCTGAACCATCAATGCTTCAAGGTCCAGTTTGGCCGCATTGCCCGCAACCGTCTCCAACTCGGCGATCAGCGCAGGCACGCCTTCCATTGACGTGGTCACCGCCGCCGCCGCATCCGAGGCCGATTTCAATGTCTCGCCCAAGGTCACGGCAATCTGTTGCTGCTCAAGCTGGGCCACCAACTCCTCTACCCGCGACAAGGTCGCGTTGAGAGATACGGGGATGTTCTGCACGTCTTCAGACGTCACCAAAGCCGAAAGATCCCCCAGCAGCGCCCGCAGATCACCCGGCGTATCCTGCAAATCCCCGTTCGAGATCAGCGCATTGGCCGAATTCATCACCCCGATGGCCGAATTGAGAAGCTCTTCGATCGGCAGCTCGTTGATGCGGTTGAACACCCCCTCGACGGTCGCGGTAGAGCCCGCAGTATCGCCAGCCGTTGTGGGCATCACCGGCAACTGCGCCCCGACAGCCGTCAGACGCGCAGGCGGCGCATCTTCGACTTCGACGAATTCAACCTTCAACCCGCCCGTCAGCAAACTGGCCGAGGCCAGTCGCGCCCGCAGCCCGTCGGCCACCTTGCTCTGCAAAAAGCGCAGCGCTGTTTCTGCCGACACATCGCCGGGCAACCCCAAACGCGCAGGCTGCAATGACAAGATCACATTCAACCGCACACGGCTGTCGCCAAACTGGTTAAAATCCACAAGCCCCGACAGGCTTTCGACCGAGCCGATGCGAAAACCGCTCAGCTCAACAGGCGCGCCGACGGCGAGGCCTGAGATATTCTCCTCGAAGATCACGCTCAGCTGCAAAGGGTCCACTGCGGATGTGGTGAACAGGCTGCTGCGCGCGGCCTCTTTCTCCTCGAACACCTCAAAGACTTCGCCATCGCGCACGGTATCGCCGCCCGACACAAAGGTATCAAAGGTAATCCCACCGCCCAGCAATGTCGCCAGTGAGGAAAAGTCGATCTCGGCGCCCTGTGCGCTGACCGAGAAAGTAAACCCCGACTCTTCCCAAAACCGCGTGGAGGAGTTGATGAGGTGCCGGTGCTCTTCATAGATCAAGCCTTCGGTGATCGCAAAAGCGCCACTGCGGGCGATCTGCGCCCGCCCGACCTGCCCCACCTGAATACCGCGAAACATAATCGGGGCGTTATCGGTAAGCGAACCGTTAGTGGTGGTGCGAAACGCAATTTGCAAACCGCTATCGCCGGGTTTGATCAGCGGCGCCTCCTCGGAGCCACGGAAAACCGTCGTATAATCGCCAATCTCGCTGTCCCATGACCCTTCGATATAAACACCGCTCAAAACGGTGCTTAGGCCTGTGACGCCTTGGGCGGTCACTTCGGGTTCAACGATCCAGAAGACAGAGGTGTCATCGACATAGGGTGCGATATCTTTTTTGAGGCGGATATGCACCTGCACCTTTTCCAACCCATTACCAAAGGTGACCTCTTCGACCTCGCCTACTTCGATGTCGCGGTATTTCAGCTTTGTCTCCCCTGCGGCAATGCCAGCCCCGTCAAGAAATTCGACAACAATCAGCGGGCCGCGCATGACAAAGCTTTGCCATGCGACACCGAAGGCCACGACCATCGCCAGGATCGGGATCAACCAGATCAGCGACGCGCCCCGCGGGCCGCGTTTACCTGCAGATTTAATTTTTACGGTCGGGGGCGTATCAGTCATGGTCAGCTGCCTCATCGTCTTCCGCCTGCGCATCCCAGATCATACGGGGGTCAAAAGCTTGTGCGGACAACATGGTGAATATAACCGAAAGCGCAAAGAAGAAAGCGGCTGGACCCGGCGTGATAGAAACAAGACCTTCGAGGTGGACCAGTGCAGACAGAATCGCAACAACAAAGATGTCGATCATGGACCATCGGCCGATATACTCAACCACTTCGTAGATCACCAACCGTTTGTGCGCCGCAAAACCTTCGTGCTGCCGCACGCTGATCGCCAAAAAGGCAATGGCCCAGAATTTGCCGAGCGGAATCACTACGGACGCGAAGAGGATGATCGCCGCAATCCCGTAGGAGCCATAATGCGCCAGTTCAACCGCGCCGCCGATGATGGTGCTTTCGTCCACCGTAAACAGCTGTTGGGTGCGCAGCATCGGATAAAGATTCGCAGGGATGTAGGTCATCAACCCGACCAGCCACAGCGCCCAAACCCGTTGCAGGCTGTGATGATCGCGTGAGACAAGCTTTGCCCCGCAGCGCCCGCAACGCGCTGTTTCGATGGGCCACGCCCGCGTGCAGCGCGTACACGCCACCAACCCCGCCGCACGGGCGGTTACTGTTTCTTCGGATGTTCCAGCGAGTTCCATACAGACCATCTACACATAAATCCGTCTTGCGCGATGACCAGCACCACCAAGACACCAAACATCCAAAACGCCGGCCCGAAATTGACCGTCGCCAAATCCGCCACCTTTACCAAGGCTACGGCGCAACCAATTGCAAAAATCTCGGCCATGGACCACGGGCGCATCGCCTCGGACAAACGAAACGCCGCGATGGCGTGACGCGCAGGCGGGCGGTCGCGCACAACGGGGATCAACACATACAGCGTCAGCAACATCCGCAGCAACGGCACAAATATAATGAACGCCGCCGTGAACAACGCCAGCACCAACAGCGGCCCATCGGCAAACGTCAGCGCCGCATCCAAGATCGAAACTGCATTGCTGCGCCCCGCTGCCGAAATCTGCAAAAACGGGAAAACGCTTGCCGCGATGATCAACACCACTGTCGCAACCGACAGCGCAATAATCTGCATCCCCGCCTTGGCACGCGGCGCGATCAGCACCTTATGGCAGCGGGTACAAACCGCCTGCTCGCCCTTTTCGGGGCGCTGCAACCGGTAGGTTGCGTCACACACAGGGCACACGATCAGTTCCTCAAGCGGAGCATCGGTAAGGGCAGGAGCAGACGTCATCCCCTATATATAGAGGTGAACCACAGCAGTTAACACACCCAATTGCGGCTGCATGGCAGGTCTCAACCCATCAAGGCGCGGCGGGTTTGCGCGTCATATCCCAGCGCCTCCAGCACCGCATCCGTGTCTGCACCGATCGCTGTTGGCGGCGTGACGGCGACAGATGGCGTGCGGCTGAACCTTGGCGCAGGGGCGGCCTGTTGAACGCCGCCGACCTGCACAAAGGTTCCGCGTGCAGCCATATGCGGATGAAACTGCGCCTCGCTGAACGTGAGCACAGGAGCCACGCAAGCGTCGGTGCCGTCAAATATCGCAGCCCACTCATCGCGGGTTTTGCCTGCAAAGGCATCGGCATAATGCGCCGTGCGGTCCGCCCATTGCGCCGTGTCATTCTGTGTAGCCTGATGCGCGGCAGGCAGGCCCGCGTGTTCCAACAACAGCGCGTGAAACTGCGGCTCCAACGCGCCGACCGAGATATAGCCGCCGCACGCACAGGTATAGCAACGATAAAACGGCGCTGCTCCGTCCAGCCAGTTTGCCCCGCGCGTCTCGCTCCATGTGCCGCGGGCCAGCATCGCGTGGATCAGGCCCATCATCGCGGGCACGCCATCAACCATAGCCGCATCCACAACCTGCCCCTTACCCGAAACGCCCCGCTCGATCACCGCGCTGAGGATCCCCAGCAGCAGGAACATCGTCCCGCCCCCGTAATCCGCCACCATGTTGAGCGGCGGCACGGGCGCACGGTCTGCATCGCCCATCGCATGCAACGCGCCCGTCAGCGCGAGATAGTTGATGTCATGCCCCGCCGTCTGCGCCAGCGGCCCGTCCTGTCCCCAGCCGGTCATCCGCGCATAGATCAAGCTGTCAGGACAGGCCTGCGGCCCCAACCCCAACCGCTCCATCACCTGCGGACGGAAGCCTTCTATCAACACGTCACTGGCGGCGATCAATCGCTGCGCCGCCTCCAACCCCGCGTCTGATTTCAAATCCAGCACGCATGAGCGTTTTCCCCGCCGGTTTACATCCGTAGGGTCGGCGGGTGCGGCCTTGCGGTCCACAGTGATCACATCCGCCCCCAGATCAGCCAGCAATTGCCCCGCCAAAGGCGCAGGCCCCAGCCCCGAAAACTCAACCACTTTCAACGATGCCAAAGGCCCTGCCATCATGCCACTCCCGGCAGCACGACCTCGCGTGCGCCCTCTACGAATTCATTCAACGACAGCGGCCAGACGACACCGGGCCACCGCAGCTCCATCTCGCGCTTTCGCGGACGATACACGGCAGTGAAGAGCGTGCCAAACCCCTGCGCGAACGCCGTCGAATAGAGCGGCGGGCGCATGAACGCACCGATGAACTTTTCTTCGGGGTCGCTGTGCAACCGCATCCGTTGGAGCAAGAACCGCTCCCGCTCAACCGTGGCGGTGAACCGCGCGTGACTGATCCATTCGACGTTTTCCTGATGGTTCGTCGCCACCGCCCGCTGCGTTATGATCGCGGGGCGGTCAGGGGCCATCATCACCGTGAGGTAATTCCGTTTGCGGTCCAGTACGGTGACGTTATAGCTCATATGCGTCGGTACGCGGGCCAGCACCGCGCCCGCCTCCTTTGCCGTCTCGCAGGTTTGCAGGACATAACGCAGGATCAGCGGCACGCCGAACCCTTCGCCCACAACACGCCGCCCCCCGAAGGTGAGCGAGATCGACAACCCCTTGTCGTTGACCCCGTCGACCAAACCAAACAGCCCGTCCGACGTCCCCATCACGGCCCGCCCCATCCATTTGGTGCGCAAAACCAGACTATCGAAAGCCTTTGGATCGTAATCGTAATTGCGCACCATCACGGGTTGCTTGCCCGACCAGATCGCCTGCGAACAACCTGCCAGATAGGCGGGCGGGGTGTAAAAACTCAGGAACCGCGCCGCATGATCGCCGCCGCCTGCCAGCTCGCACAGCTCTTCATACAGAGGGACAATCTCGGGCATATGCGTCCGCAACGCCTTTAGGCTGGCCGCATAGGTCGGGCGGGCGGTCTCTCCTTCTTTGAGCCACCACGCCCGATAATCGGACCAGTATTCGCGGAAAAGCCCGGCCCACTTGGGGCCGGGCGTATCCTCGGAGATTGCGCGCCAGTACATGGGCGGCCTTTCTAGGGCTTGTGCCTTACAATATCTTGAACGCCGGATCAGACAGCTGCGGATCGGCGGCGGCCACGGGCAACGGCTTGCCCTCGACCTTGCTCTTGATACCGTGGATCCACTTCTTGGCCCGCTCGTTCAGTTGGAAGCTTTTTGTCATCGACCGCCCCCGCGTCACAAGGATGCCAATGTCGGCCCCCTCATAACGGTAGTCGCCCGGTTGCAGGATGCGCAGGAAGAACGCCTCGTTCTCGCTCTCTACCGCGCGGCGGTGATAATCAAAGCGGTCCCAGATAACCGTGCCATCCTCGCGCATACGGTAGATGCCTGTCTCGGGCGCCTCAGAGCAGATATCCACGCTGTCTTTGGTGTGTTTGATGACCATCTGGCTCCAGCTGTCGATATTCTCGGGATCGGCCCAGCGCGCGTTCAGCTCGTCCACATCCAGATTGAATTTCTTCTTCGAGAACTCCAGCAGGTGGAACAGGAACAAGGGCGCATCCGCATGGGCAAAGGCTGCGTGATTGGTCATGGAGGACGCGCCGGTGATGCGGGGATTCAGCTCACCCAACCACAGATCGCCTGTCTTTTTGTCGATCAGGAAATCAAGCTCGAAATAGCCGCGGTAGCCTTCTTTGCGCAGCTGTTCGCCGAATTTGAACGTCAGGTCCCGCGCCTGTTCGCGCACCTTGGGCGGGAAGGCCGTCGAGAGGATTTCATTGCCACACCAACCACCGCGATAGGGCGTCAGCTCGTTAAAGCCTACAAGTTCAGTCATCAGCGGGCCAACGATGGTGCCTTCCTTGGTAGCACACGCCTCAATCGCGGCGCCGCGACAGTTGATCCGCTTCATGATCTTGATCTCGCCCTCGCCGATGATCTCGGACTGATGGCGGCGGAAGTCGGCCTCGTTTTTGATGAAAAACGTCGTGTGGCCACTGTCGCCAAAGGCCGATTGCAGCACCAGATCATGCCCGATGCCTGCTTTCTCGCAGGTTTTACGCAGATCGTCGTATGACTTCACCTCGGCCAGCGTATTCGGCACGCTGGGCACGCCTGCCTTGTTGCCGATGCGCACGGTTTCGATCTTGTTGTCCATCTTGGTGCGCAGTTTCGCCTTGGGGAACCACACATCCGCGCCCAGCTCTTTGGACAAACGCTCGGTCTCTTCGTCGAACATCAGGAAGACGAACTTGGGCTTGCCGCCACGCTTTTTGATGAAATCGATGACCTCTTTGTGTTGCAGCAGGTAGTTGTTGATGTCCTCGATCGACTGGAATTCCGCATGCGGCTGTTCGGACGGGCAGAACACATTGGGGTGTTTGCCGCCATAGCAATCAATATAGCAGATATATTTGAAATTCTTGACCCATTCATCCAGCCCCAACAGGTTAAAGTTGGTTGCCGAAATGAAATAGACAGGGTCTTCGTTGCGGTGAAAGAACCGCCGGATTTCGGAAATATTCTTGAGGACAGTCGCCATATCGTTCTCCTGTTAAATTTCTATTCAGCCGCTTTGAGCGCCGCAGGCATCGCCGCATTCAGCGCTTCATCGGTAAAGACCCGCAGCCCCAGATCTGGGCGGTAGCCGTGGATTTCGCTCACGTCCAACGCCCGCATAAAGCTAAGGATTTCCTGACTGATCACCTGCCCCGGCACAAGGATCGGAAAGCCGGGCGGATAAGGGATGATGAAGCCCGCAGACACCAGGGTATCGCCCCGCTCCATTGCCTCTTTCATGGATCCGTCCAGCTCGAGATAGTCGCAGTTCTTGTCATCATAAGCGAGGAAGAACGCCTTGCGGATGTCGCCTTCACGGCCATTGCCACTTTCTAGAAACGCAGGGTGGAAGCGGCTGAAATCGGGCAGCGGAGGGTAATCCTCCAGCAGGTTTTTAACGCGGCGGTCAAAGCCCAGCTTTTCCATGCCAGAGGCATCGTCGTTCAGCTCGTCCAGCGATTTTGCAATCTCGACCAGCACTTCGATCAGATACGCCACGCTGGAGCGTGTGGTGCCGATGTTGGTCATAAACAGAACCGTGTTGCGTGAGGTTTTGTTGATCTGGATGCCGTATTTATCCATCAAAACCTTGTTCTTGAACGTATCACCGTCCCACCCCGTGCCGCCCACCAGCAGCGTCACACGGCTGGCATCCAGAACAAACTCGTCACGCTCCCAGCAGTCCCACATATCGGTCCAGCCCTGTTCGGTGTCGTAATAGCTGGTCACGCCGCTTTCGCGGTGCTCCTCGGGGATCATGTCGCCCGCCGTTAGAACCTTGAAATACTTGCGCAGCAGCGGGTGGTCGCTGATCGCACGGCGCATGGACATCGCCGCCTCGATCTGGCGCTGCACGAATTCAAAGCCTTCCAGCTCGACCTGACGGCGGCCTACGTCGAGGCTCGCGATGATCTGGTAGTTGGGCGAGGTCGAGGTGTGGGTCATATACGCCTCGTGAAAAGCTTGTTCGACCTCGCCCTTAAAGTCCTGATCGTTGACATGGATCATGCTGCCCTGTCGCAGGCTGGTCAGCGTCTTGTGCGTGGACTGGGTGGAATAGGCCCGCACCCGCGCCTCGGGCGGCGGGATCAGACGGGTAGCCAGCAATGTCTCGTCGTCGGCGTCCTTCAGCTCTTCGCGCTGGGCGGCATAGGCGGCGGCGTGTTTGTCGGTCTTGAACCTGGCACGCAGCACATTGGCGGCATTCATCGCTGTGCGCTGGCGGTAGGTCGGGTTAAAGCGGCCAAAGGCGAACCACGCCTCGTCCCACAGGAAAATCAGATCAGGCTTGATCGCCAGACACTCCTGCATCACGCGCTCGACGTTATAGACCAGCCCGTCAAAGGTGCAGTTGGTCAGCAGCAGCATCCGCACGCGGTCCAGCTTGCCCTGCTGTTTCATCTCTAACAGGCGCTCTTTGATCTCGGACAAAGGCACCGCGCCGTACATCGAGTATTTACTGAGCGGATAGCTATCGAGATAGCTGACCTGCGCGCCCGCCAGCACCATGCCGTAGTGGTGCGATTTGTGGCAATCACGGTCCACCAGCACGATGTCACCGGGCTGCAATAGCGCCTGCACGACGATCTTGTTACAGGTCGAGGTGCCATTGGTGGCAAAGAACGTTTGTTTGGACCCGAACGCCCGCGCCGCCAGTTCCTGTGCTTCCTTGATGGGGCCGCTCGGCTCTAGCAGACTATCAAGCCCCCCTGACGTAGCAGAGGTTTCGGCCAGAAAGATATTGGGGCCGTAGAACGCGCCCATATCCTGAATCCAGTGGCTGCGGGTGATGGATTTCCCGCGGCTGATGGGCATCGCGTGAAACACGCCTGTCGGCTGTTTGGAATACTCGACCAGCGCGTTAAAGAAGGGCGTCTTGTTGCGGGCCTGCACCCCGCGCAAGATGTTCAGATGCAGCTCCATAAAGTCTTCGGAGTTATAGAAAACCCGCCGGCAAATCCCCAAATCAAGGCCCGCGATGTCCTCGACCGACCGTTCGGTCACCAGATAGGCGTCCAGCTCGGGACGGACGCGGGCGATCATGCGGCACAGCTCCGGTCCGTAGTTTTCAGGCGGAATTGCGTCGATCTCTTGGCGGCCACCGGCGCGGGCCAGATAGTACGTCAAAATCTCCTCTACGCTGTCTGAGTGCAGCACCAGACCGGGGCGCACCACGATGGCCTGAATGTTGTGATTGAACAGCACCGCAATCAGCGCATCCTCGATCGACGACACCACAACCGCCTCATAGATAAAGGCATCCTCGGGGCGGCGCATGCTGGTCACGTTGGATTTAAGCCAGCGTTCCTTGTGTTCGTTCACGCTGTCGACGATCAGCACTTCGAAATAGGGTTTCGCCAATGCCCGCATTTCGGGGCTTTGGTGGGCATCGTCGTCCTTTTCATCCTGATCCACGCTGTCGCGCTCCAACGGGATCGAGCGGCGGCGATACGCGCCTGTGGTCAGCGCGCGGCTGATCCGGTTCACGGCAAAGCTGACATCGTCCAGCTTGCCCTGCTCAAAATGACGGCGGATCAACGAGAACGCGGCCTTGCCCGGAAAGGCCCAATACCCCTCCATCATTCCCAGCGAATCAAAAAGTTGCTCTACCGCGTCGCGCAGCTGCGCCATTTCCGAGGCATTGGGCGAGCGGGTCAGCGCGCTTGTGGCCTCGCGCAGGGCGCTCCACCTGTCAGACCGTAACTGGATCGCTGATGAATAGTCTCTCATCGAATGCATGCGTCGTTCTCCGCAAAATATTGCGCGACAAGGCATCCGGTAAGGCGCGACAGGCAGGGCACAACACCCTGCCTACGCCTGTCAGGGGCCTCTAGCCGCTGGATGTATCGTTTGGCGCCGTGCCCGTCATAACGCCGGGTTTGGCGATCGGTTTTGGTGCAACAGGCACCGCGGTGCCGGCTGAGGGGTTCGGCAATGGTTCCTCGGCAAAGGCGGGCGGCGTTTTGTGGGCAAAGGCAGGCAGGCTGTCCTGCCCTTCGCTGTCGGGCGTATAGGGCACGCGCATCGCGGGCGTTGTGGTATCAAGGCCCGCCGTCGTGCCCTGCTGCGGGACCGCCAGCGGCCCCAGCGTTTGCAAAAAGGCGTCCGTGCCGCTGGTGCGGTCATAAACGGAAAAGTCGGTCGACCGGTCGCGGAAACTCTTGAGCACTTGACCCAAGCCTTTCATCCCCGTCTCACGCTGGCGGCGCACCATGTCCAGATCAATCTCGATCGGGAACATGTCTTCCTGCCCCGCCGACTGGTGCAGCACCATCGAGGTCGGATCGACCACGCAGGATTTACCCACACCGCCCGCGCCAAGCCCGTTCACGTCAAAGACATAACACTGGAACTGCGCGGCGGTGGCGCGTGCAATCGCCAGCTCTGCATCGCGGTCGGTGGTGCCTGTCAGCACAGGGTGCAACAGCACCTCAACGCCCTGACTGGTCAACTGGCGCGTGGTTTCGGGGAACCACATATCATAGCAGATCGACAGACCAAAGCGGCCCACCTCCGGCACGTCGAAGATACAAAACTCGGACCCTGCCGCGATGCCGGACTCGTACGGGCGGAAGGGAAACATCTTGGCATAGCGGCGGATGATCTCACCCTCGGGGTTGATCACAACGGAGGTGTTGTAGATGCGCCCGTCTTCGGGGTCGGTGATGAACAAGGACCCCGGGATCAGCCAGACCTTGTGCTTGACCGCCGCTGCCTGAAACTTTTCCAGCGCGTCGTTCTGGGGCGGCAGTGAATACTGGTCCAGCGGGCCAAAGGGCGCCAATTCGGAAAACAGCACCATCTGGGTCCACGGAAACCGCGCCATCAGGATATCCAGCCGTTGGATCATACCATCGACATTGGGTTGCAGGGCATTGACGTACATCTGCACGCCGGCAATTGCGAAGGGGGTCATATCAGCTCACTCTTAAACTTGCGGCACAGGCCATTTACAGCCTCCCTTACGCCCATTGAAAGCCCGTGGAAACAGCACAAATACTGCGTCATAAAGGCGGTCTTCCAACATAGCGTGTCCGAATGTGATATACTGCGTCCCCTTTTAAACAAAACCGCAAACCGCGTGGTTTTCCAGATGCGGCGTTCAACCCTTTGTTAATCCTTACACAGGCACGCACACATCACAACCACATCAGCAGTAAAAGGGTGCCCTTGCAAAGCCCTGCCTTAATCGGCTCTACATATTTGCACGCTAGCCACGCTTGAAACTGCCGGAGAACCCCATGCACAAACTGTCCGAACTCACCCGCTACAGCACCTTTGCCGCTGTGGTGGTCCTTACCGTGCTAAGCGTGGTTGCCATTTTTGTATGGTCCGCATGGTTTTGGGTGCCTTTTGTGGTCTTTGCCTATCTGTCGCTGGTCGGCCTGCACGATGTCCGCCAGACCGCACACTCGGTGCTGCGCAACTATCCGGTGTTGGGCCACATCCGCTTTTTGATGGAGATGATCCGCCCGGAAATTAGGCAATACCTGCTGGAAGACGACCAAGAAGAAGAGCCATTCAGCCGCGATCAGCGCAGCCTTGTCTATCAACGCGCCAAGGGTCAGGAAGATTCGCGCCCCTTCGGCACGAAAAAGCGGGTCTATGACGGCGGCTATAGCTGGGTGACACATTCGGTGTATCCCAAACACATCGACAATACCGACTTCCGCATCGACATCGGCGGCGATGCCTGCACGCAGCCCTATAGCGCGTCCATCTACAACATCTCCGCGATGAGCTTTGGCTCCCTGTCGGGCAATGCGATCAAGGCGCTGAACATGGGCGCAAAGGAAGGCGGCTTTGCCCATGACACGGGCGAAGGATCGGTCAGCCGCTACCACAAGGAAGGCGGCGGGGACCTGATCTATCAGGTGGCATCAGGCTATTTCGGGGCGCGGGCAGAGGATGGCAGCTTTGATCCCGAAAAATTCGCCAAGACCGCGCAACTGCCGCAGGTCAAAATGATCGAGCTGAAGCTGAGCCAAGGTGCCAAGCCGGGCCATGGCGGTATGCTGCCCGCGGGCAAGATCACCGAGGAAATCGCCGAAGCCCGCGGCATTCCTATGGGAGAGGATTGCATCTCGCCTCCTGCCCACTCCGCCTTTTCCACGCCCATCGAGATGTGCGAATTCATCGGCCAATTGCGCGATTTGTCGGGCGGCAAGCCTGTGGGTTTCAAGCTGTGTATCGGCCACCAACGTGAATTCATGTGCATGGTCAAAGCCATGCTTGAGACAGGCATCACGCCTGATTTCATCGTCGTCGATGGTGCCGAAGGCGGCACGGGGGCAGCCCCCTTGGAATTTGCCAACCACGTCGGCATGCCCATGGTCGAGGGGCTGACATTTGTGCATAACACCCTTCGCGGCGCGGGCATCCGCGATCAGATCAAACTGGGCGCGGCGGGCAAGATCGTATCGGCCTTCGACATCGCCCGCGCACTGGCGCTGGGGGCGGATTGGTGCAACTCGGCCCGCGGGTTCATGTTTTCGATCGGGTGCATTCAGGCGCAGGCCTGCCACACCAACCACTGCCCCGTCGGCGTCGCGACCCAAGACCCGTTGCGTGCGGCCGCCCTTGACCCCGAACATAAATCAAAACGTGTTGCCCGCTTCCACCGCGAAACGCTGTTTGCCTTGGGTGAGATGACGGGCGCGGCGGGCCTGTCCAACCCCAGCGGATTTATGCCCCACCACCTGATGCAGCGGCAATCCGACCGCTCGATGGTGCAGGGCAACAAGGCGTTTCCCTATCTGCCTATCGGGTTTCTGGTGGACGCCGATGCGCCCGACCACCACGGCTATAAAGACCGCTGGTCACGGGCCAGCGCGCAAACGTTCAGTCCGCCGGAATATGACTAGCGCAGTCTAGCGCGTCAAACGCCGCTTGCATCCCGTCGGGGGCCTTGCGCAAAACACGGCCCTCTTGCGCACAGCGTGCGACCAAAACGCCGGGGGCGGGCATCTGCGCATCGCGCGCTGTGCCCATCACCCCCGTCCCGTGAATCATATAGGTCTGCGAAGCCACAGGGGCCGATGCATGGCCCTGCCACAAGACAACCTCGGCCCCGTTCCCGAACAACCCCTTCGACATCAACTGCACCTGCACCCCGTCCAAGACAGCCGTCCCGCTGATCATCCACGGAGCGTCGCCAAAGCTATCAACAGGTGGCACCACCCCGTGCAACGTACTGCCCCCAATCGCAAACGCCTGCGGGTCCACCGCCCCAGTCAGCTGCGCAAACCCGGCCCCATCAACGCGGCGGATGTTGGTGGTGATTACGGTCGTCCCGCTCCAGAACCCGCTGAGCGCCGCCCAGCGCCCTTTTTTGAACGTGACATCAGGCGGCACATGCACCGCACTGCCCATGATCACGGCGCGGCCTTCAGACACAGAACTCACCGGCCCGACAACGGGATATACCTCCAGAATGCGGACCGCCGTGAGCGTCCCGTCCATCACCCCCGCCGTGATCGCAACCGTATCACCCACAGCCAGCTTTTGGCCCCGCCCCAGCGGGCTGATCACCGGCACGCCGTCAGCCACCGCCACTTCGCGTCCCGCAACGACCAAGGGCGCGACCTGCTCAACCATGCCGAACAGCCCGACGCGCACCGCATCCTGGGCCAGCGCAGCCGCCGCCCAGAACACGGCTAACATCACCACCAAAAGGCGCATCATTCCCTATCTCCCTCGCCGCCGTGCATAGCGACAAAACCAAACCACCCCAAAGAAAAAACGCGCAGAGGTTTCCCCCTACGCGTCCCTTCATCTCAAGATTTGAAGCAGGGCTCAGCCCAGCTCGGCCACTGCCGCCGCCAGCGATTCCTCGAAAATCGCCAGACCTTCGTCTACGATCTCGTCCGGCGCTGTCAGCGGCACCATCACGCGGATTGCATTGCCGTGCATGCCACAGCTCAGCAACAGCAGGCCACGCTCCATCGCGTGGGCAATCACGCGCTTGGTCAGCGCCGCGTCAGGGGTGACGGTGTTAAAGTCGGTCACAAACTCGACCGCGACCATCGCGCCGAGGCCGCGAATGTCCCACATGCGGTAGGGGGCAGCACGGGCACCGATCTCGGCAAAGCGCGCCTTGAGCTTGTCACCCATCGCGATGGATTTCGCCAGCAGGCCCTCGTCCTCAATCGCGGTGATCGCCGCCAAAGCCGCAGCACAAGCCACAGGGTTGCCGCCATAAGTGCCACCAAGGCCACCGGGCTCCATCGCGTCCATCACATCGGCGCGGCCAATCACACCCGCCAGCGGATAGCCACCCGCCATGGATTTCGCCACAGTGATCAGGTCAGGCTCAACGCCCGAATGTTCGATCGCGAACCATGTGCCCGTACGGCCAAAACCAGCCTGAACCTCATCCGCAATCAGCAAGATGCCATGTTCGTCACAAATATCGCGAAGCTGGGTCATCATCTCGAACGGCACTGGCGTATAGCCGCCCTCGCCCAAGACAGGCTCGATGATCATGCAGGCAATGCGGCTTGGCTCTGCATCCGTGAGGAACAGGTTCTTCAGGCCCGTGATCGCGTCATCCACCGTGATGCCATCGCGCACAGAGGGGAACGGCGCGCGGAAGACATCGGCAGGGAACGGGCCGACGCCCTTTTTGTAGGGGCTGACTTTGCCCGTCATGCCCAGTGTCAGCAGCGTGCGGCCATGGTAGCCACCTGTAAAGGCGATCACACCGGGGCGGCCAGTGGCGGCACGCGCAATCTTGACCGCGTTCTCAACCGCTTCGGCGCCAGTGGTGACCAGCAAGGACTTTTTGGGCGCATCACCCGGCGCCAGCGCGTTCAGCTTTTCCGCCAACTCGATATAGGGCGCGTAGGGCACGACCTGAAAAGAGGTATGCGTGTACAGATCTTCCTGCGCCTTGGCAGCCGCAACAACGCCCGCATGACGGTGGCCTGTGTTCAGCACACCAATGCCGCCCACAAAATCAATAAAGCGTTTGCCGTCGACGTCCCACAGCTCTGCGTTCTCGGCATAGGCCGCATAGACGGGCGCGGCCGAGGCCACACCGCGTGGCACAGCGGCCTCGCGACGCGCAACCAGATCGGCGTTGGTATAGGTTACCGGTGTCGGCTCTGCGACGACAGCGATCTGCGGCTTTTTTTTTGCGCTTTTGCGGGGCGTGCGTTTGGCGGTGCTGGCCATGAAATAATCCTGAATGAGTGTGAAAACCGTACGCGGGCAGTCCGCGTTTAATAAAACCATTCTGCGCGTTTAATATAATTGTCAATCACCATACTTCCGCGACTTGTATTTTTAACCGCACAGTGGTCATGTCGCGCAAAATACCGCCGCCCTGAGGCGGGCACGGATAACGACAGGACGAACCCTTTGGATATTGGACAACGGCTTAGAAACATCCGGACAGAACGCGGCCTGTCGCAGCGTGAGTTGGCGGCGCGTGCGGGGCTGACCAACGGCACTATTTCGTTGATCGAAACGGATAAAACCTCGCCCTCTGTCGCCTCGCTCAAAAGTCTGCTGGACGCGATCCCGATTTCCATGGCGGAGTTTTTTGGCGCAATCGAAGACGCAGATAGCCCCAAAGTGTTTTACCGCGCCACCGAATTTACCCAAGTCGCCCCCTCAGGGCCGGGTCAGGTATCCTTGCGCCAACTTGGCAACGCACGCGACCATACTCTGCAAGTTTTGCATGAAACATATCCCTCGGGCGCCGACACGGGCCCCGAATTTCTGGCCCATGACGGCGAAGAGGCGGGAATCATCACCAAAGGCGAGATCGAGTTGACGGTGGGGGATGCGGTGGCCGTATTGCGACAGGGCGATGGTTATCTGTTCGACAGCAAACAGCCGCATCGTTTCCGAAACATCGGCGACGTCCCCTGCGAGATCGTCAGCGCACTCACGCCGCCCGTCTTTTAGATACAGGTCAATTCTTTTGCCGCTCACGCGCCGATTGCTTGTCGCCACGTTGCCGACCGGGCGAGATCAGGTTCATACCGCTTTGTGATGTCATCACGAGCACAATCGCAGCAACAACCAAAAGCGCAGCGAGGCTGCCAAAGAAAATCTCAATTGTCATTTTCTGCCTCCATTCATAACAGGTTCACTGCCTCAACGGCGATGCGGAATAAAAAGTTCCCGCCCTGCCGTAGTTTAAGTGTGGTGTTACACTCAGAAGTCGTTGGTTGCCTTGTCCGTTTTGGGCACGGGGAATGACAGCTCCAGCACATACTTGTCGTCTTCCTCGACCAGTTCGAGGTTGCCGTTCAACTGCCGTGCAAAAGCCTGGATCAGACGCGACCCAAGGCCCGTGCCCTCTTCCAGCGCGGCGCCACCTGCGGTGTTTACCACCCGCAGCATCGCCATCTCAGGGCCGGTATACTTCAGGTAAATGCCCAACTCGGCCTTCCCCGGCTGGTCCTGCGGCACGTATTTGAGCGCATTTGTCACAGCCTCGGACACCAGCAAGGTCAACGGGGCGGCATCATCGGGGGCGACGATGATGTCGTCATAGTCTTCGGTCACGCGGATACCCGCCTTTGGCTCCATCCCGACAGCCAGACTGCGGGCCACAATTTCGCGCAGCAATATCCCCGCATCCACGCGGGTCATCTCATTGTCCTGATACAGGCTCTTGTGAACGGTCGCCAAGCTGAGGATGCGATCCTGAAGCCGTTGCAGCACGCGGCGGTTCGCCTCGGTCGGCGCTTGGCGGATCTGCATGTTCATAATCGACGAAATAAGTTGCAGGTTGTTTTTGACGCGGTGATGCACTTCTTTCAGCAAGATGTTTTTTTCGCGCAGGCTGTCCTCTTGGCGGGCTTCGTCTTGCAGGATCGATCCCGCCATCCCGAGGAAGGATTTCTCCATCGCGACAATCTCGACGGGCAGGTTTTCCCCCAAGGGTTTGCGCGGCAGCGTGCGGTTCAGGGCAAAGTGGCGCATTTGGCGGCCCAATTTGCGAATATGCGTGATCGCCAGCCGGTTCAGCGCCCAAAACGCCACCACAAGACTGGCCACCCACATAGCAATCGGCAAAAGCGCCGATAAACGCCCTGTAAAATCCGTCTCCAACATCGGCGTATCCACTGGCCAAACGCTGAGCGCGAACACAGCCTTTGGCACGATCTGCGTCATGGCATAGACCCGGGCGACGCCGTTTTGATTAACATCTGTGAATACCTGACGTGCATCACCGGCAAGCTGCTCCAGCATATAGCTCGCAGGCAGCTCGGATGCCGCGATACCTTTGTCGCCGTCTGCAATTACAATTTCGCCAAGGGCATTAAACGTGATCATCGACTGCGGTGCCGCTTGATGTTTCTCGATCTGGTCAGGCATCAGCTCGGATTGCGGGATCGAGATAAAGACAAAGCCGTTCGGCTCCTCTTTTCTCAGCACAGGAACGGTGACGACCACCACATCCTCGCCCGATACAGGCGCGTCTTCGATGGCTGTGACGGTGCGCACCCCACCTGCCAGCGCGGCTTGCACCGCTGGCCGTGCAGACAGATCATAGGTTTTGAAGTCGGAAGAACACTCCATCATCCCGTCAGCACGTACAAACCCCACCAACAGATATTTGCGCACTTCACGTCTATAGCTGTCCAGAAAGTCCGAGCATTGCCGCGGGTCATCCTGCACCAGACCGACAACAGTCGCCAATGCCCGCCCCGCGCCCAGCGCCTCTTGCAACATCGTGCGCTGGGTCGCGACGACCTGATCGGTCACCCCCAGCAACGACAGCTCGGCGGCGCGTTTGCTTTGTTGCGAAATTTGCTGGGTTTGCAGCACAGCCACAAGACCGATGGGCAACAAGGTCAGCGACAGAAACAAAAGGACGCGAAAGGCAAGGCCACCGAACAACCCACTGCGCAAGAAACCTGAGGTCATGGCCTAGAAACTTGATCCTCTGGAGGCTGAAATAACGGACATGGTTGCGTCATCTGTCATCTCCATCGCCTCGTCTTCGTTCAGGCCCATTAATTCGGCCAGTTGCTTGCGCGCCCGATTGGTGCGGCTTTTCATCGTGCCGATCGCCACGCCACACATCTCTGCCGCTTCTTCATAGGAGAAGCCGGATGCGCCGACCAACAACAGTGCCTCGCGCTGCTCGTCCTTCAGCTTGGCAAGGGCGGCGCGAAAGTCGTTCATTTGCAGATGCCCGTCATGGGCAGGCTTTTCCGCAAGGCTTTCGGTAAAGGCACCATCGACGTCGGCCACTTCGCGCTTCGACTTGCGCCGCGAGGAATAATACGTGTTCCGCAGAATCGTAAAAAGCCACGCCCGCATGTTGGAGCCTACGTGGAATTTATCAATATTCGTCCACGCCTTTACCAGCGTGTCCTGCACCATATCGTCAGCCACAGCGCTGTTGCGGGTCAGGGATATGGCAAAAGCACGCATCGCCGGAAGGTGATCCACCAACTCGTCGCGCGGATCAGCTGCGCTCATCCCTGCTTGCCTTGATCGCTGTCTTGCTGCTTGAGCTGTTCAAGCAAAGACATAAACCGGTCAGGGATACCTTCATCCACCTTTTCCTGAAACACACGGCGCAGGTTTTCGTCGATAACCTCCTCGTGGTTCTTGTTATCATCTTCTCTCGACATCTATTCCCGATCACGTAAACTAAATATTTGTTGGCTCACGGAACCTAACGCAGCTCACGAGCGTTTGGTTCCCAATATATCAAAAAATAAGGACTCGCCATAATGAGTGATGCAAAAACCACCCCGAACCTAAGCGACCAGCTCGGGACTTTCATCCCTTATTTGCGCCGCTACGCCCGCGCCCTCACGGGCAGCCAGACCAGTGGCGATACATTCGCTGCAGCAACGCTTGAGGCGATCCTTGCAGACCGCTCCGTGCTGGACGGCACGGATGTGAAGACGGGGCTGTTCCGCGTGCTTTATGGTATCTGGTCCAGCGCAGGCGCACCGGTCGAAGATGGCGAGCAAGGCCCCCGCGCCAAAGCACAGAAACATCTGGCAACACTGACCAACAACAGCCGCGAGGCGCTGCTTCTCTACACGATCGAGGGGTTCTCCTATGACAACATCGCCACCATCCTGAACGTGGACAAGTCAGAGGCAGAAGAACTGGTCGCCATCGCCCGCCGTGAAATGGCGGATGCGGTCACCGGATCGGTTATGATCATCGAAGATGAGGCCATCATCGCGATGGACATCGAAAGCATCGTGGCCGACATGGGCCACCGCGTTACGGGCATCGCCCGCACACGCGACGAGGCCACAGCACTTGCCCGCGCCGATGTGCCCGATCTCATCCTTGCCGACATCCAGCTTGCCGATAACTCCTCGGGGATCGACGCGGTCAACGACATGCTGGCCGAGTTGGGGATGCGTCCGGTGATCTTTATCACTGCGTTCCCCGAACGCCTGCTGACGGGCGACAAGCCAGAGCCCGCATTCCTGATTTCCAAACCCTATACCGAAGATCAGGTCATCTCGGCGGTCAGTCAGGCGATGTTCTTCTCATCCACAGAAACGCTGCACGCGTAACCGCTATGCCTTCCCGCTCTCATCGAACGGGGAGGCACCGTCGGGCGTGATAAGCCCGTAGAAGTGCCGCTCGATCTGGGCGTTCACAACGGCGCCCAGCAGGATCAGAAAACTGCTGAGCCACAGCCAGATCAGCATCGCAATCACCGCCCCGATAGAGCCATAGACCTGATTGTAATTGCCGAAGTTGGCCACATAGTACGAAAACCCTACCGACAGCAGCGCCCAACTGGCCACGGCCACAGCCGCCCCGATCCGCACAGCGCGGCGGTTACTCATCTTGCCGCGGTTCGGCCCGAAACGGTACAGCACGCTGACCCCCGCCAGCAATACAGTCACCGCAATGGTCCAGCGCAACGTCTCGGCCACCACGGTAGCCACCCCGCCCAGCGGAACAAAGGCCAGCACGACAGGCGCCACCACCAGCGCAGTCAGCGCGACAACCCCAACCCCGACCAGCGCCAGTGTCAGCATCACAGCCCGAAAGTAGTGCGAGGCCGTGGCGCGGTTCTTCTCACCGTGAACCGCGTTCAAGCCTGTCATCATCGCCGCAACGCCCGCCCGCGCAGACCATAGCGCCGCCACGATCGAAATCGCCCCCGCCCATCCCAATCGGTCCGGACTGGTGGTCACAAGCGTCAAAATCTGCGCGTAGAAAATATCATAGACGTCCTTGGGCAAAAAACCCCTCATCTGCTGCAACTGCTCGATGACCACATCGGCATCCGATACGAGGCTCAGCACCGCAATCAGCGCCGCAATCGCGGGAAAGATCGACAGCATCCCGAAAAACCCGACGCCTGCCGAAACAAGCGCAAGGTTGGTATCCGTAATCTGCGCAACACCGCCGCGCACCGCCTGCCATATTTTGCGCCCTGTGTTCACGCTCTGTGCTTTGCTCATCTGCTTCCCTACATTCCGCACCCAATGTGTCGCGCAGCCCCCCCGCCAACACAAGCCCCTTGCGCTTGGGGCATGTTCCGCAATGATAGACCTAAATCACAATCACTTGGCCAAGGGTATGCCGCCCATAGGGGCGCAGCCCTTCACCGCAAAGAGGTCTGCAATGCAAACGCCGCTCTCCACCGCCATCCACGCCAAGCGCGACGACCTTGTCGCTTTGACCCAAGACCTCATCCGCATCCCCACGCTCAACCCGCCCGGTCAGGACTATCTCGCGATCTGCGAATACCTCGATACCCGCCTGAAGGCCCACGGGTTCGAGACGCAGCTGATCCGCGCCCACGGCACACCGGGCGACAGCTCAAAATATCCCCGCTGGAACATCATCGCACGACGCGAGGGCACACACGCAGGCGAATGCGTGCATTTCAACAGCCACACAGACGTGGTCGAGGTCGGCAACGGCTGGACCTTCGACCCCTTCGCCGCCACCTTACACGATGGCAAAATCTACGGCCGTGGCGCCTGCGATATGAAAGGCGGGCTCGCCGCCTCCATCATCGCCGCAGAAACCTTCATCGAGGTTCACCCCGACTTCGCAGGCAGCATCGAAATATCAGGCACTGCGGATGAGGAATCAGGCGGCTACGGCGGCGTCGCCTACCTTGCAGAACAAGGCTACTTCAATCCCGCCCGCGTCCAACACGTCATCATCCCCGAGCCGCTGAACAAGGACCGCATTTGCCTTGGCCACCGCGGCGGCTGGTGGGCCGAGATCGAGACAAAAGGCGAAATCGCCCATGGCTCCATGCCCTTCTTGGGCGATTGCGCCGTGCGCCACATGGGCGCGGTCCTGTCCGAGTTCGAGGACAAACTCTTTCCCGCCATGGCCAAACGCACCACCGACATGCCCGTCGTGCCAGAGGGCGCGCGCAGCTCCACGATGA
Source organism: Sulfitobacter aquimarinus (assembly GCF_040149565.1). NCBI lineage: Bacteria > Pseudomonadati > Pseudomonadota > Alphaproteobacteria > Rhodobacterales > Roseobacteraceae > Sulfitobacter > Sulfitobacter aquimarinus. Next base: position 686,757 of record NZ_JBEFLO010000001.1, read on the forward strand.
ATATCAACTCCATTCACGGCGGCCAACGCGAACAAAACGACGACTTTACCGGCCTGCCCGCCCACTGCGTCCCCGACACCTGCCGCATCACCATCGACCGCCGCTTTCTGGTCGAAGAACCGCTCGACGATGTCCGCGCCGAAGTCACCGAGCTGCTCGAAGGGCTGCGCACCACCCGCCCCGATTTCGACTACGAGCTGACCGAGATAAACTCGGTCCTGCCCTCCATGACGGACCGCGACGCCCCCGTGGTCCGAACCATCGCCCGCGCCATCGAGGACGTGATGGGCAAGCCCCCCGAATACGTCGCCTCACCCGGCACCTATGACCAAAAACACATCGACCGCATCGGCACGCTGAAAAACTGCATCGCATACGGGCCCGGCGTGCTGGAACTCGCCCACAAACCCGACGAGTGGATCGGCGTCGACGACATGCTCGATAGCGCCTGCGTCATGGCCGCCGCGCTAGAGACACTTCTCCTGCCCAAATCCTAGACCCCTGTTTTTCTGGCCCTAAATCCTTCGGGGGGATTGGCCCCATCGGGGCCAAGGGGGCTGGCCCCCGTTCTGCCATATCAGTCAAAAGCATCCTCGGCGGCCAATCCCAGCCCATCCACAATCGCCGTCAACGCCGACCCCGCATGTACCTTCGCCTGCGGGAAAACATCACACAACGCGTCCCGCGTCACCTGCATCAGGCTCGACCCGCCAACAAAGACCAGATGCGTGACCGCCTGCGGCTCAACACCCGCCTGCGCGACTGTGGTCAGGGCAGCCCGCGCCATATCACCCGTCATTGGCGAAAGGATTGCGCCCACCTGCGCGGCCTCCAAAGACACCGCCAACTTACGCTCGACGACCCGCAGGTCAATCTCGCCCGCACCGCCCGTGTTGGCCCCGATCTTGCCCGCCTCAACGGCAAAGGCAACGTCATGCCCCAATTCGTCACCCAATACTGAAACCAACCGCTCCAGCTTGTCAGGCTCGGCTGCATATTTCAGCAAATCCGCCGCCAGACGCCGGCTGTCGGGCGCATAAAGAAACGGAATCTTCTGCCATGTCGCCAGATCGTTGAATATGGTGGCAGGCGCTACATGGGTATCAGAGCCGAAGGCATGGCGTATCTGGCTGCCCCGCCCCAGCAATGGCATCACCGTTTCAAGGCTCAACGCGCGGTCAAAGTCCGTCCCGCCCAGACGCACACCATGGCTGGTCAGAATATCTATCCCTGCAGCCCCGTTGCGAAACAGCGTAAAATCCGAGGTCCCGCCGCCAATATCCACGATCAAGCCCAGATCGCCTGCGCCCAACACAGCACGGTTCGACAGTGCTGCGGCCTCTGGCTCGTACATAAAGGCGACATCGCTAAATCCTGCGCGCATATACGCCTCGCGCAGATCGACCTGCGCCTGCGCATTGCGCGCCTCGTCCGGATGAAACCGCACAGGACGTCCAGACAGCGCACGGTCAAAGACCTGACCGCTCTGCGCCTCTGCCGCGCTTTTAATCCGCGTCAAAAACCGCGCTACAATGTCAATGAAATCCAGCTTTTCGCCCAGAAGGTTGCGCTTCTCGCGCATCAGCGGCGCACCCAGCAGGCTCTTGAGCGCCCGCATATAGCGCCCCTCTTCCCCCGCAAGAAGCGCCTCACCCGCCGCACTGCCGATCACCATCTTCTTGCGGTCGAAATCAAAGAACACAGCCGTCGGCAGCGTCATCTGCCCCGCCTCCAGCGCAATCAGATGTGGCGCACCATCCCGCGCCACCCCCGCCGCCGAATTCGACGTCCCGAAATCCACGCCTAATACCGCCATGCCCTGCGCCTTTCCAAATAATCCAAGGTCATCCGCCTACCCCACCGCCATAGTTGCCGCAAGGTTTCTCCTTGCCCCCTAGCGGGCCTGTCGCCTACGTTGCGCTCAACGAAAACCCTTTGGGAGCCTACCATGAACCACCTCCGCACATTTCTGCTCGGCGTGAGCACTGCCGCCCTTCTGGCCGGTGCCGCCAGTGCAAAAGACGATATCACCATCGCGATCCAGCTTGAGCCGCCGCATCTGGACCCGACCAGCGCCGCCGCCGGAGCCATTGATAGCGTGCTCTATTCAAACGTCTTCGAAGGTCTGACCCGCTTTGACAGCACCGGTGCCGTCATCCCCGGTTTGGCCAAAAGCTGGGACATCTCGGAAGACGGGCTGAACTATATCTTCATCCTGAACGACAACGTCACCTTCCATGACGGCACCACAATGGATGCGGAAGACGTGAAATTCTCGCTCGACCGTATCTTGGCCGAAGACAGCACAAACGCGCAAAAGGCGCTGTACGCTGCAATCAAAGAGGTCAACGTCATCGACGCCGCCACGGTCGAGATCAATCTGTCAGAGCCGAACGGCAACATGCTGTTCAATCTCGCATGGGGCGACGCGGTGATTGTCGCGCCCGAAAGCATCGACACCATCAAACAGACCCCCATCGGCACGGGCGCGTTCAAATTCGACAGCTGGACCCAAGGCGACAAGATCGAGCTTTCGCGCAACGAGAACTACTGGGGCACGCCTGCGGTGCTGACCTCTGCCACGTTCAAGTTCATCTCCGACCCTACGGCAGCTTTGGGTGCGATGATGGCGGAAGACATCGACGTCTTCTCGGGCTTTCCCGCCCCCGAAAACCTGCCCCAGTTCGAGGCCGACCCGCGGTTCCAAGTCCTCGTAGGCTCGACCGAGGGTGAGACGATCCTGTCGACCAACAACAAAATGCCGCCCTTCGACAACCCGAAGGTACGCGAAGCACTGGCCCACGCCATTGACCGTCAGGCCATCATCGACGGCGCAATGTTCGGCTATGGCACGCCCATCGGCACGCATTTCGCCCCGCACAATCCGGCCTATGTCGATCTGACTGCGGGCAGCGCCTATAACCCCGATCAATCCCGCGCCCTTCTGGCCGAAGCAGGCTTTGCCGACGGGTTCGAGACAACGCTCTACCTGCCACCCCCCTCCTACGCGCGCCGCGGCGGAGAGATCATCGCCTCGCAACTGGCCGAGGTGGGCATCAAGGCCGAGATCATCAATGTCGAATGGGCGCAGTGGCTGGAATCGGTTTTCAAGGGCAAGAACTTTGGCCTGACCATCGTCAGCCACACAGAGCCGATGGACATCGGCATCTACGCCAACCCCGACTATTACTTCCAATACGACAACCCCGGTTTCCAAGAACTGATGACCACCCTCAACAGCACCACGGACCCCGACATGCGCACAAAAATGTTGGGCACCGCCCAAGAGATGATCGCGCAGGATTACGTGAACGGCTACCTGTTCCAGCTGGCGGCCCTGTCAGTGGCGAAGGCAGATGTGCAAGGTCTCTGGGCCAATGCGCCGACCCAAGCCAACGACCTTACAGCGGTCAGCTGGGCGGACTAATCCGCCCTGCACGACCTGCCATCATACGACCAAGAAAAGGCCCCACACAGCGGGGCCTTTTCGCGTTATTGTAGCTCCAAGAGTGAGCTGACGGACATTTTAGCGTGACGATATTTTTGATACTCTTGGCTTTCATTGCCTATCTGGTTTTGGTGAACCTCGCGACGTACCGTCAGTTTGCGTCCGACAAACAGGCCGCCATTGCAAAAGACCAACGCACACCAGAGGCCACGCTTTTGTGGTGGGCAGCGATCGGCGGCTGGGCAGGCGCAAAATATGCGCAACAAAAGCTGCGGCACAAAAGCTCCAAAGAACCCTTTCGCAGCCAGCTGAACCTGATCGGCGTCAAGCACGCGATGACAACGGCAACTGTTGTTCTGGTTCTCGGCTTCCTGGCCCTCTGGCCAGCCGCATCGCCGTCTACCGCCCCAACCCTGACCGCTGCGCAAGCAAGCGCACCCGCTGGCGCACCACCGGTGATATCTCTGCGGCCTCCTGCGGCCTATCGCGCAGCGCGGTGAACCAATGCCCGGGCGGATTGCGCCCGCGACTGTTCCCTACAAACTCAAGCGCGCGCAGCACCTCCTCGGCTTCCTGCGTCACCTCCTCGGACGGGGTGTGACCGTTGAGGATACCCCAAACGCCCGTCCAAAGCCGCCCTACGGTCCACGGGTTATAGCCGCCGCCGCCCAGCACCAGCAGACGCGGCGCGCCCAGCGCCATAATCCCGCGCAGCACCTCGAAATGCGCGTTGTTGCTGAGGCTCAGATGCGCCAGCGGATCGTCCTCGACCCCGTCCGCGCCACATAGGAACACGATTGCATCGGGCGCGAAATCCGCCACCAGCGGCAGGATCAGCGCTTGCGCGATATGCGCCATATCTACGTCACGCAGCCCACGCGGCACTGGCAGGTTCACCGCATTGCCGCCCGCATCATCATCAATCTGCCCCGTACGCGGCCACAGCCCTTCCTCATGGACCGAGATCATGAGGCAATCGGGATCGCCCGCAAACCCCGTCGCCACACCGTCACAATGATGCGCATCAATATCGACATAGGCGATCCGTTGCGCGCCGTGGTGGCGCAGCGACAGCATCGCCAGCACGGGATCGTTCAGATAGCAAAACCCGTTAGCGCGGCCCCGCATCCCGTGGTGCGTACCCCCCGCAGGGTTGTAGATCACGCCGCCCTTCGCCAACAGCTCCCCCGCAAGGATCGAGCCACCCGCCGCCGTGGCGGGACGGCGGAAAATCTCGGGGAATACGGGGTTGCTATGCGTCCCGATGCCAAAGCGTTCCTTGTCGCCCTCCTCAGTCTCTTGCGCCGCCTCGACCCGCTGTAGCGCCGCGACATAGGCAGGGTCATGCCACGCATGCAGCGCGTGGGGCTTGGCGCGCGGCGATGAGATATATTGATCGGCCGGCAACCACCCCATCGCGCGGCTCAGGTCTATGACCGTTGACACTCTTGGCACCCGCAACGGGTGATGTGTGCCATAGCTGGAGCCGCGAAAAATTTCGTGCCCGATAAATAAAGGGTGTCCCATTGCCCACCAGCTAGTCGTCACTGCACAAAAGAAAAGGGGCCCGCGCGATGCGGCCCCCTTCATGGTCACGCCGCTAAGGCGCGATTGTCGGACGTCTTAACGGGTACCTGACATGCCAGCGGCGGCCTCGAGGATCATTGCATCACCGTTACGCTCGCAGGTGAGGTTCAGAATCTTGATCTCTTCGGCAAAGCGCACCTCATCATTGCCGGCGGGCACTGTGCTTGTAGCGGTCGCGGTGCCATCGCTGTCTGCAATGGTGTTTGCTGAGCCTGATGGGCTTTCCTCGGCCTTTTCACCCACCAGCGGATCTGTCGCTTTTGCGACGCCGTTGTTGTCCTCGATTGTGGCAGCTGCGTTGTCACTTAGTTCCGCTACAGCTGCGATGGCGACCGCATTCTGCTCGGCAACAGACAGATCGTTATACTCCGAGCATGTCATGGAATTCAGATCGGACATCGGCGCGGCAGAGGCGGCGAATGGTGCAGCCAAAGCTGTGGTCAGTGTCAGTGCGGTGATAGCTGCGGATTTTTTAAACGTTGTCATTTTGTTATTCCCTTTCAGTTAAGCGCCTTTGCGCTGTCTTGTATGGGGAATCAATGCAAAGCCCGGTGAAACCGTTCCGACAAAAAGCCAATGTATTTTTAGGGAACTTTTTGCGTCCAAAGGTGTTTGCTGCGCCGCTCAGAGACGCAAATCCCGCTGGACCGCCCCTCCACCAAAGCCTAACCTGTGGCCGATGCTGCGTTATACTCTCAAAAGATTTCTTTCCCTTGTGATCAGCCTCGCTGTGGCCTCACTGGTGATCTTTACCGTGATCGAGGTGGCCCCCGGCGATCCTGCGTCCTTTATGCTGGGGATGAACGCGCAGCCCGAGACGCTTGCAGCATTGCGCACCGAGCTTGGCTTGGATCAGACCAAATCCCAGCGGTATGTATCGTGGGTCACGGGTATGCTGACAGGGGATTTCGGGACGTCCTATACCTACCGCACGCCGGTGGCGGATATGGTGGCCCAGCGGTTGTGGGTGTCGCTGCCGCTGGCGCTTTATGCGCTGACGCTGTCAACGCTCATTGCCTTTCCCGCAGGAATTTACGCGGCCTCGCGTCGTGGGCGCATGGGAGATATTGGCGTCATGGGGGCCACGCAACTGGGCGTAGCGATCCCGAATTTCTGGTTCGCGATGATGCTGGTCTTGCTGTTCGCGATCAAGCTGCGGTGGTTTTCGGCGGGTGGTTTTATCGGTTGGGACGAAGGGCTGTTTGCGGGGCTCCACTCCCTCACCCTGCCCGCGATTGCGCTGGCCCTGCCGCAAGCGGCGATCCTTGCGCGGGTCATGCGCTCTTCCCTGCTCGATGTACTGGGCGAGGATTTCATGCGCACCGCCCGCGCCAAGGGGTTAAGCGCACGCCAAGCACTGTGGCGCCACGGGCTGCGCAACGCGATGATCCCTGTGCTGACCATCATCGGGCTGCAATTCTCCTTCCTGCTGGCGGGGGCGATTATTATCGAGCAGGTGTTCTACCTCCCCGGTCTCGGGCGGCTCATTTTCCAGTCCATCTCGGCTCGCGATCTGATCGTGGTGGAAAGTGTGACGATGCTGCTGGTCTTTGCCGTGATCTTTGTGAACTTTGCGGTTGATCTGGCCTATGCGGCCATTGACCCAAGGCTGAGGGCACGCGCATGATCCGTAACCTCATCCTTGGCGGAATCCTGTCTGCGATCTTCATCGCTGCGGCTTTGCTGTCGTTCATCTATACCCCCTTCGATCACGCCGCGCTCAGCATCCCTGACCGTTTGCAATCCCCCTCCCTGACCCACCTGCTGGGCACCGACCACTTTGGCCGCGACATCCTGAGCCTGATCATGGTCGGCGCGCGCACCTCGCTTGCGGTGGCTTTGGTGGCGGTGGGCATCGGCATGGGGCTGGGCATTCCGCTGGGCCTTTGGGCAGCGGCGCGGAGGGGTAGCCTGCTGGACGAAGTGATCATGCGCGGCAACGATCTGGTCTTCGCCTTCCCCAGCCTTGTCATCGCGATCCTCATTACCGCCGTCTTCGGCGCAGGCGCCATCAACGCCATCATCGCCATCGGCATCTTCAACATCCCCGTCTTCGCCCGCATCACCCGCGGCGCTGCGCTGAGCCTGTGGGAGCGGGAGTTCATCCTTGCCGCCCGTGTCGCAGGCAAATCGCGCCTGCGCATCTCGGCCGAGCATATCCTGCCCAACCTCACCAATCTGCTGATCGTGCAGGGCACCATCCAGTTCAGCCTTGGCATTCTGGCCGAAGCAGGCCTCAGCTATGTGGGCCTTGGTGCGCAGCCGCCACTGCCCTCGTGGGGGCGCATGTTGGCAGACGCGCAAACGATGGTGAGCATCGCACCGCATATGGCACTGATGCCCGGCTGTGCGATCATCCTCGCGGTGCTTGGCCTCAACCTCATGGGCGACGGATTGCGCGACTACCTTGACCCGCGCCTGCGCAGGGTGCGCACATGAGCAGCCTTCTCAGCATCCAGAACCTGAGCCTGTCGATCCACAGCTTCGACATCCTCAAGGACGTGAGCCTGACCATCCACGCGGGCGAGATTGTCGCGATCACGGGCGAAAGCGGGTCGGGCAAGTCCATGACAGCGCTGGCCACGATGCAGCTGTTGCCTGCGGGCGGGCGCACCTCTGGCCGGATCATGCTGGGGGACCAGGACCTGACACAACTGGACGAGAACGCGCTATGTGCCATGCGCGGCAATGACATCGGCATGGTGTTTCAGGAACCGATGACCGCGCTGAACCCCGTCAAAACCATCGGCGACCAAGTGGCCGAAACGATCAGGGTACACGAAGACACCAGCAAAGCAGACGCCATGGCCCGCGCGGCCGAAACCCTCACCCGCGTCGGCCTGCCCCAAGACGCCTTTCCCCTCACCCGCTACCCGCACGAGCTGTCGGGCGGGCAGCGCCAGCGCGTTGTCATCGCCATGGCCATCGCCCTGCGCCCCCGCCTGTTGATCGCGGATGAGCCGACGACCGCACTGGACGTGACCACGCAGGCGCAAATCCTTGACCTGCTGACCAAGCTTGCTCGCGAGGACGGGATGGGGCTGATGATGATCACCCATGATCTGGCCGTGGTCGCCGACATGGCCGACCGCATCACCGTCATGCGCCACGGCGAGATTCTGGAGCAGGGCGAGACACAAGCCCTGCTGCACAACCCGCAACACCCCTATACGCAAATGCTGTTCGCGGCCTCTGCCCACCGCGTCGCCCTGCCCGACACGCCCGCCACCGCCCCCCTGCTGGAGGTGCAATCGGTCAGCCGCGACTACCGCACCCCGCGCAAAACGCTGTTTGGCAAACCGGGCAGCTTCCGCGCCGTGAACGACGTGAGCTTTACCCTCCATAAGGGCGAGCGTCTGGGGCTGGTCGGCGAAAGCGGTTGCGGGAAATCCACCCTCACCCGCGCATTGCTGGGGTTGGAGGATATACAGGCGGGCAGTGTCATGCTGAACGGCGTGTCCGTGCATGGCACCGCCGCCGCGAACAAAGCCGCCCGCAGCCACATGCAGGTCGTGTTCCAAGACCCCTTCGGCAGCTTCAACCCACGCCACAAAGTCGCCCGCCAGATAACCGAGCCGTTCCACCAACTCGACGCGCCTCCCACAGGCAAAGCCCGCCAAGAAGCCATTGACGAGGCGCTGACCGCCGTGGGCCTGCACCCGTCAGACGCGGGCAAATACATCCACGAATTCTCGGGCGGGCAGCGCCAGCGCATCGCCATCGCCCGCGCCCTTATCATCCGCCCCGATCTGATCATCTTTGACGAGGCGGTCAGCGCGCTCGATGTCTCGGTCCGCGCCCAAGTGCTGGACCTGCTGGCAGAGCTGTGCGGCGCATATGACCTCAGCTATCTGTTTATCAGCCATGACCTGAGCGTTGTGCGCACGATCACCGACCGTGTGCTGGTGATGCAGGCGGGCCAGATCGTCGAACAGGGCGAGACCGAGCAAGTCTTTACCGCCCCGCGCCACGCTTACACAAAATCACTCATCAAGGCGGCACCCGTGCTACCTGACCTCAAAGGGGTATCCGCATGAAGACGATCAACCTGACCGAAAAGCTGGCGCAGATCACAACCCATTGGGACCCGCATGTGATCGGCGATTACAACGACAACGAAGTGATGGTCGTCAAATTCGCGGGCGAGTTCCCCTATCACCTACACGAAGACACAGACGACTTCTTTCTCGTGCTTAGCGGTGAAATGACGATGGACATCGATACACACTCTCACACCGTCAAAGCAGGCGAGCTGTTCATCGTGCCACGCGGCGTGACCCACCGCCCGCGTGCGGTAGACGAATGCCATGTCCTGCTGATCGAACCTGTAGGCACCCCCAATACAGGCGACGCGGAAACCGCCAGCGCCAAGCCAAGGATTTAAATATGATGCAGCCCGGCCCGACAAACAGCCTTTGTGATGTGGGCGGCCTGCGGGTCGGTCACGCGCAGGACCATGCCCTTAAATCAGGTGCGACTGTCGTGGTGGGCGATGCGCCCTTTGTCGCCTCTGTCGTCGTGATGGGCGGTGCCCCCGGCACGCGGGAGACGGACCTGCTGGCCCCTGACAAATCCGTGGCCGCCGTCGATGCGCTGGTGCTGTCGGGCGGCTCTGCCTACGGGCTGGATGCGTGTTCGGGTGTGGTGGACGGATTGCGCGCCGACGGGCGTGGATTCCGTGTGGGGGATGCGCAAATCCCGCTGGTGCCCGGCGCAATCCTGTTTGATCTGCTGAATGGCGGGGCCAAGGATTGGGATGAAAACCCCTACCGCGCTTTGGGACGTGCGGCGTATGACGCGGCGGCGCCCAAGTTCGAGATCGGCACCGTGGGTGCAGGCACGGGCGCGCTGACGGCGATGCTCAAAGGCGGGATCGGCACGGCGTCGCTGGAACTGCCCGATGGCAGCACGGTCGCGGCCCTTGTGGCGGCCAATCCTGTGGGCGCTGTGACCACGCCGGGGGATCGCCATTTCTATGCCGCCCCCTTCGAGATGGGCGAGGAGTTCGGCGGGCTGGGCCCCGACACTGCGGGCGGTCTCGGCCTGAGCATGGAGAGCCGCAAGATGAACGCCGCCTCGGCCCGCGCCAACACCACCATCGCCATTGTCGCCACCAATGCGACCCTAACCAAGGCCGAATGCCACCGCGTCGCCACTGCCGCCCATGACGGGATCGGCCGCGCTTGTGTGCCTGCCCATACCCCGATGGACGGTGATCTGGTCTTTGCCCTCACCACGGGTGCGAAACCTGCCGCCGATGTTTTCCTGACGGGACACGCGGCGGCCTTGTGCCTGTCGCGTGCCATTGCCCGCGCTGTCTATGCCGCCACCCCTGCGGACGGCGACATCATGCCTTGTTGGAGGACTGCCAATGCCGACGCTTGAACACAGCGGCATCCAGCAGCATTACGAGGTCACGGGCGGCGGCCCGCCTCTGATACTGGTTGCTGGCATGATGAGCGATAGCGCGAGTTGGGCGCCGCTTTTGCCTCTGTTAGAGCCGCATTTCACCGTGATCCGCCCCGACAACCGTACCACAGGGCGCACAGTGCCATGGGACGCGCCTGCCTCGGTCCCCCTTTTTGCGCAGGACCTTGCGGCGCTGGTGGATCATCTGGGGTTGGGGCCATGTCATGTGATGGGCCATTCGCTGGGCGGGATGATTGCGATGCATTTGGCCAGTGCGCGGCCTGACTGTGTGAAGACACTAACGCTTGCGGCCTCTGCCCCGCTGCGACTGGCGCGCAACATCGCACTGTTCGACTCCATTCTGGCGATCCGGCGTAGCGATGCGCCCCCTGATGCGTGGCTGCGGGCGCTGTTCCTTTGGCTGTTCTCGCCCACGCTGTATGACACGCCAGACGCGATCGAGATGGCCGCGGCAGCATCACTTGCCTATCCGTTTGCTCAAACAACCGAGGCGATGGCCCACCAGATTGCGGCCTTGGACAGCTACACACCCGACGACATCGCCACGTTGCGCTGCCCCGTTCAGGCGTTGCTGGCCGACGGCGACATGCTGCTGCCAACCGCATTGGCTCTGCCCACATTAGGCGATACGCCCGTGCACCACATCGCTGGGGCAGGCCATTCCATCCATTGGGACGCACCCGAGGCCGTGGCCCGCCACCTTGTTGATTTCATCACCAAGCATGAGGAGCCCCCCCGATGACCCATGACCTGTACGGCCTGCCCGTCACCATCCAATCCGAGGCGACGCTGGAGGGGATCAACGACTTCATCCACGGCTTTCTGAGTTATCAACCTAAAGCAACGGGGATCATTGAGGCCGCAGATGCGGACCCTGAATGTGGGTTGGCCAATGCCTATGCCGCGCTGCTGTGGATGTTTCTGGAAGCCCCTGTCGCCCCGCAAAAGGCCGCGCCTTATGTGGCCCGTGCGCAGGCGGCGCGGGGCGGTGTCACCCCCCGCGAAGCGCTGGTCATTGATGCGGCAGCGGCATGGACCCGTGGCGACGTGCCGGAATTGCTGCGCCTGTGTGACGAGATCACAACCGACCACCCGCGTGACATGGCGGTGCTGAAACTGGCGCAATACCATCTGTTCAACCTGGGCGACGCTGCGGGGATGCTGCGCATGGCGCTGAAGGCTCTGCCCGAGGCGGGCGACATCGCCTATGCCCACGGCATGATCGCCTTCGGCTATGAGCAGTGCCACCTGCTGACCCGCGCCGAGGACGCCGCCCGCCACGCCATGTCCCTGCAACCCGACGAGGCATGGGCCCATCACGCCATCGCCCACGTGATGCTAACCCAAGGCCGCGTGGCCGAAGGGGCTGCGTTTCTGGAGAGCGTGGCCGAGACGTGGAGCGGGCTCAACAGCTTTATGCGTAGCCACAACTGGTGGCATCTGGCGCTGTTCTACATCAGCCTCGGGCGGCACGACGACGTGCGCCATGCCTATGACACCCATGTCTGGGGGCTGGCCAAAGAGTATTCGCAAGATCAGGTCGGGGCGGCATCGCTGCTGGCACGGATGGAGTTCGCGGGCGTTGATGTCGGCGAGCGTTGGGCGGATGTGGCGGATCACGTGGCCCTGCGCGGAGCCGACACGGTGAACCCGTTTTTGACGCTGCAATATCTGTATGCGCTGGCCCGTACAGGTCGGCCCGAAACGCAGGCCATGATGGCCGCAATCGAGGCGCGGGCGCTGGATGTTAGTCAGTTCGATCACGTTGCATGGCGCGATGTGGCACTGCCTGCGGCGCAGGGGATCATGGCCCATGCGACGGGGGATTGGGACACCGCGGTCGCGCAGATGGCGCGTGCTTTGCCGCGGATGTCGGAATGTGGCGGCAGCCATGCGCAGCGTGATCTGTTCGAACAGATCCATCTGGATGCGCTTGTGCAGGACGGCCGTGCCTCTGCCGCGCAGCAGGTGTTGGAGATGCGCCGCACCTATGACCCCGACGGTGTGCCGCTGAACCTGTTGCTGGGGGATATCTATGAAACATCTGGCCTGCCGGACCTTGCATCTGAGGCGCGGGCACGTGCGGCCCGTACTTTGGCCACGCAATCGGGCTGATCCCGTTGCGCCCTGCACGGCGCGCGTCTAGCATGTACATGAACACAAGAAACCGAGGAGCCCCGTGATGGACACGCAATGGTATTATGCAATCGAGGGCAGCTCTGTCGGGCCTGTAGGCCAAGATGAATTTGACGCATTGGTGTCGGCGGGAACGATCCGCAATGATACGCTGGTTTGGCAGGACGGCATGGAAGACTGGTTGCCCTACGGCCGTGCAGCACCCGCCGGCGCGCCATTTGCAGCCCCGCCCCGCGCCCCGCAGAACGACACCGCAGACCCCGCACGCAGCGATGCGAACACCTTCGTGGGCGCTCTGAAAGACGGGTTTGCGCGGTTTGTGGACTTCAAGACGCGGTCGACCAGATCGCAATTCTGGTGGTTTATGCTGTGGTCTGTGATTTTCAATATTGCAGCCTTGGCCGTTGATAGCGCCCTTGGCTTTGGGGAAGACGGGCCTATTGGGCTGCTTGCTCTTGTGGTGCTGTTGCTGCCTGTCCTTGCGGTGACGATCAGGCGGCTGCATGATATCGGGCGCACGGGCTGGTGGGTGTTGATCCAGCTTGTACCGCTGATTGGGTCAATCGTTCTTATTGTGTTTGGATGTACCAAAAGCGAAGAGGCGGTGAACCAATGGGGTGCGCCGCCGCGGCGCTGAGCCCTGTTTTTAGGATGTTTGGGGGGCTAGCCCCCATTGGGCCGTGGGGCCAATTTCCCCAGAGGATTTTGGGCCAGAAAAAATAGGGGCATCAGGCGGGCGGGGCGAGTGTCACGCTTAGCTCGGCGATGCCGTCAACGCCGCCGGTGATGATGTCACCCGGAACTGTGGCGGCGACACCTGCGGGGGTCCCTGTCATGACCAGATCACCGGGGGCAAGGGTCATCCCCTGACTGAGAGTCGCGATGTGATCGGCGACGGACCAGATGAGATCGGCGATGTCGGCATCCTGCCTAACCTCACCGTTCACGGCGAGCCAGATGCGGCCGTTTGTCAGGCTGGGGACATCTGCGATGGGTTTGAGCGGCGCGATGGGCGCCGAGTTATCAAAGGCTTTTGACCAGTCCCACGGGCGGCGGGTTTTCTTGGCCTCGGCCTGCAGGTCGCGGCGGGTAAAGTCGATGCCTACGGACGCGCCCCAGATGTGATCCGCGACATTCGCGGGCGCGATGTTTGCGCCGCCTTTGCCGATGGCGATGACCAGCTCGATCTCGTGATGGAGGTCATTGGTGAGGGGCGGATAGGGGATCGTGCAAGGCGTATCAATTGCCGCATCTGCGGGTTTGGTGAAGAAGAATGGCGGTTCACGGTCGGGGTCATTGCCCATCTCGCGGGCGTGTGCCTCGTAATTACGGCCCACGCAGAAGATACGGCGCACAGGAAAGCGGGCGGTGCTGTTTTGCACAGCGAGGCTGGCCTGTGGTGGGGCGTCGAAGACGTAGGTCATGGGCTATGCCTTTTGCGTCGGGCGTTTCGCGCACGAAACGACCAGTTGAATTTTATCTACTTTATTAACCTGCTGTTTGCAGATCAGTCGCCAAGTTTGGCATGCACTTCATCAAGGTCAATCTCGCCAACAGGCATCTTGTTACCGGGGTTCTCGAAGTCATATTTGAACAGATTGAAATCGCGCTTGTAGATCTCGTACACGAGGTGCATCGACAGATCGTCGAAGTAGTCCTCGACAGGGTGGGCGCGTTTGGGGCCGTGGCCTTCGCTTTCGTTGAAGCGGGGGATTGTGGCCAGATCGACGGCGTGGGGCGTTTCGATTGCATTCAGGACGTCCTGCATGCCTTCGTTAAAGCTCTCGGTCCAGACGATTTTATCGTAGGTGCCGCCGTTGACGATAAAGGTGCTGACGTGGCCGGACATAGCGGACCAATGGATGTCGGGGTCCATCGGGCGGCGCCAGCGGATGGTGTCGCGGGCGAACAGCAAAAAGCGGCGGAAGCTGGCGATTTGATCGAATTCCTGCTTGCCGTCATCGCCGCCAACCTCGATCCCGTATTTCTGGACCAAGAGTGGGACCAAATTGCCACGGTATCTTTTACCATTGCGCTGGATGCCGCAGATTTTATCAAAGAAAGAGCTAAGAATTCTGGTGTAGGGATTGCGCACGCAGGTGAAGGCATAAGAGCTGTGGTTTTGCACGTTCTTGGTGATCAAATCCTGACTCTCGTCCATGGCCCATTTGTGCATACCGCCCTTTGCATCATGGATATCACCGTCAAAAAACGCCCCATGATCAGAGTAATACATGATTTGTCCGATGGTCGAGCACGCGCATTTGGGCACAACCCGATACACCACGCTTTCGCTCTCTGTCATCCATGTGCCGGGAAAACCCATACCGCACCACTCCTGCTCATTTACTGCTTGCAGCCTCTTGGGGCCGCTTTTGATCTACAAAAGCAAATAATTGCTGTTTATTCAATCTGTGTTCACCATTATCTATATAAACAATCGAGTAAAAACTGGTGAATTGTTTCTAGATGGCAAAAATTGCCTACATCCTTCTGTGTCACAAAGACCCCGATGCCATCATCAAGCAGGCAGAGCGGTTGACGGCTGTGGGCGACTATATGTCGATCCACTTTGACGCGAGCGCGGATCCTGCCCATTTCAAAGCGATCAAGACCGCGCTTAAGGACAACCCGAACGTCAGTTTCGCGACCAAGCGTATCCGCTGTGGTTGGGGGGAATGGTCGTTGGTGCAGGCGACGCTTTATGCGGTTGAGGCCGCGGTAGAAGCCTTTCCGCGGGCCACGCATTTCTACATGCTGTCGGGCGATTGCATGGCGATCAAATCCGCCGAATACACACACCGCTTTCTGGACAACAACGACGCCGATTTCATCGAAAGCTTTGACTACTTCGAGAGCGACTGGATCAAGACAGGCTGGACAGAAGAGCGGCTGATCTATCGCCACTGGTTCAATGAACGGACGCAGAAAAAACTGTTTTATGCGATGTTCAACTTTCAGAAAAAGTTCGGGCTGACGCGGGAAATTCCAGCAGATATTCAGGTGCAAATCGGCAGCCAGTGGTGGTGCCTGCGGCGACAAACCATCGAATGGGTGCTGGATTTCTGCAAAGAACGCCGCGATGTGATCAAGTTTTTCCGCTCGACATGGATTCCGGACGAGACGTTCTTTCAGACGCTCGTACGCCATCTGGTGCCCGAGAATGAAATTCGCGCCCGCACGCTGACGTTTCTGATGTTCACGGACTACGGGATGCCGGTGACGTTCTACAACGATCACTACGATCTGTTGCTGAGCCAGGACTATCTGTTTGCCCGCAAGATCAGCCCCGATGCCCAAGACCTCAAACGCCGCCTTGGGCTGCTTTATGCTGCGCAGGGGGTGCGGTTCCAAATCAGCAACGAGGGGCGCAGCCTGTTCAAGTTCCTGACGGGGCGCGGGCGGATCGGGCGCAGGTTCTCGACCCGTTTTTGGGAAACCGAAAGCACGCTGGGCCGTGAGCGTGAGTTGCTGATTGTTGTCTGCAAAAAGTGGCATGTGGCCAAGCGTGTGCTGGAGCGTATCCGCCAGACGACCAATGTGCCCGCGATTGAATATGTCTTTAACGAAGAAGACACGCCCCTGCCCGCGCTTGGCGGGATCGAAAAGACTTTGGGCAAACGCACGCGCCACCGCCGTGCCCTGATGCGGATGCTGTTCGACTACTTCGAGACGGACCGCCTGATCGTCTGCATGGACCCCAGCAATCTGGACTTGCTGGAGGATTTCGCCTCTGACCGCTCGGTCACGCGGATACTTGAGATCGAATGTAGCTTCTCCGAAGACTATCTGATCGGCCACGCCATGCGCGTGGGGCTGGCGGGGGAGCAGACCTCGCAAGAGACGCTGGACCGTCTGCTGCCCACAATCCGCAACGATATGATTTTTGAAAGCGACGCGATCCGCGATGCGGATTTCGAAAACCATTGCCGGATGCGCGAAGTTGCCTCAAGCGAGGAAAACGCCGATGAGCTGGCCAAGTTCCTTGGCATTACCGCCGATAAGGCGCAGGAAATCACCAGCACCGACTATCTGTTTGCAGACTAAGGAAGAACCGACATGGCCTATGCCTATGACGACCAGAATATTTTTGCCAAAATCCTGCGCGGAGAGATCCCGAACACCACGGTTCTGGAGACCGAACATGCGCTGGCTTTCCGCGATCTATACCCGCAGGCGCCGACCCATGTGCTGGTGATCCCCAAAGGCGCTTACGTGAGCTATGACCACTTCGCAGCAGAGGCGTCCGATGCCGAGATTGTCGACTATATCCGCGCTATAGGTCAGGTCTGCCGCATGGAAGGCGTGGCCATTGATGGCAACGAGGGCTTCCGCATGATCAGCAACGCAGGCGCGCACGGTGTCCAAGAGGTGCCCCATCTGCATGTCCACATCCTGGGTGGCCGTCACATGGGCCGCATGGTTCAAAAGACCGAAGGCTAGAGACAGGCGCGGAATTTTCGAAAATTCCGGCCGAATTTTTGAAAAATTCGGGTCCCGCTCAGGTCTTCTTGCGCCACGACCCTAGCCAGCCTGTGACAGCACCCGATGCCTCGGCCAGATCATCCTCGATCGCTTCCATTGTCGGGTCGATCTTGGCCATGCGGAACCTGCGCCAGCGCACCCAGACGCCCCAGACAATCGCGGCAAAGGTCAGCAGGACAATGATATTCAGCCACGGGATGCCCTTTGACGCATCTGGCCCGTCCACCGCCCGCACCGAGATGGCGTTGGGAAAGATCGTCAGGAATTCGTTGCGCCAGCCATAATGCTTGATCGCGACATAGCGCGGATCAGCCTCGGTCGATTTTAGATCACCAGCCTCTGCCTGAAGGTTCGAGGTGTCGAATTTGAAATACGGCGGCCAGCCCCATCCCGTATCCTCGTTGCGGTAGACCATCACATCGCCGCCCACGCGCCGCGACTGGATAAAAAACACATCGCGGTTCGCCAGCGTCCCGTCCGAGCCGACATCGGCCTGCGCCCAGAACAGCGAATTCTCACCCGGATCAATCCGCTTTTCGTAGGTGTCCGTGATCCGCACAATATCGGTCTGCGGCAGCGTATAATGGAACACGGCCGCCACCAGCACCCAAACGGCAATCCAGAACGTCCAACGGATAAGAGCAAACATGCGTGACCTCGCTTCAGGCAAAATTCGTAAGGTAAATGACCACTGACACAAGGATCACAGGAATAACATAGACAGAGAGAATCAATTTGCGGCGCAGCGACTTGTCATAGTCCTCCAGCCCCTCGTCCACAAAGGCATCCAGCGTCTGATCCTGCGGCCCCTCGTGCCATTCCGCGCGCAGCTTTCCCTTGCGCACGGCACGCGAATAGAGCGACAGACAGACGTAGATCACCGTCAGCACGATGAAGCCAATCACCATCAGGCGGGCAAGTGCGGCCATGGCCTATCTCCTTTTTACAGCGCCCCAAGGGCCGACTGCCTCGATCATATCAGGCAGGGGGGGCGGCTTTTTGCGTCTTCGTGGCAGGGGCGGGACAACCAGTTCGGGCGCATGGCCGAACAGCGCATCGCGCACACCGGATTTATCCTTAAGATACTCGCGCTCAAGAAACTCCGCAACATAGGCCTTTTTCGCCTCGGGCCACGCGGCGTAGGTATCGTAAAACAGGTCTTTGTGGCAGATGAAAAGCTGGCGAATATCCTTGGGGGCAAGCTGCGCGAGCAGCATGTTCACCAGCGCCGCATCGGGCGTATCCGCAGCCCGCAACGTGTAGAAATACACAGGATCGGCGCTGTCGATGTTCGGGAACGCGCCGCCATTCTCGGCCCAGTTCACCAACTGCCCCAGCGTGTGGAACTCGGGCGGCAGCAGGTCCGCGTGCCGCCGCGCCAGCCTGCGCAGATCGCCCCGCGACAGGTCCGACAGATCGCCCGCCTCTGCGGCCACGGCGTCGATCAGGATAAAGTCCATCTTCTGCCGCAAGATCGCCGCCGAGGCGATGCCCCGCGCCTCCAGAATGGTCTCGGTCAGGCCGTTGAGCTGAAAGAACTGCGCGATGCGGTTGCGCTGTGTCGCGTCAAAGACATAGTCCATCGGAATATCGTCCAGCCCCGCTTTGCCCGCAGGCGCAATCACCGCAGGGTGCGCGAGGTCCTGAAACACGTACAGTCCGCCAAAATGCGCGGTCCAGAAGTTGCGCTGATCGAAACTCATGGTCTGCAACTTGACCGGATTGCGGACCACATCGCCGGTCTTGCCCGCCAGATCAATCATCTGCGCGATCAGCACATCGTCGTACCAGCCGCCTTCGGTATCGCGGAACTGGTCCACCATCTGCGTCAGTTTTTCAGCATCCTGCACCGTGCCGCCCGTGGTATCGGCCTCAATCGTGATGCGGCGAATATCGAACAGGCGCTTGGCCTCCGACACATCAAACACCGAATTCACCAACTCCCCCGCCACCGCGTCCTTGGCGGTCAGCGCGAAAAGGGCTGCTTCATTTTGCTGAATAAACTCAATCAGCACCCCCTTCGAGGTCGAGAACTTCGCCCCCAACAAAGGCGCTGTCCGCTGCTCCACACTCAACAAGATAAACTGCCGGTTCACGCCCTTGTGGTTGAGGTAGAGCGGATCACCCAACTCATCCCCCACCTCGGGCGAGTAACCGGAGATGTCGATGTAGAAATCGTCCAGCTCCGTCCGCTTGCCCGTCAGATGATGCAGCGCACGGTTATACCGCTCCACCAAGGCGGGCGAATGGACGTGGAAGAGATTGCCGAACATCAGACCGGCGCGGATGAGGCGGTTCATTTGCTGTCCTGTGTGCCGTAAAGAATTTCCGATTGCCTCATAATTTTACGCCTCGCATGATCAGGAAATTTCTGCCCAAATGTGATTGAAAGAGCACGCCAACTTTCAATTTTGGACAGCGTCAAATTGAAAGGCTTTCCGTCAATAATTATTGGAGCCCCGTGCGCAATAGTATTGCGCACCTCATTAATCTGATTGAGGTTGTTCTTAAACTGAATTGTCGATTGCCCCCGCCAGCTCAAACCTTCAAAAATATCATCCACACCTATTCTTCTAAACAATCTAGTAATATTTTTCGGATTTGGATTACCCCATGTGGACCATGATTCACGGTAATTTTTGCTTTGTGAAGGATTAAAGGTTCCGAATAAGTGCCTTGAACAATCCCAAAACACCTCCTCGACGAACGCCTGTAAGACAGCTGAAAGTAAAACAACGCTGGCCTTATTTAATGCTGCTCCCTGATGGCTACCATCAGATAGCCGGACTGGTGCCCCCACCCCACCTCCATGCAATGCCTTTCGGGCTGAAATTACCTCATCAAGTTCGGTGAGCACTAAATCCATGCTTTCTATATCTCCCCCAAAAACCGCTTCTTCGCCTCAACATTGCGCCCCATATCCCGCACCATCGCGTCAATCGCCACCTCATCCGACTTATCGGCATAGCGGAACTCTGAATCCGCGTAGCGGTTGATCTCTTGCACCACCATCTCCACCGTGATGGGCTGGCGCATCTCCTCGATCATCGCCTTCTTGGTGTCGTAGTCTTTGAACAGGAACAGGTCGGGCTCCTCCATCCATTCATCCGGCAGCTCGAAATCCATCGCGCGCACCTTTACCGCATCGGTGATGTTCTTGATCGCGCGGCCGGTAAAGCGGGGGTCGGCCTCTTGGATGCCCTTCAGGTACGTGCCCAGCTTGTTGATCGTATCCAGTTCGCCCACCTGCCCGCGCACGGCATCATAGACCTCCAGCAGCCCCGCCTCATGCGGCTTGCCGTGGCTCTCGAAACTGGCGGCAACTGCCTTTTTGATCGCCTGCGCCTCGAACACCGTATGATCGCCCAGCGGAATATCGTGGTTCTTGCCCATCAGCAGATAGAGGATATCAACGTAGTCCTCCCGCGTCTGCGGCCCGTCGACCAAGAACCGCGCCCCGGCCCGTTGCCGCAGGGCGTCGTCCACATTCTCGGGGTAGTTCGAGAACATGCCGAAGGTGCAATTCCCGCGCACAACGGTATTAGCGCCCGCAAAACTCTCCATCAACACAGCCGTGATTTCCAGCTGGCCCGCGCTGGACTGCCGATCGCCACGCTTGCCCGCAAGCTGGTCGATGTCATCAATGGTGCCAAAGCCGATAACCGATGGATCAATCACATTGTTGATAAACGCCTTGGCGTTCTGCCCCGACTTACCCTGATAGCTGTCGATGTTATCGGTCGATAGGTTCTGATAGCGGAAGGGATAACCCGCCACGCCGCAATACTCCGAGATCAGCCCCGCCATCATCTGGATCAGCGTCGTCTTCCCCGTCCCCGGCGCGCCGTCGCCCATGAAGGTAAAGATAAACCCGCCCAGCTCCGCAAACGGATTGAGCCTGCGGTCAAAGTCATAGGCCATCAACATCTTGGCCAGCTTCATCGACTGGTATTTCGCGATGTGGTTGCCCACCACCTCGTTGGGTTTCTTGAACGTCATGGTCAGCGTAGTGGATTTCGCCGCCGACGCAGGACTGAACCCGCGCACCGTGAAATCATCCGCCTCCACATGCCACGCGGCGGCGGCAAACGCCTCAAGCCGCGGCGCAGTGGCGGCCCGCAAGGCGACCTTCTCCATCAGGCTCTCGGCAAACGCACTGACCGTTGTAACCAGACGCGCATCATCACTGGCATGGGCGGCAATGTCCTGATCCAGCTCCCACAACGCGCCGTGCAACGCGGTCTGCCCATTGTCGGTCAACACCTCATCCACGTCGCCGACCTCAACAGCCGCCTCGGGCAGATGCGACGACAACAGATAGGCCGTGGCATTGCCAAAGACATAGAGCGTCACCAAAGCCTCCGCCGCCAGCAACTCGCCAAACTCCGCCTTGCGCGAGGCGGGCAAAGACCCCTCCAGATTGGCGCGTTTCAGGTCGCCCAGCCCCGACTGCTCCGCCACATTCTCGGCCACCGCCAAAGCAATCGCAATGGCGCGCCGAACAGCATGCAGCACCGTCGCCTGCAACGGCGACATCAAGGCATCGTCGCCATCCGCCCCCTCAACCCGCGCCAGCAACTGCACCGCACCCGTGGCCACTCGCCGCTGCGTCACTAACCCCGGCGTGGTTGAGCGGAACCGCCGCCGCGTGCCAATCCCGCTGGACCGCTCCGCCGCAGGCGCATTCGCCGCCTTGCCAATACGGGGCGCATGATCGAAGCCTTCAATCAACGCCTGCGCCACGCCCACATGCTTGGCAATATCTTCTTCCCGAAGCTCCATCTGATCAGATGTCTGGCTCATCTCCACCCCTCTCTAAATACATACCGGCCCTGTTTTTTCTGGCCAAAAATACTCAATCCCACAGCCACAAACCGCGCAAACGCCTGCGTTCAATACTGCAAAACACGCCCCTTAGGGCTGACAACAAATTTGCGCACACCGTTGAACCCTGGCGGGTCGTGCTCTTCCAACACCTGATAGGGGCGCTGCGGCAAGATGATGCTGCGCTGTGTGCGGGTCGCCCCCAGTATTGTTGATTGCCGGCCCATCGGATCAATCGAGAATATCTCGCGCTCTACCGTGGAAAACCACCCTGCCTTCTCTTCGATCACGCGGTCCGACACGAGGTCCTCTTCGGTCCAGACCATCGCCCAATCCTGTCCTTCGGGGGCTTTCGCCTCGGCCAATACATCGCGCAGCGGGCCGTTCTGGCGGGTGTATTGGTGGCTGTACATCGGCCCCAGATGAAACCGCCGCAGGCGTTTGGGATGCAGGTCGTCAAAGTCTTCGTCGAATCCGCGCGCGATTGTGACCAGTTGCAGCCCGCCCAGCGCCTGCGCGCTCAGGTGGGCCTGCACTTCTGGCCAACGGCGGGTGTCGCGCAGCAACGGCGTATCGCCGGAATCGTCAAGATCCATCAAATAGATCACCGGCAGATTCACCTGACTGTCATAAGTCGCCCAATGCACCCGATAGCGGCGGCGCCCGTCCACATCCTGCACCCATTTGGCCTGCGGATCATTGCGCACCCAAAACAGATCGCCCTTCAACAATTCCTCGTAATAGAGCCTTTGCGAGAGACTAAATTGCAGCTTGGTCGGCACTTTCCGATCGCTCAGGATCGCCTGTACCATCTGGTCTTTGTGCGCCTCAACCGAGGGCAGCGCGGCCAGATGCACCTGCGCTTGCTGCGCGTCATTGGCCATGGTCATCAGCTCTTCGGCAACGGGAAATCCGCTGTCTTGCCCGTCCACCGTGAGCGAGCCGAAAAACCGCCCCGTCTCGCGGCCGACCAGCAGATACTTCCAGCTGAGCGCCTGAAACGTGTAGGTCAGTTTGGTCGCGTAAGTCGCAAGAATATCCACCTCGTCGCGCGACAGCTGGCCTTCGGCCTCCATCACGCCCGCAACACGCAGCATGTGCTGCATGATGCCTTGGAACTTGGCGAAATACCTGCGGCTGGCGAAGGTGTCCTTCAGGTCATAGTGGCCGGCGGTCGGGTCCGTCATGTCACCCCCCGCAAGCGAAGAGTACGGCAGGGCCGCAGGCCCAACGCACGATGAGCGCCCGCTTACTCCCCATACGCATTGCTGTCATGCTTTTCGATAATCGCCGCAAACCGACGGGCAAAGCGTTCATCCGCTTTCGCCTTCTGCTCCAGCACATCACGGGCAAAGACCATATGATCCTCGTGCTTCTCCATCATCTCGGCCATACGCGCATTGGTGGCAGAGCCGATCCCCGCCATTGCCGATTGTGCCTCTTGGTCCGTTTTCACACCAATCTCGTTGATGCGGTGGGCCACGTCCTGCTGCTGCGCAGTTTTCAACGACTTGGTCAGCGCATCATACAGCACGACACGTTGTTTCGTGTCGGTCTGCAACTTGTTGATCAGCACCATCTGCGTTGCCGCCTGATTTTGCAGTGAATCAACCCAGGTCTTGCCTTTGTCGATATAGCGTTCCAGCGTTTGGGACTTGGCGAGCTTGACCTGCTCCTCCTGCACCATCGCGTTATAGCGGCTGTTTGCGTCGGCCAGTTGCGTCTCAAGCGCAGTGCGCTTCGCCGCGTCCGTCTCGGAGGCAATGGCGTTTTCCAGCTTGATAATCTCGGGGTCCATCGCGCCGATGTCGGCGCGCAGCGCCTCCAGCTCGGCCACGGTCATTTCGCGATCATCAAGCGTCTCAACCAGATTGCCCTCAACCTTGGTCTTCTGCTCTTCCAAAACAGCCAGCTGCCCTTCGAGAAGTTGAACAATCGTATCGGACTTGGCAATCAGGTCCTGCAACTTGTCATCGATCGAGGCGCTGCGCACGCGTTCCTGCCGCATGCTGTCGGCCTTGGCCGACGAGAAGATGCCGATGACGCTTTCCCAACCGGTCTTGGAGCGCATCTCGTCAAAGTCGCGGCTGAAGCCCGCGGTCACATCGTCGAGGCCCATAATCAGCTCGGCGATATTGGCATTCATCACATCCGTATGGGCATGCACATCTTCAAGCGAGGCGTTCTCGATATCGATCTCGGCCGCGTCGCCTGTTTTCAGCTTGGCACGCGCGGTTTCAATCCGGCTTGTCAGCTCGGCGATTTTGCTTTGGGCCTCGGCCACCTGCGTTTGGGATTCGCGCACCTGCGCATCAAGATTTGCCATAAATACCTCCGGTCAAAAACGTCTTATCGGTTATATAGGTAATGTTAAGGGGATTTACATCCCCTCCACATTCCCGTTTTGCGAAGTGTTGCAAACCCGTAGCTCAAAGGGAAGCGGGTTTCACAGTCAAGTCACAGATACCTTAACCCCTGCGGGCCGGATTATTTAAGGCTCAGCAAAGCCTTTATCATGGCGCTTTCGGGGTCGGTCAGCGCGTCGATGACGTCAAAGTGGTGCGCGTCTTCGGCAACCACGCGGCGCGCACCCCATGCGCGGGACAGCTGTTCGGCCTGCTCCAGAAACGCGGGACGCTCATCGGCGCCGACCCAAATGGTCACGTCCAGACCGTGTGGCGGCTGCATGTTCACAGGGCTTTCGGCCTGGGCTGTGGCGGCGTCGATCTGCAAGACCTCGTTCATGCTCGTCTCCATCAACGGGGCCAGATCGGCCACGGGAGAGATGGGGATCACGGCGGTGATGCGGTCGCGGATTTCCGACGGCAGGACAAGCGGGTCGGTCATGCGGCACACCAGATGGCCGCCCGCAGAATGGCCCGCCAAGGCCAGTTTGCCGAAAGTGCGGTCCGCCACACGGGTCACGGCGGCTGCGATCTGGCGGGTGATCTCATCGATGGTCACGTCAGGGCACAGATCATAGCTGGGCATTGCAACGGCCCACCCCCGCGCCAGCGCCCCCGCCGCCAGATGCGACCACGTGGACGCATCGAACGCTTTCCAATAGCCGCCATGCACAAAGATCACCGTGCCCCGTGACACGCCTTCGGGCAGGAACATATCGAACGCCTGTCGCGGGCTGGACCCGTATTTGACACCCAATTGCGCCCGCGCACCAAGTTCATCGCGAAACGCCTGCGCCTGTTGCTGCCAGCGTGGCGGATAGGCATCGGCACCCTCAATATGCGCACCATTGGCATAAGCATCATCTAGCTTCATCGTGGTGTTCCTCTCCTTGTGAACTGGACAAACATATCCAGACTTGCTTTGGGTGCCCAGAACGATTTGCCTTTACCGTCAAGGAGACGCTGCATGACCGCTTCTGTTACCGACCTCAAGTCGATGCTCAAAGACCCTAGCCTTTTGGAAACACGCGCCTTTATCGGCGGCAAGTGGGTCGAGGGCGAAGATGGCACATTCGACGTGATCAACCCTGCACGCGGCGATGTGGTCGCAAAAGTCGCCGACCTGAGTCGCGCTCAGGTCGCGGGCGCGGTTGCACAGGCCGAAGCCGCGCAAAAAGAATGGGCCGCTTGGACGGGCAAGGAACGCGCAGCCGTGTTGCGCAAATGGTTCGACCTGATGATGGAGAACCAGGACGATCTGGGCACGATCCTGACCGCTGAACAGGGCAAACCACTGGCCGAAGCCAAGGGCGAGATCGCCTATGGCGCGTCCTTCATCGAGTTCTTCGGCGAAGAGGCCAAGCGCATCTACGGCGAGACGATCCCCGGCCACCAGCGTGATAAGCGCATCACGGTAATCAAACAGCCTATCGGCGTTGCCGCATCCATCACGCCTTGGAATTTTCCGAACGCGATGATCACCCGCAAGGCCGCGCCCGCGCTGGCCGCTGGCTGTTCCTTTGTTGCCCGCCCCGCAGCAGAGACTCCGCTGTCTGCCATTGTCATGGGCGTGCTGGCCGAGCGTGCCGGCATTCCTGCGGGCGTGTTCAACGTTGTGCCTTCGTCATCCTCGTCCGAAGTGGGCAAAGAGTTCTGCGAGAACCCAGCCGTGCGCAAGCTCACCTTCACAGGCTCTACCGAAGTGGGTCGCATCCTGATGAAGCAAGCCGCCGAGCAGGTCATGAAATGCTCGATGGAGTTGGGTGGCAACGCGCCGTTCATCGTGTTTGACGATGCCGATCTGGATGCGGCGGTCGAAGGCGCGATCCTGTGCAAGTTCCGCAACAACGGCCAGACCTGCGTTTGCGCCAACCGCATCTATGTGCAGGCGGGTGTCTATGACGCCTTCGCGGCCAAGCTGAAGACGGCTGTTGAAAAGCTGAAAGTCGGTGACGGGTTCGAGGACGGCGTGGCCCTCGGCCCGCTGATTAACCCCGAGGCCGGCGAGAAGGTCAAAGAGCATATCGACGATGCGACCGCCAAAGGGGCGACCGTATTGTTGGGTGACGGTGGCGTGATGGACGGCAACTTCCTTGCGCCCACTATCCTGACGGGCGTGACGCAGGACATGGTTGTGGCGCAGGAAGAGACATTCGGCCCGCTGGCGCCTTTGTTCAAATTCGACACTGTGGATGATGTGATCGGCATGGCGAATGACACGATCTTTGGTCTGGCCAGCTATTTCTAT
Source organism: Sulfitobacter aquimarinus (assembly GCF_040149565.1). NCBI lineage: Bacteria > Pseudomonadati > Pseudomonadota > Alphaproteobacteria > Rhodobacterales > Roseobacteraceae > Sulfitobacter > Sulfitobacter aquimarinus. Next base: position 713,320 of record NZ_JBEFLO010000001.1, read on the forward strand.
GCCAAGGACCTGAGCCGCGTCTACAAAGTCGCCGAGGCGCTGGAATACGGGATCGTCGGTGTGAACACCGGCCTCATCTCGACCGAGGTGGCCCCGTTTGGCGGCGTCAAGCAATCCGGCCTTGGCCGCGAAGGCAGCCACCACGGCATCGAAGACTATCTGGAAATGAAATACATTTGCATGAGCGTCTGATCGTTTTGCCGCCGCCCAAGGCTCCCTTTGGGCGGCGGCGCATTCAATTCACAAAAACGCGGGCCATTTGCGCGTCGAACTTGGCCCACGACATCGAGGCCTTGTTGCCCGCATATCCGTGATAGTGGGATTGGCCTGTATCATTGGGTAAACCCGCCCAGATTTTTGCCAGATTATTCATAAACGTGCGGCGGCTCATCTTGCCGGCCTTGGCCTTGTGGTACCCTGCCTCGGCCAGCAGCACATCGGCAAGCTGGTCCTGCAAATCGGGACTGAAGCGTTGCGAAGGTGAGGCACCGACCTGCTGCATCACATGGCGCAGCGTGGGCGGAATGAATTGGTAGCGCCCAATCGCGTGGGGCTGGCCCGGTGTGTCTGCGATCCATTTGTAAATCTCGGCCACGGTCATTTGCGTGGGCTTGCGTGGCGGTTTGATCCGCGCCCCATGTTGCACGGCGTCATAGCCATCGCGGCGCGATTCCGCCTGCTGGATGATCTGGCGAATGACCTGTGCGGCATTGCTGGTCATGCCGCGATGCTTGCCAATGACCTCCCGCGGTTTGGCGGGGGCGAACAGGCTTGCCCCTGCGCGGCCGACGAACAGGCTGGCGGGGGCGCTGGCCTGTGTGCGGCCAAGGGATGCAGCGGTGGGTTGGATCAGCGCGGCACGAGGGGCTGGCTCAAACAGGGACACCGCCCCTGCGCATAGGCTTGTTGCTGTGAAGACCCCTGCGATTGCGCCCGCGCACCATGACCAATTGCTCATCCCTGAAACTCCTTTTTCCGTCGGATAAAAAGGAGTGTGCCAGCGACAGGTTGATATTTGGTGATGCGCGGAAGGCCGAATGCAAAAAAGTCCGGCGCAGGGATGCGCCGGACCTTCGTTTCAAGCATTCGAGTGAAGGGTTAGTTCACCGATTTCGCATCAACCACATCTTTTGTCAGCGCGGCGCTGTCCGATGTGATCTGGATCTGGCGCGGTTTCAGCGCGTCGGGCACCTGACGCTCCAGCTCGATGTGCAGCATACCGTCGGCATGGGTCGCCCCTGTGACGACAACGTGGTCGGCCAGATGGAAGCGGCGCTCGAACGCGCGGGTGGCGATGCCACGGTGCAGATAGGTCTTGTCCTCGGCCTCATCCGCTTTGCGTGCAGAGACGATCAGCGATTTCTCACGCACCTCGACGCTTAGATCGGTATCGGAAAAGCCCGCAGCCGCAATGGAAATGCGGTAGGCGTCATCGTTCAGCTTTTCGATGTTATAGGGCGGATAGCTGGGTGTGCTTGTCTCGGTTGTCAGCACGCGGTCCATCATATTGGCGATCTGGTCGAAACCAACGGTGGAGCGGTAAAGCGGTGCAAAATCATAATTACGCATAGAGTCATCCTCATATCTTGAGCGATTGTCATATGGGCCTTCCATCAGCGGACAGGCCCGTTTTGGTTCCGTCAGAACCCTGCATAGGCGTCCTGACCCAACCGATGTGGGGGCGCTGAATTCTCATTTCAAGAGGGGGCGGAGGCCTGGCCCTATGGCTTGATGAACTTTGCACCATTGCCAGTTTTTGCATCGCCTACCCGGATACGCTTTTGACCCGGTTTTGCCCCCAGATAAACGGCGCGCCCCGCAACCAGCTCTGCCTGAAGCTCGGCCAATGGCTGGCCCAGCGCGGTCCCAAGCGAGACTTCCTCGCCGTGGACCTCGGCCTTGGCCGATACGACTGAAACGATCTGGGCTTTGCCGTCTTGGACCACAAAAATCGGCGCCCCGCTGGAACCGAAATCGACCGAACATGACGTGACAAGCACCCCGTCCTGACGGGCCAGCACGGCGCAGACTTCTTGCAATGACGGTGCCTCGGCACGGTCCAGCGCATAGCTGACAACGCCTACGCGGTCCCCTGTGCGGGGCTGGGCCGCGGTCTGGAACGGTGGGATGGAAGTGTTGCGGATGGGTTGGGCCAGCTCTAGCAGCGCCAGATCATTGCGCACCCGCTCTGACGATAGCGTCTCGTGAAATTCATACTCGGGGTGCACAACTACGCGGGCCACATCACGGTAGGCGCCTGCGCGGCCATTGCGCCAACCGGCAAGGAATTCGATATGGCCTTCGTCGATACGCGTGCCGGTTTCACCATCAAAAAGGCAATGCGCCGCCGTCAGCACCAATTTGGGCGCGATCAGCGTTCCTGTGCAAAACCCTTTGCCCTCAATGTCCAACCGCCCGACGGCCTGCCATGCTTTTGCATCGTCCCCGTTATCCAGCCGTTTGAGCTGCACGTCTTTCGCCATAGCACCAGAGGTGAGGAATAGGCCGATAACGGTCAGAGAAATCCAACGCCGCAAATGAATAGCCCCCAACTGTACCCCATAGCCTTCAGCGCGTACCTGCAAGATGCGGCAAAATTAGGGCAGTGTGTCAGCGAAGACGCGGAATGTTGTCTTTTTGCCGATCCACCCCGTCCAGCGCAGGCGGCTTTGGCCCGCCCCACGCCCAATCCAACAGCTCGACCGAATGCACAATCGGCGTTTGCGCCGCCGAGCCGATCTGCATCATACAACCGATGTTCCCTGCCGCGATGATGTCGGGGTTCTTGGCCTCTAACGTCTTGACCTTACGATCTTTTAACTGCGCCGAAATCTCGGGCTGCATCAGGTTATAGGTGCCGGCAGAGCCACAACAAAGGTGCGGATCCGCAGGCTCGACAATGGTAAAGCCCGCCTTCCTCAGCAGTGTCTTGGGGTGCGTTTTGATCTGTTGGCCATGCTGCAAAGAACAGGCAGCGTGATAGGCGACAACGGTGCCTTTTTCGGGCAGCTCACGCGTGGGCTGCGCCTCGGAATAGGACCAGTCACCGCCCGTAAGCTTCATCAGCACCTCCGAGACATCGCGGGCAATGCCCGCTACACGCGCCGCATCGTCGGCCAGCGGATCGTTGCGGAACATATGGCCGTAGTCCTTGACCGTGGTGCCGCAGCCGGAAGTGTTGATCACAATCGCATCCAAGCCGCCGCCATCCATCTCGGCCGCCCAAGCGCGGATATTCTTGGCCGCTGTGTCGTGGCTCTCACTGGTTTTGCCCATGTGATGGGTCAGCGCGCCACAGCACCCTGCGCCTTCGGCCACCACCACCTCGGCCCCCAATCGGGTCAACAAGCGGATCGTTGCATCGTTGATATCAGTATTCAGCGCCTTTTGTGCACAGCCTGTCATCAGCGCCACGCGCATCCGTTTTGTAGCTTTCGGGGCGAAAGTCTGCGGATCGTCATTGCGGCTGACGGGCGGGATATGTTTCGGCGCCATCTCTAGCATCGCCCGCAGGCGGTCATCGGGCATGAACCGCGCAAACGGTCGCCCGATTTTGGCCCCCAACAGCGCCACGCGGAACCGCATCGGATAGGGCAAAATCCGCGCCAGCACCCAGCGCAAGGCACGGTCCGAAAAGGGGCGCTTGTACTTCTGCTCGATATAGTCGCGGGCATGATCCACCAGATGCATATAATGCACCCCCGACGGGCAGGTCGTCATACAGGCCAGACAGCTCAGGCAGCGGTCTATGTGTTTCACTGTTTTCTCATCAGGCACCCGCTCGTTTTCAAGCATGTCCTTGATCAGATAGATACGCCCCCGCGGGCTGTCCAACTCGTCCCCCAACACTTGATAGGTGGGGCAAGTCGCCGTGCAAAACCCGCAATGCACGCAGGCGCGCAAAATCTCGTTTGCGCGGGCGGTGCCTGGCTCTTTGAGCTGGTCGTCAGTGAAAGTCGTTTGCATATTATCCCCTCAGGTGGCCAGCAAATTGGCGCTCGCCAAACCGAACCACGGCACCGTTGTGCCCATTGCTCCTATCACAGCGGTCCAGCGCCGCATGCGCCGCCCGCCATCCATCCGCCGCAACGCCTGTGCGCCATAGGCCAGAACGCCAATCCAGCCGCCCCAAATAAACGCAAGGCCCGATCCCGTCACCAAAAGGTTGCGCCCCCAAAGCTCCGCAAACCCAAAGCGCAGCGTCAATCCAATCGCGGCACACAGCGCGGTGAACAAGGCAAGCCTGCGAAAGGCCGCGGGCGACGGGCCGCCCTGCGTCAAGGCGCGAAAGGCCAACGGGCCACCGACGAACACAATCACAAAAAGCGCAGCATAGGTCATCCCATCAGACCTGCATTCAACACGCCACGCGGATCGAACCGCGCACGCACGCCTGCCGTTAACCGCGCAACACCCGCGGCCTCCTGCTCAAACCGGGCAAAGCCATTGCCCCGCACCAGCGTTGCGTGCCCGTCATAAGCACCCAACGCCGCCCGTAGGTCATAGCCCCGCGCCACAGCCAGCCAAATCAACCCGCCTGCCCAGTCATAGCGCACAGCATCCGCATCCACCCGCGCCACCAGATCGGGCGCATCTGACGGCTTGCATGACACCCGCCATACATCACGATCATTCTCTGCAAACCCGTCGACATCGCGCCACGCATCCCAACGGGCTGTGGGGTCTTGCTCGACTGTTGCTTCACCGCCCAACAGGTCGCGCAGCGATTGGATCCGGTAGGCAACAGACGCCTCAAACCCCTCAACCCGCAACAATGTCTCCCGCGTTTGCGGATCATGGGCCGCAGCGGACACTTCATAGGGGCTGCCCAGCGCCGATGCCAAAGCCGCGACCGCAGCCGCATCGTCCAACCCGTGCAGAACCAATGTCGCCTGCGTCTCGGGACACGGCAGCGCCTTCAGCGATACCTCACTCAACACACCAAGCGTTCCGTGCGCCCCCGCCATCAACTTCACAAGATCATAGCCGGTCACGTTCTTCATCACCCGCCCGCCGTTTTTGACGACAGTGCCGACGCCATCAACAAACCGCACACCCAACAGGAAGTCCCGCGCTGCTCCGACAGATATCCGCCGCGGCCCGCTCACGTTCGCGGCCATCACACCGCCAATCGTCGGCGCACCGGTGGTTCCCATCAGCACGCGGTGGTCCATAGGCTCGAACGCAAGCCGCTGGTTCTCCGCAGCCAAGGCCGCTTCAATCTCGGCTACCGGCGTTCCTGCCTTGGCCACAACGGTCATCGCCCCCGGCTCATACAGCGTGATCCCGCTAATCGCCGAAGTGCTCAGTCCCTCGCCCGCACAGATAACGCCACGCGTTCCGCCACCAACAACCGCAAGCGGCACCGCCGTCGCAGCAATCACCTCGGCCAGTTCGGCTTCATCCGCTGGCATATGCATATTTTTTCTGGCCATAAATCCTCTGGAGGGTTTGGGAGGCTAGCCTCCCAAGTCAAACATCTATTCCGCAGCAACCGACAGTTGACGACGCGCGTCAGAAGCATCAAGCGGGAATACCTTTGCGGGGTTCAACAACCAACTTGAGTCAAACACGTCCTTAACGGCCATCTGCGCCTCAAGATCGGCAGGCGCATATTGCACATGCATCAGGTCACGTTTCTCGATGCCGACACCATGCTCGCCTGTCAAACATCCACCCACTTCCACGCAAAGCTTCAGGATGTCCGCGCCGAATGCCTCACACAGCTCCAGATCACCGGGCTTGTTTGCATCAAACAGGATCAGCGGATGCATATTGCCGTCGCCTGCGTGAAAAACGTTGCCGACTTTCAAACCATATTCGTCCGACATCTCGCCAATGCGGCGGAGCACGAAAGGCAGGCTCGACACAGGGATCGTGCCGTCGAGACACATGTAGTCGTTGATCTGCCCCATTGCGCCGAACGCACTTTTACGGCCCAGCCAGATGGCAGCGCTTTCTTCGGCGGATTTACTTTGGCGCAGCTCAACGGGGTTATGCTTGCGGGCGATCTTCATGATCAAATCCAGCTGGTGATCAATCTCGGCGTCCGAGCCTTCGACCTCGACGATCAGCAGCGCCTCGCACATGGGATAGCCCGCCTTGGCAAACGCCTCGGTCGCCTCGATGCAGGGGCGGTCCATGAACTCGATCGCAACGGGCAGGACACCTGCCTTGATGATGTCGGAAACACAGGCACCCGCGATTTCATTGTCGTCAAAGCCCATCAGGACAGGCCGCGCACCTTCGGGTTTGTGCAGAATACGCAAAGTGGCTTCGGTGACGACACCCAGCTGCCCCTCAGAGCCGCAGATCACCCCCAACAGGTCCAACCCGCCCGCGTCCAGATATGTGCCCCCGATATCGACAACCTCGCCGTCCATCAGAACCATCTTCACGCCCATCAGGTTGTTGGTGGTCACGCCGTATTTCAGGCAATGCGCCCCGCCAGAGTTCATAGCGATATTGCCTGCAATCGCGCAGGCCAACTGGCTGGAGGGGTCGGGCGCGTAGAAAAATCCGTCCTCCTCAACAGCGCCGGTCACGCTCAGGTTGGTGCGACCCGTCTGTACGCGGATAAACCTGTTGTCATAGTCGGTTTCGAGCACGTCATTCATCCGCGCCACGCCAAGGATAACGCAATCCGCCGTGGGCAACGCGCCACCCGCCAGCGAAGTCCCCGACCCACGCGGGACAACGGGCACGCCTTCCTCATGGCAAATCCGCAGAACGTCCGAGACCTCTTGCGTCGTCGCAGGAAGCACGGCCAGCATCGGCGCACAGCGATAGGCCGTCAGCGCGTCACATTCATACGCACGGGTCTCCGCCTCCTCATGGATAATCGCATCCTCGGGCAACACGGCCCCAAGCCGCTGAACAATACGTGCCTTACGGGCAAGAATCGTCGGGTCCGGTGTCGGCATTTGCATTAGGAATACTCCCATCCCAGCGGCGCGGAAAATATTGGTAAAATAATATTACCAATCTTCCGCCCCGAGAACAAGAGAGACTTCCGAACGCCCGCCGTTAACGCAACACTAGGCGCAAGGCGTGCGGTTCAGGCTGCGCCATGACAGGCACCGCGACCGGCTCTGCCTCCAGCCGGTCAAGGTAGCGTTTGATCAACTCAACCTGAAACCGGATTTCGCCCGCGTGTTTCGCGACACTCCACAGCACCGGATGTTCCAGCTGATCCTCGGTCACGCCCAAGGCCTCAACGTAGCTGCAAATATCAAGCAAGGGCATGGACAGATCAGCCAGCACCTCAATCGCAAGATCATCACGCAGTTCAGCCACAGGATCAGAAAGACCAAAGGCCGAGACAAAGGCGTTCTGGATACCGCCGATGATGTGCTTGAACCGCATGATCACCACCGCGCTGCCGTCTTCGGCAAAGTTTGTGACCAACTGAATGCCACCCATAACAAGGCCCGTCACCTCGACCAGATGATCGGGCACGGACAATATCCGCGTCTTCGCCGAAATCTTGCCAAGCAACCGGTACAGCCCGTTTGCAATATCGGGTGAGAATACGTCTTCGACTTTTCGCGCATTGGTAAAGGACGTCCGATTGCGCCACTTGTTGCCCGCCATTTCGCACGAACGTACTTCGGCCGGGCCGCGGTGCGGCACAAAGATATTGATCAAAAAGCGCATCGGCCCCGAGTTGCTATTTTGTTCACCGTCGAAACATTCTGTTTTCATTTAAACACCCGTAGAGTTTGCGTGATTTCATTTAGAGTTAGGAAAAACTTATTTACGGATGGTAAACGTCACGCTGCTTCGCGTGGGGATGTGGCTTCTGCAATTCGGGTATTACAGTGCAACCTATCCTATCATTTAGCAAAAAACCGATATAACCTAAGCGTGTACAACGATTACTGCGCCACGCAGCCGAGGCGCTGAAAGGGACATATGTCTGAGGATGATCTGACACTCATTGCCATTGGCTCATCCGCTGGCGGGCTTGAAGCGATTCGCGAATTGGTCAACACGCTGCCCTTGGATCTGCCTGTTTCCTATGTCGTGGTGCAGCACATGTCCCCCCACCACAAAAGCCTGATGACAGAGCTGGTCGCACGCCAGACCACTTTGGTGGTGCGCGATGTGGTTGATGGCATGGTGCCAGAGCGCAACGTGATACATATCACGCCGCCGCGAACGGATATTCTGTTTGAAGACGGCAAGCTGCGCCTGACCGATCCCAGCCCCGAATTGGCCTCGCCCAAGCCGTCTGTTGACCGCTTCCTGACCAGCCTTGCCGATTCCTACGGTGAAAAGTCCGTTGCGATCATTTTGTCAGGGACAGGCAGTGACGGGTCGTATGGCGTGCAAGCCATCCGCGAAGCGGGCGGCATCACCATCGCGCAGGACAATGAGACTGCAAAATACGATGGTATGCCCTATAGTGCGGTGCAGACAGGATGTGTTGATCTGATCCTGCCCCCCAGCGACATCGGCACGCATCTGCAAAAGATCCTCACCTCGAAACGTGATTTCGGGGAGTTCCGCAAAGGCGCGCTGAATGAAAGCCCTGTGTCGGACCTGCTGCAAATTCTGCTGGCCCGTACCCGCGTGGATTTCCGCGAATATAAACAGGCGACAATCAACCGCCGGATTGAACGGCGGATGGTCGCCTTGGGGATTGGCACGCAGGAAGAATACACCCAGTTCTGCCGCACCAATCCGCACGCGCTGGACGCGTTGTTCAAAGACTTGCTGATCTCGGTCACGCGGTTTTTCCGCGACAAAGACGAGTTCAACCAGCTTAGCGAGCTCCTCCCCCAACTGGTTGAGGGCCGCAACGGCGCCCCGATGCGAATCTGGATCGCGGGCTGCGCCACAGGCGAGGAAGCCTATTCCATCGCGATGATGCTGTCAGAGGCCTTGGCCGAGGACGGTCGCCCGCTCAAAGACATTGTGCAGATTTTTGCCACTGACATCGACAAGGACGCATTGCAAGTGGCGCGGCGCGGCGTCTATAGCCTGTCGGCGTTGAACGAAATCCCCAAAAAGCTGGCCGATAAATACCTGATCCGGCAAAGCGAGGGCGTGCGGGTTGTCGACAGTCTGCGTGCGGCCATCCTGTTCTCGGATCACAACGTCTGTCAGGATCCGCCATTTCAGAAGATTGACCTGCTGTGCTGCCGCAACCTGCTGATTTATTTCGGCAATGCGCTACAGCACAAAGTCATGTCCCGTTTCCACTATTCACTGGCAAGCGACGGCCTGCTGTTCCTTGGCACCGCAGAAAGCGTGGCAGGCGCGGATGACATGTTCACGCCCGAACGGCAATCGGCGCATATCTTCCGCAAACGCCGCTTGCGGGGACAAAGCAAGCCGACCTTTATCGGGCAACGAAACCCCTACGTCACCCGCCCCGTCGCCCCAGCCGAACGCGCACAATCCGCCGACCGCCACCTGTTTGAGGCGCTGGCCGCCTCGCTGGGTGAAAACTCGCTTCTGGTGACGGAAGATTTCTCGATCGCGCGTGTCTACGGCGACATGAGCAAATATATCGAGATCAAGTCTTCAAGCTCGCTCAAAATGCATCTGGAGCTGCTGCGCAGCCCGCTGCGCGAAGAAGCCCGCAGCCTTGTCACGATTGCTTTGCGCAACAACGCCCACCGCGCCGGCGTGCGCCACCTGCTGGCCGATGACGCGGATACCGAAACCCGCATAGATGTCTATCCGATCATCGCCAAGGACATCAGCGAAAAAGCAGCCCTCGTTGTGTTCAACGCGCTCGAGATCGACCACACGAGAATGGCGGTCATCTCTTCTTCCACGGTCGAAAGTGGCGGCAATGCAGAACAAATCCGCGCGCTGGAACATGAGATCGCAACCACCCGCGAGGCGCTACAACAAACCATCGAAGAGCTGGAGACCTCGAACGAGGAACTGCAATCGTTGAACGAAGAGCTGCAATCCACCAACGAGGAACTGCAAGCCACCAACGAAGAGCTGGAAACCTCGAACGAAGAACTGCAATCCACCAACGAAGAACTGATCACCGTCAACGAAGAACTACAGGTCACGGCGGCCGAACTGTCGGGTCGTACAGGGGAGCTGACCTCGGTCATCGAAAGCACCCCGCTGGCGATCATCGTAATGGACAACGCGCTGCAAATCTCGCAGGCGACCAATGCCGCCGCCAACCGCTTTGCAATCCGCCGCCCGATCTCTAGCCCGCACATCAGCCAATGCGTGCTGCCCAAAGGCTACCCCAGCCTTGCGCCCTTGTGCTCGGAAGCCTTGAAAGTGGGCGAAACCGTCACGACCGAGTTCAACTCGAACGACACCCGCGTTTTGTTGACGTGTTCACCCTACTTCAACGTGCATGGCCAGATTTTGGGCGTCACGATGGTGGTCACCGAATTCCCCGGCCTCGCCCGCGAGATGGAGCTGTTGCTCAATAACTCGATGTTGTTCGCGACCCATCACGCGCTTGACGGGACCTTGCTGCGCGCCTCTGAAAGTTCGGCCAAACTGCTGGGGTACAGTCGTGAAGACGTGTTGGGCAAAAGCATCTTTGATCTCTACTCCCCCGAGACAACCGCACAAATTCAGGTCATCGAGGCCGATCTGATCGACAACAACCGCGGCGTGGTGCAAGCAACCTATAAGGTAGACCGCGACGACGCCCCGCCCGTATGGCTGAGCGTTGATAAAATCGCCTATGAACATCAGGGCGAAAACAAACCGACGATTTATTCCGTAGGCGTCGACATCTCTGATGTGGTCAAAGGCAAGCAAGATGCCGAAATGCTGGTGCAGCAATTGACCCTGCTACAAGACGTGGCGCACGTTGGTTACTGGCGCGTTGATCTGGAAAACGAGGAAGTGCATTGGTCCAGAGAAGTGTACCGCATCCATGGTATCGACGCCAACCAGCCTACCCCGAATCTGGGGGACGCGATCAACTTTTACCACCCTGACGACCGCGAAGCCGTGGCCAAAATTGTAGAGGACGCCATCGACAATGGCGGAGAATTCCGCTTCGAAAAGCGGATCATCTCGGCCGATGGCCACGAGATTCCGGTAGAAAGCCATGGCCGCGCCGTTCAGGACGAAACAGGCCGCGTCACCAAGATTATCGGCGTCTTCAAAGATCTGAGCCCGCAATAGACAGCACTGGATAAACCACCCATGGCGACTTAAACAGAACGCATGAACAGATTTGGCGATCTTGCGTTCTTTACGCCCCTTGATGTTGCAGGTTTTGCTGTGCTGATCTTGCTATGGTGTGCAATCGGCTGGCGGATCGAACATTCCAACCCGGCCAAGCCGTCAACCTCGTCGATCATGGCCAATTACCGGCGGGAGTGGATGACACAGATGATCGCCCGCGAAGTGCGGATTTTCGATGCACAGACCATGGGGACATTGCGGCAGGGGACATCGTTCTTTGCCTCGACCTGCGTGATCGCGATCGGCGGCACGCTTGCCCTGATCGGGAATGCCGACCAGCTTGCCGGTGTGGCGCAGGACCTCACGGAAAAGGCCGCGCCTACAATTGTCTGGGAAATGAAACTTCTCGTGATCGTCGGGTTCCTGACCAACGCATTCTTGAAATTCGTCTGGTCGAACCGCTTGTTCGGCTACTGCTCGGTCATGGTGGGTGCCGCGCCGAACGACCCTGCAGACCCCACCGCCCCGTCGTTTGCCCGCAAAGCAGCCGAGCTGAACATCGCAGCCGCGCGCAGCTTTAACCGTGGGCTGCGGGCGATTTATTTCGGGCTGGCCGCTGTGGCGTGGCTTGCGGGGGCCATACCGCTTATTATAGCGGCTTTTGTTACATGTGGTGTGATCTGGCGGCGGGAATTCGCTTCCTTCTCGCGCAAGGTGCTCTTGGAAGATCAGGGCTGAGCCCCTATCTTTGGACTCTATTATTGGACAAAGAATATGATCAAACGAACCATTGCGCTTTTCTCTATTCTGGCGGCTCCCGTCTTTGCCGATCCGGCCACGGTCGAACATGTCACCTTTAAGAAAAGCGGCGACACGTTCACATTCACCGTGACCTTGAAGCACACCGATACGGGCTGGGATGACTACGCCGACGCATGGCGCATCAAGGACGCGGACGGCAACGTGCTGGGAGAGCGCAAGCTGGCCCATCCCCATGTGGAGGAACAACCCTTCACACGCTCTTTGTCGGGTGTGAAAATTTCGCCTGACATTGATACGGTATGGGTCGACGCCCATGATACCGTGAACGGCTGGGCCTCGGGCGACACAAAGGTATCCCTGCGCTAAACGCGGTGATACGGCCCGCCCGACAGGATCGAGGCGGCACGGTAAAGCTGTTCGCCCAGCATCACCCTCACCATCATATGCGGCCAGACCATCGCGCCGAAAGACAGCAGGTGATCGGCCTCTTGCCGCAGTGACTTGTCGATGCCATCGGCCCCGCCAATCACAAAGGCGAGGTCCCGCGTGCCTGCATCGCGCCAATTCGCGATACGGTTGGCGAATTTCGGTGAGGTTTCGACCACGCCACGCTCGTCCAATGCGCAGATAATCGCACCTTGCGGGATCATCCGCCGCAGCAGCGGCGCCTGGGCTGTCATGCCACCGCTTTTGCGGTCATCGACCTCCAACACAGAGACCGGCGCAAGGGAAAGCCCCCGGCCGGTTTTGTCGAAACGTGACAGATAATCATCCAGCAGTGTCTTTTCCGGGCCGGCACGCAGCCGACCCACGGCACAGATATGTACCTTCACGGCTAATCGCTCAGGAAGCGGGGGCGTCTGCCTGTGGCAGCCACATTTTCTCAAGCTGGTAGAACTCGCGCACTTCGGGGCGGAAGACGTGTACGATCACATCGCCCGTGTCGATCAGGACCCAGTCGCCTGATTCCTTGCCTTCGGTACGGACCGCATGGCCGAATTCGTCCTTGATCCGCTGCGCCAGCTTCTCTGAAATGGCCGCAACCTGACGGGTCGAACGTCCGGTACAGATGACCATATGGTCGCCAATCTCGGTTTTGCCGCGCAGGTCGATCTGCACGATATCTTCGGCTTTGTCGTCATCCAACGAGGAAAGAACGGTTTCCAGCAGCAGATCGCTGGTCGCTTTGGTTTGGCCCGCCATTACAACCGCGCCGCCGTGCGCAGGGGAGCCTGCGTGAATTTGAGTAGACAGGACATTGTCCTCCTTTAAGCGCGCCGCCGGACCCCCGACGCTGGGGAATGTCTTAAATTAGCAACGCCGCCCCCACAATTCAATGAGCAGCGTGATCAAAGCGGCGATGCGCCACGCCCCTGTGGCGATTTTATCGGCAGATGTAGGTTAATCTTCGCCCAACATCCGCACTTCGCGCTGCGGGAAGGGGATCGAAATATCGTTTTCCTTGAACGTATCCCACAGCGCCAGATAGACATTACCCCGAATATTGGTCAGCCCGCCTGTCGGGTCTTTGATCCAGAACCGCAGGATGTAATCGACCGAGCTGTCACCGAACCCCACGACGTGACACACAGGCGCACGGTGGCTAAGCACGCGGTCGACACTTGATGCTGCCGCAATTGCCAGCTTGCGGACAAGGTGCGGGTCGTCGTTATAGGCCGTGCCAAAATAGATATCGAGGCGGACAAAGTCGTTGGAGTGTGACCAGTTGACCACCTGCCCCGTAATCAAATCCTCGTTCGGGATCAGATACTCCTTACCGTCCCGCGTCACCACCGAGGCATAGCGCGCGCCCAGCGTCTGAATCCAGCCGAACGTCTCACCGAGCGAGATCACATCCCCCGGCTTGATCGATTTATCGAGCAGGATGATCACCCCCGACACAAGGTTCGACACCACCTTTTGCAGACCAAAGCCAAGGCCCACGCCGATCGCCCCCGACAGCACCGCCAGCCCCGTCAGATCAATTCCGACAGCCTTCACGCCCATGTAGAAGGCAAAGCCATACATCGCCAGCTGCACACCTTTGACCGCAAGCACCTGCATGGAGGGGCTGATATCCTCGTTACGGCGGATCGTGCTGGACGTGGCTTGGGCACCGATCCGCGCCAGCGTGAGCAAGACGCCAATGACGACGATTGCCGTGATCAGGGTCATGACCGATAGACGAAAGTCGCCCAGCTCGAGCGCGACACCATCCAGAAAGGCCGCCACATCATCCGAAACATTGAGCAGATAGAGTGTTGCGTAAACCCAAAGCGCCCAGGTCACGATCCGCCGCAACGGGCGGTTACGCACCAACTGCGCAGCCAGCGCGATACAGACCCACACCACGCACAGCGTGACCGCAAGGCCAATCAGGTAAGAGCGTGACGGCCATGTGACGTTCTGCATTACCAGATAGGTGATTCCGCCCAGCACCGAAAACCAGATCAACCCCAAGCGCCGTTTGACCTGCACCACAAAACGCAGCTGCCATTTCTCCCAGCCCTCCCGCGACCGCACCCAGTTTTGCAACGCGGCACCGCTACGCAGGTGCAGCGCCCACGCTACCAGCGCAAGCAACAGGATGATGAAAATCTGGTTCTGCCGCCAACCCGGCTGAAGCACGCCTGCGATAAAGGTAAGCGCGCCCGCCCAGAATGCCTCAAGCGAGGTTAGAAAGTCGGCGAAGGGATCGGTGTTTGGTGTCATAGGGTGTCCTTATCAACGGAATCGTCGCACGATAGCGCCCATAGGTGCAACCGCAACGCCCCTCCGCCACCCGCGCCACTTTCCGAGACGCTTGCAGCACGCCTGCTGGGGGTGTATCCCCCTGAGCATGACAGCACACCTGAACATCGGCGACCGCGACCGCTTGCGCGAACGATTTTTCGGGGCCACCCGCACGGTGGTCGCCCGACTACACGGCTGACGCCAACTCTGCGCGCCTGACGGCTGCGCAGGCTTTCTGATATTCTACCCTTCACAACTCCAACCGACGGGAGAGGACCCCAATGTCCCCCAAAACGCTTTACGACAAAATCTGGGATGCCCATCTGGCCCATGAAGCCGACGACGGCACCTGCCTTCTGTATATCGACCGCCATCTGGTCCACGAAGTGACCAGCCCGCAGGCCTTTGAAGGGCTGCGCATGACGGGCCGCACCGTGCGCGCACCAGACAAGACCATCGCGGTGCCCGATCACAACGTACCCACCACGCTGGACCGTGCGGATGCGGCCACCATGACCGAAGACAGCCGCATTCAGGTCGAAGCGCTCGATAAGAACGCCAAAGATTTCGGCATCCACTACTACCCCGTCTCGGACGTGCGCCAAGGTATCGTGCATATCGTAGGCCCCGAGCAAGGCTGGACCCTGCCCGGCATGACCGTGGTATGTGGCGACAGCCACACCGCGACCCACGGTGCGTTCGGCGCACTGGCCCACGGCATCGGCACATCGGAGGTCGAGCATGTCCTGGCCACGCAAACGCTGATCCAGAAGAAGTCGAAAAACATGAAGGTCGAGATCACGGGCAAACTGCGCCCCGGCGTTACGGCCAAGGACATCACCCTGTCGGTGATCGGTGTGACCGGCACGGCGGGCGGCACCGGCTATGTGATCGAGTATTGCGGCGAAGCGATCCGCGATCTGTCGATGGAGGGCCGCATGACCGTCTGCAACATGGCGATCGAGGGCGGCGCACGCGCGGGCCTGATCGCACCGGACGAGAAGACGTTTGAATACTGCATGGGCCGCCCTCACGCACCGAAGGGCGCACAGTGGGAAGCAGCCCTTGCGTGGTGGAAGACGCTTTATTCTGATGACGACGCGCATTGGGACGAAGTGATCACGCTCAAAGGCGAAGACATCGCACCTGTGGTAACATGGGGCACCTCGCCCGAGGACGTGCTGCCGATCACATCAAACGTACCTGCCCCTACCGATTTTGAGGGCGGCAAGGTCGACGCGGCCCAACGCTCGCTCGACTATATGGGTCTGACCGCGGGTACGCCGCTGGCAGATGTCGAGATTGACACCGTCTTTATCGGATCCTGCACCAATGGGCGCATCGAGGACCTGCGGGCCGCAGCAGAGATCCTGAAGGGCAAGAAGATTGCCGTGAAGCGTGCGATGATCGTGCCGGGCTCTGGTCTGGTGCGGGCGCAGGCCGAGGAAGAAGGCCTTGCCGATATCTTTAAAGAGGCCGGTTTTGAGTGGCGTCTTGCGGGTTGTTCCATGTGTCTGGCGATGAACCCTGATCAGCTGGCCCCCGGCGAGCGTTGTGCGGCGACGTCCAACCGCAACTTTGAGGGCCGTCAGGGCCGTGGCGGACGCACCCACCTGATGTCACCCGCGATGGCGGCGGCAGCAGCGATCACAGGCAAGCTGACCGACGTGCGGGATATGATGTAGGCGGGCCGCTCCTCGGTTCCTTTGGTCCCTCCTCGCTTGCGTCACAGTAGCGATGAGGGACCAAAGTGGACCGAAGAGCGCCCCTGCGGAGAAGACGATGCAAAGACGCAATTTCCTGACCATGATGGGGGCCACCGCCCTTGCGCCGGTTCTGCCGGCCATCGGCGCACCTGTGGCAAAAGCAGCCGCATACAACCGCTATCAATATGGACTTGCCGTCTTTCACGCCCGCACCCGCACCGACATCAGTGCCGCGGGCATTGCGCACCGTCTCAAAGTATCGCTCCCTCAAGCCGAAGCCATGATGGGCGAAATGATCGACGCCAAATTCATCAAGCCCGTTATGGGCAGCGCAAAGATGCGCGCCACAAGCACAATCACAAAACCGGACATGTTCGGGTTTGACCGCGCCACCCGCCGCTCCTCTGCCGCGACACGCACGCCCAAACGCACAACCCGTCCGACACCTTCCGAAAGGACCACCCCAATGAACAAGTTCACCACCCTCAGCGGCATCGCAGCCCCCATGCCCCTGATCAACATCGACACCGACATGATCATCCCCAAACAGTTCTTGAAAACGATCAAGCGCTCCGGCCTTGGCGTGAACCTGTTTGACGAGATGCGCTATGACGACGACCGCAACGAGATCCCCGAGTTTGTGCTGAACAAACCCCAGTACCGCGATGCGCAAATCATCGTGGCGGGCGACAACTTCGGCTGCGGCTCTTCACGCGAACACGCGCCATGGGCCATCGCGGATTTCGGCATCACCTGCGTGATTGCGCCCTCGTTTGCGGACATCTTTTACAACAACTGCTTCAAGAACGGCATCCTGCCCATCGTCCTGCCACAAGAGCAGGTAGACGTGCTGATGAAGGACGCAGAAAAAGGCGCCAATGCGCGGATCGAGATCGATCTGGAAAAACAGAGCATCACATCCTCGGACGGCGATATCTTCTCATTCGAGGTAGACGCCTTCAAAAAGCACTGCCTTATGAATGGCTTGGACGACATCGGCCTGACAATGGAGAAAGCAGCCTCCATCGACAGTTTCGAGGCCGCCGCCTCGCAAAGCCGTCCTTGGGTTTAACTTCATTTTAAACTTTGCTCAAATTTAGACCAAAATACTTGTGGGCGCGTCCGTCGCGCCCACAAGATGTTGCCCCTGCCACATTTGCGCCCCGCAAATGATGCAAGAACGCACCACCCGCTCCCTCAAAACGCCCTACCCATCCGATTATCTGACGCAATAGTCTTGAGAACTAAGGCGAAAGAAGGCACGATTGTGACAACAATGAGGCAGGCCTTCTCGACCCGAAGGCATCAAGTTGGGACAAGCACGCGAAAAACGCGGCTGGCCAGTTTGAAAGGGATAGAACGTTGATAGTACGTATGACCAGCGCTGCGGCGCGTGGACTTTTGGTTGCGACCCTAATTATGACACCGGCGCTTTTGCTGCCCGGCCTGTCGAGCGATTCAACGCAGATTGTATTGCTTGTGGCCCTGCTGGCCGCTGTCCTGACCTTTGTCGAATATAACTCGGTTTTTCCAAGCATCGTTGAATTCCGCGATGCGGCCCCTTTCAACCGCCTGCGGTTCACCGCCCTGCTGGCAACTGTTTTCCTGCTTAGCGCGATCCTCAAAGGAATTTCCGCCCCGACAACCATGACAACCGCGATGACCGCGATCGGGACCGTTATAGGCAACGCCATTGATTTCCCCTATTCGCCCGTGCGCCTTGTGGTGCTGATGCTGCCGTCCGATGCGACCTATGAAACCGTAAGTTTTGTGCGCACGGCCGCGGGCCTTGCCTATATGATCTCGCTGATCGCGATGACTGCGTTTCTGGTGCTGGTGCGGGTGCTGAACTGGCCTGCGCGTTCCGGCGCGTTCAACGTCTGGGTGAACCTGCCGCTGTTCGACCCCACCGCGGGTGGCGACGTGCTTGAACGGTTGCAGCGTGACGCACGGATCAACATCGCGCTTGGCTTTCTGCTGCCCTTCTTGGTGCCAGCGGTGGTCAAGATGGCCGCGGATCTGATAGACCCGATCACACTGCAGAATCCGCAAACCCTGATTTGGACGATTTCAGCATGGGCCTTCCTTCCGGCAAGCATCATCATGCGCGGCATCGCAATGGGCAAGATCGCCGACATGATCGAGGACAAACGCCGCCGCGCTTATGCCGAGGCCGAGCGCGAAGAACAGCGCATCATGCAGCCCGCCTGATCCGCGTTTTACTGGCCGCGATTCTGGTCGCGGCCTGTTCGGGTGCCCACGCCGACACCCTGCGCATTGCCACCTTCAACGCAGAGCTGATCCGCAAAGGCCCCGGCCTTTTGCTGCGGGATATAACGCGGGGCAAAGATCCGCAAATCGCCGCCTTCCGCGCCCTGTTGATCAAGGCCCGCCCCGACATCATCGCCCTGCAAGGGATCGACTTTGACATGCGGCTGACCGCGCTCAACGCGTTGGCCGATGATTTAGCGCAGGCTGGCCTCGGCTATCCGCACCGTTTTTCCGCCGCCCCCAATGCAGGGCAATTCACAGGGCTGGACCTGAATGGAAATGGCAGGCGCGGGGATGCAGACGATGCGCATGGCTATGGCAGGTTCAATGGCAACGGCGGTATGGCGATCCTGTCGCGCTATCCCGTCAGCCTTGAGGCGGTCGAGGATTACACCACCCTGCTGTGGCGGGATCTACCCGGGCACATCTACCCCACGGCCAAAGGTGCCCCCTTCGGCGGCCAAGAGGTGTTTGACATCCATCGCCTGTCTTCACGCGGTCATTGGGTTGTCCCGATTGAAACACCTGACGGACCGATCCGCCTGATGACATTCCACGCAACCCCGCCCGTCTATGACGGTCCAGAAGACCGCAATGGCCGCCGCAACCACGACGAGGTCGCCTTTTGGAGCGACTACCTTTCACGCGATACCACAAACACGCCCTTCGCCATCCTTGGCACCGCCAATATCGACCCCGAGCGTGGCAGCGGGCGGCGCGAGGCCATCGACGCACTGCTGGCCAACCCGCTTTTGCAAAACCCCTTTGACGACAGCCCGACGGCAGACTTTAAGGACCCCCTGCCAGGTGACTTGCGTGTGGACTACCTTTTGCCCTCGACCCATTGGCGCGTGGTGGATCACGGCACCCTTGCCGACCCCGAAGCCAGCCGTCACGTCCTGCTCTGGGTGGATATTACCCGCGCCAATCCTTGACGCCTGACCGCCTGCACGCTACGCCCGCAGGTAACAATTTCAGGAGCATTTCCCATGGCAAACCCAACTCTTTTGATCCTCGCCGGTGACGGCATCGGCCCCGAAGTTATGGGGCAAGTGACCCGCGTCATCGACTGGTTCGGTGCCAAGCGTGATCTGGCCTTTGATGTCGAGCATGATCTGGTCGGCGGCGCCGCCTATGACAAACACGGCACGCCGCTGCATGACGATACAATGGCGCGCGCGCTAGAGGTAGACGCGGTGCTGCTGGGCGCTGTGGGCGGCCCCAAATACGACGATCTCGATTTCAGCGTAAAGCCAGAGCGCGGCCTGCTGCGCCTGCGCAAGGAAATGGACCTGTTTTCCAACCTGCGCCCCGCGCAGTGTTTTGACGCGCTGGCCGATTTCTCCTCACTCAAGCCCGAACTGGTTGCGGGCCTCGACATCATGATCGTGCGCGAGCTGACTTCGGGCGTCTATTTCGGAGAGCCGCGTGGCATCTTTGAAGAAGGCAACGAGCGTGTGGGCATCAACACCCAGCGTTACACAGAGTCAGAGATCGACCGCGTTGCCCGCTCTGCGTTCGAGCTGGCCCGCCGCCGCGGCAACAAGGTTTGCTCGATGGAAAAAGCCAACGTGATGGAAAGCGGCATCTTGTGGCGCGAAGTCGTGCAAAAGGTGCATGACGAAGATTACCCTGATGTCGAGCTGTCGCACATGTACGCCGACAACGGTGCGATGCAGCTGGTCCGCGCCCCCAAGCAGTTTGACGTCATCCTGACCGACAACCTCTTTGGCGATATCCTGTCGGATTGCGCAGCGATGCTGACCGGCTCTCTGGGGATGCTCCCCTCGGCCAGCCTCGGTGCGCCGAATGCCGAAGGCCGTCCGAAAGCGCTCTATGAGCCCGTGCACGGTTCTGCCCCTGACATCACAGGTCAGGGCAAAGCCAACCCCATCGCCTGTATCCTCAGCTTTGCGATGGCGCTGCGCTATTCGTTTGATCAGGGTGATGAGGCAACGCGTCTGGAGCAAGCAGTCGAAGCCGTTCTGGCCGGTGGTGCCCGCACAGCCGACCTGATGGGCGAGGAAGGCGGCACGCCGATCTCGACCTCGGACATGGGCGATGCGATCCTTGCCGCGCTTGATGCAAGCGTCTGATCAACCGCGAGAGACCTCACCGGTACGCGCATCCATCCGGTACATAACAAGCGCATCCATCGCCCCGTCGGCCATGCAAGATACCGTAAAGATATCGGGCAGGTCGGTGGGGCGCACCGCCAACACGCGGTGGGCGCGATAGCCGTTTTTACGGATCAGATCGCGGCTGAAAGTTTTCAATTCTGCATCGGTCATAAAGCGCCTCACATTTTGCCCCTCGCAGCCTTCGCGACAATTATGGCAAGACTAAGGACGCCCTTTGCGGATTGAGCCTGCGTGCAAAAGCTGGCACGCTCTGCGGTGATATTGCCACAGGATGTTGCCACCATGACCACCCCTCCGATCCTTGCCGAAGTGCTGTTGCCCACGTCCGAGCTGCGCGATGACCTGCCGTTCTTCACCAAGACGCTTGGCATGCAGCTCGAGAATATCTTTCCTGCCGATGATCCAAGTGTGGCCAGCTTTTCAGGTCACGGCCTGCGCGTGCGGATCGAAAAAGGGGCGGATGTGGCAGCGGGGCACCTACGCATCCTTACCGACGATATAGAGGGTTTCGCAGATGGCGCACGCGAGCTGACCGCCCCCAACGGCACCCGCATCTCGATCGTGCCGCTGACCCCGCAGGTTGACCATATTACCCCCACCCGTGAATTCGCCGTGCGCCGCCTCGCGGATGAGGCGCCGTGGGTGATTGGCCGTGCGGGCATGCACTACCGCGATCTGATCCCCTCGCGCCTTGGAGGGTCGATCATCGCCAGCCATATCCGCATCCCCGATGGCGGCCCTGTGCCCGACATGGTGCATTACCACACGGTCGGGTTTCAGCTGATCTATTGCTACCGCGGCTGGGTGGATGTCCTGTACGAAGACCAAGGTGACATGATCCGCCTGCACGCAGGCGACTGCGTGACCCAACCCCCCGGCATCCGCCACCGCGTGGTTGAGGCTTCGCCCAACATCGAAGTCATCGAAATCGGCGTGCCGGCAGAACATATCACTACGATCGACCACGACTTTACTTTGCCCAACGGCAAGGGCGATCCGCTGCGCGAATGGGACGGGCAGACCTTTGTGCACCACACCAAAGACACCGCAACATGGGCACCCTTCCGCGTCCCGGGGTTTGACGCACGCGACACAGGGATAACGGCAGGGACCAAGGGCATCGCCGGCATTCAGGTCGTCCGCAAAGGCGCGGGAACGCCGCAACCTTTCCGCCACGACGCGGGCATCTATTTCACCTTCGTGCTGGAAGGCGCCATGACGCTGCACACCGCAGACCACCCCGACCGCGATCTGGCTGCGGGTGACGCCTTTGTCATTCCGCCCGATATGGTGGTCGAATACCGCAACCCGTCACACGACATCGAGCTGCTGGAGGTCGCGCTGCGCGGCGATTTCAACGTGCGTTTGGGCACAGCTTAAATCTGACAAGGGGATCCGACATGAAGACACGCACGCTTGGCCAAAGCGGCCCGACCATCAGCGCCGTTGGCTATGGTGCCATGTCACTGACCGATTTTTACGGGCCCGCCGATGACGCCCACGGCCCCCGTGTGCTGGACGCCTGCGTTGAGATGGGGCTGGATCACCTCGACACGTCCAACGTCTATGGCATGGGCCGTTCCGAGACGGTGATCGGCAACTGGCTGAAATCGCGTGGCGGTGATTGCCCTGTCACTATCGCCTCCAAGGCGGGGATCACACGCGACCCCGAACACCGCTTTAACAACTCGCCCGAACATCTGGCGCAATGTCTGGACGAGAGCCTGACGCGGCTGGGGGTTGAGGCGCTTGACCTCTATTACATCCACCGCCGCGATCCGCGTTTCGAGATCGAAGAAGTGACCGAAACAATGGCCGGCTTTGTAAAGGCGGGCAAGATCAAGGCGATTGGCTTTTCCGAAATCGCGCCTTCCTCCCTGCGCCGCGCCCATGCGGTGCATCCCATCGCCGCCGTGCAGTCCGAATACTCCCTTTCCACCCGCGCACCCGAGATGGGATTGGTGCAAACCTGCGCAGAGCTGGGGACATCACTGGTTGCATTCTCGCCCGTAGGGCGCGCCCTGCTGACCGACAGACCACACAGCGCCGCAAGCGTGCTGCACATGCCGTTCCTCACGGAAAACCCGCGTTTCATGGAACCGAACCTGAGCGTGAACCTGCAATACAACGCCAAATTCCGCGCCTTGGCCGCTGACATGGGCGTTGCGGCCGCCACGCTTGCGGTCGCCTGGGTGCTGCACAGGGATGACAGCGTCATCGCCATTCCCGGCACCCGCAACATCGACCACCTGAAAGAGCTGGCCGACGGCGGCAGCCTTGATCTGACCGCGGATGACATCGCCCGCATCGAGGCCGTTCTACCCGTAGGGTGGGCGCATGGTGATCGCTACTCCGCCGCGCAATGGGTCGGCCCCGAGCGGTACAGCTGAGCCGCCCCCGTGATCGGCAATGTCCTGACCCTCAAACAGCTGGAGGCGCTGGTTTGGGTGGCCGAACTGGGTAGCTTCCGCAAGGCTGCGCAGCATCTGGGAACAACCCAGCCAAATATCTCGTCGCGCATTGCGGGGTTGGAAAAGACGCTTGATGTGGTTCTGATGCAGCGGGACGCGGGGTCGGTCGTGCTGACCGACAAGGGAGCCGAAATTCTGGCCACGGCCCATGACACCCTGCGGACCGCAGAACGCATCGTCGAAATCGCGCAGCGGCGTGATCTGGTGACAGACAAGCTGCGTCTTGGCGTCACCGAACTGGTTGCCTGCACGTGGCTGCACGCCTACCTGCGCCGCATCAAGGCGGCCTACCCTGCGCTGAACGTCGAGCTCACTGTTGATCTGTCACGCAATCTGGACAGCGAATTGCGGGCGAACCGCCTGGACCTTGCTATCCAAACCGCGCCGTTTACCACACCGACAAGCGGAGCCATCGCATTGGGGGATTTCGCCTATGTCTGGGTCGCAGCACCCGACTTTGCGGATGCTTTGCGCGGCAAAGTCACCGTTGCCGACCTGCTGCCCTATTCCATCCTCACCCATGCACGACACACCCAAGCCTATGTCGAGCTGGTTGAACACGCGCAAGACTGCGGCCTGCCCACGGCGCATTTCATGTCCTCCAGCAGCATGGCGTCCTGCGTGCAGATGGCTGCTGACGGAATGGGCGTGACGCTGCTGCCAAAGGCGCTGGTTGCGCCAGAGGTTGCGCGGGGCGCCCTAATCAATGTGGACGTCGACTGGCTTCCCACACCATTACACTTTGCCGCGCGCTACCAATCTGAAACCGCGGCTTTGCATCTGGACAAATGCGCCCTTCTCGCGCTCCAAGCCGTGGCCGAGTTTCATCAGGCCACTCCCGCAGGATAAATATTTGCGATCGCCCAGATACAGATAAATAATTTGTGCCTATGCCCCCCTCTCCGCTACCGTGCCTCAAACTGGAATTGAGGGGCCACCATGACCAAACAATCCGTGCGCTTGGGCGTCGACATCGGCGGGACGTTCACCGACGTCGTTCTGGAGGTCGGCACCACGTCCTTTTCGACCAAAGTTCTGACCACCTATGTGGCCCCCGAAAATGCGATCATCGACGGGATGCAGCAGGTCTGTGAGAAGGCAGGCATCGCACCCGTCGAGATTGACCAGATCATCCATGGCACCACCCTCGCCACCAACGCCCTGATCGAGCGGCGGGGCGCGAAGACCGCGCTCATCACCACCGAAGGGTTCCGCGATGTGATCGAGATGCGGACCGAATCGCGGTTTGAGCAATATGACCTGAACCTCACCCTGCCCGAACCTTTGCTGCCCCGGCAGATGCGTTTTACCGTGCCGGGCCGGATGGACGCGACGGGGGCAGAGCTGCTGCCCCTGACCCGCGAGGACATCGTGCCTGTGGTCGAGCGGATCATCGCAGCAGGCTTTGAGAGCGTCGCAGTTGGCCTCATCCACTCCTATCTCAACGACGCGCACGAGCGGCTAGTCGGCGAGGTTCTGGCCGAGATGATGCCGGACGCGATGGTGTCGCTGTCCTGCGAAGTCTCGCCACAGATGCGCGAATACGAGCGGTTCAACACCGTGGTCGCCAACGCCTATATCAAGCCGTTGATGAAGTCCTATCTGGGCCGTCTTGAGGGGCGCTTGCGCGACGAAGGCGTGCGCTGCAACATCTTTCTCATGCACTCGGGCGGGGGCATCATCTCGATCGAGAGTGCGGCGGAGTTTCCCGTGCGACTGGTCGAGAGTGGCCCTGCAGGAGGCGCGGTTTTCGCCGCCAACATCGCGGCACGCTATGGCTTGGACAAGGTGCTGTCATTCGACATGGGCGGCACCACGGCCAAGATTTGCCTGATCAAAAACCAGACGCCAAAGACATCCCGCGTGTTCGAAGTTGCCCGCACCTACCGTTTCAAAAAAGGCTCTGGCATGCCCATCTCGATCCCCGTGATCGACATGGTCGAGATTGGCGCAGGCGGCGGGTCACTGGCCCATGTGGATGCGATGCGCCAGATCCGCGTGGGGCCAGAGAGCGCAGGGTCCGAGCCTGGACCCGCCTGTTACGGACGCGGTGGTGACAAGCCTGCGGTGACCGATGCCGATGTGGTTCTGGGCAAACTCGACCCCGATAACTTTGCCGGTGGCACGATGCAGCTGGACCACGAAGCCTCGAAGAAGGCGCTGAAATCCGTTTTGGGCGATGTGCTGGACATGGATGCCCGCACAGCCGCCTTCGGATTGGCCGAGGTGGTGGACGAGAACATGGCAAATGCCGCCCGCGTGCATGCCGTCGAGAATGGTGAAGACCTGTCGGAGTATACCATGATCGCTTTCGGCGGGGCCGCCCCGCTACACGCGGGACGTCTGTGTGAAAAGCTGGGCGTGGACCGTTTGTTGGTGCCACCGGGGGCGGGTGTCGGCTCTGCCATCGGGTTCCTGCGGGCGCCGTTCAGCTTTGAGGCCAACCGCTCGGTCTATATGACGCTGGCGGGGTTCGACCCCGAGCGGATCAAGACCCTGCTGGCCGAGTTGCAGGCCGAGGCCACAGGCTTTGTCCGCAATTGCGATGCCAACAGCGAGATTTTGTCCGAGTTCAAAGTCTACATGCGCTATTCTGGTCAGGGTTGGGAAATACCCATCACCTTGACGCAGGAACAGGCGATGAACCCCGATGTGGCAACGTTTGAGGCACGCTTCACCGAGGACTACGTCAAGCTCTTTGGCCGCGCCGTCGAGGGCATGGACATCGAGATCACCGTCTGGTCCGTCAATGCCACCACCCCGCCCGAGCAGGTCGCCCGCAGCAAAGAAATCTCCGCGCCGTACAAGACCGCCGTGATCAGCGGCAAATGTGCGATCTTTGATCCCGCCGCAGGCAAGGTGCTGTCGAGCTACCGCTATGACCGCGCCGCGTTCAAGACAGGCACGGTGATCCGAGGCGCCGCGCAAATTACCGAAGCCGAGACCACGATCATCGTCCCGCAAAGCCGTGCGGCCATCTGCCAGCCCGATGGCTGTATCGACATCGTGTTGCGCGACGACGACGCACAAACAGCACCACCACAATACCGTGGCAGCGAGGGAGCAAGCACATGACAGCCAAGGACATGAACGTCGCCTATCAGGTCATGTGGAACCGACTGATCTCGGTCGTTGAGGAACAGGCGCAGGCTTTGGTGCGCACCGCCTTTTCCACCTCGGTGCGCGAAGCGGGCGATCTGTCGGCGGGGGTCTATGATCTGCAAGGGCAGATGCTGGCCCAAGCGGTCACCGGCACACCCGGTCACGTCAACGCAATGGCCGATGCCGTGGCGCATTTCATTCGCCGTATCGGGCGCGAGAATATATTCGAGGGTGACATCTACATCACCAACGACCCGTGGGAAGGCACCGGCCACCTGCATGACATCACCATGGTCACGCCGTCCTTTCACAACGGCAAGCTGGTCGGGTTCTTCGCCTGCACCGCGCATATCGTCGACATCGGCGGGCGTGGTTTTGGGGCCGACGCGGCGAGCGTGTACGAGGAAGGTCTCTACCTCCCCATCATGAAATTCGCGGAACGCGGCACCGTGGACCAAACCCTGATCCGTATCGTGCGCGGCAACGTGCGTGAGCCCGATCAGCTGATCGGTGACATGTACGCGCTGGCCACCTGTAACGAGATCGGCCACCGCCGCCTGATCGAGATGATGGAGGAATTCGCCCTCGACGACCTTGGCGGCATCGCCACCTTCATCCTCGACAACTCCCGCCGCGCCACGCTGGAGCGGATTGCGGCCCTGCCGCGCACCTCGGCCGTGGGTGAGATTACGATGGACGGATTCGACACGACGATCACCCTGCGCGTCAAAGTGAGCGTGCATGACGATCGCATCGTGTCGGATTTCACAGGCTCCTCCGGCGTCGACAAAAAGGGCATCAACTGCCCGCTGGTCTATGCCAAAGCCTATGCGTGCTACGCGCTCAAAGTCGCCATCGCGCCCGAAATTCCCAACAACGCAGCATCCCTCGCCCCGTTCGAGATTGAGGCGCCCGTGAACACTATCGTGAACGCCGTGCATCCCGCCCCCGTGGCGCTGCGCCATATCGTTGGCCACTTCGTGCCAGACGCAGTGTTCAACGCCTTTGATCAGATCGTGCCGGGCCTTGTTCCTGCCGAAGGGGCGGCGTGCCTGTGCAATTTCCAAGTGTCGCTACGCCCGCGCAGTGATGCGCCTGCCCCCGCCCATGCGCGGCGCTCCGAAGTGCTGACGTTCAACTCTGGCGGTTCCGGTGCGCGTCCTGCGCATGACGGGCTGAATGCCACGGCCTTCCCGTCGGGCGTGATGACCATGCCGATCGAGGCGACCGAACATGCAGGCCCCGTCATCATCTGGCGCAAAGAGCTGCGGCCCGATTCAGGCGGTGCAGGCCAGCAACGCGGTGGCCTTGGCCAATTCATGGAAGTCGGCGCACGCGAAGGGCATGAGTTCGACATCCAAGCCATGTTCGACCGCGTGAACCATCCCGCGTTAGGGCGGCGCGGTGGGGGTGCCGGTGCGCCCACCACAATTGTGCAGGATGACGGCACCGCTATGAACGGCAAGGGCAAGCAGTTTGTGGCGCACGGGCGGCGTGTGATGATGGCCTTTCCAGGCGGCGCGGGCTACGGCGCGGCCAGTGACCGCGACGCCGCTGCCGTCAAACGCGACCTTGCACGCGGGTATATCACGGCACAGACAGCCGCCGCAGACTACGGCCTAAGCGCTGACGACATCGCGGCTGTCCAAGCCCAAGTCGCCAAAGGCGAGGACGTCTAACGACATATCGACGAGAGCGCAGGAGCTGCCATCGCTTCGTTAGATCAGGTCGGTAATCCCGTCTTACGCCCGCATGCGCGCATATTCAGGATCATAGGGTGAGGGCGCAATGACCTCGGCCGCGACCAGATCACCGCACAGGTCCAGCTGCATCACCGTGCCGATATCAGACAGCTCGGGCATCACAAACGCATAGGCCAAATTCATCCCGACGCGGTACCCCCATTCACCCGACGAGATGGTGCCAACAACCGTATCCCCCTGCATCAACGATGCACCGCCATGTGCGGGTGCTGTCGTGCTGTCGATCTTGAGGGTGACCAGTTTGCGGGTCGGCCCGTTTGCCATCCGCTTTTTCAGCGCGTCCTGCCCAATGAACGCTCCCTTTTCAGGTTTCACAAAGCGGTCCAACCCTGTCTCAAGCGGGTCGAATTCGGTCAGCAAATCGGCCTTCCAATGCATGAACCCTTTTTCCAAACGCATGGAATCAACCGCACGCGCCCCGAACAGCTTCATGCCGTGCGCGTCACCTGCTTCGCGCAGGGCAAGGTAGACCGCATAAAGCGATGCGTTCGGCGCGTGGATTTCATAGGCCAGCTCGCCAGAGAAGCTGACACCCAGCACTGTCACGGGCGAGAACCCGATGAAACATTCGCGCACAGACAGCCACGGGAACGCGGCCTTGGACCAATCACCACGCGCACACGCACTCAGCACATCGCGGGCTTTGGGGCCAGCAAGGACAAGGATCGTCTGGTCGTTGGTCAGGCTGCGGATTTGCACGTCTTCGTTAGGCCCGAGGTGCTGTGTCAGCCAATCCATGTCGTGATATTCAGACGCTGCCGCCGACCCGTACCAAACCCGCGCCGGGCCGCGATCAGAGGCGGGGATATTGGCAACCGTCGCCTCGCCCTTCACCATGCCGTGGTGGTTGAGCAGATAGCCAAGACCCACGCATCCTTCCTTTTTTGTCACCGCACCGCAGAACATCCGATCAAGGAAACTGTGGCGGTCTGCGCCCGTAATCTCGAAACGGTTAAAGCCGTTGACCTCACACAGGCCGACGTTTTCGCGCACATTGCGGACTTCTTCACCGATGATATCGAAGGCTTCGTCGAAGTTGAAACTGAGCGTGGGGTGGAAATCCCTGCTGGGCTTGATGTAGTCGACACGCTCCCACCCGTTCACAACCGTGAACTCGGCACCCTCTGCGGCCATGATCGGCGTCAGGGGCGTCGTTTTGGCGTTGCGCCCCGCGGGGCGGTGTTCATGCGGGAAGTGGAAGCGGAATTCGTTCTGGTAGTCTTCGATGGCTTTCAGCGCCGTCAGCTCGACATTCGTATGACCGGTAAAGCGGCGCGGATCGATGCACCACGTGTCATATTGCGCCTCGCCATGCACGATTTGCTGAGCCAGCAACCAGCCGTGGCCGCCGCCTTCGCCAACACCCGCCCGCAGGCCGATGATGCAAAACGCGTTCCGCTTGCCGGGGATCGGGCCAACCAGTGGGGCGCCGTCGATGGTATAGGTGATGGGGCCGTTCACGACCCGCTTGATGCCAACCTCGGTCAGGGCGGGCATCCGTTCAAACGCGCCTTCCAGCACGTCCATGACGCGCTCCAGATCGTCGGGGCACAAATCATTTGCAAAGCTGGGGCTGATCCCGTCCATGCCCCATGTTTTGCATTCCTGCTCGTAGAACCCCACCAACAGGCCGTTCTTTTCCTGCCGCGAATAGTAGTCGCTGATCGGGCAGCGCAGCAGCGGCATACGGTGGCCTGCCTCGACAATGGCGGGGATGTCCTCGGTGACGAAATACTGATGCTCCATCGAGGCGACGGGATGATGCACGCCCATCATGCCGCCCACCTCGTTCACGCGGTACCCGCAGGCGTTCACGACGATATCCGCGTCGATGCTGCCCTTGTTCGTCTCGACCGTCCATGTGTCGTCTTTGTGCTGGGTCAGCGAGGTCACATTGGTGTGTCGGTAGACCTCTGCCCCCGCTTTGCGGGCGTGAAACGCCAGCGCCTGACACAATTGTGCCGGGTCAATATCACCGTCTTCACCGTCCCACAAACC
Source organism: Sulfitobacter aquimarinus (assembly GCF_040149565.1). Taxonomy (NCBI): domain Bacteria; kingdom Pseudomonadati; phylum Pseudomonadota; class Alphaproteobacteria; order Rhodobacterales; family Roseobacteraceae; genus Sulfitobacter; species Sulfitobacter aquimarinus. The sequence continues at coordinate 743,397 of NZ_JBEFLO010000001.1, forward strand.
GCCCAGCAGGTTCTCGGTCGAGATCAGCGGGTGGCGGCGCGCGCATTCCTCGGCATCAATGACTTCAAACGTTGTACCCATGCCCCGCGCCATAGAGGCAAAGTGGCGGTACGCCTGCATCTGTTCCGGCGTATTGGCCAAGCGGATGCCACCATCGCCGTGGTGATAGCCTACAGGATACTCGGGATCGTCACGCAGCTTTTTATACAGGTTGATCGAGTGGGTCTTCAGACCCACCATCGTCTGGTTCATGCCAAAGTTCGTCACCTGCGCAGCCGAGTGCCACGTGGTGCCCGAAGTCAGCTCGTCGCGCTCAATAAGAACAACGTCGGACCACCCTTCTTGGGTCAAATGGTACAGAGTCGAGCATCCAGCGATCCCGCCTCCGATGACCACAACCTTCGTCCGTGATTTCATGTTCGCCCCCAATGAATTGATGCACTGAACAGAGCAGCAGATTCGGTATTTCTACAAGATTTGAATATACCTTCTCATAAATTGGGAATTAAATTTCAATAAATTAGAAAATCGATATCGCAGCAATCCTGACAAAGCCGCGCCCTATCCACAGACAGTTACAAATGGAACAGAAAGGTTGGCACAACACGCTAGGAAGGACGCAAACAACGCCCTACCCAAACCGCCCCTGCACGATGACGGCTCCAAATTGCTTTTGCCGCGCCCCAAAGGCGTCTCGCTTCAACGCATAGCACAACCGCTCAGAGACCGTGATGTAGCTAGCCTGAAAGATCGCGGAGGCTGCAAGCCCGACAGAGGGGCAAGCTGTGCCAATGGTCCGATAAACAATCAATCGCACGTAGACATGCATTTTCCGATCAATAGATGCGTCCGGCATACCCCCGTAGCTCACAAGCGAACTCGTGGATTTACGAATCCCGATCTCAGCCTGAAAGCGAGGTTTTGCTTTTTCAGCAAAACCGTTTGTGGTGACCCCGATTGGATTCGAACCAATAACCTGCCCCTTAGGAGGGGGCTGCTCTATCCAGTTGAGCCACGGGGCCGTTCGGATCGAATACCGTAAATTTCCGCGCTGATCCAGCCTGTGAAAACAGATCGTTGATTGCCTGTAATGCGGTGAACCTCTAGTCTTAGAGGCATATTACGAACCAGCAGGATAAACGCCTTGTCACAAACACCCAAACGCCCGCTCACTCTACGCGATGTCTCTGAGGCGTGTGGCGTGTCGGAAATGACCGTGAGCCGCGTTTTACGCAAAAGCGGCGATGTCTCGGCCACCACGCGGGAGCGGGTTTTGGCGGCGGCTAAGGAGTTGGGCTATGTCCCGAACCAGATCGCAGGATCGCTGGCGTCCCAGCGGGTCAATCTGGTCGCGGTCATCATCCCCTCGCTCAGCAATATGGTGTTTCCCGAAGTCCTGAACGGGGTGAATGAAGCGTTCGACGACACGCCGCTTCAGCCCGTTGTCGGCGTCACCGATTACCGCCCCGAAAAGGAAGAACAAGTCTTGTACGAGATGCTCTCGTGGCGGCCTTCGGGCGTGATCATCGCGGGGCTCGAGCATTCGGAAGCGACGCGGGCCATGCTGATGAATTCCGGCATCCCCGTGGTCGAGATTATGGATGTGGACGGCAACCCCGTCGATGCGATGGTCGGCATATCGCACCGTCAGGCAGGGCGCGACATGGCCAAGGCGATCCTGCGCGAAGGCTATGAGCGGATCGGCTTTCTGGGCACAAAGATGCCGTTGGACCACCGCGCCCGCAAAAGGTTTGAGGGGTTCACCGAGGCGCTTGCGAAAGAAGGGATAGAGATCGAGGACCGCGCGTTTTACTCTGGCGGCTCTGCCCTGCTGAAAGGGCGCGAGATGACGCAGGAGATGCTGGAACGCTCGCCTGATCTGGATTTCCTCTATTATTCGAATGACATGATCGGCGCGGGCGGGTTGCTGCACCTGCTGGATGCGGGCATCGACGTGCCGGGACAGGTCGGATTGGCGGGGTTCAACGGGGTTGAGCTGTTGGCGGGGCTGCCGCGGCAGTTGGCGACGACGGATGCCTGCCGCCGCGAAATCGGGCAAGAAGCGGCCAAGATTATTCTGGAAGCCTCCAACCCCGAAACAGCGCCAGACACCCCGAAGAAAATCACCATGAAACCGACGCTGTCGCTGGGTGACACATTGCGGCGCAGACAACGCGGATGACCCTGCCGCGCCTGACCAACAGCGCGGCGCGGCGGATTTTTCTGGACCGCCATGCCTTGTTGGAGACGCCACAAGGCGCGCCCGATGGCGCGGATTTACTGACCTTGATCGAGCGTTTGGGCTTTGTGCAACTCGACAGTATCAACACGCTGGCCCGTGCGCATGACCTGACGCTATTTGCCCGCAGGCCGCGCTATCGTCCGCATGATCTGCAAAACCTGTACGAGCGTGACAAAGCCCTGTTTGAACACTGGACCCACGATGCCGCGGTCATCCCGCTGGCGTTTTATCCGCAGTGGCACATGCGCCGCACCCGCGACGCGGCCAAGCTGAAGGGCCAGTGGCGCAACTGGCGCCGCGACGGGTTCGAGGCGCAGTTCCAGACCGTACTGGATCATATCCGCGACCACGGTGCCTGCGGAACCTCCGATGTGGGCAAGGGCGAAAAGAAAGGCTCGGGCGGATGGTGGGACTGGCACCCGTCCAAGACCGCGCTGGAGTATCTGTGGCGCAGCGGGGCGTTGCATGTGGTGGGGCGCGACAACTTTCGCAAGCGCTATGACCTGACCGAACGGGCGCTTGATCCGCAGGTATGGGCCGCCAATGCGCAACCGACCGAGGGTGAGACGATCAACTGGTGCTGCAACGGCGCGCTCGACCGCTTGGGCTTTGCCACCTCGGGCGAGATCGCGGCCTTCTGGGCGCATGTCAGCGCGACAGAGGCGCGGGCATGGTGCGCGCAGGCGCTAGCGGCAGGCGAGATCGAGGAGGTCGAGATCACCGGCGCGCAGGGGCAGATCAAACGGTGCTTTGCCCGCCCGAACCTCGCACGCGACCCCGCGGTTCAGCAAGCCGCCCCCGCCCGTCTGCGCGTGCTCAGCCCCTTTGACCCCGCATTGCGCGACCGCAAGCGGGCCAAGCTGTTGTTCGGTTTTGACTACCGGATCGAGGTGTTCGTCCCCGCCCCCAAACGCATCTTCGGCTACTATGTATTCCCCCTGATGCAGGGCGAACGTCTGGTGGGTCGTGTCGATATGAAGGCCTACCGCAACGAAGACACCCTGCGCATCCGCGCCCTTTGGCCGGAACAGGGCGTCGCATGGGGCAAGGGGCGGCAGGCCGCATTCGAGGCTGAACTGGACCGGATCAAGCGCCTCGCGGGTGTCAGCCAAATCGCGTTCGAAGACGACTGGCTGCGGCCCTCAGTCCATCACGAGTTCGGCTAACTCGATCGCGGCGGCCTGAAGCGTGGGCAGATGGGCCTGAAGTGCGCTCAGATCGACCCGCTGCATCGGTGCGTGGATCGACAAAGTGGACATCAATCGCCCTTGGGGGTCCAGCAACGGCACCGCCACGGCTACCATACCCTCCATGAACTCTTCGTTGTCGGTGGAAAAACCACGATCGCGGATTGCCTCCACTTCGGCCCGCAGTGCAGCGGGGTCGGTGATTGTGTGATCTGTTTGCGCCTCTAGCGTGGCGATCCCAAGGTATTTGGCAAACAGCCGCGGCTTGAGCGAGCTTAGGTACATCTTGCCACTCGCCGTGCAATGGAACGGCACTTCGGTCCCCACAGGCAGCTGGATGCGCAGCGGCCATTTCGTCTCGACACGGTCGAGATACACCATCGAGTGCCGCTCTGGCATGGCGATGTTGCAGGTCTCGCCGACCTCTTCGGCCAGCTTGGTCAGGACGGTCTGGCGCACCATGCGGATACGCGACGTTGACAGAACCGACGCCGCCAACCGCCGCAGCCGCTGCCCCGGCGCATAGGAGCGGCCGTCGATGTCGCGCTGCAAAAACCCCTCTTCCTCCAGCGTGTGGAACAGGCGGTGGATGGTGGGTTTGGGCAGGCGCAAGACCTCGTTCGCGGTGGTGGGGGTGATAGGGACCCCGACCTTTGCCAGTTCTTCCAGCAGAAAGAGCAACCTCAAGTTAGTCGGGATCGATCTTTCTTCGGTGCTGGTCTTATCTGGCATAGGTCGGGGCGGTCCTTATCTGTTCGGCAGCAGCATCAGCGCCAAATCAGGCGTCAAAGCGACAATAAACCAGACACTTATCAAAGCGATGAGATAAGGTACAGTATACCGCAGCAGACGGAAATACGGCACACCCGTCACGCCGCTGGCAACATACAGGTTCAGCCCGTAGGGCGGCGTGATAAACCCGATCGACGCGCCCACCAGAAAGATCACCGAGAAGTGGATTGGATCAATCCCGACAGAGGCGGCGATTGGGGCCAAAATCGGCGCCAGAATGATTGTCACGGGCAGCGATTCAAGGATCATCCCCGTCACGAACACAATCGCCATCGAGGTGAACAGAACCGCATGATAACCGCCCATTCCCGTCACAAAATCACCGATAAAGTCTTTCGCCCCCAGCGATGACATGACTTGCTGCATGGCCACGGACACCGCAATCAGCGGCACAAGGATGCCCGTAATCTGTGCCGAACGTGACACGATGCTGGGGAGATTAAGCAGGGTGAACCCCTCGACCACAAACATTGAGGCAACCGATTTTTCCTCAACAGGTTTTTCGGTGCTGTCGCCCATGATCTTGTTCAGTGGGTAGCTGATCATGCCCACAATGATACAGAACCCAACGGTCACACCCGCGGCCTCGGTCGGGGAGAATTTGCCCGAGTAGATGCCCCAAAGCACCAGCCCGATGGCAAAGAAACCCAACCACGCACCGATTGCCGTCTTGATGACACGCATGGGTGACAGGCGGATCAGATAGCCCCAGCCGTTGATCGTGCAGATGATGAACGCCGCCGTCATCATCGCCAGAACCATCAGTGCACCAGGCACAATACCAGCGATAAACAGGTCCGAGATCGGCAGGTTCAGCAAAAAGCCATAGACGATAAAGATGATCGACGGCGGGATGATGATCCCCACCGTACCACCCGCAGCCGCAGTCGCCGCCGAGAACCGCTCGTCATAGCCGCCCTTGACCATCTCGGGGTGCAGCATTGACCCAATCGTCGCCGTTGTGGCCGAGTTCGAGCCAGAGATCGCCGCGAACAACCCGCACGCCGCGATAGAGGCCATGGACAAGCCACCGCGCAGCCAGCCCAGACATGAATAGGCAAAGTCGGATAATCGCCTTGCGATGCCCGACTGGTTAATCAAGTCGCCCGTCAGAATAAACAGCGGCATCGCCAGCAGGGCAAAGCCCTTGTTAAAGACGTTCAGCAACTCGTTGCCTGTGTTGTTCAGCGGCAGGTCGATCACAAAACTACACCCGACAACCCAGTAGAAAATCACCAGCAGCACGGGCGTGCCAAGCATAAAGAACATCGTAACGCCGATAGAGATCAGCGTGATCCATGTTGCGTCTGTCATCAGACATCCCCCCCGATTACGGCTTGTTTGATAATCGGATTGCCCGACTTGAAATTGCTCCAGTCTTCCAACCAGTTGCCCACAACACGGCCCGCCATCAGCGTAAAGGCGATGGGCACAGTGATGTAGAACCACCACTTCATCACATCATCGACCCCGTCGACCATTTGGAAGTTATCGGCGGAATAGGCGGTAAAACGCAGCGACGTCACGATCGCCAGCAAGCAAAAGCCGAACCACAAAACCGTATCCATCGTCAGGGCGGCCATCTGGCGCGGCGGGCTCATCTTTGAGCGGAATTCGCTAAAGCTGAGATGCGTGCGCAGCTTGACGTTATACGAACAGCCGAACCACGCCATGATCATAAACAGGAATGGCGGCACCGTGGTAGAGCCGGACCATTGGTTCGAGAACACAAAGCGGTCGATCACGCCCCAGAAAATAATACCCGCAATCATCAGATAGGCGATGACCGATACGCCGCGCTCCAGATGCCGTTCGATGAACGGGACCGCTTTGAACAGCAGATGCGCCAGAATGCCGCCCAACAGCGTAATCACGACGCCAAAGACCCACATGCCGTCAGAGTAAAAAGCGGTTTTCATCTCCCACGGATCGGCGGACAAAATGGCAGGTATCACCGACCATGCCTCGGACCAAATCGACATCAAAAAATCCCCCCTCAAAAGCGCAGCGCGCGTCTTTATTACAGACGTTCAACGCAGACAAATGCAATAGAAAAGGCCGACCCGCGAGGTGCGGATCGGCCAGTCGTCAATCCGGATGGATTAGCCTTTCCACCAGCGGCGTGGCTCTACGTTTTCAGGCAACGTGTTCGCATCGATTGTGCGGACTTCGTCGTAGATTTCCTGATACGTGTCGGCGCCACCTTGCCACTTGTTCAGACGCTCGCGCCATTCTTCCCACAGCTGTGGTTGGAACTCGGGCGAGCACATTTCTTCGGCTTTCTTGATCTCGGCATCCGACAGGAACGCGTTGCGCACGTTGTTCTCGGCAAAGATTGTGCCGGGCAGTTGCGGATCGGACTGACCCACAGTTTTCACCAATGCGGCCTCGTTTGCGGCTTGTACGTGTGTTTGCGCCCAGTAGGACGATTCCAGAACCGCGTCTTGCAGCTCACCCGACAGGCTGTCGAAGACGGAGGCGTTCATGGATGTCGCTTCTGTCCCGCAGAAGAAGTTCAGGTGAACCGACTGGGACACAACCGGCGACATGTTGGCGTAGGCCACGGCGGATGCCCATGTTTCGGCACCGTCGATCAGGCCCTGCTTCAGACCATCAAGGGTCTCTTCCCATGCAACGGGAACGGGGTTCAGATTCAACGCTTCCATCGCGATGCGACCCAGCTGCGTGCCCGTGACGCGGTTCTTGGTGCCCGCCAACTGGTCAACAGATGTGACAGTCTCTTTGTCTTCCCATGCCAGACCCAACTGGATGCCGCGCAGTTCCGCGTGCGAGAAGAGCAGCTTCAGACCGTGACGCTTTTCATAGGGTTCGCGCAGCAGCTTTGCCGACGCGGGAGAGTACAAGAAGTGGTACTGATCCGCACGGTTACGGAACATATACGCATAGTCGAGCACGTTGAGGTACGGCGCACCACCGGCCGAGTTCTGCGTGGAAGCGGCGTAGAAATCGACGATGCCCTGCTGACATTTCTCGACGCAGGACGTCTGGCCACAGATCTGGTTGTCGCCAATAAACTCGATGCGAATCTCACCATCGGTGCGTGCTTCGAGGTCGCGGGCGAATTCCAGAGCGCCTGCGCGTTCGATCAAAAGGTTGCGTGCGTTAAAGCCCGCAGCACCGAATTTGAACGTGTGCTTTGCTTCTTTTGCGAAACGCTTGTCATAGGTCGACTCGGCCGCAGAAGCCAGGTTTGCAAGGCTCATCGCGCCGCCAAAGCCACCCGCAGCCATCAGAGTCGAGCTCATCCCGTAGCGACCCGCTACTCGGAAAAGATCGCGACGCGAAATTCCATTAAGTTTGTTTTGTACACTCATTTTGGTTCCTCCCGTAAGTGTTTGCCGTTTTTTGAGACTTTTTGTTTCAAAAAAGGCTAGCTTGAAACCGGCCACCTGTATACTGTTTTCTTCACCACTAGGGAGAATTCACTATGAACGCCGACTTCATCGTCGTGGGCGCAGGCTCTGCCGGATGTGTCCTGGCCAACCGTCTGAGCGCTGATCCGCGCAACAATGTTGTGTTGTTAGAAGCGGGCGGGCGCGACTGGAATCCGTGGATTCACATTCCCGTGGGCTATTTCAAAACGATGCATAACCCGTCGGTCGACTGGTGCTACAAGACCGAGCCTGACCCCGGACTGAATGGCCGCTCGATCGAGTGGCCGCGTGGCAAGGTGCTGGGCGGGTCATCATCGCTCAACGGATTGCTTTACGTACGCGGGCAATCCCAAGACTATGACCGCTGGCGGCAGATGGGGAACACCGGATGGGGCTGGGACGATGTGCTGCCCCTGTTCAAACGCGCCGAGAATAACGAGCGCGGCGCAGACGCGTTTCACGGCGATCAGGGACCGTTATCCGTCTCTAACATGCGGATTGAGCGCCCCATCACCAACGCATGGGTCGAGGCGGCGCAGGCGGCGGGTTACAAGTTCAACCCCGACTACAATGGCGCCGACCAAGAAGGCGTGAGCTTTTTCCAACTGACGGCACGCAACGGGCTGCGGTGTTCAACTGCGGTAGCGTATCTGAACCCTGCACGCAAACGCGCCAACCTTCAAATCATCACCCACGCGCAGGTCGAAAAGATCGTATTGGACGGCAAGCGCGCCACGGGCGTGCAATACAAAGACCGATCAGGCACCCTGCACACGGTGGCGGCCACCAAAGAGATCATCCTGAGCGGCGGTTCCATCAACTCGCCCCAGCTATTGATGCTGTCGGGCATCGGCGAGGCGGCGCAGCTGCAAGAGCACGGTATCGACGTGCATACCGATCTGTCGGGCGTGGGCAAAAACATGCAAGACCACCTGCAAGCGCGGTTGGTCTATAAAACCCATGAGCCGACCCTGAACAACGAAGTCTCGAGCCTGTTTGGCCAAGCCAAGATAGGCCTGAAATACATCACCCAACGCAGCGGCCCGATGACCATGGCTGCCAGCCTTGCCACTGGTTTCCTCAAGACGCGCAAGGATCTTGAGACACCGGACATCCAGTTTCACGTCCAGCCGCTCTCGGCCGAGAACCCCGGCAAAGGGGCGGACAAATTCTCGGCCTTCACCATGTCCGTGTGCCAGCTGCGCCCCGAGAGTAAGGGCGAGATCCGCCTTGCCTCGGCCAACGGGCGCGCCTACCCCAAGATCATCCCCAACTACCTGTCGACCAAAACCGATTGCGACACCATCGTCGAGGGCGTGAACATCGCGCGGCGCATCGCACGTCACGCACCGCTCACCTCGAAAATCTCGGCCGAGTTCCGCCCCCACCCCGATCTGGACATGGAAGACTATGACGCCACGCTGGACTGGGCGCGCAACAACACGGCCTCGATCTATCACCCGACGGGCACCTGCAAGATGGGCGATGATGCGGGCGCGGTTGTCGATGCGCGTCTCCGGGTGCATGGCGTCGCGGGGCTGCGGGTGGCGGATTGTTCGATCATGCCCGAAATCGTGTCGGGCAACACCAACGCCCCTGCAATTATGATCGGCGAAAAGGCCAGCGATCTGGTGCTGGAAGACAACCCCGCCTAAGGCGCGATCAGACGGACGCAAACCATTGCCTTTGGCGTGATGCTCTGGTCTGTTTGGCACACAGGAGGCGTGCCATGAAACAGTCTGATCAGCGGTGTTATGGGTGATGCTCCGCCTTGTCTCACGTCATTCCCGCGCCTGCCTGATGTTGGGGTTGGCGGCGGGGCTGTTATTGCCAGCGCTGGCGGGGGCCATGGCGCCGTGGCTGCCGTTTATGGTGGCAGGCCTTTTGTGCATCACCGCCCTGCGCATCGGCCACCGCGCTGCCCGCGGGGCCGTGCGCGACCTGACTTGGGGATTGGGTGCGGTTGTGGTGCTGCAAATGGCGGTACCGCTGGCCTGTGTCACAGTGCTGAGCTTTGCGGGGCTGGCCGACACGCCCGCAGCACTGGCGCTGGTCCTTGCAACTGCTGCTCCGGCTATATCGGGCAGCACGAACCTTGCGCTGCTGCTGGGCCTCGATGCGGGGCGGATGATGCAGATTATGGTGCTGGGCACCGCCGCTTTTCCACTGACGGTTTTGCCTGTTCTGATCGCCATGCCGCAGATCGGCGCGTTCCCGCAGGTCGCGGCCTCTGCCGCGCTGATGCTTGCCGTGATTATGACGGCCACAGCGGTCGGGTTTTTCCTGCGCGAAAAGCTGTTTCCCGAACCCACGCCTGCCCAGATCAGCACCCTTGATGGCGCATCCGTCCTTGCCTTTTCCGTGATCGTGATCGGGCTGATGGCCCCGCTGAACGCCGCCATTCACACCACACCCGAACAGGTGCTGCTTTGGACGCTGCTGGCGTTCGCGATCAGCTATGGGTTGCAACTGGCCACGCTGCTGGTTCTGCGCCGCACGCGGCTGCACCCCGTCGCAGGGCCGCTGGCCATTGGCGCGGGCAACCGCAACATCGCGCTCTTCCTCGTCGCCCTCCCGCCCGAGACATTGGGCCCCATCCTGATCTTTATTGGCTGCTGGCAGCTGCCCATGTACCTCACACCCGTGCTGCTGCCCGACCTCTACCAAAAGGCACTGAGCAATGACTGACACACCCCGCATCCGCCGCGTCGGCCTGCAAGGTCTGCTGGTGCAGTTCGGCGATGCCATGTCCGAGCCGGCAAACCGCGCCGCCATCGCCTTTCGCGCCGCCGTGGATGCGCAGAACTGGCCACAAGTGCGCGAGACCTCGACCTCGCTTGTCTCGACCTTCCTGAGCGTCGATCTGGCCGCAACCCCGCCCGAGCAGATTACAGACGCCCTCACCGAGCTGTTGCACACCCAAGACTGGTACAGCGCGCCCCTGCCCGCAGGCCGCACGCTGTGGGAAATCCCCACGCTCTATGGCACCGACGCCGCACCGCAACTGGAGGAAGCTGCCACCGCCGCAGGTGTCGATCCCGACACCGCCATTGCCGAGCTGTCGCAGGCCCGCGTCCGCGTCCTCACTATCGGGTTCGCCCCCGGACAACCCTACACCGGAGAACTGCCGCCCCATTGGGACATCCCCCGCCAACAGGCACTGACCAAATCCGTGCCCTCGGGCGCTTTGGTTGTGGCGATCCGGCAGTTGATCGTTTTCACCAATGCCTCGCCCACGGGGTGGCGGCATGTGGGGCAAACCGCCTTTCGCAACTTCCGCCCCGACAGCGCCACGCCCATCGCCCTGACACCCGGAGACGAGATGTGCTTTCCTTCGGTGAGCGAGGCTGAATACACCCGCATCACCGCACAAGATACCAGCGGCGATGGCGGCGCACAGCGCGTGGTGTTGAAATGAGCGACGTGATCGAAATCCTCTCCTGCGGTCCTGCGGTGACGGTACAAGACCGCGGGCGCACGGGCTTTCTGGCCCAAGGGATGACCCGTGGCGGTGCCGCCGATGATCTGGCGCTTTATGAGGGGGCTGCCCTGCTGGGACAGTCGCCCGATCTGGCCGCGCTTGAGATGGTGGGCATGGGCGGCAGCTTTCGTGTGACTACGGACACCCGCATTGCCCTGACAGGCGCACCGATGACCGCCCTGCTGGACAACGCGCCGCTTGCGTGGAACGCCAGCCATCTGCTGCCTGCGGGGGCCACCCTGAACATCGGCGGAGCGCGCAAAGGGACATACGGCTATTTGCATCTCGGCGGCGGGATCGACACACCCGTAATGATGGGCGCACGCGGCGCACATCTGAGCGCGGGGTTGGGCGCTGCGCTCAGCGCGGGCGTTACCCTGCCCATCGGTCCAGACAAAGGCGACACTGTCGGCATGACCCTGCCCGTCGCGGACCGCTTTGAGGGCGGGCGCATTCGCATCACCGCCTCCATGCAAACCGAGCAGTTCGACGGGGCCACCCAGGAACGCTTTACCGCGACCGCCTTTCGCCGCGATGCGCGGGGCAACCGGATGGGCGTGCGGATGGATCATGACGGCGCGCCCTTTGTGGCCGCAGACCAGCTCACCATTGTGTCCGATGTGATCGTGCCCGGTGACATCCAGATCGCGGGCGATGGCGCCCCCTTTGTACTGATGTGCGAATGCCAGACCACGGGCGGCTACCCGCGTATCGGGTCTGTCCTGCCCTGCGACATGCCCCGCGTGGCCCAAGCCGCCGCAGGGGCGTCCGTAACGTTCGAGTTCGTCCCGTTTGAAGAAGCCCGCGCCATTCAGACCCGCGCAACGTCCGAGCGAGCGACGCTCGCCAGCGCCCTTGTCCCGCTGCTGCGCAACCCACGCGACATCCGCGATCTGTTATCCTATCAGTTGATCAGCGGCGCGATCTCTGCCACCTCGGACCCGTTCACAAAAGGAAGCTGACATGCGTGTAGATTTGAATGCCGATATGGGCGAAAGCTTTGGCCCGTGGCGCATGGGCGATGATGCCGCGCTGCTGCAAACCGTGAGCTCGGCCAATATCGCCTGTGGCGGTCATGCGGGCGATGCGGATGTGATGGCGGCGACCATGACGCTGGCCCATAGCAACGGTGTGGGCATCGGCGCGCACCCGGGCTTTATGGATATTGCAGGCTTTGGCCGCAACCGCATGTCGGTGCCACGCGCCACGCTGCAAAACCAGATCCGGTTCCAAGTCGCCGCCAGCGTCGGGATGGCCCGTAGCATGGGCGCAAAGGTTCGGCACTTAAAACTGCACGGTGCCCTGTCCAACATGGCCTCCGAAGACCCCGTACTGGCCCGTGATCTGTATGAAGCAGCCCTGTCGGTTGACCCTGACCTGATCGTGATGATCCTTGCCGCGACTGCGCACCAACAAGCGGTAGAGGAGTTGGGCTGTGCTTGGGCGGGCGAGATTTTTGCCGACCGCGCCTATAACGACGACGCCACATTGGTGGACCGTAGCATTGACGGCGCCGTGATCCATGACCCCGATGTGGCGGGCAAACGGATGGTCGAGATGGTCAAAGCAGGCGCGATCATAACCGAGAGTGGCAAGCATATCCCCGCCGCGATTGATACCATCTGTTTGCACGGTGACACGCCAACAGCGGTGCAAATCGCAGCATCGGTCCGCACTTCGCTGGAGGGCGCAGGCATCGCGGTCCAAACTTTTGAGGGCCGCCGTTAGGTCAGCTCCAACAGCTTCAGCCGCCGGATTTTGCCAGACGGCCCTTTCGGCAGTTCGGGCAGGAAGTCGATGCGATCAGGCGTTTTGAAAGCGCCCAGTTTCTGTGTGCGTAGCGCGATCATCACCGCACCAGAGAGCACCGAGCCTTCGCGCACCCGCACCGCCGCCTCGATCACGTCACCGTGGGCATAAAGCGCCTCCTCAACATCGCGGTCTGGCCCTACATCATTCTCGACCCGCGCATAAAGCGTGTCGTCGAGATAGTCAGTGGTGTTGGAACCGTAATCCCGCTCCTGTCCTACCGTTCACAGACCGTTGCCCGGTAGACCCCGCGTCGCAAATGCATAATTCGATGCTGGAAAAAGCTGTGTCCTCTGTAACTCCTATGAACATCCGAAACCCGATTCCACGTCAAGCACGGAGCCATCGGTTCTTAAGAGAAACCAAAAGCCGAGAGGAAGAGAGTCGCCCTTCCGTTTCATTCTGGCAGCGCTCAAAAATCCGCTACCAGAATAGCCGCAAGCGGCCATAGTATTTTTGGACCGTGAAATTACGTGAACAATATTGAAACCTTATTCTTTCAAGAGCGGTTTCAACTCATCCGGCCCACCAGAGCACACAGCGAATTCGCAAATAGAACCGTTTAGCCCAGCGAGTGACGAAAAGCCTGAAAAGTGGAATTCATTCAAAAGGTAGCCCTATTTTCACAAAAGCTTCTTCCATCCTGCACGGACACAGAGGTTAATACACCGTCATCCGCCGTTTCGAATGACGGCAACGAATACAAACTGGCAATTATACCAGATGCCACGATCGAACCCGAAAAAACCGCCGACAGCCCGCCCATGGAACCTTCAAAATCAACTTCCTCAGCATAAACAGGCTGCTAAAACTTGATGTCAGCCGACCTATCTGAGGCGCAAAAGTTTTAAACCACGCTAGAATGCGCCACAATCAAAAGCGTTTGACCCGATCAAAACCTTCACTGGCATCATCAATTAATCTCCATTTTTAACGATACAGACGAGACGTCGGTCCACCCCACGCCATTCAGCGCGGCCGCTACTTTTTCAGCTCGCTGCCCCTAACGCCCTGAATTGCACCCGCGCATGATGACACTTGACTGAAAACCAAAGACCCTGTTCCCTTGCGGCTAATTTATTTTACATTTTTTCCGAGGTCATTATGCTTCCTATCATCTCTCTATCGCCTGCCGTCGCCAACGAAGGTTCTTCGCTTGCTTTTGTAATCACCCTTTCACAACCGTCACTGGCGCCTGTCGAAATTACCTATCGCACCGTGCAAAACGGCACGGCCACCAGCGATGTCGACTATGGTGAAGTGTTCAACACGGTCACGATTGCTCCGAATGATACGACCGCGACAATTTTTGTCTCGGCCTACAACGACAGTCCGAATGACGGTGACGAGAACCTGACACTTCAACTGAGCGATCCTGTAAACGGCATGTTTTCGGGCGGACAGCCCACGCTCAGCGCGACAGGGGTGATCCTTGATCAGGACGGATCAACCTTTGATCGCGGGCTGTTTGTCTCCGACCCGCAGATCCTCGAAAGCGATAGCGGTGTCACCCAGGCGGTGTTTGAAATCCGCCTGTCAGAAGCCTTCGGCAGCTCGCAAACCTTGTCGTTCACCACCGCCGATGGCACAGCCATCGCAGGGCAGGACTATGTCGCGACTTCGGGCACTGTGACCTTTGGCGCTACGCAAACTGTGGCCTCGGTCGCGGTGGATGTTATCGGCGACTTCGATCATGAACAGATGGAGACCTTTAACCTTGTTGTGACACCGAACATCGGGATCGCAGGCGGAGTTGGCGATTCAACGGGTGTCGCTACGATCATCGCGGACGACGGGGACAACAACCTGCCTGTCATCTCTGTCCTCGCCGCAGAGGCGCTGGAGGGAGAGCCGGTAAGGTTTGAGGTGATCCTGTCGGAACCCTCTTTGGCAGACGTTACGGTCTACTACCGCACTTTGTCCGATGGGTCTGCATTGCTGGATATTGACGTTGATGAATCGTTTGGCACCCTTACGATACCGGCAGGTCAAACTGTTGTGGCACTGTCGTTTAATTCTTTCAACGACACTCCTGATGACGGCGACGAGAACTTCTCGGTACAGCTGAGCGATCCTGTCAACGCCACCCTTGCAGGGGGTGGGCCAACTCTTACCGCGACAGGCGTTGTTCTGGATAATGACGGCTCGGTTCAGGATCGTGCGCTGTCTGTCAGCGATCCGATCGTTGTTGAAAACGACAGCGGCGGTGTGCAAGCCGTGTTCGAGGTGCGCCTGTCCGCTCCGTCGGCAACCAATCTTATTCTGAACTACACCACCGCAGATGGCAGCGCTCTCGCGGGGCAGGACTATGCCGCGTCCACAGGCACGATCAATTTCCGACCCGGCCAGACGGTTGCGTCTGTTGC
Source organism: Sulfitobacter aquimarinus (assembly GCF_040149565.1). Classification (NCBI taxonomy): domain Bacteria; kingdom Pseudomonadati; phylum Pseudomonadota; class Alphaproteobacteria; order Rhodobacterales; family Roseobacteraceae; genus Sulfitobacter; species Sulfitobacter aquimarinus. The sequence continues at coordinate 758,669 of NZ_JBEFLO010000001.1, forward strand.
CGTCGATATCCTTGGCGACATCACCTCCGAGACGATGGAGACTTTCTCGCTTGTGGTGACACCGGGTGCGACCATCTTTGACGGTGCACGGGATTCGACGGGCATGGCGACAATCGTTGATGACGATACAGGCAGCGGGATGCCCATCATTTCCGTGCTGCCCGACACCACATTAGAGGGTGAATCCCTGCGGTTTACCGTTGTTCTGTCAGAGCTATCGCTTGCCGATGTGACGTTCGTCTTCCGCACAGTGCAAAGCGGATCAGCCGAAGCAGACATCGATTATGACGAAGGGTATTTCACCCACACAATTCCGGCTGGCAATACCGTCAGCTTCCTGTCCTTTTCCACATACAATGACAGCCCCAGCGACGGGGATGAAAACCTGACCTTGCTGATCGCGAACCCGACAAACGCGACATTGGCGGGCGGGGAAACCACGCTCAGCGTGACGGGCGTAATTCTGGACAACGACAGCCCCGATTCAGACCTCGCGCTGTTTGTTTCCGACCCCTCGATTGAGGAACAAGACAGCGGCGAAACCCAAGCCGTGTTCGAGGTGCGCCTGTCCGCACCTTCCCCGACAGACATCACCGTCAGCTATACCACGGCAGATGGCTCTGCACTTGCAGGGCGCGACTATACCGCGACAAGCGGCACGATCACCTTCCTCGCAGGTCAGACGGTAGCCTTTGTCGCCGTTGACATCCTGGGCGACACAGATGTTGAGATGATGGAGACATTCTCGCTTGTTGTGGCCTCGGATGCGCCCATCGTGAACGGCATCCGTGACGGCGCAGGCATCGCAACGATCCGCGATGACGACACCGAAACGAACCTGCCCGTCCTGTCAATCGAAGCGGCAACAGCGACAGAAGGCGAAGCCCTTCATTTTGACGTCACCCTGTCCGAGCCGTCCTTGGCCGACATCACCTTTACCTACCGAACCGTGGCCGATGGCTCTGCCCTGTCAGACATCGACTATGACGAGGTACTGGCCAACGCGACCATTCCGGCGGGCCAGACCTACATCCGCCTTGCGGTCACGACCTACAACGACAGCCCCGATGACCGCGACGAGAACCTCACGCTCGAAATCAGCGATCCCGTTAACGCGGTGCTTGCGGGGGCACAGCCTACGCTGACGGCAACGGGTGTTATCTCGGACAACGACGGCTCTACCTCCGATCTGGCGCTGTTTGTTTCGGACCCGACCATTCTGGAAACGGATGGCGGCGCACAGCAAGCGGTGTTCGAGGTGCGCCTGTCGGAGGCATCGCCAACGCAAGTCGTGCTCAGCTATGCGACCTTTGATGGTTCGGCCACGAACTTCAACAACCTGCCCAACGATGCGCCCTTGTCGGCCTTTGACTATATCCCCGCGATGGGCACATTGACCTTCTTGCCGGGGCAAACCGTTGCCCATGTGCATGTCGATCTGGAACCCGATGCCAGCGCCGAAGTGATGGAGACTTTCGGCCTTGTCGTCACACCCGCCCTTCCCATCGTCGACGGTGTCCGCGATGCCTCGGGCACTGCTACGATCCTTGCCGACGATTCCGAAACGGGCCTGCCCGTTGTCTCGATCCAGTCCGCTGACGCGCTTGAGGGAGAGCCGGTGCGCTTTACCGTGACCCTGTCGCAGCCCTCGTTGGCCGATGTGACCATCGCCTTCCAATCCATCTTTGACGGCTCGGCAAGTGCCGCCGATATGAGCGGCGGCAGCGGCACGCTCACCATCCCCGCAGGACAGACCGTTGCCACCATCAGCTACACAACCTTTGGCGATAGCCCTGATGACGGCGACGAAAACTTCACGATCGAGCTGAGCAACCCCACCAACGCCGTCTTGGCCGGAGGCGAGGCGCGTCTGACCGCAACAGGTGTGATCCTAGATAACGATGGCACTGCGGAAGACCGCGCCGTCTTTGTCTCGGACCCGATCTTCCGCGAGGGGGACGGTGGAAACACCCAAGCCGTGTTCGAAATCCGTTTGTCGGAACCTGCGGACAGCACGATCAACCTGTTCTACGGCACCGCAGACGGCTCTGCCACGGCGGGCACCGATTATGTCGCCAACGCGGGCTTTGCGACCTTCCGGCCGGGCCAGACGGTGGTGCATGTGGTGGTCGACATCATCGAGGACACGTTGATTGAAGGTGCCGAGACTTTCTCGCTCAATGTGAATGGCGCGGCCAATGTGTTCAGTACGGCAGATGCTTCGGGTGTGGCCATTATCCTGAACGATGACGCAAACGGGCAGAACACCACAGGCTCTGCCGCGAACGAAACCTTTAATGGCACCAGCGCCGCAGATGTCCTGAACGGGCTTGGCGGCAGCGACAGCATCTTTGGCGGCGGATCGGGCGATATCCTGCGCGGCGGCGGCATGGGTGACACAATCAACGGCGCGAATGGCGAGGACTCGATTCTGGGCGGTCAGGGCCGTGACCTTTTGTATGGCGGTAATGATGACGACACCATCACAGGCAACGGGCAGGCCGACACCATCTTCGGCGGCTTCGGCAATGACATCATCACCGGCGGTCAGGGCGGCGATGAACTGAGCGGCGATGGCGGCGACGATTCAATCAACGGCGCAACAGGTGCCGACACTCTCGATGGCGGTGCCGGTGCGGACGTGCTGTTGGGCCTTGCCCAGGGGGACGAGCTGAACGGCGGCAGCGGCAACGACTTCCTGCTTGGTGGTGACGGATTCGACACGCTCAACGGCGGCAACGACAACGATCTGCTTGACGGTGCCAATGGCAACGACAGCCTTAGCGGCGATGGTGGCGAAGACTACCTGATCGGGAGCAGCGGCTTGGACACACTTAATGGCGGGGCGGGCAGCGATACGCTCAGCGGTGGCGGCGGCAACGATATGCTTGAGGGCGGGACAGGCGGCGACTTTTTGCAAGGCGACGGCGGTTCCGACACGTTGCGGGGCAATGACGGCAACGATGTGATGGAGGGCGGCGCGAATGCGGACAGCCTCTATGGTCAGGCAGGTCAGGATTCCCTCAACGGGGGTGGCGCGGGTGACTTGCTGAACGGTGGCGGGGATGATGACTTTATCTTTGGCGACAGCGGCAATGACCGGCTTTTCGGCGGCACGGGTGACGACACCCTGCTGGGCGGCGGCAATCAGGACACGCTGTACGGCGGGTCCGGTGACGACATCCTTGATGGTGGCGCGGCAGCCGATACTTTTGTCTTCGCCCCCAACTACGACACTGACGTGATCACGGATTTCGAAGACGATATCGATACGCTGGATCTGAGCGCATATGGTTTCAACAACAAGACCGCAGCCATGGCCAATGCCACACAATCGGGCAACGATCTGGTGTTTGATTTTGGCAATGGCGACACGCTGGTGGTCGAGAATATGACAGCCGCACAACTGTTCGGTGATCTGGTGGTCTGACCCTTTCGGCCCCCCCCCTCCGCCCACATTGGCGGAGGGGGGGCGCCCCGCACGCAAGGTCCCTTGTTTGCCATACGTCTCGCGCCTACTGTCGCGAACATGAAATACGCAGCCCTCTTTTGCCTTTTGTTCGCAACCGCGACAGCCGCACAACAAACGCCCACAGCGGTCACGGATGACGACTTTCTTCCTGTTGATCTGCAAGAGGCCAAGTTGGGGCAGTTGCTATTCTATGATCCCATCCTGTCAGGCAACAAACAGACGGCCTGCGCCACCTGTCATTATCCCGCGCTTGGCACCTCGGACGCGGTATCGCTGTCGTTTGGCGATGGCGGCATCGGGATGGGCCGCGCCCGCAGCGCCGACCCCGACAACCTGCCGGAAAAGCGTATCCCCCGAAACTCGCCCGCGCTGTTCAACCTTGGCGCGGAAGAATTCACCGTGCTGTTCCACGACGGCAGGCTAGAGGCCGACCCCACCCGCCCCAGCGGCATCCGCACACCGATGGGCGCAGATATGGAGGTGGGCTTTGCCTCGGTCCTATCCGCGCAAACGATGTTTCCCGTGCTCAGCCGCGACGAGATGGCGGGCTCGTACAATGAAAACCCGATAGGAGCGTTGGTCCGTCAGGGGCGCATCACGGGAAAGGGCGGCGCGTGGGATGTGCTGTCGCGCCGCGTTGCCGACATTCCCGCCTATGCACAAGAGTTCACACGCCTTTACCCGCACATCCAGACGCCCGATGACATCTCCTTCACCGACATCTCGAACGCGATTGCGGCCTTTGTTGCCTATGAATGGCGCTCTGACACCTCGCCGTTTGATGCCTATCTGCGCGGCGGCACGCTGCCATCGCCTGCGCAATCGGGCCTTCAGCTGTTCTATGGCTCCGCTGGATGCAGCGCCTGCCACAGCGGCCCGTTCCAGACGGATCACAAGTTTCACGCAATGGCCGCGCCGCAAATCGGACCTGGCAAAGCGGCCACATTTCAGGATCACACCCGTGACGAAGGCCGCTTTCGCGTGACAGGCAACGCCGATGATCTTTACGCCTTTCGCACGCCGTCTTTGCGCAATGTGGCGCTTACCGCGCCTTACGGTCATGCGGGCGGGCATGCCAATCTTGCGGCCTTTGTCGCGGCACACGCCGACCCTGTGCAGGGGCTGGCCGCATATGACCGTACCCAAGCAATCCTGCCCCCCTATACCTCCGATGACTTCATGGTTCTGAACGACCCCGCGCAGGTCCATGCAATCGCGGATGCTGTGCGAACCCCTGCTGTTTCTTTGGAGAACGATGAAATTGATGCAATCGTGGCGTTTTTGCACACGCTCACCGATCCGATCAGTATCGCGGGGCGGCTTGGCGTACCAAATGCAGTTCCCAGCGGCGGAGAAATCGCAACCGTAGACTAGGGTTTTTCAACCACCACCCGTGCGCCGGCAGCGGCTTGCACCTGCGTCATGGTCCCGTCCGGCCATGCGACTGTGATACGGGCCGTGGCTGCGTCGCCCAAACCGAAATGGCGCGGCAGCAATTGTCCGCCTGCGTGACCGCCGCCAATGACCTGCTGTATGCTTTGCGACCTGTCGCCTGATTGCACGGAAATCACTGCGCCGATGGCGTTGCGGTTGCCACCTGCCTGCCGCACTTCAACTGTGATCCATTTGCCCGTTTCGGGCGTCACATTCCGGTAAAGCTCCAGGGGTGCGCGGCGGTTCGAGACGATCAGATCCAACCGCCCGTCCAGATCAAAATCAACCAACGCAGCCCCACGCGACCGCGTTAAGCTGGCCACGCCTGCATTCGCTGACACTTCTTCAAAGCGGCCATCACTGCGCTGCATCAACAGGTTGTTGGGGTCATCCATCGCCATACCCGGCATCTGGTCCACGTTGCCCTTCGCAATAAACAGATCAGCGCGGCCATCATTGTCCACATCACCGAATTCCGCATGCCAGCCCGTCGAGGGACGCCCATCGCCCCCCACATGCGGCCGCTGCGCGTAGGTGCCAAGACTGAAATCCGCCGCACGGTATCCGCCATCTGCCTGCCCGAAGTGCAGCACCTGATCTCCCATCGAAGTCAGCATGACGTCATCGCGCCCGTCTCCGTTCAGATCGCGGCTGGCAATGCCCATCCCCCAAAGAGAGACCCGCGGCCAGCCGTCATCCTGCCCTAGAAACCGACGCTCGGCGATGTTCCACATCTGCTCGTATCCGCCTTTGACATAGTAATGACGGTCGTTCGAAAGACGCAGCGCCATGCGCCCCCGTGCATCGCGGGCGGCGAGAATGGAAAGCGGGCAAAAACCAGGGGTCAGGTCCTCCGCGACATAGGCCGCCCCCTCCCACCGCAGAATGCGGTTGTCGTCACAGGCTTCAAACGGGCCATCGGGGTCAGCGCGGTCCACATAATTGCCCAGCGCAAAGACGGGCCGTGCGCCCCCTTCCCACCACGCGGTAAAGGCGGTGGTCCATGCGTTTGCCTGTGCAGGCATCCAGTCTTGCGTCACGTCCTCGAACCCGCAGGCGCCTGTACCGCGCAGAATGACATTGGCACCCGCCCGCATGACAAACAGATCGATCAACCCGTCCGCATCTATGTCGATCGGGTATGCGCCCGTAACCCCCGTCATCGGTTTAATGGCCACAGGGTCGAACACGAAATCACCTGTGTTGCGGATCAAGGTGGCGGGGTTCGCGCCGCCAGCGGCAAAGATGTCGGGCAGCGCATCATTGTTGCAGTCAAAGACCGCAACGCCACCGCCGACGAAATGCTCCCATCCGCCGCCGTAAACGTGAGGCGGCAAGCGGTCTGACATATCCTCAAACTTCGGCGCGGCCTGCGCGATACCCGCAGCAAAGGCCATCGCACCGCACAGAAGGCGGATCACGCAGCCCCTGCCATCTGCGCCGTGAGCGCGGTAAGCGCAGGCACCGCAGCGCCCCGCGCCCATTCCAGATCGTCCCAATGACGCAATTCAACCACGCAGCGTCTTCGGCCGTCAGACAGGGTCAGCTTTTCCATCTCGGCCAACACCTCGTCCGAGTAATAGTCGGACTGCGTCAGCTTGCCTGACAGGATGATCAGCGGCGGGTCAAACAACTGTATAATGTTGGACAGCCCAACCGCCAGATAGCGGCCCGCCCGCTGGAAGACCGCCTGTGCGCCCGCATGTCCGGTCTTTGCGGCGTCATGCAAATGGTGCAGCACTGCGTCCTGCCCCCGCGGGCCTGTCTCTTCGACATCCAGCGCCGTCGCGGCCTCGCGGCTGATGGCATAATCACCCAGATACGCCTCAAGACAGCCGCGCTGGCCACAGCGGCACAGCGCGCCGTCCAGATGAACCTTGGTGTGACCCAGTTCCAGCCCCATGCCGTGGGTGCCGCGGTACAGCTGGTTATTCACGACCAACCCCATGCCCACACCGTTCTCGATGGTGACCACCGCGAAATCCGCCTTTTGCCGCCCGCCCCCGAACCACAGTTCGGCCAAGGTCAGCATGTTGGTGTCATTGTCGGTAAACAGGGGCGCATGGAAACGGCTGGCAAAGGCAGCCACCAGATCGACGTTGCCGTCATGCAAAAGCGAGCTCCACCTGACCAGCCCACTATCTGCATCCACAATACCCGGAAGACCCAGACCAACAGCACGGATTTCTTGCGCAGTGCGCCCGCTGTCGGCGACAACTTTGTCGATCAGGCTCATCACCTCGTCCAGCAGGTGATCTGTGCTGCGCCGCCGCTCTGACGCGGGCACGCTGACGGCCCCCACGACCTGCCCCGCAAAATCACACAGCACTGCGCTGTGGCGTTTGAATTCCAGCTTGATGCCGATCACAAAGGCGGCCTCGCCGACCACCTCCAGCGCCACACGGGGGCGGCCACGCCCTACATCCCGCGCGGGCGCAAGCGGGTCGGCCGCCACCTCGCGAAGCAACCCCGAAGCAATCAGATCCGCGACCAGCGTGGTCGCACTGCCCGCGCTGATGTGCAGCGCACGGGTAATATCGGCCCGCGCAGCCTGCCCGCTGGCCCGCACATGCTCGAACACCTGTTGGCGCAGGGGGAGCGTGGGGAGCGTGGCGCCACTGACGTGATCACCCGCCAGTAAGGGGCCGCATCCCTTTGGAATCTGGGCGTCTTCTATATATTTCAACATCTAAAATTAATCCAAACCCAAGCGTGCATATCGATGCCATCCAGCAAATTATAGGTCGAAAATCACGACCTGAGAACACAAATTTTCGCAAAACGTCATTTTTTATTTTGCAAAGTAAAATAAATAAGGCACGATAGTATTCGAGTCAGCAGGCTCCAGCCCCGCATCAAAGCGGGGGCCACTTTTGGGAGGACTAAAATGAACAAGTATATTATCGCAGCGGCAATCGCCGCGGCAGGCTTCAGCACATCCGCATTTGCCGACGGCCATGGCGTCACAGTCGGCGTAAGCTGGTCAAACTTTCAGGAAGAGCGCTGGAAAACAGACGAAGCCGCGATCAAGGCAGCCCTAGAGGCAGCAGGCGCGAAATACATCTCGTCCGATGCGCAATCTTCTTCGGCCAAGCAGTTGTCAGACGTTGAAAGCCTGATCGCTCAAGGTGCCGACGCGTTGATCATTCTGGCGCAAGACACCGCCGCCATCGGCCCCGCCGTTGATGCAGCCGACGCCGAAGGCATTCCGGTCGTGGCCTATGACCGCCTGATCGAAGACGCCCGCGCCTTTTACCTGACTTTCGACAACGTCGAAGTTGGCCGCATGCAGGCACGCGCCGTTTTCGCGGCCCAGCCCACCGGCAACTACGTGATGATCAAAGGCTCGCCCACCGATCCAAACGCCGACTTCCTGCGCGGCGGCCAGCAAGAAGTGCTGCAAGAGGCCATCGATTCCGGTGCGATCACCATCGTAGACGAAGCCTATACCGATGGCTGGCTGCCCGCGAATGCCCAGCGCAACATGGAGCAGATCCTGACCGCAAATGACAACAAAGTAGACGCTGTTGTCGCCTCGAATGACGGGACTGCGGGTGGTGTGGTTGCAGCACTGACAGCGCAAGGCATGGAAGGCATCGCAGTATCGGGTCAGGACGGAGATCACGCCGCGCTGAACCGCGTCGCATTGGGTACTCAAACCGTGTCCGTCTGGAAAGACGCACGCGAGCTGGGCAAGGCCGCAGGCGAAATCGCCGTAGCGTTGGCTGCGGATGAAAACACCATGATCGAAGGCTCTGCCAAATGGACATCGCCAGCAGGAACCGAGATGACGTCACAGTTCCTCGCGCCTATTCCCGTGACTGCCGAAAACCTGACTGTTGTGACAGACGCGGGCTGGATCACGGTTGAGGCACTGTGCCAAGGCGTGACCGACGGTCCTGCGCCTTGTAACTAAACACAGCTAACAGGCCAGTTCGGCCTCACGACAGGCTCCGCCCACTGCGGCGGGGCCTTACTCCCCCCTTTCACTTTGCACTTTCTGCCCCATCGGCTCTGGCCGCAGAAAGGGCCCTGCCCTACCCTCAACGGGAGACACGCCATGTCTGATCAATCCGCCAATTCACACCCCCCCAAGCGTAGCTTTCTGCAATCGCTCGAGGTTGATCTGCGCCTGTTGGGCATGGTCGGGGCGTTTCTGTGCATCTGTCTGATCTTTAACTTCCTGACCGAAGGGCGTTTTCTAACGCCCCGCAATATATTCAACCTGACGATCCAGACCGTATCGGTTGCGATCATGGCGACGGGGATGGTGTTCGTGATCGTCACCCGCCACATCGACCTGTCCGTGGGCGCGCTGCTGGCAACCTGTACGGCGGTCATGGGCATGACCCAAACCGCCTGGCTGCCGCAGGTCTTCGGGCTAGAGCTGGGCCACCCGATGATCCCGTGGATCACCATCGCTGTGGGCCTGATCACAGGTGCCGCCATCGGTGCGGCCCAAGGCTGGCTGATCGGGTATCAGGCCATCCCCGCCTTTATCGTCACACTTGGCGGATTGCTGGTTTGGCGCAACGTGGGCTGGCACCTGACGGACGGGGCCACCATTGGCCCGCTGGATAAAACATTCGTTCTGTTTGGCGGCATCACAGGCACGTTGGGCGCGGGCCCCAGCTGGATCGTCGGAATCATCGCGGCCGCGCTTGCCGTGCTTGCCATGGCCTCCAGCCGCCGCGCCAAAACAGGCCACGGGTTTCCCGTAAAGCCCGTCTGGGCAGAGGCTACCATGATGACTGTTGTCGCAGGCAGCATCCTTGGCTTTGTCGCGATCCTGAACGCCTATACGGTGCCGGCCCGCGTCATCGCCCGCAACCCTGCCCTTTTCGGCTGTGAGCAAGCCGAGGGCTGTGTCGCCGCTTACGGGCTGCCATACTCGGTGTTGGTTCTGATCGCCGTGGCGATTGTGATGACCGTGATCGCCCTGCGCACACGGCTGGGCCGCTACATCTTTGCAACGGGCGGCAACCCCGACGCGGCAGAGCTGTCGGGCATCAACACGCGCCTGCTGACGGTCAAGATTTTTGCCATGGTTGGCGTTTTGTCCGCCATCGGTGGTGTCGTCGCGTCGGCCCGCCTGGGCTATCACACCAATGACATCGGCACGCTGGACGAGCTGCGCGTGATCGCCGCCGCTGTGATCGGTGGCACGGCGCTATCCGGCGGCGTCGGCACGATCTATGGCGCAATCATCGGGGCGCTTATCATGCAGTCGCTGCAATCGGGCATGGCGATGGTCGGCGTTGACGCCCCTTACCAGAACATCGTCGTCGGCGCGGTCCTTGTCCTCGCCGTCTGGATCGACATGCAATACCGTAAAAGATTGGGAGCGAAATCATGACCGCACCTCTTGTTGAAATGAAAAACGTCTCCATCGCCTTTGGCGGCGTCCGCGCCGTCGATAACGTGAGCATCAATCTGCACGCAGGCGAGGTCGTCGGCCTGCTGGGTCACAACGGCGCCGGCAAATCGACGCTGATCAAGATGCTGTCAGGGGCCTACAAAATGGACTCAGGCGAAATCTGGATCGAAGGCAAGCGCGCCACCATCAACTCCCCCCGCGACAGCCGCGATTATAACATCGAGACGATCTACCAGACGCTGGCGCTGGCCGATAATCTTGATGCGGCCTCGAACCTGTTTTTGGGACGCGAATTGACAACGCCTTTGGGCTTTGTCGATGACAGCCGGATGGAGGCCGAAACCCGCAAGATCATGGCGCGCCTCAACCCGAACTTCAAAAAACTCAAAGAGCCTGTCGCGGCCCTGTCTGGGGGGCAACGCCAATCTGTCGCCATCGCCCGCGCCGTCTATTTCAACGCGAAAATCCTGATCATGGATGAGCCGACAGCCGCCTTGGGCGTGCACGAAACCGCAATGGTGGCCGAGCTGATTGGCGAGCTGAAGAAACAAGGCCTCGGCATCTTCCTGATCAGCCACGACACCCGCGAGATGATGGAGTTGTGTGACCGCGTCGCCGTGATGAAGAACGGCCAGCTGGTCGGCAGTGAGCGGGTCGAGGACGTGACCGAAGACGACATCCTGTCGATGATTATCCTCGGTAAAAACCCCAAGGATGCAGCCGCGTGAGTTACCTTGGCATTGATCTTGGCACCTCGTCGCTGAAGGTGATCGCGGTGGACGATGCCCAGCGCGTGCTGGCCGAACATGCCGTGCCGCTGACGGTGTCGCGCCCGCACGCGGGGTGGTCCGAGCAGGACCCCGCAACTTGGGTCGCCGCCCTTGATACCGCCATGCGGGCTTTGGGCGAACAGACGGACCTGTCGGGCGTGCGCGGGATCGGCTTGTCGGGCCATATGCACGGCGCGACCTTGCTGGACAAATCGGATGCGGTGCTGACCCCGTGCATCTTGTGGAACGACACACGCGCCGCGCAAGAGGCGGCGCAGATGGACGCAGACCCGCAGTTTCGCGCCCTCACGGGAAATATCGTCTTTGCGGGTTTCACCGCTCCCAAGCTGGCGTGGGTCAAAACCCACTTGCCCGACATTTTTGATCAAACCGCCAAAGTGCTTTTGCCCAAAGACTACCTGCGTCTGACCCTGACAGGCGAGCATGTGGCCGAGATGTCGGATGCGGCAGGCACGGCATGGCTGGATGTGGCGCGCCGCGATTGGTCGGACGACCTGCTGGCCGCAACGGGGTTGGACCGCAGCCACATGCCGCGCCTGGTTGAAGGCTCGGACGCCTCCGGCACCCTGCGCGACACTTTGGCCGATGAATGGGGCCTGCCCAAAGGCGTGATCGTCGCGGGCGGCGGCGGGGACAACGCGGCCTCGGCCATCGGCGCGGGCGTGGTGGCAAAGGGCGACGCGTTTGTCTCGCTCGGGACGTCGGGCGTTTTGTTTGCTGCCTCTGATGCCTATCAGCCTGATCCCGCCACGGCGGTACATACTTTCTGTCATGCACTGCCGGACACGTGGCACCAGATGGGCGTGATCCTCGCCGCGACAGATGCGCTTGAGTGGCTCTGCCGTCTGAGCGGTCAGACAGCCGAGGCGCTGACCCGCGATCTGGGACAGCTAAGCGCCCCCGACCGCACGCTGTTCCTGCCCTATCTGGGCGGAGAGCGGACGCCCCACAACAACACAGCCATGCGCGGCCAGTTCCTGCATCTGGATCACAGCACCGATGCCCGCGCCGCAGCGCGTGCGGTTCTGGAAGGGGTCGCTTTTGCCTTTGCCGATTGTCAGGCTGCGCTGCAGGCGACAGGTACCCAGATCACCCGCGCCGTGGCCTTGGGCGGCGGTGCAAAATCCGACTACTGGCTGCAGGTCATCGCCACCACTTTGAACATCCCGCTGATGCGGCCTGCGGGCGGTGACTTTGGCGCGGCACTGGGTGCGGCGCGACTGGCGATCATGGCCACAACGGGTGCTGGCCGCGATGTGGCCAGCCTTCCCCCTATCGCAGAAACCATCGACCCCGACACATCGCTTGCCTCCGCATTTACCGATGCCCATGCGCGCTACCGCGCTGCCTATCACGCCCTAAAGGACCTATAATATGACCGAATTTTTCAAAGGTATCCCCGCAATCCGTTTTGAAGGTCCGGACAGCGATAATGAATTCGCCTTCCGCCACTATGACGCGGACGAGATGGTGATGGGCAAACCGATGAAGGACCACCTGCGCTTTGCCGCCGCCTATTGGCACTCCTTCGCATGGCCCGGCGGTGACCCGTTCGGCGGCGAGACGTTTGAGCGGCCGTGGTTCGGCGACACCATCGCCCACGCCAAGGCCAAGGCCGATGTCGCCTTTGAGATGTTCGGCCTGCTGGGCGTGCCATACTTTTGCTTCCACGATGCGGACGTGCGCCCCGAAGGTGCCAGCTTTGCCGAGACGACCCGCAACCTTGAGACCATCGTCGACTATTTCGGCGAGAAGATGGAAGAGACAGGCACCAAGCTGTTGTGGGGGACGGCGAACCTGTTCTCGCATCGCCGCTTCATGGGCGGGGCCGCCACCAACCCCGACCCCGATATCTTTGCCTATTCCGCCGCGACGATCAAAACCTGCATGGATGCCACCATCAAACTGGGCGGAGAAAACTACGTGCTGTGGGGCGGGCGCGAAGGCTACGAGACGCTGCTGAACACCGACATGGGCCGCGAGCGGGCGCAGGCGGGGCGGATGCTGCAAATGGTTGTCGATTACAAACACAAGACCGGCTTCAAAGGCGCGATCCTGATCGAGCCAAAGCCGCAGGAGCCGACCAAACACCAGTACGACTTTGACGTGGCAACGGTTTACGGCTTCCTCAAGGACTTTGGGCTGGAGAACGAAGTGCAGGTCAACATCGAGCAGGGCCACGCGATCCTTGCGGGCCATTCGTTCGAGCATGAGCTGGCATTGGCGCGGGAGTTGGGGATTTTCGGGTCCATCGACATGAACCGCAATGACTATCAATCGGGTTGGGACACCGACCAGTTCCCAAATAACGTGCCAGAGATGACACTGGCCTTCTACGAGGTCCTGCGCGCGGGCGGGTTTACCACAGGCGGCACAAACTTTGACGCCAAGCTGCGCCGCCAGTCGCTGGATGCCGAGGACCTGATCCTTGCCCATGTCGGTGGCATGGACGCCTGCGCCGCAGGACTGAAGGCCGCCGCCGCGATGCTGCAAGACGGCAAGCTGGAGGCCGCCCGCGATGCGCGTTATGCTGGCTGGGAAACGGAGGCAGGCAAAGGGTTGCTGTCCAGCGATCTGACCAGCATCCACGATGATGTTGTGGCCCGTGACCTTGACCCGCAACCGCAGTCGGGCCGACAAGAGCGGTTGGAAAATCTGGTGAACCGGTACCTGTGATGATAGCCTCCCCTTCAACTGCATTAGACGGGCTGCGCTGATGCGGCTGATTGCCGACATTGGCGGCACGAACGCACGCCTCGCGCTGAGCGAGGCGGGGCAGATCGTGGCAGGCAGCACGCGCAGCTATACCAATGCGAAGTGGGGCAGCCTTTATGAGGTTGTGGACGACTTTTTGTCACTGCCGCAGATGCCCGCGCTTACCGAAGTCGTGATCGCTTTGGCGGGGCCTGTACAGGGCACGCGGGCCGAATTGACAAATTACGATTGGCAGATCGGCGCCGAGGCGCTCTCTGACCTGACTGGTGCAGGCAAGGTACATCTGTTGAATGATCTGACCGCCCTTGGCTATGCCGTGCCGCAGTTGCGCACAGACCAGCTGACCCTTCTGAGGGAAGGCCAGCCCAAAGGTGGGCCCGTCCAGCAGTCTTTGGTCGTGGGCATCGGCACCGGCTTTAACGTGAGCCCCGTCTTGCAACACATGAACACAGTCATCTGCCCTGCCGTTGAGGCAGGCCATATCAGCATGCCCCACAGCGTCAGCACCAGATTGCCCCGGCTTGGATGCGACCCGCAGAGTTTCGGGACAATCGAGACGCTGTTTTCAGGTCGTGGCTTTGCCGCTTTTTGCCAGCAGCTTACAGGCCAACCCGATATGACCGGTCCCGAGGCGATCGGCGCCTATAGCGACCCAGCACAGCCAAAGGTTACCAAGGCTGTCGACGCATACGCCGCCTTGCTTGGCCATCTGCTGCAAGATTTATCGCTGGCCTATATGCCGTTGGGCGGACTGTATCTGGCGGGCAGTGTGGCACGGTCGGTCCTGTCTACCGCACGGCAGCCATGCTTTGACACCTTTGGCGCGCCGCGCAGTATTCTGGTGCATAAGGACACGCCTGTCTGGGCCATTGCCGATGATCTGGCCGCGCTTACCGGCTGCGCCAAAATTGTTTTGTAGCGATATGAATACGACCCTTACGCACGCATTGCGCGGGCATTTGCGACGGGAATCAATCACGGATTGCAGTGCGGCTTGTGCAAAATGCTTCGAATAACCTCACTATTTTTGCCCCCACCCACCCAAAATGATAAAATCGTACGCTTATTTGTCGGTATAGTATTTGAGACACTTGTACGAATTTCGCAGTGTGATTGCACAGTCAACATGATTCTGTGACTTCTGGGAGGAAGATAATGAAATCTCTACGTAACACGGCTTTGGGCCTTGCACTCGGCATTGCTGCCGTCACATCTGCGTCTGCTGATGGGCACGCCAAAGAATTGACAATTGCGATCGTGAACAACGGTCACATGATCAACATGCAAAAAGTTGCCGAAGCCTATACCGAAGAAACCGGTGTAAAGCTGAACTGGGTATCGCTGGAAGAAGGCGTTCTGCGCGAGCAGGTCACATCCGACACAGCAACCGGTGGCGGCCAGTACGACATCATCAACATCGGCATGCAAGAAGCACCCATCTGGGGCGCGGCAGGCTGGATCGAACCGCTTGAGTTCGGCGCCGAGTACGACGTCGACGACATGCTGCCAGCAATGCGCAACGGTCTGTCCGCCGATGGTACGCTGTATGCGGCACCTTTCTACGGTGAATCCTCGATGGTTATGTACCGCAAGGATCTGGCAGACGCGGCCGGCGTGACAATCGCCGACAACGACAGCTGGGACAACATCAAGGCCGCAGCGGCTGCGATGCACGACCCTGACGCGGGCGTCTACGGTGCCTGCCTGCGCGGCAAGCCGGGCTGGGGCGACAACATGGCGTTCGTGACAACTGTCGTGAACTCTTTCGGTGGTGCATGGTTCGACAAAGACATGAAACCAGCGCTTGATTCAGACGAGTGGAAAGCTGCGATCAACTTCTACGTGGATCTGCTGGGCACATACGGCCCTCCCGGCTCCGAAGGTAACTCCTTCAACGAAATCCTCGCTCTGTACAACGAAGGCAAATGCGGCATGTGGATCGACGCCACAATCGCGGCGTCCTTCCTGGAAGTTGACGGCGTAGCCTACGCACAGTCGCCCAACGCAGGTAACCCTGTTGGCGCGAACTGGCTCTGGGCGTGGGCAATGGCTGTACCAACAGGCACAGACAACACAGATGAAGCAAAAGCATTCATCGAGTGGGCCACATCCAAAGAGTACATCCAAGCTGTCGGCAACCACCCTGACTTCGGCTGGGGCTCTGTTCCAACAGGTACACGTGCATCCACATATGACATCCCTGAATTCCAAGCCGTTGCAAAATTTGCAGCAGCCGAGAAAGCAGCGATTGATTCAGCGGCACCAGCGGCCACAGACATCAAGCCATACGTAGGTGTTCAGTTCGCAGCGATCCCCGAATTCCCCGAAGTCGGCACAGCCGTTGCACAAGAAATCGCAGCAGCCTTGTCCGGTGCGAAATCGGTTGATGAAGCTCTGGAAGCGGCTCAATCCGCAGCAGACGCCATCATGTCCGAAGCGGGCTACTACTAAACCGCTTTGACTGACTAACGTTTGGGTCCGGCATCGTTTTGTCGGACCCGACACCCCCCTCTTTTTATCCTCATTCCGCTAGATGGTGTCGCTTGACCCTCGCGTGATGAAGCCCCGCCCGAATTCGAATTCAAAGATAACCGCAGCCATAGGTGACTCGAGCCATGTCCAAAAGAACGCTCCCCCGCATCCTCCAGACCCCCGCAGTTGTATTGCTGCTGATCTGGATGCTGGTCCCGCTCAGCATGACGCTGTATTTCTCGTTCATCCGCTATGTGCTGGCCAGCACGCGCCGTCCCGAGTGGATGACGCCATCGCTGAGCAACTGGCGCGGTTTCGGCAACTACGAGTATGTTCTCAATGCCAAGGACTTCTGGTTCGCGATCCAGAACTCGGTCCTGATCGTGAGCAGCATTCTGATCCTCACGGTGGTCTTGGGCCTTGGGATTGCGGTGCTGATCAACCGCAGCTTTCCGGGGCGCGGCATTGTGCGTGTTCTGCTTATTTCGCCTTTCTTTGTGATGCCGGCGGTCAACGCGGTGCTATGGATCAACATGATCCTTGATCCCGTACTGGGCCTGCAAGGCATCGCCGTGGGCGGGCTGAACAACCTGATCGACGGGTTGCGCGACTTCCCCGTTCTGGGCGCATTCTTTGACCTGTGGCCGCGGCTTGAGCCGATCTCGTTCCGGGCCACACAAACCTCGGCCTATGCCGTGATCATGATGGTCGCGTGGCAGTGGACGCCCTTCGCCGTGCTGATTTTCATGACCTCGCTGCAATCCGAGGACGAAAGCCAGAAGGAAGCCGCCACACTCGACGGGGCAAGCGCATGGTCACAGTTCATCAATCTGACCGTGCCGCACCTTGCCCGCCCCATCGCGATTGTTGTGATGATCCAGTCGATCTTTCACCTCTCGCTCTATGCGGAAATCGAAATCGTCAGCCGGGGCAACGGCAACAAGAACCTGCCCTATCTGATTGGTGAGTTCACCTCCAACAACATCGGGGCCGCGAGTGCGACAGGCATCTTCGCCGTCATTCTGGCCAACATCATCGCCATCTTCCTTCTTCGGATGGTCGGCAAAAGCTTGATGGATTAAGGGACAAAAACAATGGCAACTATCGCACAACAATCCCGCGTCGGCGCAATCCTCTGGCCCGCTTTGGCATGGATCATCGCAATCATCTTCTTCTTCCCGATCTTCTGGTTGGTTTTCACCAGCTTCAAGACGGACGCAGACGCGGTGAAGCCTGAATTCCTGTTCTTCTTCACGCCCACGCTGGAGAATTACACCAACATGACCGAAAATTACGACTACTGGCGCTTTGCCACCAACTCGGTCATCACCTCGACCTTTGCGACACTGTTTGCGCTGTTTGTCGGCGTGCCCGCGGCCTATGCCATGGCGTTCAACCCCAGCCGCCACACCAAGGATATCCTGATGTGGATGCTGTCCACGAAGATGCTCCCGGCGGCTGCGGTGTTGTATCCGATGACATTCCTGACCAAGAACTTCCTGGGCATCTTTGACACGCATTTCCTGCTGATCCTTGTCTTGTGCCTGATCAACCTGCCCATCGTGATCTGGATGCTCTTCACCTATTTCAAAGAAATCCCGAAAGAGATCATCGAGGCTGGCAAAATGGACGGCGTCAGCACTTGGGGCGAGATCAAGGATATCCTGATCCCGCTGGCATGGGGGGGCATCGCCTCTACCGCGCTGCTGACCTTCATCTTCTGCTGGAACGAGGCCTACTGGACCGTGCGCCTGACCACCATCGACGCCGCGACCCTGTCCAAGCTGATCGAGGGGAACCGTGCGCCCGAAGGCTTGTTCTTTGGCCGCCTCGCCGCTGTCTCCACCGCCGCAATCGCGCCCATCGTGATCCTTGGCTGGTTCTGCCAGAAACAGTTGGTGCAGGGCCTGACATTCGGGGCGGTCAAGTGATCCGCGCAAGCCAGCATAAATCAGGGGTCAGCCATGTCGATCATTGAACCCGAAATCGAAATGGTCGACCGCTCGTCACGTTCGATCCGCTACTTGCAGCACGGCTGGCCCACGGACCTGTGCCGCTGGCACGCCCATGAGGAGTACGAGCTGCACCTGATCGTAGAGACACGCGGCAAGGCCTTTGTCGGCGACCATATCGGCGACTTCAAAGCCGGTGATCTGTTCATGACAGGCCCCAACCTGCCGCACAACTGGATCACAGATCAGGTCTGGACCGAAGCCGTAGACACCCGCGACATGCTGGTCCAGTTCAGCCACGATAGCGTTGTGAAACTGGCCGAGGGCTTTCCCGAGTTTTCCCAGGTCTTGCAACTGCTGCAACTGGCGCAATCGGGCATCCTATTCGAAGGGTTCAACCCCACCTTCGCCCGTGGCCACATGGAGGCGATCCGCGACAACAAAGGTGCCGAACGTATCTTGTCCTTCATTCGCTTCCTTGTGCGTTTGAACGAGCACGCCGAGAAAAAGACCCTGTCCGTGACCAAGCTGATCCAGCCCGAAGGCGGCAGCAAGCACGCCCGCATCGCGCAGATCGTGGACCATATCACCAAGAACTTTGCCGAAAGTTTCTCGGTCTCGCAGGCCGCCGAAATGGCGGGCATGACCGAGGTTACCTTCAGCCGGAATTTCCAATCCGTCACCGGCCACAGCTTTGTCGAATTTCTGAACCGCATCCGCATCGGGCAGGCCTGTGCCATGCTCTATGCCTCTGACGACCAGATCATCACGATTGCGCAGAACGCGGGCTACAAGAACCTTGCCAACTTCAACCGTCACTTCCTGAAGGTGAAGGGCATGACCCCGTCAGAATACCGTGACACGGCGCGAAAAGACCTTGTCCCCCAGATAGAGACGCACGCATGAATACCGCAGCACATACCGCCATTTCCGCCACCACCTATGACAGGGCCGCCTGTCAGACGGGCGTTGTCCACCTTGGGTTCGGCGCGTTTCACCGTGCCCATCAGGCCGTCTATCTGGATGACTACATGCAGGCCACGGGCGATCTGCGCTGGGGCATCGCAACCGTAAACCTGCGCCCCTCCGAGAGCGCGCATTTCCAGACCGCAGCCGAAGATATCGCCCGCCACGACGGGTACTTCCTACAGTCCTACGCCCCGAACGGCGAAGTCGCCCTGCGCCGCGTCCGCGCCCATGTGCAGTTTGCGGACTGGAGCGCGGACGCCCCCGCCGCCGAAGCCTTGCTGTCGAACCCTTCCGTGCATCTGGTCACGATCACGGTCACAGAAAGCGGCTATTACACCGATCCCAACGGCAACCTTGATACCGCCAACAAAGCCATCGCAGGCGAGATTGCGGGGGGCTCTGCCCAAACGGTCTATGCCTATCTGCGTGCAGCCTTGCGCGCCCGTGTCGCCACCACTGCCGCTCCACTGACCATCGCGTGTTGCGACAACATCCGCCAGAATGGCAAGATGCTGCACCGCAATTTGCTGGCCTATCTAGAGGCCTGCGGCGACACAGCCCTGCGCGATTGGGTCGCGGAAAATGTGGCCTTCCCCTGCTCGATGGTGGACCGCATCACCCCGCGCAGCCCTGATACACTGGGGCCGGAGCTGTCTGTGTTGGTCGGTGCCAAAGTAACGTCGCCCATCATGGCTGAAGATTTCATTCAATGGGTCCTGCAAGACCACGCCGCCGCGGCCATGCCCGATCTGGCAAAGGCGGGCGTCACCGTCACCGCAGATGTGGACCCGTTCGAAGAAACCAAAATTCGCGTGCTGAATGGCGGGCATACGGCATTGGCTTATCTTGCCGCGCTGGAAGGGGTCGAGACCTTTGACGCGGCCATGCGCGTGCCGCGTCTGAATGCGCATTTTCACAACTTTGAAACGCTTGAGGTTCTGCCCGCGTTGACCCTTGATCTGCCGTTCTCTAAGTACGACTACCTGCAAGACATCGCCGCGCGCTTTGCAAATGAAGCCATCGGCGACACCATCGCACGGATCTGCGCAGACGGCATGGCAAAATTCCCGATCTTTATCCGCCCCACGCTGGCGGGATGTCTGGCGCGGGGCGCTATGCCCGTCTACGCCATCCGCTCCATCGCGAGCTGGTACGTCTTTGCACGCCATGTGGCGGCAGGCAAAATACCGTTCGACTACGTCGAACCGGACTGGGCCACACTGGAAACACTGCTGGGGACAGACGACTTTGTCACCAACCGACAGCTTTGGGGCGATCTGCCCGAAACTTACCCTGATTTTGCGCAAACCCTGCGCCAAACTATCACTGAATTGGAGATCACATGGCCGGTCTAACTCTGCGCGATGTCGTAAAACGTTATGGTGAAACGCAAGTCATGCACGGCGTTGATCTGGATATTGAAGACGGCGAATTTGTCGTTTTCGTCGGCCCGTCGGGCTGTGGTAAATCCACGCTGCTGCGGATGATTGCCGGGCTTGAGGAAATCTCGGACGGGACTGTGGCCATTGGCGATGAGGTCGTGAACGATGTGGCCGCGTCCAAGCGTGGCGTGGCGATGGTGTTCCAGTCCTACGCGCTTTATCCGCATATGACGGTCTACAAAAACATGGCCTTTGGTCTGAAACAGGCCAAGACCGACCCAGCCGAGATTGACCGCCGCGTGCGCGATGCCGCCCAGATCTTGCAGATCACCGACTATCTTGACCGCAGCCCCCGCAACCTGTCGGGCGGTCAGCGCCAGCGCGTGGCCATCGGCCGTGCAATTGTCCGCGACCCCGAGGTGTTCCTGTTCGACGAGCCGCTCTCGAACCTTGATGCCGCGCTGCGCGTTGCCACACGGTTGGAGATTGCACGCCTGCACGAGCGGCTGAAAACCACAATGATCTACGTGACCCACGATCAGGTCGAAGCGATGACCCTTGCCGACAAAATCGTCGTGTTGCGCGATGGCCGGATCGAACAAGTCGGCTCCCCGATCGAGCTGTATGAGCGGCCCGCCAATGCTTTTGTCGCGCAATTCATCGGCAGCCCGAAGATGAACTTCTTTGGTCATGATGACCTGACTGCGGGCGCTGCGACTGTCCTTGGCCGCACCGTTGGCGCGTCCCAGCATGTGGGCCTGCGCCCCGAACACCTGACTGTCACCACAGGCGCTGATGCCGTGGTTGAGGGCCGACTGGAGCTGGTCGAGAACCTTGGGGAATATGCGTTGGTGCATCTTGTCTCGGGCAAGGGCGTTGAATTCATCGCCAAAACGGAAAAGCCACCCGCCGCCGCCAAAGGCGAAACAATCAGCTTTACGATCAAGCCCGAACTGGCGCATTACTTTGACGCAGAAAGCGGCTTGCGAGCCTGAACAACAGCACCATAGAGGGGCAGCGTTATGATCATCTGTTGCGGCGAAGCCTTGATCGACATGATTCCGCAGGCGGGTGCCTTGGCCCCACATGCGGGTGGGGCGGTGTTCAACACGGCCGTCGCTTTGGGTCGTTTGGACGTGCCGGTGCAGTTCCTGTCCGGCGTCTCGACCGATCTGTTTGGCAAGCAACTGGCAGAAGGGCTGCACGCCAGCAATGTGGGCACCGATCTGTTGATCCGCGCAGACAGGCCCACCACGCTTGCCTTTGTCGAGCTTACGGACGGCCATGCCTCCTATACGTTCTATGACGAAAATACCGCAGGGCGGATGCTGGACCCGGCTGCCCTGCCCGACATCCCTGCGGACGCCACGGCGATGTATTTTGGCGGCATCAGCCTGATTAACGAACCTGCGGCGGATTTCTATCTTGCGCTGGCAAAGCGCGAAGCATCAACGCGCACCATCGTGGCCGACCCGAACATCCGCGCCAATTTCGTCACGGACCCGGAACGCTACCGCGCCCGCCTGACGCAGCTGATCGCCTGTGTGGATATCTTGAAGGTATCGGACGAAGATCTGGACTGGCTTGTTGAAGGGCCGCAGCCGCATCTGGAAAAGGCCCGAATCTTGCAATCGCAAGGGCCTTCGATTGTTGTGCTGACAAAAGGAGCGCAGGGGGCGACGGCGCTGTTCGGGGTCGATGAAACAGTCTCGGTTCCCGTTCCAAAGGTGACGGTTGTGGACACTGTGGGCGCGGGCGACACGTTCAACGCAGGATTTCTGGCGGCCCTTAGCGCAGAGGGGGGGCTGGAAAAATCCGGCATCGCAACCCTCGGCGCGGAACGCATAATACAGGCGTTGCAGCATGGCGCACAAGTCGCCGCTGTGACCGTCTCGCGCGCTGGTGCGAACCCGCCGTGGCGCAGCGAACTGACGGCATAGCCCAAAGCAACCGGCAACCTATGACGCCCTGAATTTGGCTCACCTTTTTGAGGGCGGGGCCAATAGTCTAAATCGCATCCCAGCGCGCCGTGGCGGGACGCCTCAGCCTTGTGCGCATAAAAAGTATGATCAAGTGCAGAAGCAGCGGCATCGGTCAAAAGGGCCGCAATGCGGCACCACTGTTTCGAAAACCGTCTGAAGGATATTGGAAAAAGTGGTGAGCCCTGTTGGGTTCGAACCAACGACCTACTGATTAAAAGTCAGTTGCTCTACCAACTGAGCTAAGGGCCCACTACGGCGGTGTTTAGAAAGACGGGCGGTGTGGGTCAACCCCCATAACGCATGTATTTCCTCTCCACTGCTGGAATATTTCACGCGCTGCGGTTATATGCGCTGAATGACCAACCAGACACCCTCTTGTTTACCGTTCATGAAGATGCACGGACTTGGCAACGACTTTGTCGTTATGGATGCGCGTGCGCAGAAAATGCCGCTTTCCCAACGACTTGTGCAGACCATTGCCCATCGGCAGATGGGGCTTGGCTTTGATCAGCTTGCCGTGATCGAAACAGGGGCCGGTGACGCGCATCTTACCTTTTATAATGCCGACGGATCGACCTCGGCGGCGTGCGGCAACGCGACGCGCTGCATTGCGCGGTATCTGATGCAGCAAACAGGTGCGACAGATCTGCGTTTGACCACAGATCGGGGTGATCTTTATGCGACAGATTCGGGAAATGGCCTGACGTCGGTCAATATGGGGCAGCCACAGCTGGATTGGAACGAAGTGCCGCTCGCCCGCGAGATGGACACGCTCTCCCTCCCGATCGAGGGGGCGCCGGTGGCCACTGGCATGGGCAATCCGCATTGCACCTTTTTTGTCAAAGACGCCGAGGCCGTGGATCTGGCGGCCTTTGGCGCGGCGCATGAACATCATCCGCTTTATCCCCAGCGCACAAACGTGCAGGTCGCACATATCGTCGGCCCCGATCACATTCGTATGCGGGTGTGGGAGCGGGGCGTGGGCATCACGCTTGCCTCAGGTTCGTCCTCGTGCGCTACAGCGGTTGCAGCGGCGCGTAGGGGCCTGACAGGGCGCAGCGTGCAGATTGATCTGGACGGGGGCCGCCTGAGCGTGGACTGGCGCGATGACGGTGTGTGGATGACAGGCCCGACCATGCATGTGGCCGATGGCGTTTTCACCGCAGAATTCCTGGACAGCTGCGCATGAGCGCGCCTGTCTTCTCAAACCACGGCTGTCGTTTGAACCAGTATGAACTGGAAGCAATGAAAGAGCTGGCCGAAGACGCGGGCCTGCGCGATGCGGTCGTGGTCAACACCTGCGCCGTCACAGCCGAGGCCGTGCGCAAGGCCAGACAAGACATCCGCAAACTGCGCAAGGCCAACCCGAACGCCCGTCTGATCGTGACCGGATGCGCCGCACAGACAGAGCCCGAAACCTTTACCGCAATGGGCGAGGTCGATGCAGTCATCGGCAACACCGAAAAGATGCTGGGCGAAACATGGCAGGGCCTCGCTGCGGATTTCATCGGGGAAACAGAAGCTTTGCAGGTCGATGACATCATGTCAGTGACCGAAACCGCAGGCCATCTGATTGACGGCTTCGGCACCCGTAGTCGCGCCTACGTGCAGGTGCAAAACGGCTGTGATCACCGCTGCACGTTTTGCATCATCCCTTACGGCCGCGGGAACTCCCGTTCGGTGCCTGCGGGTGTGGTTGTGGACCAGATAAAGCGCTTGGTCGACAAGGGCTTCAATGAGGTGGTGCTGACGGGCGTGGACCTGACATCATGGGGTGCCGACCTGCCTGCCGCACCGCGTCTTGGCGATCTGGTCATGCGAATCCTCAAACTGGTTCCCGACCTGCCCCGCCTCCGCATCAGCTCGATTGATTCGATCGAGGTGGACGAGAACCTGATGCAGGCCATCGCGAACGAAAGCCGGCTGATGCCGCATCTGCATCTGTCGCTACAACATGGCGACGACATGATCCTCAAGCGGATGAAACGCCGCCACCTGCGCGATGACGCGATCAACTTTTGCAACGAGGCGCGCAAACTGCGCCCCGATATGACCTTTGGCGCCGACATCATTGCGGGCTTCCCGACCGAGACCGACGCGATGTTCGAAAACGCGCTCAAGCTTGTTTCCGAGTGTGATCTGACATGGATGCACGTCTTTCCCTATTCGGCCCGCACGGGCACGCCAGCGGCGCGGATGCCCGCCGTGAACGGGAAGCTGATCAAAGAACGGGCCGCCCGACTGCGCGCCGCAGGCGATGCGCAGGTGCAATCCCATCTTCGTGCGCAGATCGGCAAACAGCATGCTGTGCTGATGGAAAACGCGCACATGGGCCGCACCGAGCAATTTGCCGAAGTCGTCTTTGCCAACCCGCAGGCCGAAGGCGCAATCGTCCGCACAACGATTCAGGGGCAGACAGGGACGCAATTACAGGCTTAAACTGCGACCGAGTTTAGTAAACAGGTCCATCATGCTTACCACACCCCTTGCCGATATCGGGTTCCTTGCCTCTGCGTCGCAAGGGTTCCGCAACATGATAACCGAGCTTGCGGTTAAAACCCGGCTTAACGCGGGCGATGTTTTGTTTGAGCAGGGCGACCGGGGGGACACTCTGTTTGCCGTGATCTCGGGATCATTAGAAGTAAGCGTGACCTCACAGGGCGGCAAAAAGCTGAGCCTTGATATCATGAACGCGGGCGCGTTGTTCGGCGAAATCGCGTTGTTCACACCAGGGCCGCGGACGGCGACGTTGACCGCGATCACACAGACCGAAGTATGGGGTCTGCGAAATTCGGATGTGTTGGCCGCCCTCAAGAAGACGCCAGAACTGTACATCGACATGATCGAACTTGCCGGTATGCGGATGCGCTGGATGGCGAACCAGTACCATGAACAGGTGTTTATGGACGTCACCACCCGACTGGCCCGCAAGATTCTGCATTTGTCCGGTGAAGGGGGCAAACCCGTCCGCATGTCCCACGCCGATCTGGGAACCTTTGTCGGCGCCTCCCGCGAGACGGTCTCAAAGACGCTGTCCGGCTGGAAGCGCGATGGCCTGATTGAACTGGGGCGGAGTACGATCCAACTCACCAATGAGGCCGGGCTGAAAAAAATTGCGGAAAATCCACTTTATTAACGCTTGTGTAATCTAGCTCACAGACAGCGCAGCGCCTCGTCGGGCATGGTCAGATCATAGAGAGACCGGCCAAGAGGTAAACGCGCTTTTATATTCAAAGCGTCTTGCGGCCAGATAGAACAGAACGCTGTCGGGCATGCGAGAAGGGGAGCTAGGCTTCTTAATGCGGGGCTTACGGGCCTTCCGATATATATTTAGAGCAATTAGCCATGAAAACCGTGGGTTATTAAACATCCTGCCCATGGTCCCAAGCCCCCCGATCAGCACGGATTGGGGGGCTTAACTTTTTTCTGGCGGTAGAACGAAAAACGCCCACGGCAGTGCCGCGGGCGTCAATCATTCAAGGCCTAACGAGATCAGGCTTTTTTCTTTTTCACAGTTGCCCAAAGGCGTTTGTTGGTCAGATACAGAAGCACTGACAGCAAGGTCAGGAAAATCACGCTCGCGAAGCCGGCTTGCTTGCGCGCACCCATCTTCGGCTCGGCCGTCCACATCAGGAAGGCTGCAACATCTTCTGACATCGCCTCGACCGAGGTGGAATGACCATCGGCATATTCAACAGCCTCGTCATAAAGTGGCGGCGCCATGGAGAGCCACCCACCTTCGAAGTACTTGTTCTCGTACAGGGTTACGCCAGCTTGGGTCTTTTCCTCGCCGGTATAGCCATGCAGCAGGGCCGCAATATATTCAGCACCACCAAAGCCATTCAGAAGCTGGTTGATGCCCAGACCATAGGGGCCCGAAAACGCTTTGCGCTTTTTGGCCATCAAGGACAAATCAGGCGCTGTTTCCAAACCAGAGGCAGGGAAATGATCCACTGGCGTCGCTTCGCGGAAATCATCCAGCTCTGCGTCGTAGACTTCCCACTGTTTGGCGTATTCGATCACTTGCTCTTCGGGCAGCATGGGGCCGCCGTCGTCGCCAAGTGTCCGCAGCGGGACGTATTCCAAACCGTGGCACGCGGAACAAACTTCGGTATAGACCTGAAGCCCGCGCTGAAGCTGGTTCACATCGTAAGAGCCGAACGGACCGTCGAACGAGAAATCAATATTCTCGATCGGGGCGCCCTTTTTGCCCGCCGCCATAGCGACAGGAGCGGTGAGCGCGATGATCGCGCTCAGGAGTGTTGCTTTGATCATATTCATCTCTGTTTACTCCGCAGGTGTGGCAGCAGGTGCTGCGCCGCCAGCTTTTTTCGCAAGCTTCGCGTCAAAGTCTGCTTCGATTGTTTCCGGCTGTGCCGTCGGCTTTTCGATCACGCCAAGCAAGGGCAAGATCACCAGGAAGTAGACGAACCAGTAAGTCGCAGCGATCAAAGCGATTGTGTTGAACGGCTCTTCGGCGGGCATTGCGCCGACCCACATCAGAACGAAGAAGTCGATGACCAACAGCCAGAACCACCACTTGAACATCGGGCGGTAACGTCCCGACCGGACGCGGCTGGTGTCCAGCCATGGCACAGCGGCCATGACAGCAATCGCTGCAAACATCGCGACCACACCAAAGAAGGCGGAGTCGATGATGCCGCCGGACACGAAGGACACAAACATCACGATCCACACATCAGGCGTGAAGGCCCGCAAGATCGCGTAGAACGGCAGGAAGTACCATTCGGGCACGATGTGCGCAGGTGTCGCCAGTGCGTTCGCTTCGATGTAGTTGTCGGGGTGGCCAAGGTAGTTTGGCATGAAGCCCACAACCGCAAAGAACACCACAAGGATCACGGCCAGCGCGAACAGGTCCTTGATCACAAAGTAGGGCCAGAACGGCAGTGTGTCTTTTTCGGCTTCTTCTTTCGACGTTGTGCGCACAGGCACACCGGTCGGGTTGTTGTTGCCCGTGGTGTGGAAGGCCCAGATGTGCAGGATCACAAGACCCGCAATCACAAACGGCAGCAGATAGTGCAGCGAGAAGAAGCGGTTCAGCGTGGCGTTATCTACCGCAGGACCACCCAGCAGCAGCGTCTGGATCGCGTCGCCCACAAAGGGAACCGCGCCAAACAGGCCGGTGATTACAGTCGCGCCCCAAAAGGACATCTGACCCCATGGCAGCACATAGCCCATAAACGCCGTTGCCATCATCAGAAGATAGATAATCATGCCGATGATCCACGTGATCTCACGCGGGGCTTTGTACGAGCCGTAGTAGAGGCCGCGGAAGATGTGCGCGTAGACCGCGATAAAGAACAGCGAAGCGCCGTTCATGTGCAGATAGCGCAGCATATAGCCGCCGTTCACGTTGCGCATGATATGCTCAACACTGGCGAATGCCGCATCGGTGCTGGGCGTATAGTGCATCGCAAGAACGATGCCCGTTACGATTTGCAGCGCCAGACAGAAGGTCAGCACGATGCCCCAGATCCACATCCAATTCAGGTTCTTGGGTGTGGGGATCATCAATGTGTCATACATCAAGCCAACGATTGGCAGGCGCGTGTGGATCCACTTTTCGCCGTCGGTCTTTGGCTCGTAATGGTCGTGAGGAATTCCAGACATATGCGTGTTCCTTTAACCCAGTTTCAATGTGGCTTCGTCGATGAACTCGGCCGGTGGGACCGGCAGGTTCTTCGGCGCGGGGCCTTTGCGGATGCGGCCCGCTGTATCATAGTGTGACCCGTGGCACGGGCAGAACCAGCCGCCAAAGTCACCTGCATCACCCAAAGGCACACAGCCAAGGTGCGTACACACACCCATCATGACCAGCCATTCACCGGCCTCGTCCAAGGTGCGGTTTTCATCGGCAGCTGTCGCATCACCTGCAAGGTTCGCGTTCTCGGCACCACCATCGGGAAGGTCGGATACCTCAACCGAGCGGCCCGCTTCGATCTCTTCTTCGGTGCGGCGACGGATAAATACGGGTTTGCCCAACCATTTGACGGTCAGTTGCGAGCCGGGCTCGACGCCGCTGACATCAACACGGATCGAGGACAGCGCCCGCACATCCGCAGAAGGGTTCATCTGGTTGACCAGCGGCCAAACAGCGGCACCCGCGGCAACAGCGCCGGTACCTGCAGTCGCATAATAGAGGAAATCCCTCCGGTTGCCTTCGATATCATCAGCTTGTGACACGTCGGTTTCTCCGTATTTGGGCCTATGATGGGCCGACAGGTATTAAGGCGCACGGACTCCGCCACGCCAGACATTCGTGCGGTATCTAACTCGCGCTCACGGAGTCGTCCAGATGGTTTAGACGTGCAAACCGTCGCAGTGGGCAAATTTCGTCCGCTATTTGATGCAGTTTCACATGATTTAGCCCGCTGGCGGAATGGTCGCCTGCATCGAGGCCCGCGATTCGAACTCAGCAAACCAGGCGGCCAGCCCGTCGTTTCCCGTGCGCCAATTGCGCCCGCCATGCCTGAAATCCACATAGGCCAGCGCACAGCCAACAGCGACCTGCCCCATGTCCAACGGCCCTTGCAGATTGCCCATCCAACGGGTGTTGAGCGCGGAAATCGCACGCGCAATCTTGTCCCACTGCCCCTCAACCCATTCGGGCATACGGCGCTCTTCGGGGCGCAACCGCGTCTCATAGGTCATCAAAAGGGCCGCATCCATGATCCCGTCGCCCGTTGCCTCCAACGTGAGCGTATCCCAGCGCCGCGCCCCAGCAGGATACAGGCCCGCCTTGGCCCGCGCATCCAGATAGGCCGTGATGACACGGCTGTCATAGACGGTCGGCCCGTCAGGCCGCTCCAGCGCAGGCACTTTGGCCAGCGGGTTCTTTGCCAGCAACTCTGCACTGGCGGCGATGGGCGTGGTGGCCACATTGACAAGCGCGACTTCGTCCAGCTGTCCTGTCTCGTGCAGCAGCACCATGACTTTGCGAACATAAGGAGAGGTCGGGGCATAATAGAGCTTCATCGGTGTCGTCCTTTTGCAGTGCGCGTTGCGGGTACTCTTTACCCCATATCGGCTCAAGGCAAGGACAGATCACGTATGATCAAGGTCGCGCATGAGGCGTGCAATGTCCTGCGTGTCGCTGCCGATGCCGTGTTCGGCCATCTGATTGGCGGCGGCGATACGCACCTCGTCGGGTTTGTTCTGGCCCAGCTTCCATGTCCCGTCGATGGCTGTCACGGTAAAGCGGAAGGGCACGATCATCCGCATCATCTTTTCCAGAACCTCGGGTGTCATCTTGGCCGTGGTCCACGGCGTTTTTGGGGTCAGCTGGTTCTCATAAGCAGATGATTGACGGTCCAGCATGTCCTGCATCATATCTTGGGGCAGCCGCTCTAGCGTGCCGGTCAGATGCACGGCGATGTAGTTCCATGTCGGCACCTGATCCACCACCCCGTACCAATCGGGCGAAACATAGCTGTCAGGCCCCGACACGACGATCTTTGCGCGGTGCGG
The DNA here is from genome assembly GCF_040149565.1 of Sulfitobacter aquimarinus. NCBI lineage: Bacteria > Pseudomonadati > Pseudomonadota > Alphaproteobacteria > Rhodobacterales > Roseobacteraceae > Sulfitobacter > Sulfitobacter aquimarinus. The sequence continues at coordinate 788,703 of NZ_JBEFLO010000001.1, forward strand.
CCCCTGCCCGATCCGCGCAATCGGGTTTGAGCGCACAAGGTGCAGATCCGCAGATGTGGCATCGTCCGATAGTAGAAAGGGGATATGGCTCAGAAACGGGCCGTCATCCGCGTTTACCGCCAGCACGCCGAATGCACGGGCACGGGCAAAGGCGATGTTACGTGACGTATCTGCGTCATGGAATACGGGATTGGGGTGCATGATGCCCTCCTGCTAGCTGCGCCGATCAATCAGCTATTGCAGAGGACGCCCCCTCAATGCAATGTCGCGGCATTCTCAGGGCGGGGTGAAATTCCCCACCGGCGGTATGGAGGCACGCCCTTCGAGCCCGCGAGCGCTTGCGCATCCTTAACAGGATACGCTTGGTCCAGCAGATCCGGTGAGATGCCGGAGCCGACGGTCATAGTCCGGATGAAAGAGAATGCAGGTTTCAGGCAGCGCCTTTCAGGGTGCGGGTCCTGTTGGCCTGTGATCGCCTTGGGTGGATGTGTTAGAGCCTGAAGGAGATCATTATGACAAACACCCCCGCCCGCTTCGCCTTTGTCAAAGCGCAATGGCATGCTGATATTGTAGACCGTGCTTGGGACGGTTTTGACGAAATGACGACCGATGCGCAAAAGGATGTCTTTGACGTGCCCGGCGCGTTCGAGATGCCGCTAAAGGCGCAGCAGCTTGCCAAAACGGGAAAGTACGATGCGATCATCTGCGCGGCTTTTGTCGTGGATGGCGGCATCTACCGCCATGACTTTGTGGCCGCGGCTGTGGTCGACGGGCTGATGCGCGTGGGCCTTGATACCGGCGTTCCGGTTTTGTCGGTCTCGCTCACGCCGCACCAGTATCAAGAGACGGATCATCACAACGCAATCTACCGTGCGCATTTCATCGAAAAAGGACGCGAGGCAGCGCGGGCTGCCCTGTCAATCATCGCGACCTGAGGCGGGGCGGGATCGTTTTCTTTCAAAGAAAACGGCCGGAATTTTCCAAAATTCCGCGCCCTCATCCAAGGTAAGCGCGCAACTCCGGCGGTGGATCATCCAGCAAAGCTGCCGCCGGACGTGGGGCATGGGCGCGCCCTCCTTCGACAAAGATCACCTCATCCGCGATGCGCCGCACATCGTCAGGCGCGTGGGTCACCATGACCAGCGCGGCACCGGTTTGCGCGACAAGATCCTGCACCAAATCCAGCATTTCGTTGCGCAGGGCGGGGCCAAGCGCGGCAAACGGCTCGTCCAGCAACACCATAGGGCGCGCCTGCACCAGCACCCGCGCCAGCGCGGCACGGCTTTGCTGTCCGCCCGACAGGTTGCCGGGCTTTTGATCGGCGTAACCGTCCAGATTGACCCGAAAAAGCGCGTCTTGCACTTGGTCACGCTGCGCCGCCGACATCCGTAAATCCGTGCGCAACCCCAGCCCGACGTTCTGTGCGACTGTCAGGTGGGGAAACAGGTTGTTGTCCTGAAAAAGCATGGTCATGGGCCGCATGCCCGGCGCTTGGCGGGTAATGTCTTTGCTGTCCCAAACCACACGGCCTTGCGCCACGGGCACGAAACCGCACATCGCCCCCAACAAGGTCGACTTACCCGCACCCGACGGCCCGATCACCGCATATTTACGCCCCGCCTCCAGCGCCATATCTGCACGCATCTCGAAATCGCCTTGCACGATTACGATGTCCTCAAGCCTCACCACCAACACGCCCTCCCTTGTCACACAGCCAGAATATGCCAAAGCTCAGCACCAGCAGCACCAGTGCCGCGCCCGCGGCTGCCTGCATCCGGTAGGCGCCCATCAGGCGCACCATTTGCAGCGGCAGCGTCACGCGGTCAGGATCGGCAAACAGCGCGATCACGCCCAAATCCCCCATTGACAGCGCGCCCCCAAGGCCCGCCGCAAAGCCGATCTGCCGCCGCAGGCGTGGCAGCAAAACCACCCGCCAGAAGCCCCAACCGGACAGGTTCAGCGTCGCGCTGAGCCTACCATACTCGGTCACCACCTCCCGCATTGGCGGCACGAATATCCGCAGGGCAAAGGGCAAAGCCATCATCGCATTCACCGCGATAGTCACAGGCAGGGCAAAAGCGAACGGGTCCGCGTGCGGGTTGATGATGATAAACCAGCCCGTCCCGATCATCAGGGGGGACGCGGCAAGGCCCAACAGGCCTACCGCCTCGACCCCGCCGCCCTTGCGCCCTGCGATCCAACCCGCCATCGGCAGCGCCAGCAGCAAAAGCACAACAACACTCGCCAAGGCGACCCAGACAGAGGTCAGCGCAGCGTGATACACAGCCGTCGGCATCTGCGGCAAACCGACAAGCCCCCGCGCCACCACGGCCCCAAGAGGCACCAGCAAAAACAGCGCGGCCAATACGATCACCGCCCCGTCCCAAATCCGCTGAACACCGCCCCGCGCATCCCAGCGCGGCATCATCCGGTCCAGCCCGCCCCCGACGACAAGGGCGGGCACCAACAACAGCGCCAGCACGGCCATCGACCCTGCCAGCACCAGCTGCACCACCGACAAAAGCGCCGCCCGCCCCAAATCAAAGTCGAAACGGAACGCCTGATAAATCGCCAACTCGATTGTCGTCGCACGCGGCCCGCCACCCAGCGTCAGGGCCACGGCAAAACTGGTCAGGCAGACGACAAAGATCAGTGCCAGCGCACCCGGGACCACTTGCCCCAGCATCGGCAACTCAACCGCGCGGAAAACGGCACGCGGGGTCAGGCGCAGCTGTGCGATCAGGCGAAACCGCTCGGACGGGATGCCCTGCCAGCCTTGCAGCAAAAGCCGTGTGGCCAAGGGCAGGTTAAAGAACACATGCGCCAGCACGACGCCGTGGAATCCATAGATCGAGACTTGGGGCAGGCCGAAAACCTCTAGCCCCGCATTCACCCAGCCGCTGCGGCCAAACACCGCCAGCAGGCCAAGCACAGCGACGATCACCGGCAGGATAAACGGTGCCCCCAGCAGCGTCACCAGTGCTGTGCGCCCGATGAACCTGCGCCGCGCCAAAGCCCGCGCAACAGGCACCGCGAGGAGGACTGAAAGGAACGATGAGCATACCGCCTGCAACACCGTAAACCGGATCGCGGCCCAGTCTGCAGGTCCAAGCCCCGCGCCCGCCTCGGCGCGGCTGATCACCGCAACCAAAGCCGAAAGGATCAGCGCCGCGACAATAACCGCAGCGCTGATCCCTGTTTTCGGACTGATCCGAAACGCAGTTACTGCGACAGTGCCGTCAGCCATTCGGCCAAGGCTTCCTCGCGCAGCGCGCCTACTTCTTCAATCGGGGTCAGCAGTGCTTTTTCAGGCACCATCAACGTCTCGAACCCTGCGGGCAGACCCGCCGCAGGGGTGACCGACGGGTACATCCAGTTGGTCGTGGGCAGGATTGCTTGGGCCGCGTCCGACACCATGAAGTTCACGAAATCCGCCGCCAGTTCAGGCTGGTCCGATCCAGCAAGTGCGCCGACAACTTCGACCTGCATGTAGTGGCCTTCGTCAAACGCAGCGGCTGTCTTGCTGTGGTCTTCTTCGGCAATCAAGTGGTAGGCGGGAGAAGTGGTGTAGCTCAGCACCATGTCGGCCTCGCCTTCAAGGAACAGGCCGTAAGCCTCGGACCAGCCTTTGGTGACGGTGACGACATTATCGGCCATCGCCTCCCAAACGGCGGGTGCTTCATCGCCGTAAGCCGCTTTGACCCACATCAACAGGCCAAGGCCAGGCGTGGAAGAGCGCGGATCCTGAATAACGATCTTGAGGTCACTTGCGCCAAGGTCTTTGAAATTTGCAGGGGCGGTCAGCGTCTTGTTGTGCACAAAAGCGAAGTAGCCCCAGTCGTAAGGTGCAAAGACGGAATCAGTCCACTCAACCGGCAGCGTGTAGTCGGCGCTGACTGCCGTCTCGGCAAACAGCCCCGTTTCCTTGGCCGCCGCCACAAGCGAGGTATCGAGCCCCATCACAACATCCGCGTCCGTGCGCGCGCCCTCCAGCTTGAGCCGTGCCAGCAGGGCGGCGCCATCGCCATTGCCCACCAGCTTCAGATCACAGCCGCATGTTTCCTCGAACGCTTTTTCAATCGCGGGGCCAGGACCCCAATCGCTGACAAAGCTGTCATAGGTATAAACGGTAAGTTCAGGTGTTTCAGCAAAAGCCGCTGTGGCGGCCAAAGTTGCAGTCGCAAACGTGAGATACTTCATAGCATCCTCCAAATTGCGGCGCAGAGAGGTGATGGAAGTATGTCCAGACCTTCCCTCCGCCGGTGTTAACCGGTTCAGGTTCTACGGGTCTATGCAGTTGCACATCTCAGCCATTGGCCCCCCGAGGTACGCGTAGGGTTAGGAGGCTTGCACGCCCTATGCAAGTCAAAACCCCTTGAGGCATCCCCCTGCCCCCGTTAATGCATTGAACAAAAGGAGCGCTCCCATGTCGATCAACAGCTTTGGCCATCTTTTCCGCGTGACCACATGGGGCGAAAGCCACGGACCTGCCTTGGGGGCAACGGTTGATGGCTGCCCTCCGGGGGTCGAGATTACGCCCGATATGATCCAACACTGGTTGGATAAACGCAAACCGGGCCAGAACAAATACACCACTCAGCGGCGTGAGGCCGACGAGGTGCGCATCCTGTCCGGCACCTTCGAAGGGGTGACCACAGGCACGCCCATCCAGCTTATGATCGAAAACACCGATCAGCGTTCCAAAGACTATGGCGACATCAAAGAGAAGTTCCGCCCGGGCCATGCGGATATCACCTACTTCCAGAAATACGGTGTGCGCGACTATCGCGGGGGGGGACGGTCCTCGGCTCGTGAAACCGCGTCACGCGTGGCGGCGGGTGGCTTGGCCCGTGAGGCGATCAAGGCGATTGCCCCTAATGTACAGATTACAGGCTATATGGTGCAAATGGGCCCGCACCAGATTGACCGCGACGCCTTTGACTGGGACCAGATCGAACAGAACCCGTTCTGGGTGCCGGATGCCAAGGCCGCTACCGATTGGGCGGCGTATCTGGACGGGCTGCGCAAATCAGGCTCCTCTGTCGGGGCGATCATCGAAGTCACCGCACGCGGCGTCCCCGCAGGCATCGGCGCGCCTGTTTATGGCAAGTTAGACACTGATCTGGCCGCCGCCATGATGAGCATCAACGCCGTCAAAGGCGTCGAAATCGGCGAAGGCATGTCCGCCGCGATGCTGACAGGCGAATTGAACGCAGACGAGATTTTCATCGGCGCAGACGGGCAGCCCGCCTATTCATCTAACCACTCTGGCGGCATTCTGGGCGGGATCAGCACGGGACAGGACATTGTCGTACGCTTTGCGGTCAAGCCGACCTCGTCCATCCTGACAACACGCAAAACCATCACCAAAAGCGGCGAAGAAACCGAGATTATTACAAAGGGCCGTCACGATCCCTGTGTCGGCATCCGCGCCGTGCCAGTGGGCGAAGCGATGATGGCCTGCGTAATACTGGACCACCTGCTGCTGCATCGCGGCCAAATCGGCGAGAATCGCGGAACGATCGGGTAGTGCGCGGAATTTTCGAAAATTCCGGCCGAATTTTTTGAAAAATTCGCAGCGTCCGTTGGGAGCTTGATCTTCCCTACACAAGGGCGCACACCTGCGGCATGGCTGCACCCTTGACCCAAAACAAACCCGGCCGCGCGATTGCGCTGAAAACATGCGCGGTTTTTCTATTCATGGTCATGGCTGCGCTGATCAAAGCAGCCTCGGACGATGTTCCGTCTGGACAAGCGGTGTTCTTTCGGGCGTTTTTCTCGATGCCTGTTATCGTGATCTGGCTGTGGCAACAGGGGCATCTGCATGACGGGTTCAAAGCCAACAACGTTATGGGCCATGTCTGGCGCGGGCTGATCGGAACAACCGCCATGGGTCTGACCTTTGGCGGGCTGGCGATCTTGCCGCTGCCCGAAGTCACCGCCATCGGCTATGCCACCCCGATGTTCACTGTGATCTTTGCCGCCCTTCTGCTGGGGGAGCGCGTGCGCCTTTTCCGCCTGTCGGCTGTCGCACTCGGATTGATTGGCGTTATGATTGTTATCGCGCCGCGCCTGTCACTCGATCAAACCTATTCTGATGCGGCGACAATCGGCGTGCTGATGATTCTTGCCGCTGCAATTCTGCGGGCTCTGGTGCAGATCCATGTGCGACGACTGGTGCAGACCGACAGCACATCTGCCATCGTCTTTTACTTTGCGCTGACCGCCAGCGTGGCGTCACTGCTGACCCTGCCGCTGGGGTGGATGTTCCCCACACCTGCGCTGGCATGGACTGCGCCCGGATATAGCGCGCTTGGGTTAATCATCTGCGCGGGCCTGATTGGTGGCGTGGCACAGATCATGGTGACGGCCTCCTACCGGTTTGGCACAGCCTCGATGCTGGCACCTTTTGACTATTCCTCGATGGTCTTTGCGATGCTCATCGGGTGGTTTATCTTTGATGAAGTTCCCACGGCGCCCATTTTGATCGGTGCAGCCCTTGTCATTGCGGGTGGCGTCCTGATCATATGGCGCGAACGCCAGCTGGGGATGGACCGCAGCAAATCCAAATCCGCCACAGCCCCTTCCGGCCCCTCAAACTAGGACACCCCCATGACCGATAGCTCTGACCACAAAGCCAAGATGCAAGAACGCCAAGCCACCCAGCGCAAGCGGGTGTCGGACTTGAAGGACCCTGAAAAGGGTCTGGTGCTGATCCATACAGGGGCGGGTAAGGGCAAGTCGTCCTCGGCCTTCGGTGTAATCGTGCGGGCCTTGGGCTGGAAGCAGAAGGTCGGTGTGGTTCAGTTCATCAAGGGCAAGTGGAAGACCGGCGAGCGGCAGTTCTTTGACCGTCTGGGAGAGGTGACGTGGCACACGATGGGCGAAGGGTTCACTTGGGACACCCAAGACAAGGACCGCGATATCGCCGCCGCGCAAGCCGCCTTTGCCAAGGGCCGCGAGATGATGGAAAGCGGTGACTATGACCTGATTGTCATGGACGAAATCAACATTGCAATGCGCTATGACTACCTCTCGGTCGAGGATGTGATTGCGGGGCTGGATGCCCGCGATGCGCGCACGGGCGTGATCCTGACAGGCCGCGATGCAAAGCCTGCTCTGTGTGATTATGCCGATCTGGTGACCGAGATGACCGAGGTAAAGCACCCGTTCAAAGCAGGCATCAAAGCGCAGCGCGGCGTCGATTACTGACCGACGCGCAAAGCCCTTGGTGCGAAAATTCACGCATCAAGGGTATCCCGTGCTAGCCTGATCCTCCAAGCAGTTCGAATCGTCCCAACATAAGGGCGCGGCTGATTGCATGCGCGCACGCTTGTGCGCTACATAATAATTGTGGAGGATTAATATGAATTTCGGAAAAATTGCGGCAATTTGCCTTGGCTTTGGATTGGCTGCGGGGGGCGCTTCGGCGGAGTGTACCTCGACCAGCCAATGGGGCGCGGATGATACGCTGGGCTCGGCCAATCTGGTGACGCCAGAGCGGACGATGATGGCGGCGAAACTGATCAAGCAGGGTAAATCCATGCCGCTGGGCATTGCGATCGGGTCGAACACGCCTGCCTTCCCGCCGCGCTCGCTCAACCTGCAGATTGTGCAACCGAACCAACAGGGTGGCCAAAAGCTGTCGGGATTTGGGTATGAAGCGAATTACAACGACGACCTTCTGCAAACGTGGATCGGCATCGGTTCGCAACTGGACGGGCTGGGGCATCTTGGTGAAGGCGGGCAGTATTATAACTGTCTTGACGAGAAAGAGATCAGCGCAATCACCGGTCTGACCAAGCTGGGCACACATGCGGTGCCGCCGCTAGTGGGCCGCGCCGTTATTCTGGACATGGCCGCCCACGCGGGTGTTGAGGTGATGGCCGCAGGGCAGCACTTTGGCGAGGCCGAGATCAAGGCCGCCGCCGAGGCCCAAGGCGTGACCATGGGTGAAGGCGATATTGTCCTGTTCCACACCGGCTGGACCGAAGGCATGCTGGAGAGTGATCCCGCAGCTTGGGGCGGGACCGAGCCGGGCCTGAACAACGAGGGTGCGGTCTATATGGCGTCGCTCAACCCGATGGCGGTTGGGGCGGATACATGGGGGCTGGAGCCGATCCCTGCGCCTGAGGGTGACAAAGTGTTCTACGGTCACGTCACCTTGCTGAAGGAAAACGGCATCTACATTCTGGAGACGATGAATGTCGGGCCGTTGGTGCGGGAAGGCGTGAAGGAATTCATGTTCGTGCTGGGGCAGCCACGGATTGTGGGCACGGTACAGGCGATGATCAATCCGGTCGCCTTGTACTAGATCAAAATTGTTGCGGG